>NZ_CP060397.1:3060265-3672318 GCF_015840715.1 Synechococcus sp. CBW1004 | reverse complement strand
CGCTGACCCAACGCATCGGGGCTGAATATAGGCAGACGCTGCCGGGGGGTCCGCCTTAAATGAACCCCTGCTCAATCCGCCTTCTCGCCCTGCCTGCCGATGGCTCTCTCCCGTGCGGCTGTTCCATGCACCTCTCCCATCCGGCGTCTGCGGCCCCTCGGCCTGGCCGCCCTGCTGCTGCTCGGCGGCTGTGGCGGCACCGGCCCCCTCAATGGCCTGCGCCGGCTGCCGGATGCGCCGCGGGTCAGTGAGGCTCCGGCCCCCTCGCTGCTGCCCGGCAGCGACAACGTGATCGTCAAGGCGGTGGAGAAGGCCGGGCCGGCGGTGGTCCGCATCGACACGGTCAAGCGGCTGATCAACCCGATGGGGGGCCTGTTCGGCCGTGGTCCTGCCATCCAGCAGCAACAGGGTCAGGGATCGGGCTTCATCGTCGATGCCGACGGCGTCATCCTCACCAATGCCCACGTGGTGGAAGGCGCCAGTGAGGTGGGCGTGACCCTGCCCGACGGCCGCAGCTTCACCGGCAAGGTGCTGGGAGCCGATCCGCTCACCGACGTGGCGGTGGTGAAGGTGGTGGGCTCCCGCCTGCCCGTGGCCACCCTCGGCGACTCCTCGCGGGTGCGGCCCGGTGAGTGGGCGATCGCCATCGGCAACCCCCTCGGCCTCGACAACACCGTCACCGCCGGGATCATCAGCGCCATTCAGCGCACCAACGCCGTCGGCGAGGGCCAGCGGGTGCCCTACATCCAGACGGACGCCGCCGTGAACCCAGGCAACAGCGGCGGTCCGCTGATCAATGAGCGCGGCCAGGTGATCGGCATCAACACCGCCATCCGTCAGGCCCCCGGCGCCGGCCTCAGCTTCGCGATCCCGATCAACACCGCCCGCCAGATCGCCGACCAGATTCTCGAGCGCGGCTACGCCAGCCATCCCTACATCGGCGTGCGCCTGCAGGCGCTCACCCCCCAGCTGGCCCGCGAGATCAATGCCAGCACCGACGAATGCAGGGTCCCGGAGGTGAATGGGGTCGTGGTGGTCGATGTGATGAGCAACAGCCCCGCCGCGCGGGCGGGGCTGCGCCCCTGTGATCTGATCGAGAAGGTGGGCGACGCGGCGGTGAAGAACCCCTCGGAGGTGCAGCTGGCGGTGGATCGCGGCCAGGTGAATCAGCCCCTGGCTGTGGTGATCCGCCGCGGCGACGGCCGCCAGACCCTCACCGTGCGGCCGGCGGAACTGCCCAAGGAGCAGTGATTCCCACCTCTTCCCGCCCCGTCGGGATGTCTGGAGCACATCGGCGCCGGCGCCGCCCGCAGGCGGCTGCCGGGGCCTGCAGGATCGTGGTGATGGCCCGATGGCCAGCTCCCGGACGCTGCAAACGGCGCCTCGCCGCCAGCTGCGGCTCCTCGGAGCGGGCCGCGGCGATCCAGGGACGCCTCACCAGCCACACCCTGCTGGTGGCTGCCGCGGCGGTCGCCGCCCGAGGCGTCCAGCTCCAGGTCGCGGTGGATGGCCTCGCCCCCGGAGCCCTGCGCCGCTGGCAGCGGGCGATGCAGCGCCGGAGCGACTGGCCGCCGGCCGACAGGGTGGCGTTCGGCGGGCAGGGCGGCGGCAACCTGGGGTGCCGCATGCAGCGACAGCTGCGCCACGGCTTCGCCGCGGGCGCCGAGCGGGTGGTGCTGATCGGCACGGATCTGCCGGGGCTGGAATGCCGCGATCTGACCAAGGCGCTGGCGCTCCTGCAGGCTGCCCCCCTCGTGATCGGTCCGGCCACGGACGGGGGCTACTGGTTGATCGGGATGAACCGCGCCGGCTTCCAGCGGGCGGGAACCCGGCTGATGAGCGGAATCGCCTGGGGCGGAGCCGAGGTGCTGGCGCAGACCCTGACGCGGGCGGCGCTGCTCGATCTGCCGCCCCGTCTGCTGCGACCGCAGCGGGATCTGGACGACCATGCGGATCTGCTGGCCTGGTGGCGTGCGGTCGGTCACCCCGGCGCCCCGGTCCCGGGTGCCACCTGGGCATGAGCTGTTCAAGGGCGGGCCGGCGAAGACAGACCCGCCGTGACCGGCACCACACCGCAGCGCCGGATGTCCTGCCCCGGCCCGGGCGCCGGAGCGGCCAGCGGGGAGGCCAGGGCCGATCCTGGGGTCGTGACTGCTCCTCCCCTGTCGGTCGTGATCCCGGTCCGCAACGAAGCGGCCCGGCTGCCGCTGCTGCTGGCGGATCTGGCGGCCGCCCCCGCCTCCCTGCTGCGCGAGATCTGGGTGGTGGACGGCGGCAGCGTGGATGGCAGCGCAGGGCTGGCGCGGCTGGCCGGGGCATGGGTGCTCTCCAGCATTGCCGGCCGAGGCGAGCAACTGCGGCGCGGCGTCGCCGTCTGTGAGGGACCCTGGCTGCTGCTGCTGCACGCCGACGCGCGCCTGCCCACCGACTGGCCGGCCGAGATCCAGCGGGCGATCCACGCCGGTGAACAGACGGCCTGGACCTTCCCGCTGGCGATCGAGGCGGCAGGGCCCGCCCTGCAGCTGGTGGGCGCCCTGAGCACCCTGCGCAGCCGCTGGCGGAGCCTGCCCTATGGCGATCAGGGTCTGCTGCTCAGCCGCACCCTCTACGAACGCAGCGGCGGCCTGATGCCCCTGCCGCTGATGGAGGACCTGGAGTTCATCCAGCGCCTGCGCCGACTGGCCCCGATCCGGCTGCTGCAGGGGCCGCTGCGGGTCGATGGCAGGCGCTGGCGGCGTCTGGGGGTGTGGCGCACCACCTGGCGCAACGCCCTGCTGCGGCGTGCCTGGAGGCGTGGCGTCGATCCGTCACTGCTGGCGCGGCGCTACTACGGCGAGCCCGGAGGCTGAGGGGCCGGCCGCTCAGGGGGCATACCAGAAGGCGCAGCGCCGCTCCAGCGGTTCGAGCTGCCAGCCCTGGGAGGAATAGAAGCCCACCACACCGGGATCGGCGAACAGGCTCACCCGCTCCACCCCCTGCTGCTCGAGCTCGTCGAGCACGTAGGCCATCAACTGGCGGCCCAGCCCAGCCCCCTGATACAGCGGATGCACAGCCACATCCCACACGGTGGCCTCGATCACACCGTCGCCGGTGCAGCGGGCGAAGCCGATCAGCCGGGGCAGGCGCGGGTGATGGCGCCACAGACCGACACACAGCAGGCTGTTCTGCAGCGCCTTGCGCACCCGCCTGAGCGGCCGGCGGCTCCAGCCCACCGCATCGCAGATGCCTTCGAGCTCCACCAGATCGATCTCGCGATCGAGGCTGAGCACCACCTTCAACTGGGGATTGGGCGTCGGGCAGAAGCGATGCCGAGGCCCGTACAGGCCCTGCAGGAGCGTGGCTTCCGCGTCCTCCCCAGGGGTGATCGGAGGGCTCACCGTCGCGGTTGCGCGCGGACCCTCCAGGCTGCTTCCCCTCGGCAGGATCTCGGTCACGGCTGGCCGGCACTGGCTTCAGGCTATCGCCCGCGGCAGATCCCCCCGCGGTTCCGCGCAGAACGGCACCCTTTGCAGGGTTCACGCCAACCGCGACGCTGCGTTGCAGGGGGTTCGCAAGCGCGGGCCGCTGAGGCAGGGTGATCCGGCTCTCAGCGGCCCCTGCCTCCCCTGCCCTTCCCTCTCCCCACCGGACAGGCTCCCGTCGTCACGTCGACGCCCGCGGACCGCTCCCCCCTGCTGGTGGCCGTGCATGGCTGGCTGCTGTCCGGGCGGCTGTGGGATCCCCTGAGAGAGCAGCTCGGCGACCACCGGACGCTGTGGAGCCCGGATCTGCCGGGCTTCGGCCGTCGGCCGCGGCCGAGAGGCCTGCTGCCGAACCTGGCGAGCTATGGCCGCTGGCTGGCCCAGGCGGTGCAGGAGCGGCAGCCGCAGCGTCCGGTGGTGCTCCTGGGCCATTCCCTCGGCGGCAGCATCGCCCTGCATGCCGCTCCCCACCTGGGTGATCAGCTCCTGGGCATGGTTCAGATCGCCGCCGGAGGTGGCGTCTATCAACCGCGCGCCTTCGCCAGGGTGCGGCAGGGGGGTGCGGCCTTCCTCCGCTGGCGCCCAGGCTGGCTGGGGGATGTGCCAGGGATGGAGGCGATCCGCTCACCACTGCGGGCCGACCTGCGCGCCGCCCGCAGCCTGCTGGCCTGCAGCACCAACCGGGGGGCGGTGCGGCAGCTGCCGTTGCTGGCGGGCCAGCTGCAGGTGCCCAGCCTCTGGATCGCCGGCAGCCGCGACGGCGTGATGCAGCCGCGCTATGTGCGGCACCTGGCCGGCTACAGCCCCTGCCACCGGGTGGAGCTGCTGGAGGGGGTCGGCCACCTGCCGATGCGCCAGCAACCGCAGCAGCTGGCGGCGCTGATCAGGCAGTGGCTGGAGCTGGAGGTTCTGGTGGGCGTCGCCGCGGGTGCCTGAGGCCGGGGTTGCCTGAGCTGAGACAGTGCAGCCGCGGGCCGCGGGCGGCCCCGGCCGAAAGGTGATTCAGAGCATGGCCAGGCCCTTGTCCTGGAGCTCGGCCAGCTGCGCATAGAGACCGCCGGCGGCCCGCAGCTGACGGTGGGTTCCCTGCTCGATCAGGCGACCGCGGCGGAGCACCAGAATGCGGTCGGCGGCCTCCACCGTGGCCAGCCGGTGGGCGATCACCACGGCGGTGCGGCCGTGCAGCAGCCGTTCGAGATCCCGCTGCAGCGTCGCCTCGGTGGAGGGATCGAGGAAGGCGGTTGCCTCGTCCATCACCAGCACGGAGGGATCACGGATCGCCACCCGCGCCACCGCCAGCAGCTGCCGCTCGCCGGAGGAGAGGTTGGCGCCGCGCTCCCGCAGCTCGGTGGACAGGCCCGCATCCAGGCGGGTTAGCAGCGGCTCGAGGCCCAGTTCCCGGCAGGTGTGGGCCAGTTCGGCGTCGCTCACCGGGGCGTCGAGGCGCAGATTGTCGGCGACGCTGCCGCTGAACAGGAAGGTGTCCTGCAGCACGACGCCCAGCCGACGGCGCAGCGAGGCGATCGGCAGCTCACGGATGTCGACGCCGTCGAGCAGGATGCGGCCCCGCTGCGGTTCGTAGAGGCGGCAGAGCAGCCGGATCACCGTGCTCTTGCCCGAACCGGTGGGACCCACCAGCGCCACGTGCTCGCCGGGCTCGATCCGGAAGGACAGATCCTGCAGGATCGGATCGTCACTGCGGTAGGCGAAGCTCACGTTCTCGAAGGTGATCGCCCCGGGACTGCGGCTCAGTGAGGCGCCGTGACTGGCGGCCAGGGAGCGCTTCTCGGCCGGCAGCTCGCTGATCTCCAGCGGCTCCTCGAGCAGTTCGCCGATCCGCTCCACCGCCGTCAGGCCGCCCTGGATCTGGGTGAAGCGCTCCGCCATCTGGCGCAGCGGATCGAACAGGCGCTGCGAGAAGAGGATGAAGGTGGTCAGCGTGCCCAGGTCGATCAGGCCACCGGTGACCATCCAGCCCCCCAGGGCCAGCACCAGCGCCACCGCACCGAGGGCCACCCACTCGATGAAGGCGGAGATGGCGCTGTCGTAGAGGATCGTGCCCGTCACCGCCTGGCGATAGGCATCGGTGGTGCGGGCGAAACGTGCGCTGTTCACGGCTTCGCGGCGGAACATCTGCACCACCTCGAGGCCCTGCAGGTTCTCCTGCAGATCGGCGTTGAGCTGGGAGAGCTCCTCGCGCACCCGGTAATTGGCGAGGCGGTAGCGCTTCTGCAGCCAGAGGATGCCACAGGTGACCGGAATCTGGGTGATCAGCAGCAGCAGACCGAGGCGCCACTCGATCGTGATCATCGTGATCGCGATCACCAGCAGCGACACCAGGTCGGCCAGCACCCCCACGGCGCCGCTGCCGAACACCTCCGCCAGGGCCTCCACATCGCTGGTGAGGCGTGTGAGCAGCTTCCCCACCGGTGTGCGGTCGTGGAAGCGCAGCGACAGCTCCATGGCGTGGCGGAACAGGTCGTCGCGGATGCGGGCGGTGAGCCGCTGGCCCACCACCTGCACGTTGAAGCTCTGGGTGCCCTGCAGCCCGAGCCGCAGCACGACCGCCGCCAGCAGCAGGCCCACCAGCAGCCGCAGCGCCTGGGCGGTGGGCAGACCGTTCAGCCAGGGGAGCACCGAGGGCTCCTTGCGCAGCACCGAGATCGCCTGGCCCACCAGAACGGGCTGGATGGCGCCGGCCAGGGCCAGGGGAATCAGCAGCAGCAGCGAGAGCAGCAACCGGCGGCGATCGCGGCCCAGGTAGGGAAGCAGGCGACGCAGGCGACGCGCATCGAGAGAGGCCATCAGGTGGCAGCGGAGCCGATGCGCTCCACGATGCCCCGCAGACGCCCGTCATCGAGCCGCAGCGACAGCGGATGGCCGATCAGGCGAGCGGTGCTGTGGAACAGGTCCTCGATCGCCACCAGGCCGTTGTCACGCAGGGTTCGGCCGGTGGCCACCAGGTCGACGATGGCCTCGCTCATGCCGGTGAGCGGGCCGAGCTCCACCGAGCCGGTCAGATGGATCAGCTCCACCGGCAGATCGAGCGACGCGAAGTAATCGGCGGCACAGCGGGTGAACTTGCTGGCGATGCGGCAGTGGGCCGGCAGGTCGAGGGCGCGCCGGTAGCCGCTGCTGGCCTTCACCGCCACCGCCATGCGGCAACCGCCGAAGCCGAGATCAACCAGCTGGGCGATCGGCAGCCGGTGTTCGCGCAGAACGTCGTAGCCCACCACCCCCAGCTGGGCCTGGCCATAGGCCACATACACGGGCACATCGGCGTTGCGCACCAGAAGGGCCTGGGCCGAGCCGCAGGCGCTGGGCACGCGCAGCAACCGGTTGTCCGGATCGAGCAGGGCGGAGAAATCAAGACCGGCGGCGGCGAAGCGGCGCACCGAATCCTTGAGCAGCGCTCCCTTGGCCAGGGCCACGGTGAACGGAGGGGAAGGACTCAGCGGCATCGACGGCGCCCGCGACACGGGGTGGCGAAGATCATGGGGTCGCAGCCGCAGAGCGGACTTTACCGATGGCCCTTCCCCAGCCGAGCCAGAGCGAACCGCTGCAGATCACGGCCCTGCCGGTCCTGCAGGACAACTACGTCGTCGTGCTGCGGCGGGGAGGCGAGGCGGCGGTCGTGGATCCAGCGGTGGCGGAACCGGTGCGCCTCTGGCTGGAGCAACGGGGGCTGGAGCTGGTGGCGGTCCTGCAGACCCACCACCACAGCGACCACATCGGTGGCACGCCCGCTCTGCTGCGCCGCTGGCCGGCCGCGGCGGTGGTGGCCAGCGGCGCCGATCGCGACCGCATCCCCTTCCAGACAACGTCGGTGGCCGGCGGCGACCGCTTCCCGCTGCTGGGACGCACCGTGGAGGTGCTGGAGGTGCCCGGCCACACCCGCGCCCACATCGCCTTTCACCTCCCGGCAGAGGGGGAGGAGGGTGCGGAGCTGTTCTGCGGCGACACCCTGTTCGCCGGCGGCTGCGGCCGGCTGTTCGAGGGCACGCCCGAGCAGATGTTCCAGTCGCTGCGGGCGCTCACCGGGCTGGATCCGGCCACCCGTGTCTGGTGCGCCCACGAATACACGGAAGCCAACCTGGGCTGGGCGGCGGCCCAGCGCCCGGGCGACGCGGCGATCGCGGAACGGCTCGCCCGGGTGCGGGAGCGACGGGCCCGGGGGGAGGCCACCATCCCCACCAGCGTGGCCCTGGAACGGGCGACCAACCTGTTCGTGCGGGCCAGCGACGCCGCCGAGCTGGCGGCGCTGCGCCAGAGCAAGAACGACTGGCGCGGCTGAGCGCCCGGTTCAGGGGGCCACCACCGGCCGCACCGGCAGGGCGCCGGGATAGAGCAGCGCCTCAGCCCCCTCTCGCACACGCAGCGCGCAGGGCTGGCCGCGCTCGAGCCGCCGCTCCAGTGGCAGACGCACCCGCAGGCTGCGGCCCTGCAGATCGACACTCACCAGCCATTCCCGGCCGAGGAACTCCCGCCCCAGCACCCGGGCCACAGGCCGCTCCGGCGTGGGGCCGGCCAGCTCCGCGGCCGCCAGCGGCTCCAGGGTGAGCGCCTCCGGGGTGAGCAGCAGCTGCAGATCCGTGTGCGCCGATGGCAGCTGCGGAACCGCGAAGGCGCCGAGTGGCGTGTGGAGCAGGCTGCCGCGGCGCTCGGCGGGCAGCAGGTTGCCCTGGAGCACGAAGCGACCCACGAAGGCCGTGGCCGGACGGCTGACCAGCTCCATCGGGCTGGCGCACTGATGCAGGCGGCCCTGATGCAGGACCGCCACGCGGTCACACACGGCCAGGGCCTCCTCGGGATCGTGGGTGACCAGCAGGGCGCTGGCGCCGCATTCGGCCAGCACGGCCGGCAGCTCGCTGCGCAGCCGCAGGCGCACCTCCACATCGAGGTTGGAGAAGGGTTCATCGAGCAGCACCACACCATTGCCGGGTGCCAGGGCACGGGCCAGGGCCAGGCGCTGCCGCTGGCCGCCGGAGAGTTCGTGCGGGTAACGCCGCTCCAGTCCCTCCAGGCCCAGAAGCTCCAGCAGCCTCTGGACGCGGGAGCGGTCCTGGCGGTGCCTGAGGCCGAAGCAGGCATTCCGCCAGGCGTCGAGGTGGGGGAAGAGGGCGTAGTCCTGGAACACCATCCCCACCCCGCGGCGCTCGGGCTCCAGCCAGCGGCCCTCACCCGCCACCAGGCGGCCATCCAGTTCGAGCGTGCCCCGCTGCGGCCGTTCGAAACCGGCGATCAGGCGCAGGAGCGTGGTCTTGCCGCATCCGGAGGGCCCCAGCAGGCCCACCAGTTCGCCGCGGCCCAGGGTCAGATCGATGCCGCGCAGGGTCCAGCCATCGGCCGGGGCGGCTTCACCCAGGCCGGCGGGATCCTGGTCCTCCCCCTGCGACGACGTCGACGGGGCCGCCCCTTCGGCTCCGGTGCGGTAGCGCTGCCAGATGCCCTCCAGCCGCACCGACGGCGCCTCTCCAACACCATGGGGCTCCTGCCGAACCGCCCCGGCCGAAGCGGTTCCGACGCCGGAGAGAACGTCGGAGGCGATGGACGACGGGTGATGGAAGGACAAGGGCAGGCGGGAGCGACGGAACAGGTCGAAGCCGGACGGCGTGACGACCTCCACATTGGCCTCAGTGTTGCGGGCCATGGGCTCCGCTGGGGCTCGAGCGACCTTCCCCGGTTCCCATGACACCGCCGGAGTGACGACAACACAGGCCCTCCAGCCAGGTTCCGCCCCAGAGAGAGAGAGATGGGCGGCAACGCCCCGGCCCGGCGGCGGGGTCCCGGGGCCGCGCACCACAGCCGTCGCGGCGATCGGCTGACAGCCGCCCCCTACGCTCTCCCGAGCAGTTCCAGTGGCATGAGCGACCTTTCGGCCTCCGTCCCCACCGCGGTCGAGACGGCTCAGGCACCGGCACCGGTGGGTCCCTACAACCAGGCTGTTCGGGTGGGGGATCTGCTCTTCTGCTCCGGACAGATCGCCCTCGATCCAGCCAGCGGTGAGCTCGTCGGCGGCGGTGATGTCGAAGCCGAGACCCGTCAGGTGCTCGCCAACCTGAAGGCCGTGCTGGCCGCCGGCGGCAGCAGCCCGGAACGGGTGGTCCGCACGACTGTGTTTCTCACCGATCTCGCCGACTTCGCCCGGGTGAATGCCCTCTATGCCGAGGTGTTCAGCGGCGGGGTGGCACCGGCGCGGGCCTGCGTGCAGGTGGCGGCGCTGCCCAAGGGCGCGCGGGTGGAGATCGACGCGATCGCCACCTCCGCCTGAATCGCCTCACCGCCTGATCCACTGGCGACGCCGGCTGGCTCCGCCCCGATCCCTGCGTCAATCTGGGGGCGATCCGCGACGCCCCCAGCCCGCAGCGGCGACTTCCATGGACACCCCCTTCGGCTCCTGGCAACCCGAGGTGACGGTGATCACCCCCACCCGCTTCGAGGACGCCATGCAGGTCGTGGTGGCGGTGCAGCAGCAGAAGACGGTGGTGCTGCACCTGGGCGCCATGGCCGCCGAAGAGGCCCAGCGCACGATCGACTTCGTCTCCGGCGGCGTCTATGCGATGGATGGCCAGTCCGAGCGGCTGGGCGACACGGTGTTCCTCTTCGCCCCCTCGATCGTGGGGATCCACCGTGACCTCCCGCCGGAGGAGGACGACGACCAGGACTGAGTGTCCGCAGATCTGCAGTGGACCCTGCAGGCCGCCGAGGGGAGCCTGATCAAGAGGGCCCCGACAGCCAGCCAGCGGTGGAGCGGCCCTGCGGGCGTGCCGCTGGAGACCTGAAACCGGGTTCCCGCAGCCGCGCCACGGCCCGCGCCGAGGACGCTCCCTGCTTCGTGGCCGTCTCGCCGATCTCTGGCCAGTCTGGAGATGAACGCCGTCTCCGCGGATGTCTCTGCCTCCCTCCCCAGCGCTGGCGGCCCTGCTCGCCGGCGGACTGCTGCTCGGCGCCCTGCCGGGTCTGCCGGCACGCGCCGCCAGCCTCGAGGACATCCGGCTGCTGGAGAACCTTATCAATGCCAGCGGCACCGAGACGATCGTCTCCGGCGACTGCCCGCCCAACCACGCCGGCTACTACGAGAACGACGGGCGCAGCATCGACCGGTTGGTGATCTGCAAGCGGAACGTCGACATGGGCGATGTGGACGCCGTCTGGGAGGTGATGGCCCATGAGGCCACGCACATCATGCAGTCATGCACCGGGACCACGGCGATCGCCGATGAGCAGATGCCACGCACCTTCCGCGAACTGCAGACGATGGCCCCCCACTACGCCAAGCTCATCAGTTCTGAGTACAGCAGCGCCGAGCAGCGGCTGGAGGCGGAGGCCTTCTGGATGGAGCTGCAGACGCCGCCGGTGGTGATCGAGCTGTTCCGGCGGAACTGCGCCGCCTACCTGCGCGGGCTGGAAGGACAGCGCCGCCAGCCACCGGTGCTGCCGTCAGGCCGCGGCCATCCCTGAGCAGCCACCTCCCGCCGGCCGGGCTGGACCGCCTCAGTGCCAGTGCAGCTCCATGGCGATGCATCCCTCGAGGCTGCGCTTGACGGGGCACCCCTCGGCGGCCCGCTGCAGCAGGCGCCGCTGTTCCTCACCCAGGCCTGAGGGCAGGGTGATCCAGACCTCCAGCAGGGCGATGCGGCGCACGCCGGTGGTGGTCATCGTCTTGTGCACCGTGGCGGTGCAGGGCTCTAGAGCGATGCCGTGTCGCTCGGCGACGATCCCCATGATCGTGAGAATGCAGGTCGCCAGGGCGGTGGCCACCAGATCGGTGGGGGAGAACGACTCTCCGCGGCCCTGATTGTCGAGGGGGGCATCGGTGTGCAGCACGGCATCGGAGCTTTCATGCACCGACACGCAGCGCAGGCCGCCCTCGTAGCGGCAGTGCATGGTGGTCATGGGAGGGGCGACCCGGGTTGCGCCGTCACTCTGGCGGTTGCCGGCCGCACGACGCAGCGGGAGCCTGGGTGGGCCGCGTTCCCCCGACGTCATGCCCCTGGTCGCCCCGTTCCCGCCAAGCGCGACGCTCCTGGCCACGGCACCGGTGGAAGGGCTCGCCAGGGCGATCCAGCTGTCCCTGGCCCCGGTCTTCCTGCTGGCCGGAGTGAGCGGGCTGCTCGGGGTGTTCACCAATCGCCTGGCACGCATCATCGAGCGGGCCCGCGTGCTGCAGGATCAACGGCGCGATGCGCCCATCGCCACGGGCCGGCAGGTCTGCCGGGAGCTCCAGATCCAGAAGCGGCGCATGGAACTGGTGATGGCCGCGATCCAGTGCTGCACCGTCACCGTGCTGCTGGTGGCGATCGTGGTGTCGATGGTGTTTCTCAGCGCCGTGGCCCGCCTCGATCTGGCCCTGATCGTCGTGCCGCTGTTCGTGGCGGCGATGCTGTTCCTGATGGTGGCCGTGCTGCTGTTCCTGGGGGAGATGCAGGTGGCGGCCGACCAGCTGCGACGTCGCTTCTGAAGCCTGGGGCGGCACCGCACCGGCATCCAGGCCCGGAGAGGCCCCCAGGCGACGTCAGCCCACCAGTCCGAGCTCCTCCAGCAGACTGCGCTGACGGGCGGCCGGCACGAAGCGATGGGCTGCCATGGCGCCGCTGGCCGCCACCGGTGGCACGCCGATGCCCGGGAAGACACCGCTGCCGCACAGCACGAGGTTGTCGATCGGGGTGGTGCCGCCGGGGAAGGGGCCGCGATCGGCCGGCCAGGCCGGTCCATAGCTGCCCTGATGGGCGCGCAGGTAGTGGCGATGGGTGAGCGGTGTGCCCTGCAGCTCGAACACCAGCCGCTCGCGCCAGTCGGGCAGAAGGGGATCGAAGATCGCGTGGAACAGACCGCAGCGCTCCGCCTTGAGGCGCTCATAGGCCGGTGTGCCGCGCTCGAGGTCCTGCCACAGGGCCCAGGGCTCATTGGCGGGGGTGTAGCCGTGCAGCACCTGGTGCCCCGCCGGAGCCAGCGAGCGATCGAGCAGCGAGGGCATCGACAGCACCGCCATGTTGCGCTCGGCGCCGATGCCGCGCTGCCAGTCGCCCACCCAGACGTGATGCAGGGGCAGGGAGGCCAGGGCCGACTCCTCGCTGGAGCCGCGCAGCGCCAGGTGCCAGTGGAGAAAGCTTGAGCAGGCAGGGGTGGCGGCCTGGCGGCGGCGCCAGCGCTCCGGCACCGCGGCGGCGGGCAGCAGGTCGGGCAGGGCCCAGGGCCCGGCGTTGACGATCACACCCTGACGGGCGGCCAGCTCCTCGCCGGACTGGAGCCGCACACCGGTGGCGCGCCCGCCCTTGATGAGCACCTGCGCCACCGGTGCCTGCAGGCGCAGGGCGCCGCCATGGTTCTCCAGCCCACGCACCAGCGCCGCCACCACTGCCGGGCTGCCCCCGACCGGGTAATCGAGGCAGGCGTCGGGCTCGAACCACTCCCCGAACAGGCTGGCCATCGCGGCGGTGCTGGTCTGATCCATCCCCAGTCCGGAGATCAGGAAGCAGAGCAGCTCCACCCAGTGCAGCAGAAAGGGATCACGCAGGTGGCGGCGGGCCAGCGCCCCGAAGCCGCCACCCAGGCGTGCCAGGGATCCGGCCTGTCCCAGCAGCGACAGCCCCTGGGAGCCAAGCGTGGCGGCCATGCCCAGACCCGGCCGCAGGGCGAGCAGCGGCAGGGAGCGGGCGGCGCGGCAGCTGGGCTCCAGCAGCGCCAGGAAGCGCTCCCACTCCTCAGCCACGGCCGGGCCTCGCAGCTGGCGCACCAGCTCGCGGAAGGGATCGGCGCCGACCCCCACCCGCAGCGATCCCTCCGGCAGCAGCAGACCCCACTCCCGGTACTGCACCACCGGCACGCTCTCCCCCACCGCCCGCAGCACCTGGGCGAGGGGATTGGGGCTGGGCCAGCGCCCCAGGCCGCTCCACAGCGACGGGCCCGATTCCAGGTGGAAGCCGCGGCGGCGGAAGCCATGGGCGGCGCCACCGGGGGCGCTATGGGCCTCCAGCACCAGCACCTCCAGGCCCTGGCGGGCGGCGATGGCGGCAGCGCAGAGGCCGCCGAGGCCGCTGCCGACCACGATCAGATCGGGAGCGGAGCTCGCCCAGGAGACCGCCGTCGCCGCCTCCGTCATCGCCAGCCGCAGCTGCCGGTGGCGCAGCGCTGCTCTCGCAGGGCGCAGAGCGCATCGAGGTCGGGGCGGCGGGTCAGACGCAGCCGAGCGCCGGCCCAGAGGCCATAGAGGTGATCCACCAGCGGGCCCAGCAACGGCCAGCGGGTGGGGGCATAGAGCCAGCCCAGGCCCACCAGCTGATAGGCGCGGCGGAAGACGTCCACGTCCCGAAGCACCGAGCCGTCGGCGGCGACCGCATGGATGCGGCCCATCGCTGCGCGGTAGTCGATGCCGGCATGGGAGGCCGGGTCGTAGGCGGGATCGTCGATGTCGACGAAGGCGAGCTGCGGCGCACCGGGACGCAGGCGTTCGTCCCGGCGACGCAGAAACGTCACCTCGCGAAGACAGAGCGGGCAGGCGCCGTCATAAAGGAGCGTCAGCTCCGCAGTCGCGCTGGCGTTCATTTCCTGCGGCAGTAGCCGCCGCCCACATTCATCCAGCCCTCGGGGCAGGGCTGGCCGTTGGTGGGCTGCACGGTATAGCTCATCAGGCCCAGGGTCGAACACTTGCCGTCGAGGGTGTCGACATACCCCATCGGGCAGATCGAACCGATCTTGGGCACCACCCGCTGCGCCAGAGCGGGTTCAACGAGGCTTCCCGTGGCCAGCAGGGCGACGATCACGCCGCCGAGCGACAGACGCAGACGCTGAGCCGATGGGCCGCCCATGGTGACGTGGACCGAACTCAGTGGAAGCTAGGGGAACCCGCCTTCCCCTGGCATGCTCCGGCAGAACCTGTGCCGACTTTCGCTGAACACCCGCGGCGAGGGTTTCACCGACATCACAGCGGCGCTCAACGCCGAGATCCGCTCCAGCGGGCTGGACACGGGGATCGCCGTGATCAGCTGCCTGCACAGCAGTGCCTCGCTGACCGTGAACGAGAACGCCGACCCGCGGGTGCTGGCCGACCTGACCGCCTACCTGCGGGCACTGGTGCCCCAGGAGGGGATCCGGCCCGTGAGCGGCCACGGGGAGCTGCGCACGTACATCCACGACGACGAAGGAGCCGACGACATGCCGGCCCACATCCGCACGGCCCTGACCTGCACCAGCCTCAGCCAGTCGTTTCAGGGGGGCAGGCTGCTGCTGGGCACCTGGCAGGCGATCTATCTCTGGGAGCACCGCGCCGCGCCGATGCAGCGCCATATCAGCCTGCATCTGATCGGCGAGTGACGCCGCAGGCCCGGTGCACGGATCCAGGATGGGAGGAGCCTGTCCGCTCCGCCCCGGGGTCATCCGGCGGCGGCCATCGCCTCCCGACCATGCCCCGCCTCCTGCCTGTCCTCGCCGCCACCGTTCTGCTGCTTCCGGGAACGGCCCTGGCCCAGACCGAGCCGAGCAACGCCACCCCGACGGTCCCCCCGGCGGCCGGCAGCGAGACGCCGGTGCCCACCCCGGCCGCACCGGCACAGCCGGCCGGCGTGAACGCGCCCCCGAGCAGCGCCAAGCCCACATCGGCGCAGCAGGCCGTCCTCGACCGCATCCGGCGGCTGCGGGATGGCGACCAGCGGCGCTTCGGCACCTGCAGCTACCGCTGGGATCGCTGGAAGCTGCAGCCCGATGGCAGCCGCACCACCAGCTACAGCTGCGAGGGCAGCCCCCCGATCGTCAATCACACGATCGGCGTGAACTGCAGCAAGCTGCAGATCAACAGTTTCAATCCGAACGCCGAACGCAGCGGCAGCAGCGAGCGCGGCGCCTGGGGCAGCTGGCGGCTGCCCGCGCCAGGAGGTGAAGAGCAGATGGTGGCAACGCTGTGCGCCAACGCGCTGCCCCTGCCGGCGCCAGCCTCGGGAACGACCGGCACATCAACTGCCCCGACCGGAGCAGCCACAGCACCGCGGCCTGGAACAGCGGCTCCGACCTCAGCACCACCAGCCGCTCCTGCCGGTACGGCTTCCCCCGCAGCGGGTGCGGCGAGCAAGACGGCACCCCCGACGGGATCCCCCCCAGCCGCCGGCCCCTGAATCAGAGAGCTCAGGACGACGACTCCGCACTCGGGTTGACACCGACTCGCCCTGGCCCCGACCTTCGCCAGGGCCAGTGGCCGCTGGGGCCGGCCAGGAGAGCCGCCATGAGGGAGGCGTCCTGCGGGACACGGTGCACCTCGCCGGCAACACGTTCCTCAACGCTTCCCTCGGCCCGCCCCTACGGTTCCCCTCCCATCCACCGTTCAACCCTCGCCATGGCCGCCCAGCCCCTGACCGATGCCGCGATCGCGGCCCTGCCCACCGAGCTGCCGGCCTGGAGCCTGGTGGAGGGCAAGCTGCACCGCGAACTGCGCTTCGCCGATTTCAGCGCTGCTTTCGGCTTCATGGCCCGCGTCGCCCTCGCGGCCGAACAGCTGGGGCACCATCCGGAGTGGCGCAACGTCTGGAACCAGGTGGTGATCGATCTGACCACCCACGACACCGGTGGCCTGTCCGATCTGGATGTGGCGCTCGCCAGGCGGATCGATGCCCTCGTGGGCTGAACCCCAGCGACCATGGGTGATCGCCAGACGATCATTCAGTCGCGCTGCAGCCGCACCTCCAGCGGATCAGGCTCCACCAGCTGCAACGTGGCCGAACCCAGCGCCACGGCTCCGCCGCTGTCGGCAAAGGCATCCAGCACCCGCATCGAGAGACGATCGCGCGTGCTGCGCCGCCGCTTGTAATCGACCAGATAGCGGAGCGTGAACTCCATCCAGTTGTCGGTGATCACCAGGCTCACCGCGGGCTCAAGGCTGGCGTTCTCGAGCAGGTAGCGGCGCACCAGCCGTTGCCAGGCCTGGCGCGAGTCGCGGATCAAATCCTCCGAGCACACCTCCTGCAGCACCTCCTCGAGCAGCTGCCGCGCCAGCCGATGATCGCAGCCGTGCTGCACTGGAATCCGCACCTCGTCCCAGAGGAACGGGAAGTCACCTGAATAGTTGAACACCGGCTCCTTGAACACAAAACTGTTGGCGATGCGCACCACCCTCCCGGTGTAGAGATCCGAAGCCACCCATTCCCCCAGTTCCATCAGGGTGGTGCGCAGGATGCCGATGTCGATCACGTCTCCGCGGATCCCTCCCAGCTGCACGCGGTCGCCGGGGGAGTAGAAATTGCCGAAGGAGATGGCGATCCAGCCGGCGATGCTTCCGATCACCTCCTGCAGCGCGAAGGCGATGCCGGCACTCGCCACCCCGATGGCCACAGGCAGTCCGCCGAGCCGGTCCCGAAACACCACCGTGATCAGCAGAGCAACGGCGAGCCATCCCCCGAGGGTCACCAGTTTGCGGGCGTAGTAACGGCTGTCGGGGTCAGTCAGGCGCCGGATCAGCGTTGCCTGGATCAACTTGACCACCAGCACGATCGCCCCGGCACCGACCACTGCCGCCAGCGATTGGCTCACCAGCGGCAACTGCCACCAGCTGCTGCTGGTGGCCATCGGGATGGGCGAGGGGGCCACCCGCGGCTCCCCCGCTACACGAGTGCCGGCAGCCGGGCCGGGTCGCTGGCCTGGAAGCGCAGGCGGCTGACGTCGCCGGCGGGTTCCACATCCACCGCGATCGTGGCGCCGGCAAGGAAGGTGCCGGCCAGGATGCCCTTGGCGATCGGGGTTTCCAGTTCGCGCTGGATGGCGCGCTTGAGGGGGCGCGCACCGTACACCGGGTCGTAACCCACACCGGCGAGCCAGTCGAGGGCAGCGGCGTTGAGCTGCAGACCCAGCTTCCTCTCCTCGAGGCGCCTGGCCAGTCGCTTCACCTGCAGCTCGACGATCTGACGCAGTTCCTCGGCCTTGAGGCTGTGGAAGATGATCGATTCATCGAGGCGGTTGAGGAACTCGGGGCGGAAGTGGGCCCGCAGAGCCTCGTTCACCCGCTTCTCCATCTCGCCGTGACGGGCGGGATCGCCGGCCAGATCGAGAATCGAACTGCTGCCGATGTTGCTGGTTAGGATCAGCACCGTATTGGTGAAATCCACCGTGCGGCCCTGGCCATCGGTGACGCGGCCATCATCGAGGATCTGCAGCATCACATTGAACACATCGGGGTGGGCCTTCTCCACCTCGTCGAACAGGATCACCGCGTAGGGCCGGCGCCGCACCGCCTCGGTGAGCTGGCCGCCCTCCTCGTAGCCCACGTAGCCCGGAGGGGCTCCGATCAAACGGCTGACGGCGTGCTTCTCCATGTACTCGGACATGTCGATGCGCACCATCGCCTCCTCCGAATCGAACAGCTGCGAGGCCAGGGCCTTGGACAGCTCGGTTTTGCCCACACCGGTGGGGCCGAGGAACAGGAAGCTGGCAATCGGCCGGTTGGGATCGCTCAGGCCGGCACGCGAACGCTGGATCGCATCGGCGACAGCGGTGACCGCCTGCTCCTGACCGATGACGCGGGTGTGCAGTTCATCCTCGAGATGCAGCAGTTTCTCCATCTCGCTCTGCACCAGCTTGCTCACCGGAATGCCGGTCCACTTGGCGATCACCTCGGCGATGTCGTCCTCGGTGACCTCCTCACGCAGCAGCGTCTTGTCACCGCCACCGCCGCTCAGCTCCTCCTCCTTGGCCGCCAGTTTCTTGTGCAGCTCCGCCAGGGTGCCGTACTCGAGTTCGGCGGCCTTGTTGAGGTCGTAGCTGCGCTTCGCCTGCTCCACCTGCAGCTGCACCTGCTCGATCTCCTCCTTGATCGCACTCAGTTCATCGATCGAGCCCTTCTCCTTCTGCCACTGGGCATTGAGGTTGCTCTGCTGCTCGCTCAGATCGGCCAGCTCCTTCTCGAGCTTCTCCAGTCGATCGCGGCTGGCGGCATCGGATTCACGGCCGAGGGAGAGCTTCTCCATCTCCAGCTGCAGAATGCGGCGATCGAGTTCATCGATCTGCTCGGGCTTGGAGGTGATCTCCATCTTCAGGCGGGCGGCCGATTCATCGACCAGATCAATCGCCTTGTCGGGCAGGAAGCGATCGGCGATGTAGCGGCTGGAGAGCACAGCCGCCGCCACCAGGGCGTTGTCAGCGATGCGCACGCCGTGGTGCACCTCGTAGCGCTCCTTGAGGCCGCGCAGGATCGAGATCGTGTCCTCCACCGTGGGCTGATCGACGAACACCTGCTGGAAGCGCCGCTCCAAGGCCGGATCCTTCTCGATGTGCTGGCGGTGCTCATCGAGGGTGGTGGCGCCGATGCAGCGCAGCTCGCCGCGGGCCAGCATCGGCTTGAGCAGGTTGCTGGCGTCCATGGCGCCACCGGTGGCGCCGGCGCCGACGACGGTGTGGATCTCGTCGATGAACAGCACGATCTGCCCCTGGGAGTCGGTGACCTCCTTGAGCACGGCCTTGAGCCGCTCCTCGAACTCACCGCGGTACTTGGCGCCGGCGATCAGGGCCCCCATGTCGAGGGCGATGAGCTGGCGGTTCTGCAGGGCCTGGGGCACGTCGCCGTTGACGATGCGCTGGGCGAGACCCTCGACGATCGCCGTCTTGCCAACGCCTGGTTCACCGATCAGCACCGGGTTGTTCTTGGTGCGGCGGCTGAGGATCTGAATCGTGCGGCGGATCTCCTCGTCGCGGCCGATCACCGGATCGAGCTTGCCCTCACGGGCGGCTGCCGTCAGGTCGCGGCCGTACTTCTCCAGCGATTCGTAGGTGCCTTCAGGGTTCTGGTCGGTCACTTTCTGGGAGCCGCGGATGGCGGCGACGGCGTCCTTGAGCTTGTCTGCGTTGGTGCCGGCCTGGGAGAGCAGCTGCTTGCCGCAGCGATCATCGATCGCCAGGGCCAGCAGCAGATGCTCGATCGAGATGTAGCTGTCTCCGTAGCTCTGCTTGAGCGCATCGGCCTGATCGAGCACGCCGTTGAGGCCCTTGCCCAGATAGACGTTGTCGGGTGGCGAGCTCAGGCTCGGCTGTCCGGCGATGAAGGAATCAACCTTCTGCACCAGCGTGCCGACATCGACGCCGCCTTTCTCGAGGATGCGCCCGGCCAGCCCCTGCTGGGCCAGAAGGGCAGCCAGCAGATGCTCGCTCTCCATCTGCTGCTGGCGCTTCTGCTGCGCCAGCTGCTGCGCCGCAACCACGGCGGCCCAGGCCTTTTCAGTGAACAGTTCGGCGGTGGGATGCATGAAGGGGATCTCCGCTGGGATGGGGTGTCTGGATGTAGGAGAACCGTATGGAGGTCGGCTGGTGAAGCCGAGTGGGAGGACCGAACCTCAACGGTCGGCGCTCCTCCCCGGGGGGAGGGACGCCGACCCGGCCGGCCGGTTAACCGTCAGCGGGGTGCGCCGTTGTAGGGAACATTCACGACGCTGCGGCCATCCGGAGAGACCTGAATCTGCGTCTCCAGGCTGGGTGGCCGTCCCTCCACCTGCCAGCCGGGCGTGCCACCCACGAAGCGAAAGAAAAAGCCCTGGGGCGTGCTGTTGACCAGGCAGGAACCGCCCCCATTGGCCGTTTCGAACATGCAGGACGCGGGGACATAGACCGACAGGCCGCCGTTGGCGTTCACCGCCCAGTTGCGGGCGGTGTTGACGGCGCGCACATTGGCGTCGCTCACCTGCGCCAGCACGGGCCCGCCGAAGAGCAATGCGGGCAGAGCTGAGGTCACAACGGCACCCAGCAGGGCACCGGGGACATGTCGGATTGAGAGCATCGGCAACACTCCTGGATCGTGTGCGGAACAGGTTCACTGTGACCACGGTTGGTCGCGGCGGCAGCTGATGGCGGAAACTGTGAAGGAACCCTGCACCTGTCTGGATCGGCGAGCCCGCCGGCCAGCCAACAGGGAGCGCGGCCTGTCGCAGGCCCAGCCCTGTCCGAACTCCTCAGCTCCGATGCGCCTCCAACCCCTGCTGCTCTCGACCCTGTTGCTCGCCGGCAGCCTTTCTCCCTCACTCGCCCTTGCCGCCCCTCGTGGGTTCGGCGGTTTCCGCGCCCCCGCCGCCCGGCCGGGCGGTGTCTGGGGAGGCGGCAGCTATCACTTTCAGAACAATGACGTCCAACGGGGCTACAACGGTTATCACCCGATGTACGGCGAGGGGGCCCGGCCGGCCTGGAACAACGGGTCGCTCGATCGCAGTGATGTCAATCGCTCGGACGTCAACCGCAGCACGTCCAACAATAATTTCGACGGCAACCGCAACAGCTTCAACAACGACACGTTCAACCGCAATGTGAACGTCAACAACAATTTCTACAACCGTAACTAGTGTGCCGTCCCGCAAATAGCCGCTACAATATGAAGTGTCTCCCGAGGGGGTCGTTTCATGCCAAGCGGGCGCCCCATGGCTCCTCTGGAGCTGTCGGCTGATGAGGCCAGCCAGCTCCAGAGCCTGGCTGGATCAAGGTCCTTGCCCCATTCGATCGTTCAGCGGGCGCAGATCGTCCTGGCCTGCGCAGCTGGTGACACCAACACCTCAGTTGCCAAGCGATTTGGCGTTCGCAGCGCAACGGTGGGCAAATGGCGGCAGCGCTACCTCGATCTGGGGATCGAGGGGCTGCACGACGAGCTCCGTTCAGGCCGCCCGCGGACCTATGAGGACGACACGGTGGCGGAGGTGATCAACCGAGCCCTGCAGAGCAAGCCAACCGATGGCAGCACGCACTGGAGCGCTCGGACTTTGGCCGCAGAAACAGGGATCTCCAAGTCCACGGTTCACCGCTGGCTGCAGACCTTCTCGCTCCAGCCCCACCGGCAGAAATCGTTCAAGCTCTCCACCGATCCGTTCTTTGTGGAGAAGGTTCGGGACATCGTTGGCCTGTACCTGAACCCGCCCGACAAGGCGATGGTGCTCTGCGTCGACGAGAAGACGCAGATCCAGGCCCTCGACCGCACCCAACCGCTGCTGCCCATGGGGCTGGGCTACGTGGAGGGTGTGACGCATGACTACATCCGCCACGGCACCACGACCCTGTTTGCCGCGCTGGACGTGGCGACCGGTGAGGTAATCACTCAGTGCAAACCCCGGCACCGCCACCAGGAGTTCCTGGGGTTCCTCAGGCAGATCGAGAAGTCCGTCCCCGAGGATCTGGACCTGCACTTGATCGTGGACAACTACTGCACCCACAAGCACGCCAAGGTGCGTGCCTGGCTGGCCCAGCGTCCCCGTTTCCACGTCCACTACACCCCCACCTACGCCTCCTGGCTCAACCAGGTGGAGCGCTGGTTTGGACTGATCACCCAGCGGGCAATCCGGCGCGGCAGCTTCTCCAGCGTCAAAGAGCTGATCGCCAGGATCGAGCAGTTTGTGGCCGCCTACAACACGACCAAGGCCCCGTTCAACTGGACGGCGACAGCTGACTCAATCCTGGAGAAGCTCCAGCGGCTTTGTGCGCAAATCTCTGGGACGGCACACTAGGGCCTGCTGAGAATCCCAGACCCACTGCCCCGCAGTTGATTCCAACAGGAATCTCATGATAGGATGGCCTGTAATCAGCCATTCCTGGCCTAGAAGAACCTGCTGACACGCAAATGTACGTTTTTCAGCACACCGGTCAGCTGTCGATTGAGGAGTTTCACTCGCCCTTTGGCGGGAAGCTCGATCCCAACAACCGCTGGGTTCTGCTCCACAAGTTGATTCCGTGGATTCAACTGGAAAGCCACTACGCGCCCCAGTTCAGCGCCAAGACAGGAGCCCCAGCCAAGCCCTTCCAGATGGCGTTCGGTGCGCTCTACATCCAACGACGATTGGGAGTGACGGATCGAGAGACGGTGGAGCTGATCACGGAATCACCCTATCTGCAATTTTTCATTGGCTTGAGCGGTTACCAGCCCCTGCCGCCGTTTGACGCCTCCATGATGGTGCACTTTCGCAAGCGAATTGGCCCTGAGCTGATCAAGGTCTGCAATGCTATGACCAAGGCCAACGGGATCGCAATGATTCAGGAGATGCTCGCTACTTGCGAGCAGGAAGACGGCATGACTGCAGAGGATCACAAGCAGCTTGCGGCCATTGAGGAAGAGCTGGGGGTGAAGCCAGCATCGCTCGATCCTGGCAGCAACTGGGGAACTCTGATCCTTGATGCAACCTGCGTGCCTGATGACATCCCCTACCCAGTGGACTTGAGGCTGCTTGCTGAGTCCCGGGACACAACGGAGAAGGTCATTGACGAGTTGTTCAAGCAGTTACAGGGCAAGATTCCCCGCAAGCCGCGCTGCAATAGCGTAAAAGCTCATAACCTATTCCTGGTTATCATCAAAAAGAAAAAGCCAAGCCGTGAGGAGATCCGGGAGGCGAAACGCTTCCAGCTCAACGAGATCAGCCGTAATCTCAGAGCAATTGACGGCATGATCTATTGCGGTGCAGAGCTTTCGGGGCTTGGTTCACAGCTGTACCGCAAGCTGCTGATCGCCAGTGAAGTCGCCCGGCAGCAACAGGAGATGTATAACGCTGACAGCCGGCGCATCGATGACAGGATCGTGAATCTGATGAAGCCACATGTAAGACCGATCGTGCGAGGCAAGGCGGGCAAGAAAACCGAGTTCGGGGCCAAGATTTCAATTTCTGATGACAATGGCTTTGTCGATGTGGATCGGATCAGCTGGGACAACTACAATGAAGCCAACGATCTGATCACACGTGCCGAGCAATACAAGGAAGAGCGAGGATACTACCCGGCCCGGATCTGTGCCGATTCAATCTATATGACATCTGGAAGCAAGAAGTTCTGTGAGGCTAATAAAATCAGACTCAGCGGCCGCCCACGCAAGAAGCAGGTCGAAGCCGAGGTGCAGACAGCAGAGCAGCAAGAGCTGTTCAAATCAGACATGAGAAAGCGTTCCGTGATCGAGGGAAGAATCGGGACGGGCAAGCGGAAATACGGACTGGATCGAATCCTAACCAAGTTGGTTGAAACATCAAGAACAGTGATCACGATGGCGTTCTTTGTCATGAATGTCGAGAAGATCATGAGGCTACTGCGCCTCTTGTTCGCTATTTTTGTCTCTGTGTACATCCTGATGCTTGGTTTGTGCACTGTCCGGTGCCGTCCAGCGCTTCTGTGGGCTGCTTAGTCAGCTTCCAGGAGTAAAACTGCGGTCACCACTGCTCGGGCGTGCGGGCCAAGAGATCCGCCTTTGACGCGCCGGAAAAGCCCACAATCGAAATTCAGCAAGCTCTAACTACAACGGCTGGAACAACAACTGGCGCAACGGCGGCTACTGGAACAACCGCCCCTGGAACACCGGCTGGTATCGCGGCTGGGGCAACTGGGGTTGGTGGGGCGGCAGCGCCGCGGCCTGGGGCATCGCCGGCCTGGCCACCGGCGCGGCGATCACCTCGCTGGTGAACAGTGCCGCCGATCAGCAATCCAACGTGATCGTGGTGCCCCAGACCAGCTACGAACTCAACTACGGCTCGGTTGAAGCGGTGGGCAGCGCAGGCGCCAGCTTCAGCTACAACGTCGACGGCAGCACCCTGATGGGGGCGGTGAACTGCCAGGAAGGCCTGCTCAATGGTCAGATTCCCGGCACCTCCGATCAGGCCCAGCTGCTCAATGCCGTCTGCCAGGTGGCCTACGGCTCCGGCAGCTGAGCGAAGCCGAATCCAGGCCTGGGCGGCCAGCCTCTCCAGAGGCAGCCACCCAGGCCTCTGACACCAGGGTAATCCTGAGACGAGCCAAGGCCGCTGGCCGGGCGGAGTCCCCTAACCACGCTCCTGCGGAGGGGCAGAACACCTGACAGGCACCCTGAAGGCCTTTCGCTTGGTCGCCTCGCCGGTCCCGCCGTGGAAGCGGGCGCCAGGGCCATGCCCGCACAGCACGCCAGCTGTCAACAACGCCGACGGCAACGACTCGCAGGCGCACCAATGACGGGGCTGCAGTCGTTCAGAACTGTGGCAGCGGCATCGTGCCCTGAGGCGGATGGCACAGCTTCACCGGGCAACCATCCGGGCCGTACACGGAGGCATCGGCCGGCGAAAGGCAGCCCACGGCGTTCTTGCGGGCCACCTGGGATGGGTGGATGCGCAGGGGCTGCAGGGCGTAATCGGAGTCGGGCACCAGCAGGGGGCAGGGCGGCGGCGGCAGCCCATCGATCGCCAGCGGCTGATTCGGGGAGGGGCGCTGGGCCTGGGCCGGAAGGCAGGAGAGCACCAGGGTGAAGCCAGCAAGCACCAGGACCAGGGGTCTGCATGCCGGGAGAGGGGCGATGAGGCCACGTGCGCCACGGGTTGGCCTGAGGCTCCGGCGAAAACGGCTCACAGCAGGGTGACTGCGGGGGAAACGAGGCGACAGAGGCAGGGTGCGTCGGGCGATGATGCGGCCTCCAGCCGTCAGGTGCTGGCCACCATTCTGCCGCGTGTTCATGGATTCTTCCCACGTTGATTCCACGCTTCTCGATCAGCTGGTGCAGGCCTCACGTCAGTTCGACGGCACCGCCAGCGACCCCGAGCGCAACTGCTGGATGGCCTGCCACCAGCACCAGCACGGCGTGCCGCCGTCGGAGTACGACATCCGGGAGGTCGATGAAGACCTCTACCTCGCCGTGCTCGCCAGACGGCGGGAGCAGGACGGGTGACATCCCATGGAGGCGCACGGGACGCCCGCGACAGCCTGCTTGCAACTCACGTGCAGAAACAACCCTCAGCGAGGGATCGAAGCCGCTGGATCGGGCGGTGCGGACTGAAGGCCGGATCAGATCAGCTGCCAGACCACCGGCAATCGATTCACAGACCGGCAGGAACAGCGGCGGAGATGCCAGAAAAAAATCCCCCGACCGAGTGGTCGGGGGAGAGCAGTTGGCAATTCCGAACGAAATTCGGAGATCTGGTTCAGTCGGATCAGGACCAACCGGCGCTGGCCTGGGACTCGACGTAGGCAGCCACGTCTTCGATATCGGTGGCACTCAGCTTGCCGCCGAAAGCGGGCATGGCGTTCTTGCCATTGGTGACCTGCATGACGATGGCGGCCTCATGGCCGTCGGCGTAGTTGGCCAGGTAAGCCTCGAGGGCATCCTTCTTGAGGGTGCGCTCAGCATTCACCACGTTGCCGCCGCCCATGTGGCAGGCAGCGCAGTTGGCGGAGAAGATCTGACCGCCGTGGGCGGCGTCGGCAGCGAAGCTCGGGGAGGCACCCAGCACCAGCGCCAGGCACAGAGCGAAGAGAGAGAAAAGACGAGCCATGAGAGGGCGCATGAGAGGCGAGGTGGGTGTGTGCCACATCAACCCGGCCAAATTAGGTGGCGGGTTGCACCGGCTGCAGGGGATGGCGCCAATCGCAACAAAACCCTGTAACCATTCGTACCTTCCCCCCTGCGACCCACCTGCCAGGGGGAGCGACCTGATCCCAAACGGCATCAGCACGGGGGCTGGACGTGCTGCCGCTGCAATCAGATCGACCGCGACCCGGGGCCCTGCTCCGCGCAGGTTCAGCCCGGAATGCGGCCGCGCCGCGGCAGACCGGCCTGCTCGAACACGGCCTCCAGCGTCGGCGCCTGACTCACCAGGCCGAAGCGCTCGGGCGGGCTCACAGGATCGTGGACGAAATGGCGCTGACGGATCGAGAAGCGATCCCAGGCATTCACCTCGATGCGCAGCAACTTGATCAGTCCCTCGATCAGCCAGCCGCGCAGGTCCAGCCCGACGGGGGGATAGAAGCTGTGGCGCCAGCGGCAGAGACGACGCACCGTCTCGTTGACGGTGACCGGCGGTTGCCCCAGCACCAGCCGCCGCACAGGCCCCTGGCCCGGCTCGGGGTTGGGCTGATGGGCCGTGGTGGCCAGATGCACGCACACCCGGGCGATGTCGCCGGCATGGATGAAATGGAACGAGGCGTCGGCCCGCAGCCATTTCGCCAGCCACAGCCAGCGCACCCCCTCCTTGAGTCCGGCTGTCAGGTAGCTGGTGGGGAACGGCCCGCTGCCATCCACCCGACCGCCGAACACCAGGGTCGGGAACACCGCCACGATCCGCTCGCCGAGCGGGTGGTTCTCCAGCTGCGCGAGGCACTGGGCCTTGGTCTGGATGTATTCGGTGCCGCAGGCCATCGCCTCCGGCAACAGCTGCAGGTTGCGGTCGAGGATGCTGGCGGTGGAGAAGTACACCACCTGCTCCAGCACGGCCGGATCTGCGGCGGCCAGCATCTCCTTGACGGCCACGACATTCACCTGGCGGGCCCGCTCCGGATCGCCCCAGGCCGTAGCGGTGTGGATGATGCGCGTGACAGAGGCGATCGCCTGGCGGTGCGGTTCGACATCACGCAGATCGCCCACCAGCAGCGTGATGCGCGGATCATCCGCGGGCACCGCCGTCAGCTTGCTGGGATCACGCAGCCACAGCAGCAACTCGGCGTCGCTGCCCCGGTACAGCTGGTCGGCGATGTGCTGTCCGACGCAGCCCGAGGCGCCGGTGATCAGGATCCGCGCCGGACCGGCGGCGGCAGACGGCACCGGGCCGCTCAAACCAGGGCTCCGAGGCGGTCCATCACGCTCTTGCCGGCCTCAAAGAAGAACTGGCCGTTCTCCTCGGGCGTGCCGGGCAGGATCCCGTGGCCGAGGTTGAGGATGTGCCTGCGGCCGCGGGCCTTGCGCACCGTGTCGTCGATGCGGGCCTGGATGGCCTCCTGGCTGCCGAACAGCAGACCCGGGTCCACGTTGCCCTGAACACCCACATGCCCGGGAAGACGGGCCAGCCCCTCGGCCATGTCGACGGTCCAGTCCAGTGACACGATGTCGACGCCGGTGCGGGCCATGCGTTCGATCACGCCGGCGCTGCCGGAGATGTACAGGATGAAGGGGGTATCGGGGTGGGTCTGCTTGACCAGATCGACCACCTTCTTCTGATACGGGGCGGCGAAGGTGTCGTAATCCATGGGGCTGAGCTGGCCGGCCCAGGAATCGAACATCTGCACCACCTGGGCACCGGAATCGATCTGGTACCGCAGGTAGGCGGCGATCGACTCCGCGAAATGATCGAGCAGCCTGTGCAGCAGCTCGGGCTCGCGGAAGGCCATCGCCTTGATCACCGCGTAATTCTTGGAGCTCTTGCCCTCCACCACGTAGGCGGCCAGGGTCCAGGGGGCGCCGACGAAGCCGAGCACGGCGGCCTCGTTGCCCACCGACTGACGCAGACGGGTCAGCACCTCACCTACGAAGGGCATGGTCTCGGCCGGCTGCAGGGGCCGCAGGGCCTCCACCTGGGCCATGGAGCGGATCGGATCCTGAATGATCGGGCCCTTGCTCTCGATGATGTCGAAGTCGATGCCCATGCCGGGCAGCGGCGTGAGGATGTCGGAGAAGAGGATCACGCCATCGGGCCGGAAGGCGTGAAAGGGCTGCATCGAGATCTCGTACGAGAGATCCGGGTTCTCCGAGCGCTCGCGGAAGCCGGGGTGGCGGTCGCGCAGGTCGCGATACACCTTCATATACCGACCGGCCTGGCGCATCATCCACACCGGGGGACGCTCCACCTGCTCCCCGCGGGCGGCACGCAGCAGCAGGGGAGCGGTGTCGGTCATGGAGGCGCAACGGGAGGGCGATCGCGAAACTTAGCCGAGAGACTCACCGGCATCCGCACGGCTCCGCACAGCTGTTGCAACCCTGCTGAATGGTCATGGCGACGCCGTTCATCGCACCGCTCCTGCGGACGCCGTCGCCGCCGATCACAATGGCGCTCACCATTGGTTCCCAAACGATCTCCAGCCTGTCCCGCGAGTGGCCGCCGCTTCATCCGAGGGCACTGGCACGGCGGATGGCAGCCCGCCTGCTGGCCCTTCAGGCCGGGGTCAGGCGTGCCTGCCGGCCCGCGTTCCAGCCGCCGGCGCGACGCACGAGCAGCATCGCCCTGCTGTCTCTGCTCAGCCTGGTGACGGGGTGCTCCACCAGCTCCCCGTTCCCGCCCCGCCAGACGCTGCACGTGGTGCTGGTGCCAGCCGACCGACTCGATTGGTTGCGCAAGGACTATCTGCGTGACAGCAAGGCCCTGGAACCGCTGCTTCGGGCGTTCCGCCGACTGCAGCCCCGGGTCGACGTTCAGATGACGCTCCTGCAGCAGGACACCCTGACCGAGACGCTGCGGGCCCGGAGCAGCCGTGGGCTGGGACCGGATCTGCTGCTGCTGCGCTCCCCCCAGGCGGTCTCGCTGATGCAGAAGGAGCTGATCGACACGCTGCCGGCTCGGGATCCTTCCGTTCAGCGTCTGCTCCAACTGGTCGAGCCGTCGGATCTGCAACGCGTCTCCACCCCGCAGGGCATCGCGGGCCTGCCGGTGTTCGGCGAGTTCACCCTCGCCTGCTACGACCGACGACGTCTGAAGCAGCCTCCCACCAACCTGGCGGAGCTTCTGGCGGTTGCAGCCTCGGGCCGGTCCGTCGGCCTGTCGGTGGATCCGACGGGACTCTGGTGGACAGCCGGGCCGCTCGGAGCCGAGGAGGCGATGACTACGATCGTGCTCGGAGACGCCGCGGCCACTGCCCCCAGCGCCGCGACCACGGCGAAGCAGCGTGAAGCGCTGGTGCGCTGGCTCACCTGGCTGAGGCAGGCGGTGCTGCAGAGCCGGATCGAGATCGCCAGCGGTCCGCAGGAGCTCACCCTGGGGCTCGAATCGGGTCAGTTTGCCTGGGCACCCTGCTTCAGCCCCACCCTGATGCGGCTCGATCGCACCATGGGCCGTCATCTCGGCGTCGCGACCCTGCCGAGTGGTCCGGCGGGACCGGCCAGCCCCTTCTTCACCAGCCGCGTCTGGACTCTGGGGCGGGATTCGACGCCCGAGCAACGGCGACTGGCGCTGCAACTGGCGGCCCTGAGCCTCGACCCGCTGATCCAGCGCCAGTTGATGGTCCTCGGCCACGCCCTGCTGCCGGCCAACCGCTTCGTGCCGATCCCGGTGGCGAGCTCGAGCCGGCTGGCGACCCTCGCCACTGCGGAACAGCAGTTCCGGCAGAGCAGCTCCAGCCTGCTGCAGACACCCTTTTCCCTGGACCGACTGCAACGGATGCTCCCCAGGGTCGAAGCCGTGATCACCGATGTGATGGTGGGCCTCTACACCCCGCAGCAGGGCGCCGACGCGCTGCTGGCGCTGCCGCAGGGCTCCGCCAGGGAGCGCTGAGCCCATGGAGTTCCTCATCTCGGAAATCCTGGGATGGCTGACGTTCCTGCAGCGTCCGAGCGTGCTGCTGCAGCTGCTGGCACTGGCGGCCCTGGCCCTGGCCCTGGTGCAGCTGCGGCGTCTGCCGCCCCTGCCGCGACTGCGCCTGCTCTGGCGTTGGCCCGCCTCCGTGCTGCTGCTGCTCGGGGAGCTGCTGATCGCCCTGCTGCTGGCGCTGGCCGGCCAGCGCCTCGGGCTGGTGCTGCTGGCGATCCAGATCCATCTGATCTGGCTGGCGCTGCAGCTGATCGAGTCCCAGCTGCTCTGCCGACTGCTCACGGCTGAGGCCCGTCAGATCCTGGTCAGCCGTCTGATCCGGCCGCTGTTTCTGATCTATGTCGGCCTGTCCCTGCTCGATGCGCTCGGCAGCCTCCAGGACATGGCCCTGGCCTCGCTCGGGGTCTGGTTCGGCAGTGAGATCACCCAGGGGCGCCTCTGCCAGGTGGTGCTGGTGCTGTACCTGCTGCTGGTGGGAGTCGAGCTGCCGGCACGCTGGGTGAGCCAGCTGCTCCAACGCGGCCTCAGCCTGAACGAGGGGAGCAGCCGGGCGCTCGAGCAGATCCTGCGCTACGCGCTGTTCTCCCTGGGGGTGGTGTGGGCCCTCGCCAGCCTCGGAGTCAATCAGAACGGAATGCTGGCGGTGGCCGGCGGCCTCTCGGTGGGCCTCGGCTTCGGCATCAAGGAGGTGTTCTCAAACATCATCAGCGGCCTCTGGCTGCTGATCGAAGGCTCGGTGCGCCCGGGCGAGGTGCTCATGCACGAGGGGGAGGTGTGCGAGGTGCGGCGGCTCGGACCGCGGGCCACCACCCTCTGGCGCAGCACCGACAACGCCGAGCTGGTGGTGCCGAACCAGACCTTCTTCACCACCGCCACGACCACCTACACCCGCAGCGACCGGATGCGGCGCTGCAGCCTGGCCCTGGCGGTGCCGCGCACCTGGCCGCCCCAGCAGATTCTCGACCTGCTCGTCACGATCGCCGCCGAACATCCGTCCGTTCTCGCCGAACCGGCACCGGTGGCCCGGCTGCAGGGCTTCGGGATACGCCGCTACGACTACAGCCTCAACTATTCGATTCCCGATCCGCTCCTGGCCGGCGCGGTGGCCTCGGAGCTGCGTCTGGCGATCTACAGACGTTTCCAGGATCTGGGCATCGATCGGCCCGCCTGAACGGCAGCCCCCGTCACGGCCATGCCGGGGATGCGGCGCAGACCGTGGCCGTCTCGGGCCATTCACACAGCGCTGGCTGCATGGCGACAGCTGCCGCAACCGCTTCGGGAGGTTCAGGGAGCGGAGCCGGATTCCAGCCGCTGCACCAGCTGCCGGAACTGCCGCTGCTGGCCGAGCAGCCTGGCCTCCTCCATGGCGCTGGGCAGCAGGGCCCGCAGCGTGCCATCGAGCCTCTGCGTCTCACGGGCCAGGGCCTGGAACCGCCCCAGGGCGGAGAGCGGCCGCACCAGCAGACAGACGAGCAGGGCCAGGCCGCAGCCCATCAGGTAATCCAGCCAGCGGTTGGGGATGTACCACTGGGTCAGGGCGCCGTAGCCCACGAAGGTGACGCCGCTCGAGATCAGGGCGGTGCGCAGGCTGGATTCCAGGCGCAGGCCGAGCATCAGGGCCGTGGTGCCCCCCATCACCAGAGCCACCGAGACACTGCTGATCTCCATGGTGTTGAACACCAGCGCCGGCATCAGCACGCCGAGGCTGACTCCAAGCATGCGGTCCCGCACCCGCGCCAGGGTGGCACCGAGGCTGTCATTGAGCAGCAGCACGACGCCGAAATACAGGTATTTGGGTGTGGCCGCCCCCACCCCCAGGCCGATGCTCAGCGCCAGCGCCGCCACCACCAGCTTGCGCCAGAAGTAGGGATCGGCGAAGCGCCGGGCGATCGTGCGGGCCGGCAGCGGAGTCTCCGCCCCCTCCCCGCGGTCATCGGTCTCAGCGTCCTGCAGGTCCTGGGGAAGCCGCAGACCGGCCTGCAGGAGGGTGGCGGTGAGCATGCCCACCATCACGGCCAGGAGCTGCTGCCACGCACCCAGCCAGGTGGCGTTGCTGCCCAGCAGCGGCAGCACCGCCAGCACCGCCAGCAGGTTGCGCACCAGCATCAGCTTGTCGGGCAGGGCCTGGCCCAGGATCTGCGCGATCACCGTGACCACCGCGAACTGCCACACCTGCGGCGCCTCCAACAGCGGCTTGAGGAACGTGCCCAGCGACAGACCGATCGCCACCACCACGGGCAGCAGCACGAACACCGGCGGCGGCCAGCGATCGAATCCGGGACGGATGAACAGGGCGGCCACCACCACGCCATAGGGCGTCGCGGCCCCCAGCCCGACCGCATGGCAGATCACCCAGGTGAGACCGGAGGCGAGCGCCACGGCCAGCACCAGACGCAGAGGTCGGAAGGCGCCGCTGCTCAAGGGCGGCGCGCCAGGCTCTGCAGCAGGCCCACCAGCAGGCTGATCAGGAGCAGGGCGAACCAGAACCACAGCCGTGGCGGCTCACTGCGGGTGCAAAGGCCCAGCAGGACCAGGCTGATCCAGGGCCAGGGCGAGCGCCAGGGAGCGATCAGCCGCTGTCGGCGAGTGGGGGGAGGTTCAGGGGTGAGGCTCATGCGCGGGCCCCCGTGATCCAGCGCCAGAAGGGGGTGAGGTAGCTGAGCACGGAGCGCTGCTCGACCTCCGCCTCCACCTCGGCGGGGGTGCGGGACGGCAGAGCCTGCGCCGGCCCCCTCCCACCGCTCCAGGCCAGCCCGCTCGGGGTGTCCGCCCGCTCCAGCTCCACCACCGCCAGCACAAGAGGCGCGCCGGTGCGCCCGGGCAGCTGGGCGGTGAGATCCCCTCCTTCGCCGTAGGAGCGCTCACGGGCGCTGGCCATGAGATTGGCAGCCTCCTCCTGGCTGCCCACCTGGGCGGTGACGTCGGCCAGCTCGACGCTCTCGGACGAGAGGCTGACAATGCGACCCGGCACCAGGCCATAGCGCTGCTCGGCGCTGCCGAAGCTGTCGCGGCTGAGCAACTGCGGATTGAGCTTCACGGTGTCGCCCACCCTCAGACGGCTGGCATCGGCCGCTGTGAACAGCACCACAGCCTGCCGTTCCCGCCCCCGCGCGGGCGCGGCGATGCTGCCGAGCTTCTGACCCGGCACCACCGGCTGGCCAGGCTGGACCGCCAGATCCAGCAGGCGACCGCTCACCGGCGCGAACACGCTCTGGCTGAGGCTGTCGCTCTCGAGAAGGGCGCGCTGGGCACGCAGCTCGGCGTCCCGTGCCGTGAGGGCGGCGCGCTGGGCTCTGAGCTCCGCAAGACTGGCATCGATGCCGGCGATGTCGGCCCTGTTGCGCAGCCACAGGTCCTGGGCCGCGACCCACACCGGGCTGAAGCGGGCGATCACCTTCTCCTGGCGCAGCTCCTCGAGGGCGGTGAGCTGGCTGCGCACCGGCTGGTTGGTGGTGGCGATCTGCCTGCGGCGCGTCTCGAGGGCCTGACGTTGCTCCGCAAGGGCCGTGGCCTGGACGCCGAGCACGCGCTGCTGCTGATCCACGGCGGCCAGGCGTGCATCGGTGGCCTGGGGAGAAGCGGGAAAGGCAGCCTCACCGGGGCCGCCGGCGGTCTGCGAGACGCGGTCAAGACTCAGCAGGCGCTGGCCCTGACGGACGGCCTCACCCACCGTCACCAGCACGGCCTGAACCTCGCCGGGCCCACGGGCGTAGAACCCACGTCGCGATTCCGGCGGGGCCAGCACCCCCATCCCGCGAACGAGGACCGGCACACCGGGATGGGCCGCCCAGGCGAGGCTGAGAAGGGCCACCAGACCCACCGGCAGACATGCGTACAACCGCCAGATCAAGGGGGCCGGCGAGGGGCTCATGGCGGCAGATGACTGGCAGGATGTTACGGGCGTCGGCCGGGATGGTCCCTGGGTGCTGGTCCTGCATGGCACCAGGCATCCGCCCACTCGCCGCCACCTGCCACACCGCGGCACGAGTGAGAAAGAGCGGAATGCCTGCCTTCGTGGGCATCGCGCTCTCCTGAAGCAGCGCGAGAGGCACCGCATGGGATGGTGTGGGTCATCAGGCCCGCCCATGAAAAATCCCGCTCGTCACCGAGCGGGATTGAGAGGCAGGGAGCCATGGCGCCGCACCCCGGCAGTGAGGCCGGTGATCAGCGCTGGGCCTCGGAAGCCTGATGGTGATAGACGTGGCCGCGGTAGTGCAGTTCCAGCTCGGGGTCCACCGCCGCCGCTTCATGGCGGATCGGGGCGTTGAAATGGCGGCCGCGATAGATGTGCTCAACCGGGGCTGCGGGAAGCTGCTCGTGGCGGCTGTTGTCGTAGCTGACGCCGCGGTACTGGAGTCGTGTCATGGTTTCGGAATCTCCGGAGATGGGGGAATCCGCAAGGAGTTGAGGAGCGTTGCTTCGCCCTGCGGTGGGCTACTTCCGGCGTGCCAGCTGACCGACAGGGCCGGCAGGAGACATGCGCTCAACGTTTTGTCCTCACAGCATTTCTAGCCCGCAGCGACTGTTCATGGTGGACATTCGGGCACTTTCTTCACATTGGCGGCGGGGCCTGTGTAACGAGCCGTACCAGCGGAGCGGGAAACCGATTGCCGTCAGCCGCTAGCGCATCGGGGCGAGTTTTGGGTTCTGTAGCAACGCCAACCTTTCGGGCCCCCGTCTTGGGGAACCATCACCCCCATTGGCGGACCACTCCGCCACGCCCTCCAGATCCCATGACCCTCGACATGCCCGCGCCGCGGCGCCGTCGGATCCGGGACGTCGCGCAGATGAGTCTGCTGGACGCCCCGACTGCCTTGTTCCGGCAGATCCGAGGCCTGACGTCCTCCCGCACCATCACCTGGCTGGCCTGTGTGCCCATCGCCCTGATGGGACTCGGCCTGTTCAACCTGGCAGCCCACGCCGCCGAGTTGCCCGAGCTCACACCAGCCTTCCTGGCCAACAACACGTTCCTGCTGATCTGCGCCGTCCTGGTGATCTTTATGAACGCCGGTTTCGCGATGGTGGAAGCCGGGATGTGTCGCCAGAAGAATGCTGTCAACATTCTGGCCAAGAACCTGATCGTCTTCGCCCTCGCGGTGACGGCCTATTGGTTCATCGGCTACAAGATCATGTACAACGCTGACTGGGTGATTCCCGGTTGGTTCAAGTTCGGGGGACTTTTCTTCGATCCCGCCGTCACTCCTGAGATGGTGACTGAGGGCAGTCTTGTTCCCAGTGTCGACTTCCTTTTCCAGGCCGCCTTCGCAGGCACGGCAGCGACCATCGTTTCGGGCCTGGTTGCCGAGCGCATCAAGTTCGGCGAGTTCGTGATCTTCTCGCTCGTTCTTGTCGGCATCCTCTATCCCATCTCCGGCTCCTGGCAGTGGAATGTCGGTGAGGGCTGGCTCAACCAGCTCGGTTTCATCGATTTCGCCGGTTCGACGGTCGTTCACTCCTTCGGTGCCTGGGCCGGTCTGGTCGGCGCCATCGTCCTCGGACCCCGCATCGGCAAGTTCGTCGAAGGCAAGCCGCAGGCCATCCCCGGCCACAACATGGCGATCGCCACGCTTGGTTGCCTGATCCTCTGGATCGGCTGGTACGGCTTCAACCCCGGCTCCTGGCTGTCGATGGCCCCTGAGGTGCCCTACATCGCCGTCACCACCACCCTGGGTGCCGCTGGCGGTGGCATCGCCTCCACTCTGTTGAGCCAGATGATGGGCGGCAAACCCGACCTGACGATGACCATCAACGGCATCCTTGCTGGCCTGGTCGGTGTCACGGCCGGTTGCGACGGATTCTCCATGCCCGGCTCCTGGGTGGTCGGCTTCATCGCCGGCGTGCTGGTGGTCTTTTCCGTGGCCTGGATCGACAAGCTCAAGATCGATGATCCCGTGGGTGCGTTCTCCGTACACGGCACCTGCGGCATCTGGGGCACCCTGGCCGTCGGCCTGTTCAACAACGACAAGGGCCTGCTGACCGGCCATGGCTTCAGTCAGCTCGGTGTCCAGATCGTGGGTGTTCTCGCCTTCGCCATCTTCTCTGTCGTCGCATCTCTGATCGTCTGGTCGATCATCGGCGCCCTGTTCGGCGGCATCCGTGTCACTGAAAAAGAAGAAACCGAAGGTCTCGACATCGGCGAACATGGCATGGAGGCCTATCCCGATTTCGCTTCGGCCAAGTGACTGCCATGAGCAGGATTCTCTGAAGATTGATCTGCAACAGCATCAATCTCTTCCTTGCGCCCTTTCCCCTGCGGGAGAGGGCGCTTTCGTTCTGGGGCCATGCCGGCGGACCGAAGATCGGCGCCCCCTGTTCAGGGCGTCGACGCGGCAGCTGCGATGTCCACCCCCTTTACACTCCAGCCACGTCAGATACCAACGTGCCTCTCCAGCCCCTGCGCCACCTCCTGACGCATCGCCTGACTGGAGTGAAGCCGATCCTGTGGGGGCTGGCTCCGCTGCTGATCACCGCGGGCGGAGCCCAGGCTCGCGCCGAGTCTCTCAGCCTCCAGCAGGTCCTGGAGCGCGGCATGCCTGCCTCCATCGAACTCGAGGTCGGGCGCCGCACGATCGCCCGTGACGAGGCCCTGGTGAGCCTGGCCGCCACGGCTCGTCTTCCCCAGCTCAGTGCCCTCGGCATGGGCAGCTTCACCCAGGTGGGCACCTCGGTGGGCTTGATCACCAACCTGCCGACCCTCGGCGACATCAGCCTGGGCCTGCAGCAGAACGGCTACGCCGTGCTCCAGAACAGCTTCGGGAATGCCGGCCTGCTGTTCGATGTCAACCTCCTGCCCCTGCGGCAGAACGCTGAACTGGCCGCCAGCCGGGCCGTTCTCGAGAGCAGTCGCGCCGAGCAGCGCGAACGCCGGCGGCAGAAACGGTTCGAGCTGGTGAGTGCCTACCGCCGGCTGCAGCTGGATCAGGCGCTCGTTCCGGTCTGGCAGGAGGCGCTGCAGGCATCGAGCGCTCTGGAACGGGACGCCGAGGCGATCGAGCGGCGCGGACTCGCCGCCCGCATCGATGTGCTGCGTGCCCGGGTGCTGCGCGCCCAGGACAGTCAGGGCCTGGCCCAGGCCGAGGGCGCCATGGAGAGCAGCCGACAGCAACTGGCCAGCCTGCTGGCCCTGCCTCTGGACCAGGCGCCGCTTGCCGCCGATCCGATCAGGGCGCTGCCGGCATGGCCGCTGCCCCTGCCCCAGACCCTGGAACAGGCTCTGCAGGACCGACCGCTGCTCGCATCTCTGCAGTCGCAGCAGCAGGCGCAGGGCCAGCAGGCGCGGGCGGCGCGACTGGCCCTGCTCCCCTCGATCAGTCTCGTGCTGGGAGGCGGCCTCAGTGGCAACAACCTGGCGGTGCCGGTGCTCGACCAGGGAGGCTCCCTGAACGGCGGCCCGGCCAATCTGCCGCTCCCCCAGCTCCGCCAGAGCGCGGAGGCCTCAGGCTCGTTCTACAACTGGGGCGCGGCCCTGCTGGTCCGCCAACCGCTCTACGACGGTGGCCGTGCCGGGTCCGCCGCCAGGGTGGCCGAACGGCAACGCGCCCTGCTGGAGGCGGACGAAGCGCTGGCACGGCAGCGCATCCGCGATGACGTCAGCCGCGCCTGGAGCAGCCTTACCGCCACGGCAGCGGCTGTGGCGGCGGGGCAGGAGGCCGTGCAGGCGGGGGAGAGGGCCCTTCGGGACGCTCAGCTGCGCTACCGGGCGATGGTGGAGCCGCTCACAGAGGTGCTGCTCGTGCAGCGGGATCTGCAGGCGGCGCGGGCCTCCCTCCTCACGGCCCTGACGCGTCAGGCCCTGGACCGGGCTCTGCTGGAGCGGGAGACCGGTCTGACGGAGGAGGAGCCGACGTCGATGGCAGCCGAGTCGACGGAGGCCCAGCGTGTGGCGCCCCCCCCGGGGGGAGCGAGGGCGGCGTCACGCTGAGACGGCTGATCAGCACACCAAGGACGACGGCGATGTAAAGGGGCCCAACCACGCTCAGGGCGAGGCAGGCCAGACGGGTGAGCGGCACGACCGGCGTGATGTCGCCATAACCGAGTGTCGTGAGGCTGACGAAGGCGAAGTAGTTGAGGCGTCCGTAATTGAGATCCCAGGTGATGCGATCACCACTCACCTTCGTGAGATCGGGCATGGTCAGTGCCTCACGGGTGAAGTTGTCGTAGAAGCCTCCCGGCATGATGCTGTCAAGCACGGTAAGCAGCAGACCGCCACTGATGCCGAGCAGCAGATAGCCCGCCGTGGCACCACACAACGTCCGGGCGTCGATGCGGTGTTCACCGGCCAGCACGTGCAGAAATCTCCACATGCTCCAGGCGATGAACAGGGTGAACAGAGCCAGCAACGGCATCCCACTGACCTGAAGGCTGGTGGGGCTGAGCAGCCACACCAGCTGGGCGATACCGGTGGCGATCGCCAGCAGCAGGTAGTGGGTGTCCGCCGACGTGATCCGCAGAAGCGATGCCCGCCCGCGGCGGTGACCGAAGGGCCCCAGCCGCCAGCCGAGCAGTCCCGTCAGGTAGAGAAAACCCACGCCGCTGAGCTGAACCCAGGCCCCGGGCAGCACCCAGGACACGATCACCGCCAGACAGACCAGCAGCAGATGACGGTGGAATTCCGGATGAACCCGCGGCGGCACTGCCGAGGGACGAGCAGGAGATCGCGATTGCCCCACAGGACGGCCGAAACGGATCGGCATCGGAGGCTCAGGCGGCGTTGGCTTCAGACTGCGCGGCCAGCAGGGGGCGCTCCTGGCTGCGCTTCTCGTCGCGACGGAAGACCAGCACACTCAGGGGCGGCAGACAGAGATCGAGCGACTGCTGATAGCCATGAATGGCCCAGTCATCGCTGAACTTGCCACCGAGATTGCCAAGATTGCTGCCGCCGTAGCGGCTGCTGTCGGAGTTGAAGACCTCTTCGAAGAAGCCATCCAGCGGCACACCGATGCGGTAGTGACTGTGGCTCTGAGGCGTGAAGTTAGCAACGACCACCAGCCAGCGGCCGCTGTTGCTCTCGCGCCGCATGAAGCTGATCACCGAATTACTGGTGTCATCACAATCGATCCACTGGAAGCCGTACTGGCTGAAATCGTCGCCCCACAGAGCCGGTTCGGACTTGTAGAAGGCATTGAGATCATCGACAAGTCGCTGCAGACCCAGGTGCGGCTCGTACTGGAGCAGCTCCCACTGCAGGTCACCCCAGACATTCCACTCGGCCCGCTGACCGAACTCCATGCCCATGAAGATTGTCTTCTTGCCTGGGTGGGTCCACATGTAGGCAAGAAGGGCTCGCACATTGGCAAACTTCTGCCAGTCATCACCAGGCATCTTGTGGAGCAGATTGCTCTTGCCATGCACCACCTCATCATGGCTGAGGGCCAGCATGAAGTTTTCGCTGAACGCGTACCAGATCGAGAAGGTGACGTTGTTCTGGTGGAACTGACGGAACCAGGGATCAAGCTCGAAGTAGTCGAGCATGTCGTGCATCCAGCCCATGTTCCATTTCAGGTTGAAGCCGAGACCGCCGATGTCGGTGGGCTGGGTCACCATCGGCCAGGTGGTCGATTCCTCGGCGATGGAAAGCGCGCCTGGGAAGTGCTCGAAGAGCACGTGGTTGGCCTGTTGCAGGAAACGAACCGCCTCAGTATTCTCGCGCCCGCCATTCTCATTGGGGATCCATTCCCCATCGGGCCGCAGATAATCGCGATACAGCATCGACGCCACCGCATCGACGCGAATGCCATCGATGTGGAACTGCTCAAACCAGAAGACGAGGTTGGCAACCAGGAAGTTGCGCACCTCATTGCGGCTGTAATTGAAGATCAGTGTGCCCCACTCCTTGTGCTCACCGATGCGGGGATCGGCATGCTCATAGAGATGCTGGCCATCGAAGAAGGCCAGGCCATGGGCATCCTTGGGGAAGTGACCCGGCACCCAGTCGAGAATCACCCCAATGCCCTCGGCATGGCAGCGATCCACGAAGGCACGGAACTCATCAGGGGTACCGAAGCGACTGGTGGGGGCATACCAGCCGGTGACCTGATACCCCCAGGAGCCATCGAACGGGTGCTCGGAAATTGGCAGCAGTTCGATGTGGGTGAAGCCGCGCGCCTTGACGTAGGGGATCACCCGGTCGGCCAGCTCGGGATAGGTGAGCAGACGCGCTCCAGGCTTGAGATCGGCGGCCGGCACAGGAGGGCGCGCCGTGCCATCGGGCTCGATGTAGGGCTCATCGGCACTGGCATGCATCCAGCTGCCCAGATGCATCTCGTACACGGAAACCGGCTGCTCGAGCGGGTTCCGCTGGTCCCGCTGGTGCATCCACTCGCCATCACCCCAGCTGTAGCGCCCCATCTCGGCCACCACGGAAGCGTGGTTGGGGCGCACCTCCGCCTGGAAGGCGTAGGGATCGCTTTTCGGATAGCAGTGCCCATTCTGGGCCCGCACCTCGTACTTGTAGATCGTTCCCGGTTTCAGGCCCGGAATGAACAACTCCCAGCAACCGCCCAGACGGCTCTGCATCGGATGGTGTCGCCCATCCCAGCTGTTGAAATCACCGAGCACCGCCACGCTGCGGGCATTGGGGGCCCAGAGGCAGAACTGCACGCCGGCCACGCCGTCATGCTCCACCACATGGGCGCCCATGCGGCGCCAGATGTGGTGATGGTTGCCTTCGGCGAACAGATGGCGATCGAGCTCCCCCATCCACTCATGACGGAAGGCCCAGGGATCGTGCTGCTCATGCTCGATGCCACCGCGCTGCACCCGCACGCGATAGCCGCAGCCGGGGTCGTGGGAGAGCTCCGCCTCGAACACCCAGGGGTGATTCGGGGTCTCCATCGGCAGCACCTGATCGCCGACCAGAAGCTCCACCCGCTCGGCATCGGGCATCCAGACGCGCACCAGCGGCTGGCCGGCTTCGCTCACCTGGGACCCCAGCACCGCGAAAGGATGGTCGTGGCGGCATTCCGCCAGCCTCTGGGCGTCGTCGACCATCCAATCGAGACGGGATGCGGCCATGGAGGCAGGGGTGCAAAGGCTGCAGCGGAGCCTACGCCGGCTGAGCCGAGATCCGCCCCGGATGCTGCCGATGACGCGCAACCCGAGACGCACCCGGTCAGACCGCCGAGGCGATGAGGATCAGAACCCCAAGGCCGCCGCCGCAGTCAGGGGGTGGCGGCGCGAGGCGGGGTGGGCGCGTCGGGAAAATCGACGCCGATGATCTGATTCTCTCCGTCGAGAATCACAAAGAGATTATCGGTCAGCCGATTGAACTGCGTGCTCACGATCACCAGCTTCATCTGGTCATTACTCTCGGCTCTGGAGATCGATCGGACACGCCGGAACTGGCCGGTCAGCGTCTGCAGTGCCAGCCACTTGCGCTGCAGAACCGGCGCCGGGATCTCCTCGCGCACGCGCTCGCTCAGAAAGCTGCTGGCGGTGACGAAATAACCATTGCTGAGAGCCTGCATGAAGGCTCGCACCACATCCTCCGCCTTGGCATCGCTGGCGTTGACGTGGTAGCCCTCGAGCCGGCCCTCGCCATCAATGACCAGCAGCACCGAGCGGGGCCCCCGGCTGGTCTGCAGCTGGGCGCTGACGCTGTTGGAATCGAGCCCAGGGACGACCTCACTGATGCTCCAGCTCTGCAGCTGGGGCAGACGCTGCAGCGCCCGGGCCGCCATCACCGGGCTGCTGACGCGCTGGGAGTCAGGGGCGAGCAACGCGAAATAGGCATTGGCATCACGGTTCCGCACAGCCGTGAGGATCCGGTCCGCCGCCTGACGGGCCGCCTGCTCCGCCATGGCCGCGGTGGGCTGGGGCGAGACCGCCGGTGCGGGGCCTGCGGCCGTCTGGGCGCGGACGCCGGCCGGGATGGCCTGCAGGCTGAGCAGAGCCGTGATCAGAGAGAGCGCGAGACTGCCGGCAGACCTGCTGCACGGAGCGAACGGGCGAAACAGGGCCGTCGGGCGGGGCATGGCCGGCAGTGGAAGTCGGCTCAGTTTGCCCCAATCTGTGGCGGCAGCAGCGGTTCGAGCCAGAAACGCGCTGTCTCGAGCGACAGGTCGATGCTGATGATGCGGTGATCGGGCCCGCTGCCTCCGCGAGGCGGGGAGCCGTCCCCTGGATTCACCGCGATCGCCGGCCAGGCGGCGCCGGCCAGCGACAACCGCAGCCGCTCACCGGCGGCCAGCTCCACCGTCAGAGGCTGCAGGGCCAGCTCCCTGGGCTGGAGCGCCTGGGCACGATCCCCCAGCACCCGGCACACCCCGGTGCTCAGCTGCAGCACCCGTTGATCGGCCTGCACAACCGAAAGACAGGCCCACAGGTCAAACCCCGGCTGGTCAGCCCCGGCCTCGAGCCGCAGCCGCGGCCTGCCGCAGAGACGCAGCGGACACACCTGGGGTTCCGTCTCGAAACAGGCCACATCTGCGCGGCCATCCAGATCGGAGCGCTCCACCAGGCCGGGTGACGGCCCCAGATGGCCGCCGCGGGACGGCACCGGCCGCCAGGGGTCATGCACCAGGGTGAGCCAGCCGCCTCCCTTCCCCTCCTCGCCGCCGGGCCTGGATGGCATCAGACGGCCTTCGTCAGCGCGGATCGCCGCCAGCCCATCGCTGGCGAGCCGCCAGCCCGCGGCGCCTCGCGCTTCACCGCCGGCCTCACCGCTCCAGATGCCGCTGCGGGGGCACTGCAGCCTCACGCCGCCCCCCGCATCGGACGTCGCCAACCAGTCCGGGGATGGCACGGAGGTCCGCAGAGGATCAGCCGGTCCGGCATCGACGCGACGCGTGTCGCCTCCGCCGAGATGGTGCTGGAAGAAGGCCAGCTGCAGCCGGTCGAGGCCGCCGCACCAGTCGAGGTGGCTCCAGGCGCCGATGCACAGCCGCGGCCTCCCACCGGCCGCCAGGCTGCGGCCGAACAGGTCGAGCACCCCGTTGAGGTGGGGATCGTGCCAGCCACCGATCAGCAGCAGGGGCCGGCGCAGCAGGGCGTCGTCGGGGGTGTGGACCCGCCAGCCGGCGGGGTCCGACGGATCCAGCTGCAGCCATTCCAGGCCCATGCCGCCGGGATCATGGTGCTGGAGGAGCTCGAGTCCCTCCTCCAGATAGGTGCCGCTCTCGAGGGCGCGACGGATCCGGCGCCAGCCGTCACGGTCACCGCGGCGGCGGCAGCCCTCAGCCGCCAGCTGCAGACCCCAGCCCAGGCCCAGGCTCCACCAGTGCGCTCCGCCCTCGCCGGCCCAGTGCAGGCGCTCGTCGACGCCGCACATCGCCGGCGCCAGGCAATCGGGCAGGGGATCGTCGAGCCCACCGCGGGGGCCGGCCGCTGCGCCGCTGTTGAGCAGCTGGCTGAGTCCCTGATACGAGAAGCCATAGCAGCCCACTCGGCCGTTGCCGCCCTCGAGGCTGCGGCACCAGCGCACCGCCGCCGCTCCGTCGGCCGCCTCCTGGGCGAAGCCGCCGAACTGCCCCTCCGAGTCGCCGCGGCCGCGCACGTCCTGCACCACCACCAGAAAACCCTGGCTCGCATACCAGCTGGGGTGGGCGTAGGTGACGGTGGAGGCGATGGCGCGGCCATAGGGCTGGCGCATCAGCAGCAGCGGCCAGGGCCCTTCGCCCTGGGGGGACCAGACGCGGGTGGCCAGGCGGATGCCATCGGGGCAGGCCATCCACAGATCGCGCCGATGCGGGCGGGGCGGCGCCGGCCCCATTCAGCGCACGTCCGGACAGTTCAGACCGATCACATAGGTGATCAGCACCTCCGCATCCATTGGGCTGAGGCCCTGAGCGGCAGCGACGGCGGCGATCGACTGGGGCGACGTGGCCGATTGGCCCTCAGCGTTGAGCTGCTTGAAGCGGGCGCACATCTGCCGGGCCAGCGCCGGGTTCTGCTTGACCGTCTCCAGGAGTGGCGAAGCGGCCTGCACACCCGCTGCCGGAGCGAACGCGACCAGCAGAGCCAGACCGGCGGCTGAAGCCAGGCGCAGCAGAGGCACGGTGACGGCGGCGGTGGACCGGGGCGGCCCTGAGGAAGAGGGACGACTCAGAAGAAGACGGCGTGGCATCGCAGCCCCTCCGAAGGTGCCTCCATTTCAGGAAGGCGCCACAGCACGCTAGGCGGGAGCAGGGTCAGTTCGGGGAGCGACCGGGACCGCCTCGGGCCCTGCGGATCCAGCCGAGCACCAGGGGCAGATCCAGGGCCGGGGCATCGCGGCCGAGCAGCTGCCGCTGGAAGCGCCCCAGCTGGCGCAGCAGGGTTTCGGGCCGCGCCTCGGCCAGCGCGGCGCGATCGGGGATGCCGGCATAGAGCAGCAGGGAGGCCTGGGCCGGAGTCAGCCCCACCTCCTCGATCAGCCGCGCCTGCCCTCGCAGCCGCCGCAGCCGCTGTTCGCTGGCCTGGCCATCCGCCGCCAGCCGACGCAGATCCGGATCGGCCAGCGCCGCCAGCGCCGCCCAGGACGCCAGCCCACACCGCTCGAGCTGCCGCTGCTCCAGACGGAAGTGGGTGGCCGGGCGGAACGGCTGTTCGCTCATCGGCTCAGGCGCACCTCACCCGTGCTCAGATCGCGCACCGCTTCGGCGAGCACCACCGGGCGGCCGGCCCCCTCACCGGCGGGCTCGATGCGCCGAAGGCGCACCCGGACAAGGCCGTCGGGACTGGTGCGGCCACCTCCGCGCAGGTTGCTGGCGACCTGCAGGGCCGTGGGCCCGTACGCCTCCGGCGCCAGGGCGGCGGGCGCCGCGGCGATCACCAGATCGGCACCGCCGTCGTACACCACCGGAGCGACCACGGCGCCGCTGATCGAGACGCGGGGGGTGTAGCTGATCGCGAAGGCCAGACAGGAGACCGCCAGCAGAGCCGTGAAGCTGGTCACGCCCACCAGACGGAAGCGGATGCCCCAGCGCAGAGCGAACCCCGCCGCCGTCAGCAGCGCCAGCAGACCGCTGGCGGCGCCCAGCCACTGACCGGCCAGGAACAGGAACGGGTCGGCTGACATCGGGCTCGGGGGGGCTTGTGACGCTCCTTATATTGCGGCCGAGCAAGGAGGAGCCGACCGGGCAGATGAAAGGGCTGCCCGGAAATCGCCTATCGGTCAGCCTCTCTCCGCCCTGGCGTCGTGCCGCGCTGGCCGGCGCCGGCCTCGCCGGCCTCACCGCTCTCGTCATCGGCTCGGACCGTCTGCTCGAGCGGATCTACGAGAGCTGGCGCCCGCGCCTGGAGCGTCAGGTGGGCCGCATCATGGGCCGGCCGCTGCGACTGGGCCCCTACCAGGGCATCGGCCCCGACGGCCTGCGAGTGGGGGCCAGCAGCTTTCTGCCCGGTCCCCAGGACGGCTCGACGGCAGCGGTGCGCTCGCTGCGGTTGCTGGTGAATCCGCTCGCCAGCTGGCAGCGGCGTCAGCTGGTGCTCGACTTCAGCCTCACGGGAGCCCGCGCCGATCTGCGGCCGAACCGCGAGGGCCAGGTGTGGGTGCTCGGGCAGCTCCCCCCCGGCGGCGAACCGCCGCCGATTGAACTGCATTTCCGGCTGCTGAAGCCGGGTGATCTGGCCCTCCATGGCCTCGGATCACAACCCGCGCCGCTGCGGCTGAAGATGGCGGGCCAGGTGGGAGTGCTGCCCCGCCAGCGCCGTCTCGACGGCCGGGTGCGCACCTGGCTGCCCGGCACGGCGGGCTCGGCGCTTCTGACGGGCGGCGGCAGCTGGAAGCAGCGGCTGTGGGGGATCGACGTGGTCGCCGAGCAGCTGTCGCTGGAACCCCTGCTGCGCTGGCTGCCGCGCAGCGTGAAGCTGGAGGGTCGTACCGACGGGCGTCTGCGGCTCGGCCTGGATCAGGGGCGCTTCCGTTGCAACGGCACGTTGCAGGTGCGCGGTGTGCGCTGGCGCCAGAGCGGCCTGACAGGGCCGATCGAGGGCGAGCGGCTGCCCGTGAGCTGCGCCGACAGCCGGCTCACCGTCGCCAGCAGCCCCTGGCGCTACGGCCGCTGGGGCGGCCAGGTTTCGGCGGTGCTGAACGGGGACCGCTCCCTGGCGGTCCGCCTGAGGGCCCGACCGCCCGCCTCCGCCGGCCGGCCCGTGGGAGATCTGCGGGCGCTGCTGCGGGGCCGCTGGCAGGAGGGAGCGCTGCGCGGCACCCGGGTGGATCTGGAGACCGGCGCGTCGCGGCTGCAGGCCCAGGGAACCCTCGGCCGCGCAGTGGATCTCGCCGGCTGGTGGCGGCTGGATCCCGCCGATCTCCCCGCCCTTCAGCGGCTGCCGGACTGGTTGGGCCGTCAGCCGATCGCCGGCCGCTTCAGCCTGTCCGGCCCCCTGGGCTCGCCGGAGCTGCAGATCGCCACCCGCCTGCACGCCCAGCCACTGGTCGGCCCCCTGGAGGCCTCGCTGCAGTGGAGCCGCGGCCAGCTGGTGCTGCAGCGCCTCGAGGCCGCCCATCTGAGCGCCCGCGCGACCCTGCCGCTGCGCTCGCACCAGGGTCGCGGCCTGGAGGCCGGTGCGCTGGAGGCCTGGGTCGATCTGCGCGATTTCCCGCTCGCCAGCCTCGGCCCGCTGCTCGGCACCCGTCTGCAGGGGCGCCTCGACGCCCGGGGGTCCCTGCGCGGTCCTCTCTCGGCCCTGGTGCCGGATCTGTCCCTGGCGGTGCGCAACCCGGCCGCCGGCCCACTGGGACTGCAGGAATCCTGGAGCGGCCGTCTGCAGGGGACCGGCGGCGGCGGCGGTCTGCTGCTTCTGGAGGCCCTGAACCCTGGTCTGGACGGGAAGATCAGCGCCCGCCTGGACCGGCGCTGGCTTCCGACGCAGGTGGAGCTGGAACGGAACGGCGGCACGCTGACGCTGAATGGCGCGCCGCGTCTTTACCACTGGCAGGCCAGCGGACTCCCCCTGCACGGCCTGGAGCTGCTGCTGACGGGAGCCCGTCCGCCCCAGCCCCTGGCTGGCCTGCTGACGGGCCGCGGCCAGCTGGGGCTGCAGCCGCTGGCCTTCAACGGCCGGGTGGAGCTGCAGAAACCCGGCTTCTTCGGCCTGGGGGGCCGCTCGCTCACCGCCGACCTGCGCTACAGCACCCGGCAGTACGCCCTGCGCGGCACGGTGCAGCCGCTCTCGGGCGGCACGATCGACGCCGAGCTCAGCGGCCAGTGGCGGGGGCCCTTCCATGCCCGCTTCCAGGCACGCGGCCTGTCGTCGCTGCTCTTCCAGGAGATGGCCCGCGCCTGGGATCGCTGGCGGGGCCTCCCCGTGCCCTCGCGCGGCCGGGCCGGCGATCTGGGCGAGCAGGCGATCGCCACCCTTGGCATGACCCTGCAGGATCAGATCGCGGCGCTCGACGCGGCGCGGGAGCGCCTGCAGGCCTGGGAGGAGCAGCAGCAGCGCGCCAGCCGGGCCGAGCGGCTGGCACGGCTGCAGATGCGGGTGGATGCCGATCTGGTGCTGCAGGGACCGGATCTGCGCCGGGCCCGCGCCGATCTGGACGGCCGCGGCCACCTGTGGCTGAGCCAGGAGGACCGGGATCTCTCCCTGGCGCGCGATCCCTTCACCGTGCGGCTGGAGGGACCGCTGTCCGCCGGCGGCGGCAGCTTCTCGATCTCCGGCCTCACCCTGTCGCTGCTGTCGCTGCTGACGCCGGTGCCCGACAGCCTGCGCGGCTACCTGTCGGTGACCGGGCGCTACCGCCTGGGCCGGCGACGGCCGGAGCTGGCACTCGAACTGTCCCTGGATCAGGCCGCCCTGGCCGGCCGGGGGCTGCGGCTGGAGCGCGGCCTGCTGGAGCTGGAGGACAAGGGCCTGCAGATGGATCTGGCCCTGCAGGCCGAGGGCGCCTCCAGCACCGTGGATCTCTCCGGCCTGCTGCCCCTGGAGGCCAGCAGCGACGCGCTGGAGCTGCGCCTCGCCAGCCGCGGCGATGGCCTGCGCTTCCTCACCGACCTGGTGGGACGGGCGATCACCTGGCGCAAGGGCAGCGTCGACCTGCGGCTTCTGGTGCGCGGCAGCCTGCTGGACCCGATCGCCAACGGCTTCCTGCGCTTCCGCGAGGGGGAATACGACTTCATCGGCCAGACCCTGCAGGGGGTGGAAGCCACCGTGCTGTTCGACTTCCAGCAGCTGCTGGTGCAGGAGCTGCGGGCGCGGGTGGGCCGCCATGGCCAGCTCAGCGGCGAGGGACGCCTCGGGCTGGTCCGCCCCCTGGCGGACGCCCCCTCCCTGGCGCTGCAGCTCAAGGAGGTGCCGTTCAGCCTGGAGCGGATCAAGGCCGTGGCCAACGGCCGCCTGGAGCTGGGCGGCAGCCTGGCGGAACCGGTTCTGGGGGGCCGGGTGGCCATCAGCCACGGGGTGATCAACGCCCAGCCCGGCCAGCTCGCGCGGGTGGAGACGCGGGCGGGCCAGGCGACGCCCGCAGCTCCCGCAACCCCAGCCGGGCCGGACGCGCCTGGCCAGCCGCGTGCCGGCACCAGCCCATCCCGCGTCAGCGCGGCCAACCCTGGGCCCGGCGCCGGCAGCGCGGCCCTCGCGATGGCCCCCGCCAAGCAGGCCGGCAGCCGTTCACGCCGCCTCGCCGCGGCGGCAGCCGCCCCGACACCATCCGCCGAAACCTCCGCGGCTCCAGCATCCGCCCCCCAGGCCCCACCGACCCAACCCGCGCCCCCCCCGGCCAGCGGCAGCTCCACCGACCGCGGCCGGGCCGGCAGTGGCGGTGGTGGCGGCGGCGGTGGCTCGGTGCAGCCCACCTCGATGAACGAGCTGCTGCAGCGCCAGTGGGATTTCCGCCAGCCCCTGCTGCTGCTCGGGCCGGATGTCGAGTCGACAACCAACCTCTCGCTGCAGGAGGCGATCCCCAACCTGCCCTGGCTGCGCTTCGAGAACCTGCGCCTGGCCTTCGGGCCCGAGCTGCGCATGGTGATCCCCAACATCGCCAACTTCACCACCGGTGGGGCACTGCGCATCAGCGGCCGGCTCGACCCCTCGCTGCGGGCCTCCGGCGTGGTGCGCCTGCTCAAGGGGAGGCTGAACCTGTTCACCACCACCTTCAGCCTCGATCCCGACGCCCCGAACGTGGCGGTGTTCACGCCATCCCTGGGGCTGGTGCCCTATCTGGACATCGCCCTGCGCACCCGCATCGCCAACAACCTCACCACGCTCGCCCCGAGCGGCCTGGGGGAATCGGGTCTGCAGGTCCTGCCGGGACCGGGGGAGCGCGACAGCCGGGGCGGGTTCTCCTCCTTCAGTCAGCTCAACCTGATCCTGGTCACGGTGAGCGTCAGCGGGCCGGCGGACCGGATCGCCGACAACCTGCGCCTGCGCAGCTCGCCGCCCCTGCCCCAGGAGCGGCTCGTGGCGCTGATCGGCGGCAATTCCCTGGCCGGCCTGCAGGGGGGACAGGCGGGCACGGCGCTGGCCACGGCGCTGGGTCAGTCGCTGCTGTCGCCGCTGCTGGCCTCGCTCAGCGATGCCCTGGGCCAGCGGGTGAGTCTGGCGCTCTACCCGACGTATGTGAACCAGGCGGTGGCCAGCGGCCAGGAGCGCTTCTCCGGCCGGGTGCCGCCGCAGCTGGTGCTGGCCGGGGAGGTGGGGCTGGACATCACCGAGAGGCTCAACGCCTCGGTGCTGGCGGCTCCCAACCGCTCCGATGTGCCGGCCCAGATCAACCTCAACTACAAGGCCTCGAACACCTGGAACATCGGCGTCTCGGTCGACACCCAGGGCGCCTGGCAATCGGTGCTGCAGTTCTTCCTGCGCTTCTGAGCGACCCGAGGCCCGGCGGCGGGCGGGCAGGCATGCTGCCGCTGGGATCCCCGCCGCCGCCCGATGAGCAGCCCGCTCGAGCCCTCTGCCTCACCTGTGGTGCAGGCGTCCGCCACGGATCAGGCGGCAGTCGCCGAAGCGGAGGGGGCCACGGAGCTGATCGGTGTGGATCTGGGCGGCACCGCCATCAAGCTCGGCCGTTTCGACCGCCTGGGCACCCTGCTGGCCGAGGCGGAGGTGCCGACGCCGAAGCCGGCCATGCCGGGAGCGGTGAGCGTGGTGATCGCAGAGGCCATTGATGCCCTTGATCCCGATCAGCGCGCCGGTCTGGTGGGCATCGGCCTGCCGGGTCCCACCGATGCCGCCGCCCGCATCGCCCGCATCTCGATCAACCTGCCGGGCTGGGTGGATGTGCCCCTGGCCGACTGGCTGGAGCCGCGGCTGGAGCGCCGCGTCACCCTGGCGAACGACGCCAACTGCGCCCTGGTGGGTGAGGCCTGGCGGGGGGCGGCCCGCGGCTGCGAGGACACGATCCTGCTCACCCTCGGCACCGGTGTGGGCGGCGCGATCCTCCTGGGCGGGGAGCTGTTCACGGGCCATGGCGGCGCCGCCGGCGAACTGGGCCTGATCGGCCTCGATCCCGATGGCCCTGCCTGCCGCAGCGGCAACCGCGGCTCGCTGGAGCAGCACTGCAGCATCAGCGGTCTGGCGCGCCTCTCGCCCCTGGAGCCTCCCGAGCTGAGCCGGCTGGCGGCCGCCGGGGATCCGGAGGCCCAGGCGGTGTGGGATCGCTACGGCCAGCTGCTGGGCATCGGCCTGAGTTCGCTGATCTACGTGCTGACGCCACGGCGGGTGCTGATCGGCGGCGGACTCAGCGCCGCCTTCGACCATTTCCTGCCGGCCCTGCGCCGCGAGCTGGAGGAGCGGGTGCTGGCGGTGTCGCGCGAGGGAGTGGAGATCCGGCCCTGCGCCCTTGGCAACGGCGCCGGTCGGCTGGGGGCCGCCCGCCTGGCGCTGCAGCGCTTGGGATGATGGAGCGATGAACCGGCTCCGGCCTGCCCGGGCCATCCCCGACCCCGGCCCGACCGATCCGGGGCTCTCGTCCCAGCCGGCCGCAGCTGCGGCGCCACCCGTTCCGCCTCGGCCAGCAGGCTCCCCCGTCACCCTCCATGTCCTCCGCCGCCAGCCCGACCATCAGCCCCTCCATCGCCCGGAGCGGAGACGCCAGCGGGGAGAGCCCGGTGGCCGCGGTGCCCGATCCGTCCCCGGAGCTGCTGCAGCGGGCCGCCGCCGTGCGGCGTGCGGCAATGGACCTGGGGCAGCGCAGTGACGCCGAGCGCCGCCACGCCCTGGAGGCGATGGCCGAGGCGCTGGCGGCCGACGCCGAGGCGATCCTTGCCGCCAATGCCGCGGATCTGCAGGCAGCGGCCGACGAGGGGCTGGCGCCGGCGCTGGTGGCCCGCCTGAAGCTGGATGCCGCCAAGCTCAGCGGAGCGATCGAAGGCGTCCGCCAGGTGGCGGCTCTTCCGGATCCGCTGGGACGCCGCCAGCTGCACACCGAGCTCGACAGCGGCCTGGTGCTGGAGCGGATGAGCGTGCCCCTCGGGGTGCTGGGGGTGATCTTCGAAGCGCGGCCCGATGCGGTGATGCAGATCGCCTCGCTGGCGATCCGCTCCGGCAATGGCGCGCTGCTCAAGGGGGGCCGCGAGGCCAGCCGCAGCTGCGCCGCGATCCTGAACGCTCTGAAGCGGGGCCTGGAGGGCACGGCCGTGGATCCCAGCTGCCTGGAGCTGCTCACCAGCCGTCAGGAGAGCCTGGCGCTGCTCAAGCTCGACGGGCTGGTGGATCTGATCATTCCGCGCGGCTCCAACGCCCTGGTGCGCTTCATCCAGGACAACACCCGCATCCCGGTGCTCGGCCACGCCGACGGCATCTGCCACTTGTATGTGGATGCGGCCGCCGACCTGCCGCAGGCGCTGCGCATCGCGATCGACAGCAAGACCCAGTACCCGGCCGCCTGCAACGCGATTGAGACGCTGCTGCTGCACCGCAGCATCGCACCGGCCTTTCTTCGCGAGGCGATTGCCGCCTTCGCGGCCGCAGGAGTGGAGCTGCGCGGCGACGCCGAGGCCTGCGCCCTGGGCGTTCCCCACCCGGCCGCGGAGGAGGACTGGAGCACCGAATACTCCGATCTGATCCTGAGTGTGAAGGTGGTCGACGACCTGGAGGCGGCGCTCGCCCACATCGGCCGCTACGGCTCTCGCCACACCGACGCGATCTGCACCACCGACGAGCAGGCAGCGGAGCGTTTCCTGGCGGCGGTGGACAGCGCCGGCGTGTATCTCAACTGCAGCACCCGCTTCGCCGACGGCTTCCGCTACGGCTTCGGCGCCGAGGTGGGCATCAGCACCCAGACCCTGCCGCCACGGGGCCCGGTGGGCCTCGAGGGCCTCGTCACCTACCGCTACCGCCTGCGCGGCGAGGGCCACATCGCCGCCGACTACGCCAGCGGTGAGCGACGGTTCACGCACCGGGCGCTGCCGCTGTGACGGCCATGGGCAGCGCCGCCGCCCCCTGCGATGCCATCCACGTGCAGGGCCTGCGCCTCTGGGCCCATGTGGGGGTGCTGGACCATGAACGGCTCCTGGGCCAGTGGTTCGAGCTCGAGTTCTGGCTGGGGGGCGATCTGAGCCAGGCCGCCGCCGGGGATGATCTCAGCACCAGCTACGACTACGTGACGGCGATCGAGGCCCTGCGCCAGCTGAGCCGAACGCTCGTCTGCCAGACGCTGGAGCACTTCAGCGATCGCGTTCTGACTACCCTGGAAGGGCTATACGGCCCCATCCCGATCCGGCTGGAGCTGCGCAAATGCCATGCCCCGATCGCCGGCTTCGACGGCACCGTGTCGGTCTGCCGTCAGCGGCGCTGGCCATGAACAACGCGGCAACGGCAATGGACCGCATGCGCCGCGGCTTCTCCCGCTGCGCCACCTTGCTGCTTCTGGCAGCCGGCCATCTGTCGGCGGGGCTGTTCCTCAGCAACCTCGATGACGGCCTCGCCCAGATCAGCGATCCCACGATTCGCCAGACGGCCGCAATCCTGCATCGCCTCTTCGAATCGCTCACCATCCACCATCTCCCCGTGCGCCTGGCGGTGGTGGCAGCGCTCGCGCTGGTGCTGGTGCGACAGATCCGCGGCCAGCCCACGCGCTGGTTCGAAGACCTGTTCGGCGGGCTGTTGCTGCTGCGCTGCACCGCCCAGTTCCTGATCCTGAACCTGCTGCTGCTGGCCCCGATGGGCGCCGGTGGCCTGCTGCTCACCCAGCTGGTGCTGTTCCTGCCGGTGATCACGATCGCCTTCGGCTGGCTCTACTGGCGCCTCGACAGCGGCGCGCGGCGCTGCGGCCGCACGCACATCCGCTTCCAGGATGCGGAAAGCACGGTCGATCGCTTCGATTACTTCTACATGGCCGGCATCACTTTGCTCTCGTTCGAGCCCAGTGGCGCCACCGCCGCCACACGACTGATGAAGACTCTGTTTCTGGTGCATGGCGTCGTCATGCTCGATCTGGTCGCGCTGACGCTGTCACGGGCGATCGGACTGGCCAGTGGGGGAGGCTGAACGGGCATGGCCGGCTATGAGCGCGACAGCGTCGCTGGATCCGTGCCGCTGGTGCTGGTGCATGGCCTGTGGGATACCCCTCGCCTGTTCCGGCACCTGCAGGCCCAGCTGGGCAGTCGCCGCCAACCGCAGCTGGTGCCCCATCTGCCCCATGGCCTCGGCTGGACGCCGCTGCTGCAACTCGCGGAGCAGCTGGACCAGCAGATCGAGGCCGCCTTAGGCAGCGAGCGACAGCTCGATCTGCTGGGCTTCTCGATGGGTGGCGTGATCGCCCGCATCTGGATCCAGCTGCTTGGGGGCTGGAGGCGCACGCGCCGCTTCACCAGCGTGGCCAGCCCCCATCAGGGCACGCTCACGGCCCTGCCCTGGCCGAGGCGGCTTCTGGCGGGGGTGGCCGACATGAAGCCCGGCAGTCCGCTGCTGCAACGCCTCGACAGCGATCTCGAACCACTGCGGCGGATCGAGTGCACCAGCTTTTACTGTCCGCTCGATCTCACCGTGGTGCCCGGCTGGAGGGCGGTGCTGCCCGTGGGCCCCAGCCACCCCCTGCTGGGCCTGCGCCACGACCGACTGCTGGCCGAACCCGCCTGCCTGGAGCCTTTGGTGCGGGAGCTGCTGCGGGAGTGAGCGCATCGCGCAGCCGAGGCGAGGAATGGAACCCCGGCATAAGGGGTGATGCGCATAATCTCAGAGATCATTAGACCGATACACGGAAGATCTGAAGCCAGGCCTGTTCAGAAACCAAGAGCACCTGAGCTGACAACAAGCCGTCCGCTGGGCACACTGGCAACAGCGGATCAGGTCAACGATGCAGGCAGGCCCCATCCCGGTGACACTGAACTGCTCTGGAGGCATCGCTCTTGGTGCCTACATGGCTGGCGTGTTCTCCGAGCTTGTCACGGCCTGCCTGCGCCCACGCGCCGGACGACCTGAAACCTTGATCTGCATCGACACGATCACCGGTGCGTCGGCAGGCTCCTTTCCAGCGGCCTTTCCTCCGATCTCCGTTGCGGTGCGCCTTCCGTATGTGATCATCAATGATGCACTGGCAGGATGCAGACGGTGACAGATCACCTTGAAGGGTTGGCAACGTCGTCTGCTGCGCTTGGTGATCGCACCGCTGGTCGGCATCGCGCTGCTGATGGTGGTTCCCCCGCTGCTGACCATCACGGCGGCGATCCTGTTGTTGGTGGGCTGGCTGTTCGGGTTATGACCCTGAGCTGAACAGCGCCACGCGGCTGCCTCCATCGCGGCGCAAGCAGGACCACATCGGCTGAACACCCCCCGGCGACACACCGCACGAAACCGCGGAGGGGCAGGCCGGGCTGTGGACCATGACCGCCCGGCAGAACGCGAGCCGTTCCACATGGGCCTTGTCGTGCTGGGCATCGCTGGTGCATCAGGCGTCAATCACGACGTCGGCCTTCGTGGGCCAAAGTCTGCAGCGCCTCAGACTGGGGCTTCCGATCCCCACCCATGCCCTCAGCTGCCAGATCAGCCCAGGGCTTCGGCCGCCCCTCCGCCTCGCATTGCGCGGCCTGCCCCTGTGGCGGTGGTGTCTACGCCAGCTGCTGCGGGCCCTTGATTGCAGGCGGACAGTTGGCAGGCACAGCCGAGCAGCTGATGCGCTCGCGCTACAGCGCCTTCGCCCTGGCGACCAGGGATCCCCAGGCGATCGATCATCTGCTGCGCACCCATCCCGAACCCGGCCAGAGCGAGGCGGAGCGTCGGCAGGGCCTGAAGGCCAGCACCCGCAGCCTCCAGTGGATCGGGCTCTCTGTGCTCGAAACCCAGAACGGTGGCCCGCTCGATTCACACGGCACTATCACCTTTGAGGCCCGCTGGCGCGATCGCGAGGGGCGAGAGGGGATGTTGCGGGAGTGTTCCCGGTTCGGGCGTGGCGAGGCCGGCGAATGGCTGTATCTGGAGGCCCTCAGCCTGGGGGAGGGGCCTGGGGGGTGAACTGGGCGTACAGCTCCCACACGTTTCGCCATTCGTCGGCCACCCCTCTACTGAAGCGAGGCCAGGACATGCAGACGAACCAGGAGCCACTCGACCACAAGGACGTGCGCACCATCATGGTCTGGGCCCATGCGCTCAACTGGGGGCAACCCGGGTCAAGAAGTCCAGCCGACTTTGCGTCGCATGGTGTACCAGTGGTTCTCAGACCCGCTGACACGCTCCGGCTCTTAGGAGAATCACCCTCAAAGCCCTGCCCTGACTGGCAGCTCCAAAGATCCTGCCCTTGGGCGATTCGCTGTTCTTGGGAGTGGACTCGGGGGCCGAGGTAATTCACGGAACCGTCCAATGACTAGCGGAAAAGATGCGGACAGCCACTACAGGCGCGGCTATGCTGAGACAGGGCTTCAGTACTTAACTTGTCACCAACCGTCTTCAGAGATGGCGAATTTCGCTTCTTCTTCTTCTCACGGGAGGAGAGTCGACCTCACATCCATGTCAGTCATCCTGATGGTGAGGCGAAGTTCTGGCTCAGCCCAACCGTTGAACTCGCTCGCAACATCGGGCTAAGCTCACAGAGGATCAAAGAAGCAGAGCGCTTGGTCGAGACACGCCAACAGGAGATCATCGATGCCTGGAACAATCACTTTTGCGGCTGAGGTCACGAATGTCTCTGGACATTGCGTCTGGATGCTTATCGATGATGAAGAGCTGGCGCTTCCATATTCAGAGTTCCCCTGGTTTAAAGCGGCAACCATTCAGCAGATCCTTAACGTGCTGCGTCCGACCTCGGATCATCTTTATTGGCCTGATCTAGATGTTGACTTGTCTGTCGAGTCGATACGCCACCCAGAAAGGTTCCCGCTGAAGGCCGAGAGCACTTTCCAACCCTGCCATACACCTGGCTCGCTTCCTACAATTTAGTGAGCCCACAGAGACCGGAAGCCCGCAGTTCTTTGCGAGCAGGCGATGGCCAGCTCTAGCAATATAAGAGAAAACCGCCAGGTCTCATCCAAACTGCTACTGCATACAGCCATCAATGTCCAAGAAAGCCCAAGCTGAGTTCATTCGCTGGTTCGGCCCCCTGCTGAATGCCCTGCGCGATCTCGGCGACTCGGGCCGGCCAAGAGAAGTGTCTGCGCGAATCGCTAGAAACCTCAACCTCCCAGATGATCTACTGGATCAGACGCTCAAGTCTGGAGGCAGCAAGTTTCACAATCAGGTTGCCTGGGCCAGACAGTACCTGGTGTGGGAAGGATTGCTCGATTCGTCGAAGCATGGGACCTGGACACTGACAGAGAAAGGGCGCAGTGCTCATCTTGACGAAAGGGAGGCAAGAGCGATCTTCCTGAAATGGGTTTCTATCCATGCCGAGAATCGCAAACAGAAGCGAGATGCTCAGGAAAACGGAGAGGAGCTGGCAGCACATGGGGCAACTCCAGAGACTTCGACAGAAGAAGAGACTCTTGATCTTCTGAGCACCCTGAGGTCCATCAGCCCAACAGGCTTTGAGAAGGTCTGCAGAGAACTGCTGAGGGAATCAGGCTTTGAGAATGTTGAAGTGACGGGTGGCTCTGCTGATGGAGGCATCGATGGCTACGGAACATTGGAGATCAACCCCTTTGTAAGCTTCAAGGTGCTGTTTCAGTGCAAGCGGTATGCCAAGGGGAACCTTGTCTCGCGCGCACAGGTTGGCGATTTCCGCAACTCCATGCTGGGGCGAGCCGAGAAAGGGATCATCATCACCACATCAGGCTTCAGCAATGCAGCCGTCCAAGAAGCGAACCGAGAAGGTGCACCTCAGGTGGAACTTGTCGACGGTGACAAATTGGTTGAGATGTTCCAGAAAGTTGAGCTGGGCGTGATCAAACGCACGGTCTATGACGTGGATCCCACCTATTTCGAGAAATTCAAGGACTGACTCGAGGCGACAGCACTTCAGTGTCTCTTCACAGGCGCCAGAACGAGCCTGACGTCACTGATGCCCTGCTACCGGCCAGTAGCAGGGCCCAGATGTTTCGCCTCGGCAGGGGCTAATTACCCTACCCCGCCCCCACCAAACCACTGTGCCGAATCAGCGCCTCAGCGCTCGGCCCCCGGCCGCGGAACTGCTCAAAAACTTCGCTCGGATGGCGGCTGCCGCCCAGGCTGAGCACCGTGTCGCGGAAGCGCCTGCCGGTGGCGCGGATCGCCTCCTCGTTCTCCAGGCCCACCTCCTCGAAGGCGCTGAAGGCATCGGCGCTGAGCACCTCGGCCCACTTGTAGGAGTAGTACCCCGCCGCATAACCCCCGGCAAAGATGTGGCCGAAGCTGCACAGGAAGGCGTCCTCCTCGATCGGCTCCAGCACCGTAGTGGTCTGGGCGATCTCGCGGCGCAGCTGCTCGGGCGTCTTGCCGCAGTCCGGCGTCCACTGGCTGTGCAGCCGTAGATCGGTGAGCGCGAAATGCACCTGTCGCAGCGTCGCGGCGCCGGCCATGAAGGTGCGCGCCGCCTGCAGCTTGGCGAACTCCTCTTCGGGCAGCGGCTCACCCGTCTGCCAGTGGCGCGCCATGCCCAGCAGCGTCGAGCGGTCATAGCACCAGTTCTCCATGAACTGGCTGGGCAGCTCCACCGCATCCCACTCGACGTTGTTGATCCCCGCCGCCTGGGGACGCTCCACGGTGGTGAGCATGTGCTGCAGGCCATGGCCGAACTCGTGGAACAGCGTCTCCACCTCCCCGAAGGTCATCAGGCTCGGGGTCTCACCCACCGGCGGGCTCTGGTTGCAGATCAGATAGGCCACCGGCAGCACCGGTGTGCCATCGGGGCGGTGGCTGCGCACCAGGCATTCATCCATCCAGGCGCCGCCGCGCTTGCTGCCCGGCCGGCTGTAGGGATCCAGATAAAAGGCCGCCAGCGGCTCACCCGTGGAGCTGTCATTGATGCGGAAGAAGCGCACATCCGGATGCCACACCGGCGCCTCGCCATCGGCCGCCTCGATACGGATGTCGAACAGCCGGTCGCACAGCCCGAACAACCCCTCGAGCACCCGCGGCAGCGGGAACCAGGGCCGCAGCTTCTCGCTGTCAAGCTCAAAGCGCTCCTGCCGCAGCTTCTCCGCCCAGAAACTCACATCCCACGGCTGCAGATCAGCCGCTTCCGCGGCGTTGTGGCGGGCGGCCAGAGCCCGCAGGTCGTCGAGTTCCCCCTGGGCGATCGGGTGGGCTGCAGCCCGTAGATCCTCCAGCAGCCGCTCCACTTCTGCTTCCGATTCAGCCATCTTCGAGGCCAGGCTCACCTCCGCCCAGTTCGCATAGCCGAGGCGCCTGGCCTGCTCGCGGCGCAGGGTCAGGATCCGCTCGATCACCGGCCAGTTGCCGCCAGAGGCGGCTTCATTGGGGTGTTGCGCGTCAGCGGAGCTGGCGGTGTTGGCCTCTCCTGAAGCCCGGCTCACGTGAGCCTTGTAGAGGCGTTCGCGCAGATCGCGGCGCTGGCTGTACTGCAGGAACGGCCCGAAGCGGGGGAAATCCAGGCCCAGCAGCCAGGGGCCGCTCTCCGCCGTGGCGCCCTCCTCGCCGCCATCGCGGGCGGCCTGGGCCAGCAGCTCCCGCAGGCTCTGGGGAAGCCCCTCCACCTCGGCCGGATCCTGCAGCAGCAGCGTCCAGCCGTTGGTGGCATCCAGCACCCGGTTACCGAAATCGGTCGACAGCTTCGCCAGCTCCTGGCTGGTGGCGTTGAACGCCTCGCGCTCCTCTCCCTTGAGCGCCACGCCGCGCAGCTCCATGTGGCGCAGCTCGCTCTCGACGATGCGGAGCTGGGTGGCATCGAGGCCGCCCTGTTGTTTGAGGTTCAGCAGCGCCGCATGCAGCACGGCGCTCTGGCCGCTGCGATTGCCGAAGCTCACCACCCGCGCCTGCTGGCTGGCATGGGCCTCGCGCAGCTCCGGGGTGTCGCACACCCCATGCAGGTGGCTCACCACCCCCCAGCTCCAGCGCAGCCGCTCCTCCAGCCGCTGCAAGGGCTCCATCACCTCCTGCCAGCCCAGCGGCCGCTGCTCGCTCAGCGCAGCCTCCAGACGGGTCTCCAGGCCGGCCAGCTCGCCCTCCAGATCCTCCAGCAGCTCAGGGATGTGATCGCTCACCTGCTCCGGCGTGATCGCCTCGAACGGCGGCAACCCCTCTCCCTGCAGCAGGGGCGGACGCGGCGCGGTGGACACAGCCATCAGGAACGAAGACGGGATCAGCCCATTCCAGCCGATCAGGGCCGCCTGCGGCGGTCCAGCCGGTGCGCTCCACCGAACCTCTCAGCCGGTGCCTGAGCCTGGAGGTTCCATCACGCGTTCCCCTGAACCTGCGGACTCGACCGCAGGCATCGGATCAGGCGCTCAAGCGAAGGGTTGCCGCACAGAGTGAAGCCCCACAGAAGCGCTGCACGCTGGCGCCAACAGCCCAGCGAGAGCACTCAGCCGATGAGCGGCAGCTGGGCGAGAGCCTGCACAGTCACCTGGCTCAGCTCACTGGAGAGCGCATCGGTGCCCGCCTGGTAGAAGTCGATGGCGATGCGGGGCCAGAAGCCGATCGTCAGGGTCGGCACCAGCAGGGTGAGGCCGATCAGCAGCTCGCGCGGCTTCATGTCGCCCACCACCGCCAGGGCCGGAATCCTGGGGCCGAAGAAGACGCGGCGGCACAGCGAAAGCAGATACACCGGCGTCAGCACCAGGCCGATCGCCGCCAGCAGCACCGCGATCACCCGGAACGATGTGGTGAAGGCGTCGCTGGAGGTCAGGCCCAGGAACACCGTGATCTCACTGACGAAGCCGCTCATGCCGGGCAGCGCCAGCGAGGCCAGTGAGCTGGCCAGGAAGAAGGCGAAGGTGATCGGCAGCGCCTTCGCCAGGCCGCCCATGTTGGGGATCGAGAGCGTCTCGGTGCGCTCGTAGAACACGCCGGTGACGAAGAACATCGCCGCCGCGATCAGGCCGTGGCTGATCATCTGAAGCATCGCGCCGCTCATCCCCAGAGCGTCGATCGCGCCGATCCCCACCAGCACGAAGCCCATGTGGCTCACCGAGCTGCAGGCGATGCGCCGCTTGACGTTGTCCTGGGCGAAGGCGTTGAGCGCGCCATAGATGATGTTGACGATGCCCAGCAGCACCAGGGCCGGCGCCAGCTGCACATGGGCCTCGGGCAGCATCTGCACGTTGAAGCGCAGCAAGGCGTAGCCGCCCATCTTCAGCAGCACACCCGCCAGCAGCATCGACACGGGCGCGTTGGCCTCGCCGTGGGCATCGGGAAGCCAGGTATGGAGCGGGAACATCGGCAGCTTGACGCCGAACCCGATCAGGAAGCCGAGGTAGCAGAGCAGGCCGAAGCTGCCGCCGGGGGAGCGGGCGGCCAGCTCGGTGAGATTGAGGGTGAAGGGGCCGGAGAGCGCCAGGGCCAGGCCACTCAACAGGATCAGCAGCGAGGCGGTGGCCGTGTAGAGGATGAACTTGGTGGCGGCGTACTGACGCTGCTTGCCGCCCCAGATGGCGATCAGCAGATACACCGGCACCAGTTCCAGCTCCCAGGCCAGGAAGAACAGCAGGAAGTCCTGGGAGAGAAACACCAGCGCCTGGGCCGAGGCCTGCAGCAGCAACAGCCCGAAATAGAGCCGCGTCTTGCGGTTGATGTTCCAGCTGGCCGCCACCGACAGCATCGTCACCAGACCGCTCAGCACCACCAGCGGCGCCGACAGACCATCCGCCGCGAGGGACCACTCCAGGCCCAGGGCCGGGATCCAGGGCACCCGCTCCACCAGCTGCAGCTGGCTGAGCGTGGGGTCGAACTGACGGCTGAACACCCACAGCATCAGCACGAAATCGATCAGAAGCGTGCCGAAGGCCAGCAGGCGGGGTGCACGGGGATCGCTGCCATCCCCGGCGGGGAGCAGCGGCATCAACAGCGCGGCGGCGGCCGGCAGGAGCACCACCAGCGTCAGCCAGGGGAACGCTGCAGGCACCGGGGCCGCCTCGGAGACCAGGGAAGCCAGTGGAGCACTTGGGAGTGAGGACGCGACCGTCAAAAGCAGGGATGCGTCCATAACTCCAGCGAATTCAGGGCGGTGGGGACGATCGCCGCGGCCCTGCCGCAGAGGGGTGTCCCGAGCGACGCAACGTTACAGCCGCGTGTACAGAGTGGTGGGTAGATCTACCTAGGTTCAGTGTGTCCTGGCCAGCGGCTCCCAGCGGCTGCCCCGATCCTGCAGGGCCAGCACCTCCCCACGGCTGCTGACCCCTTCGCGCTCCCAGGCCGCCACCATCGCCGCACTGATCGCTTCAGCCCGATCGGGGGGCGCAAGGGCAAGCAGCGTCGGGCCGGCACCGCTGATCACGCAGCCCCAGGCTCCCGCCTCCAGAGCGGCCTGGCGCACGCTGCGCCCTCCCTGGATCAGCCCCCAGCGGTAGGGCTCATGGATGCGGTCATGCAGGCCGTCGGCGATCAGATCGCCGTTGCCGGTGCGCAGTCCCTGCAGCAGCAGGGTGAGGGCACCGAGGTTGATCACCGCATCGGGAATCGGGATGCTGCGGGGCATGGCGCGACGCGCCTCGGAGGTGCTCAGCCGGATCGACGGAATCGCCACCACCGCCTGCACATCGGCGGCCCATTCGCAGCGCAGCACACGCCAGCGCTGCGAGGCGGTGCGTGCCGTCAGACAGAGGCCCCCCAGCAGCGAGGGCACCACGTTGTCGGGATGGCCCTCGATGTCGATCGCCAGCTCGAGCAGTTTCTCGGTGCTCAGCGGCTCGCCCACCAGGGCGTTGGCACCGATCAGGCCGGCGACGATCGCGGTGGCACTGCTGCCGAGTCCACGGGCCGGCGGCACCGCCAGCTGCACGCGCGCCTCCAGGGCCACGGGCTCGATGCCGGCTTCCCGCCAGACGCGTTGGGCAGCCCGATACACCAGGTTGTCCGGGCCGCCACGCAGATGGGAGCCCTCGCTGCCCTCGATGATCAGGTCGAATCGCTCGGCGCCGCCATCCACCACCTGCAGCGCGAAGCGGTTGCCGAGATCAAGGGCAGCGCCCAGGCAATCAAATCCTGGGCCGAGGTTGGCGGTCGTCGCAGGAACGTTGACCACCACCCCCTGGCCGAGGCTGGGGCGCTCCATCCGGTTCGGTTCACTGTGGCCAGTGTCGCAGCCGGTGGGTCAGGCCAGCAGCATGCGCGCCCGGCAGGCGGCGCTGAAGCTGCCGATGGCCGCATCGGTGACCGCCTGAATGGGGATCGGCTCCAGCACGGGCGTCAGGCGCCCCTTGGCGAGAAAGGCGTCGATGAAGGCGGGTGAGCGCAGCTCGGCGAGCAGCTTGGCCGCCGTGCCGCCCGCCAGCCAGATGCCACCGCGCGGCAGGCAGGCCAGGGCCAGATCGCCGCACACCGCCCCATAGGCCCCCAGCCAGAGATCCAGGGCGGTACGGGCCAGGGGGTCACCTGCCGCCGCCGCGCCCGCGACCGCCGCCGGCAGATCGCGGCGCTCCCCATCCTCCGCCCCGGGACGCAGCCAGCCCTCGGCGACGGTGCTCAGGGGATGGTCGACACCCTGCCGGGGCTCACGGCTGAGCAGCCAGCGGGCCACATGGCCAAGGCCGGTGCCACTGACCACCCGCTCGATCGACACCCGCTCGATCGCCAGGTCGTGCTGCAGCCACTGCCTGAGCTCCCACTCCGCCTGGCTGCGGGGGGCGAATTCGCCGTGGGCCGCCTCACTGGCCAGCGCCTGCAGGCCGGAGGTGGTGGGAACGCCGATCGCCACGCCGAGGCCGGTGCCGGCCCCCAGGATCAGGAGAGGCGCCTGCGGCTGGGCCGAACCACCCCGGACGGGCGCCTGCTGTGCTGGCTGCAGATGGGGCAGGCCGTAGATCAGCACCGCGAAGTCGTTCACCAGCTCGACGCGCGGGATGGCGCAATCGCGGGCCAGCTCGTGTTCCCCGAGGCTCCAGGGAAGGTTGGTGAGGCGGGCGCGGCCGGCCTGCACCGGACCGGCCACCGCCAGGCAGGCCACCGAGGGATGGGCATGGCCGGCGGGGCGCAGACCCTCCAGAAAGTGGTTGACCATCGCCGCCAGATCCGGCCAGTCGGCCGAGCTGTAGCGCTCCTGGGCCAGGGTCTCCAGTCCGCCGGCGGCATGCAGGCTGAGCAGCGTCTTGGTGCCGCCGATGTCGCCGGCCAGCAGGGTGGTCATGGGGGGTGTTCCGGCGGACGTCAGCTGGCGGCCGCGGCCGGCGCCAACCCCAGACCGGCGGCGCGGTCGCGGTTGGCCGCGCCGGCGGCGGCGAGCAGTTCGCTCACAGCCACGCTGCCCAGGTCGCCTTCGCGGCGGCTGCGCAGGCTGAGGCTGCCGGCTTCGGCCTCCTTGGCGCCGATCACCGCCAGCACGGGGATCTTCATCTGTTCGCCGTTGCGGATGAGCTTGCCGAGGCGGTCGCCGGAATGGTCAATCGTGGCCCGGATGCCCGCAGCCTGCAGCTGATGCAGGACATCCTCGGCATAGGGGCGCACCTCATCGGTGACCGGCAGCAGACGGAGTTGCTCCGGGGCCAGCCAGAAGGGGAAATCGCCGGCATAGTTTTCGGTCATGATTCCGTAGAACCGTTCCAGCGAGCCGAAGATGGCGCGGTGAATCATGATCGGTCGCTGCCGGGATCCATCGGCGGCCACGTACTCGAGCCTGAAGCGCTCGGGCAGGTTGAAATCGAGCTGAATCGTGGAGCACTGCCACAGTCGGCCGATCGCATCCTCGATCTTGAGATCGATCTTGGGGCCGTAGAAGGCGCCGCCGCCCTCATCGATCCTGTAGCTCCACCCCTTGCGATCGAGGGCCTCAATCAGGCCCTGGGTGGCCAGATCCCAGACGGCGTCTTCGCCGATCGACTTCTCCGGCCGGGTGGAGAGGTTGATCTCGTAGCTGCGGAAATCAAACGTCGAGAGGATCTGCTCGGTGAGATCGAGGATGCGCAGGATCTCGTCGCTGATCTGCTCCGGCAGGCAGAAGACGTGGGCGTCGTCCTGGGTGAAGCCGCGCACGCGCATCAGGCCATGCATCACGCCGGGACGCTCGTAGCGATACACGGTGCCCAGTTCGGCCCAGCGGATCGGCAGTTCGCGATAGGAGCGCAGGCGGCTGGCATAGGTGAGTACGTGGAACGGGCAGTTCATCGGCTTGAGCTGATACTCCCGCTCATCCACCTGCATCGGCCCGAACATGCTCTCGCTGTAGAAGTCGAGGTGGCCGGAGGTCTTCCACAGGCTGATGTCGGCCACGTGGGGGGTGTAAAGCAGCTCATAGCCGGCCGCGAAATGCAGTTCACGCCAGAGGTTCTCGATCAGCAGGCGCATGCGGGCGCCGCGCGGATGCCAGAACACCAGGCCGGCGCCGGCCTCGTCCTCGATCGAGAAGAGGTCGAGGTCGACGCCCAGGCGGCGATGGTCGCGGCGCTTCGCCTCTTCCTGGCGCCGCTGGTACTCCGCCAGCTGCTCGGGCGTCTCCCAGGCGGTGCCGTAGATGCGCTGCAGCTGGGCGTTGTTCTCATCGCCGCGCCAGTAGGCGCCGGCCACGCTCTCCAGTGCAAAAGCCTTCGGGTTGAGCTCGGCGGTGTTGGCCACATGCGGGCCGGCGCAGAGATCCCACCACTCCTCTCCCAGGGTGTAGAGGGTGATCGGCTCCTGGATGCCGGCCAGGATCTCCAGCTTGTAGGGCTCGTTCTGGGCCTTGATCCTCGCCTCTGCCTCGGCCCGGCTCACCTCAAGCCGCTCCAGGGGCAGCTTGCGGTTGATGATCCGGATCATCTCCTTCCTGATCGCCTTGAGATCGGCCTCGGTGAAGGGATCGGGACTGTCGAAGTCGTAGTAGAAGCCGTTCTCCGTCCAGGGACCGATGGTGACCTGCGCCTTCGGGAACAGCTTCTGCACCGCCATGGCCATCACGTGGCTCATTGAGTGGCGGATGCGCAGCAGCTGGGGGCTCTCGCTGGTCTTCGGCAGGCTGATGGCGACGGCCTCAGCCACGGGTGTGGTTCCCGACGCGGCCTCGCCAGGTCTGCTCGGGCTGGAGGCGGTGACGGGCACGGGAATCCGACGGTGCTGAAGGGAGATCCTACGCAGCACAATCCTCTGCAAGCCCGCGCCCACGCTTGTGAGCAGCCCTTCTCCCATCCGTGCCGTGCGGCCGGGCTCCGCCCTGCAGGAGCGCCGCAGCCTGGCCGTGAGCTACCTGCTCTGGTGCCTGTGCCTGGTGGGGGTCTGCGGGGTGCAGCGCTTCTACAACCGCAAGCCGCTCAGCGGTCTGCTGTGGCTGTTCACCTTCGGGTTCTGCTACATCGGTCAGCTGATCGATCTGCTGCTGCTGCCCAGGCTGGTGCGCCACGCCAACCATGCCCTGCTGCACGAGGGCCCCGGGGTCGTGGATGGCGCCACGATCGAGCGCCAGCTGCTGGCTCTGGCCCGACGCGCCGGAGAGCGGGGCTTCACCATCAACGACGCGGTGCTCGAGCTGCAGCTCCCTCCTGGTGTGGACAGCGGCGTCATCCGCGAGGAAATCCAGCAGTTGCTTCGCGGCGAGCTGCTGGATGTGGGCAACGATGAGCGGGGGAGGGTGGTCTACCGGGAGCCGTGAGGGTGACCTGCGCCTTAATGGCAGATCTCACCGGTCGGGCGGGGGTGACCCCATCGAAAAGTGGTGTGCGGGGAAGAGGTCCGTTTGGGCGCCGAGGCAGAGCGGACCAACCAACGGATCAGCCACGGGGTCAACGGGAGCGATCACCATCGCGCCTGGGCTGACCGGCCTTGCCCTGTTGACGGCGCTGATTCTCAAGCTGACGGGCATGGGCCTTGCGGCGACGCTGAGACTGGCCGGTTTCGATCCACTGCAGGATGCCTGTGATCAGATTGCTGCGGCGTTGCTGCTGGCGGGCATGCCGACGCAGTTTTTCGAGATGGTCACGCTTGCTCCGGCGTTTTTCAAGGGCCTCACGCAGCGTCCTGAAGGGCTGCCCAGCCTTGAGCCGCGGCAGGGATGGAGTGCGTATGGGAACGGCGGCGGCCGCAGCGAAGAACACGGAGAGCAATGCGCCGAGCACCGAATTCTTCACCAAATTGGACGCATCGGTGAGGCGTCGATTGCGGATACGCTGTGATTGCTGCTGCTTCTGATTGGAGAGATCCTGAGACAGCCGCTCAATCGTGACCTTCTGGAAATCAGGAATCGGCAGATTAAAGTCGGCAGGCAACTTCGGATTGCCTGGTAGTTTCACAAGCGCCGTATTCAATTCCTCCGTGGTGCGGCTGGATTCAATCTCAGCGCGCACCGCACTCAACGTCGAGATCAGACGGTTGGCAGGCACCTCAGCAAGGAGGCCGATGCGCCAGAGGGCGCTTGCCTGCAGAGGGATCAGCAGGACGAAGCCAATGCTGGCGAGACGAGAGGCCAACCGCAGGCGCCCCCGCAACAACCTGGAGGCGGCGGGAACGTTCGGATCCGGGGCGTGGCCGAGCAGCAGACAGCAGGTGGCCAGCAGAGGGAAGGGCGCGGCCGAAAACAGGGTGTTGACGACCAGCAATTGCCAGGCCGGATCCAGCAGCCGAGGTGGCAGGAAGAGGGGAACGACCGAGGTCAGGAAGACGCCGTAGAGGCAGAACGCCGCGATGCGCAGCAGTCCGGCCACCTCAGAGGGGATCCTGAGCGAGGGCTGCGGCGATCGTTCCGCGTCGCTGGCAGCGGCGGAATCGGCACCCCCTGCGGCCGTTGAACTGTAGTCCGCGTCAAGAGAAAGATCAGGCGGAGAATCAGCCTCCCGTAAGGCGTACTGGGAGGGGCCAGGCTGGCGTGGTTCAGCGGGATTCAAGTCTCCAGTCCGCAGATTCGGGCAAACCTTAACTGGAGCCGAGATATTCCTCCATACGAGGGCATGAAAAACAGAAGATTCATCGCAGCCGATAGCCCCGCTCACGGCCGTGAGCCATGTCCACGTCAGGGCCTGATGCCGTAGGTGGCCCCAAAGGCACCCCGAGTTGCAGCGATCTCCGGTCCCACGAAGCTCAGTAGAGCCAGCGCAGAGCCATATCACTCAGAGCCGGAGCGCATGGGATCCATTACAGAGATCTGGGGCTTGGCCAGAACAGTGCCTGGACGACCGAGCTGCCCGAAGGTTCAGCTCCGCGGCAGGAAGCCCAGCGCGTCCCGCACCCGCTGCACCGTGGCTTCGGCGACGGCATTCGCCCGCTCGCGGCCGTGCTTGAGAACCTGCTCCAGCGTGGCGGGATCCTGGCGCCACTGGCCGTAGCGCTCCTGGATCGGCCGCAGCGCCTCGACGGCTGCCTCGGCCAGCAGCGGCTTGAACCTGCCCCAGCCCATCTCGGCACACTCGCCGGCGGCGGCGGTGCGGCTCTGGCCGCTCAGCAGTGCGTAGAGGCCCAGCAGGTTGTCGGCCTCGGGGCGCTCGGGATTGCCGAATTCCAGGCCCATCACCGGGTCGGTCTTGGCCCGCTTGATCTTCTTCGTGATCAGCTCGGGCGGGTCGAGCAGGGTGATGCGCGAGCCCTCGTTGGAATCGCTCTTGCTCATCTTGCTGCGGCCGTCGGTGAGGCTCATCACCCGGGCACCCTCCGGCAGGATCAGCGGCTCGGGCACCCGCAGGATCGGCAGGATCTCACCCTGCTCGTCGCGGGGGGCGAAACGGGCGTTGATGCGCTGCTGGGCGATGTCACGCGCCAGCTCCAGGTGCTGCTTCTGGTCCTCCCCCACCGGCACCCGATCGGCGTCATAGAGAAGGATGTCGGCCGCCATCAGCACGGGGTAATCGAGCAGCCCCGTGGATACATCGGCCCCCTGCCTGAGCGCCTTCTCCTTGAACTGGATCATCCGCTCCAGCCAGTTGAGCGGCGTCACGCAATTGAGCAGCCAGCACAGCTCACTGTGGGCACTCACATGGCTCTGAACGAACACCGTGGAGGCCTGCGGATCGATGCCGCAGGCCAGGTACAGCGCCGCTGTGGTGAGGGTGTCCTCGGCCAGACGCGCCGGGTCGTGGGGCACGGTGATGGCGTGCAGATCCACGACGCAGAAGAAGGTGTCGTGGGTCTGCTGCAGGTCGACCCAGTTGCGGATCGCCCCGAGCCAGTTGCCCAGATGCAGGGCACCGGTGGGCTGAACGCCGGAGAGCACCCTCGGCCGTTGGGCGGACATGCGGTTCAGGATGCGGGAGTGGCCTCGGAGGCGGCGGCGTCAGCCGTGGCGGTCTCCACCTCAGCGGGGCTCACCTCAGCCGCCTCGGTGGCGCCTGTTGCGGCGAGGTCGCTCCCCTCGTCGAGCGTGTCAGCCGGTGCGTCCTCAGCGGGCTCAGCTGCGGGGGCAGGCGCGGGACGGGAAGGGCGTGCAAACGGATCCACCCGCGCCGAGCGCCCGCCGCCGCCGCCGGCAGGGCGATCACGCTCACCGCGGCGCTCACTGCGCTCGCCGCGGGGGGCCGGTGGGCGTCCGCCGCCCTGGGCCCGCTGCTGGGCCACCACCTCATCGAGCTTGCCCTCCTCGAGCAGCTGGGCGAGGGTGCGCAGCGAAAAGCCCAGCACCGCGACGGTGGAGCGCAGATTGAACGCCTCCTGCAGGGCGCGGGCGGCCTGCATTTCGTTGTCGCTCAGACGGATCCGGAAGCCACCGCTATCGCGTCCGCCACTCTGGCGGTTCCCACGCCCGGCACCCTCGGGACGCCCCTGGCTGGAAGTGAAGTTCGTGTCGTCGGCCATGACCGCAGCCTGCAAGCACCGGCCAGTGTTGCGCATCGCGGTGGGAGGCCCCCGGACCGGCGGGATGGCCGGAGCATCACTCGGCCGGATGCGGGATCTGAGCTAAAGATGCACTGCCTCGGCCCGCCCGCGTGACCACCTCGGATCCGACCTCCGCGCCGTCCCTGCCCGGCGGGCGGCCCGTCCTCGGTGGCCTCCCCTGGCGCAGGCCCGCCCTGGCCCTGGCCGGCACCCTGGTGCTGAGCGAGGGCGTGGCGCGCTGGATCCATCTCGATGGTGGCGCCCTGCTCGGACTGGGGGCCCTGGCCGGCGGCTGGTGGCTGCTCTCCCGCCGGCGCCCCCAGCCCGGCAGCCGCCTGCCCGGCGATGTCGATGGCTGGATTCAACGCTGCCAGGAGGTTCTGCCCCGCTTCGCCCAGCTGGCCGGAGAGGACGACAACAGCCAGAGCCTGCAGAGGCAGGCGGAGTTCACGGCGCTGCTGCAGGAAATCCGCCGCGGCGAGCTGGCCGCCTCCCTGGTGAGCTGTCGGCCCCCCGCGGCGGACCTGCAGCCGACCTTCGCCACTGCCCTGCGCTGCAGTCGCGCCCTGCGCCTCCAGTGGGGAGAGCCCCTGCCCACCGGCAGCGACGACTGGAGCTGGCCGGAGAGCTTTGCCCACTCCGATGTGCTCCTCTATCACCTGCACTGGCCCCTGAGCGCCGCTGACCTGCGCTGGCTGGAGGCCCTGCCCGAAGGCCAGCCCGCCTGGCTGCTGCTGCAGCTGGCACCGCGGTGCGGCACCGAGGCGACCCTGGCAAATGCAGCGCTGACGGATGACGGGTTGCCGGATGCCGTGAGGAGCGATGCGTTGCTCTGCGAGCTGGCCAGCCAGTGGCCGGGCCTGGATCGCCAGCGCTGCCTGCTCTGGGATGGCACCCGGGGCTCCCTGGCCACCGCCCTGGAGCCGCTGGCGCTCTGGTTGCGGCGCAGCGGCGAGCGGCAGCGCCAGCAGACCGCCGTGCGGGTGCTGGCCCAGCTGCACGAGCGCTGGCAGGCCGATCTGGAGGGACTGCGCCGGATGCACTGGCAGCGGCTGCAGCAGCGCACCCAGTGGCTCGTGGCCGCCGGCGTGCTGGCCTCACCGTTGCCCAGCCTTGACCTGCTGGTGCTGGCGGCCGCCAACGGCCTGATGCTGCAGGAGATGGCGCGCCTGTGGGACTGCTCCTGGGATCTGGAGACCCTGCGGGCGGCCGCGACGGAACTGGCCCGAGCCGCCCTGGCCCTGGGCCTGGTGGAGTGGAGCAGCCAGGCACTGCTGACGGCCGCCAGGCTGCATGGCGCCACCTGGCTGGTGGGGGGAACGCTGCAGGCGCTCAGCGCCGCCTATCTCACCCGGGTGGTGGGTCATGCCATGGCCGACGTGCTCGCCCTCTCCAGCGGCGTGGCCGAGGCGGACCTGGCGGCGATCCGGCGCCAGGCGCCGATGCTCGTCTCCAGGGCTGCCGAAGCCGAACGGATCGACTGGAACGGCTTCCTGCAGCAGGGGCGCCAGTGGCTGCAGCACTCCATCAGCCCTGCGGCGACAGCCTGAACCGCGACACACGGCCCGGCGCCGTCGCCCCGACCGGGAAAGCAGATGGCGCTCGAAGGCGCACGGGGATGGAGCCCTGGAACCCAGGAACAAGCCGCCCCGCCGAAGCTCCTTCACTCAACTTCATCACTTTTTCTCTCAATTCGGCGATCGAGCGGCGGCGATGTTGTGCAGCGCGGCAACCGCCTTAGCATCAAAAGACTCCCGTTTCCAGAGCAATCCGGTCCGGTTGCGGCCGATTCGGATGGGCTGTCATCGAGCAGCCTCGTGGTTCCGGCACGGGAGCCATCCATCCACCACCCTCCGTTCTCTTTCCATGACCACTGCTGTCCGCAGCGGCCGGCAAGGAAGCTGGGAAAGCTTCTGTCAGTGGATCGCCTCCACCAACAACCGCATCTATGTGGGTTGGTTCGGCGTGCTGATGATCCCCTGCCTGCTGGCCGCCACCATCTGCTTCATCGTCGCCTTCATCGCCGCCCCGCCGGTTGATATCGACGGCATCCGCGAGCCCGTCGCCGGCTCGCTGATCTACGGCAACAACATCATCTCCGGTGCCGTTGTTCCTTCGAGCAATGCCATCGGCCTGCACTTCTATCCCATCTGGGCCGCCGCCAGCCTGGATGAATGGCTCTACAACGGTGGCCCCTATCAGCTGGTGGTCTTCCACTTCCTGATCGGCATCTCCGCCTACATGGGCCGCCAGTGGGAGCTCTCCTACCGGCTCGGCATGCGCCCCTGGATCTGCGTCGCCTACAGCGCTCCCCTGTCGGCTGCCTTCGCAGTGTTCCTGATCTACCCCTTCGGTCAGGGCTCCTTCTCCGACGGCATGCCTCTCGGCATCAGCGGCACCTTCAACTTCATGCTGGTGTTCCAGGCTGAGCACAACATCCTGATGCACCCCTTCCACATGCTGGGTGTGGCCGGCGTGTTCGGCGGCAGCCTGTTCTCGGCCATGCACGGCTCGCTGGTGACCTCCAGTCTCGTGCGGGAGACTACCGAGAATGAAAGTCAGAACTACGGCTACAAGTTTGGCCAGGAAGAGGAGACCTACAACATCGTGGCTGCCCACGGTTACTTCGGTCGTCTGATCTTCCAGTACGCCTCGTTCAACAACAGCCGCAGCCTCCACTTCTTCCTGGCCGCCTGGCCCGTGGTGGGGATCTGGTTCACCTCCATGGGCATCAGCACCATGGCCTTCAACCTGAACGGCTTCAACTTCAACCAGTCGATCCTCGATGCCCAGGGTCGGGTGCTGCCCACCTGGGCGGACATCCTCAACCGCGCCAACCTCGGCATGGAGGTGATGCACGAGCGCAACGCCCACAACTTCCCGCTCGACCTCGCCGCCGTGACCCAGACGCCGGTGGCACTCACCGCTCCGGTGATCGGCTGAACCCCGGTCATGCCTGGGGCCCTCAGCTTCGGCTGAGCACCTGAAGGTCCGTGTTGATGGCCCGACGGGCTTCCCGGGACCAAGGCCAGCCAGCCCAGGTTCCCCTCCCGGTCTGAGCTCCCCACGACCCGAGCCTCACATCGCCCCCGCCTTGGCGGGGGCTTTTTCTTTCCTGAGCCCACAGTCCAGGCCCGCGGCAGGCGCGGCCGCAGCCTGGAGTCCGCGCCGCCGCCGAAGCCGACGCCATCGCCCGGCACACCAGCGCTCACTCGCCGAACCGGCCCCGACCGACTGCGATCATGCCGGTGTGACTCCCTTTCCCTTCCCCTCACCGCGCTGACGTGCCGCTGCAGCTGGATCAAGGCTTTCTGTTCGCCTTCCTGATCACCCTGGCGGCGGGTCTGTGCACCGGCATCGGCAGCGTGATCGCCCTGTTCACGCGGGGGTACCAGCCCCGTGTGCTGAGCCTCGCCCTGAGCTTCTCAGCCGGGGTGATGCTGTTCGTGAGCTTCGTGGAGATCTACCCGAAGGCGCGTCTGGCGATGACCGCCGCCCTCGGGAGTCGGGCGGGGCACGGAGCCACTCTGCTGGCCTTCTTCGCCGGCATTGCCGCCATGGCGCTGCTCGATCGCCTGCTGCCCCAGCATCCGCTGCCAACGGTGACCGCCCCCCCGGAGCGCAACGCCCAGCTGCCCAGATCGGCTCTCCTGCGCACGGGTCTGTTCACGGCGCTGGCCATCGGCATCCACAACTTCCCGGAGGGCCTGGCCACCTTCGTGGGCGCCATCGCCAACCCCCGCCTGGGCCTCGGCATCGCGATCGCCATTGCCATCCACAACATCCCCGAAGGTCTGGCGATCGCCGTGCCGATCCATCAGGCCACCGGCAGCCGCTCGCTGGCCTTCTCCCTGTCGCTGGCCTCGGGCCTGGCCGAGCCCCTGGGGGCCCTGGTGGGCTACGGCCTGCTGCGCCACGTGTTCAACGACGTGGTGTTCGGCAGCGTCTTCGCCAGCGTGGCCGGGGTGATGGTCTACCTCTGCTTCGACGAATTGCTGCCGGCGGCCCGCCAGCACGGCGCCCACGCCCTGATGATGGCCGGCGTCGTGGCCGGCATGGCCGTGATGGGCCTGAGCCTGGTGCTGATCAGCTGAGCGGGGGGTGCGGGGCCATCGGCGAAGATGCGCCAGGCGCCGTCTCTGGCTGACTCTTGCCCCCCACGACTCCTCCCTCCGGCGTTACTCCCGCCGCGGCGCCTGCGGCGCCACCCGGCTGGAGCCAGAGCTGGCCCTGGTGGCCGCTGCTGCCGCTGTATCCCTACGGACGCCGGCGCACCCTGGTGCGGGAACTGCTCCCCGGCCAGCTGTGGAGCGTGGAGCAGCTGATCGGCACCTGGTATGTGGCTGTGCCGATCCGCATGACCGTGGTGCGGCTGCAGCAGGGCCTCCTTCTTTACGCCCCGGTGGCCCCGACGGCGGAGGTGCTGGCTGCCCTGAAGGACCTGGAGGCCCGGCACGGCCCGGTGCGCACGATCGTGCTGCCGACCGCCTCCGGGCTGGAACACAAGCTGCCGCTGCCGGCCCTGGCCCGGGCCTTCCCCGACGCAGATGTGTGGGTGACGCCGCGGCAGTGGAGCTTCCCGCTGCGGCTGCCGCCGGCCTGGCTGGGCTTTCCAGCAAGCCGCACGCGCGTGCTGTTCGAGCAGGGCCTGCCCCACGCCGACGAACTCGACTGGTGTGCCCTGGGGCCGCTCGATCTGGGGCTGGGCACCTTCCTGGAGGTGGCCTGTCTGCACCGGGCCAGCGGCGCCCTGCTGGTGACCGACGCCCTGGTGGCGATTCCGGCCCAGCCCCCGGCCCTGTTCGATCTCGATCCGACGCCCCTGCTGTTCCACGCCCGCGAGCGGGGCGATGACCCCCTGCTCGACAGCCCGGAGCGGCGTCTGCGCGGCTGGCGGCGGCTGGTGCTGTTCGCCAACTACCTGCGGCCCGAGCCGCTGGACGTGCCCGCCATACCGGAGGTGCTGCGCCACAGCTTCGCCCCCGGCTGCCGCGGACCGCGCAGCCACTTCGGCCTGTACCCGTTCCGCTGGCGGCCGGGCTGGGAGCGTCAGGCTGAGGCCCTGATCACCGGCGGACCTGCGGGGCTGCAGGTGGCGGCGGTACTGGAGCGACTGGTGTTTCCGCGCTCACGCACGGCCCTGGTGGCCTGGGTGCGCCAGCTGGCAGGCCTTGAGGGGGTGCGCTGGCTGGTGCCCGCCCACTACGACGCTCCCGCGGCGATCACAGGCGAACAACTGCTGCAGCTGGCGCAGGCGCTGGAGCAGCGGGACTGGGCTCCCAGCGACGGCTCCTGGGGGCTGCTCGCCGCCATTGACCAGCTGCTTCTGAAGCTGGGGCTGGTGCCCGAGGAGCCCTGAGGGGCGGAGCCAGCCGGGACTCAGAGGTGCAGCTCGCCGGGATCCTCGCCATCCTCCCCAGCGAAGCCGCTGCCCAGGAGTGTGGTCTCGAGCTCCATGCGCTGCTCCATCTGGCGCAGGAAGTAACCGGTCATCATCGCCGAGGCGAGCAGTCCGGCCAGGCTGTCGCGGCTCGCCTGAATCTTCACCTCGAACTGCTCGCCCGGGAGCATGCCGAGCAGGCCCTGAACGTTGTGGCGGATGATGTCCTGGATGTCTCCGCTGGCGGAGCGGGCCACCCGCTCAAGCACATCCGGGGACTGCTCCTGCAGATACTGAATCAGCGAATTGCCGCTGATCGCTTCGTTGTCGCTGGTCAGGAACTCCGGATTGAACATTGGATCTCCCGAGCGGGACAGCGGGTGTCCGCGGACACGCCACGAACCATAACGCAGCTGCTCAGACGGACCCAGCGGCACCAACGGCGGGGATCCGTATCGGCCCGAAGCGCTGCAGCGGCCAGTAACGCCAGATCGCGGTGCCGATCACCTCGGAGCGGGGCAGGGGACCCCAGATATGGGAATCGAGACTGGCATTGCGGTTGTCGCCCAGCACCAGCAAGTGGTCGTCCGGCACGGTGAACGGCGCCAGGTTGTAGTCGATCGCTTCGGCAGTCCAGTCCGGTTCGAGCGGTGCGCCGTTGCGCCACAGCCTCCCGTCGCGCACCTCCACCCGATCGCCGGGACGGGCCACCACCCGCTTGATCAGAGCCGCCCTGGGGTCGTACCCGGCGGCCACCAACGCCGCAGGGGGATGGAACACAACGATCGTGCCCGCCGGCAGCTCCTGCCCCAGGCGCGGCCTGACCTTCTCCACCAGGATCCGGTCCTGGAGCTGCAGGGTGGGCAGCATCGAGCCGGAGGGAATCCAGCGGGGCTCGAGCACGCCCCAGCGCAGCACCAGGGCCAGCACCAGCCAGGGCAGCAGCGCCGTGATCTGGCGCCGCCAGCGGCTGCGCCAGTCACCGGCGACCGGCTCGGAGGAGGAACGGCTGGACATGGGCGGGCGGCTGGATGGACGGGACGGCGTAGCCGCCCCGGCTTGGGATGATCGCTCCATCCTGTACAGGGAGTCAGCGCCATGGGGTCCGCCGGTCCGGATCGCCTTCCTCCGGATCCCGCAGGCGGTGCCCGCGCCAACGGCCTGGCGGCCCTCGCCCTGCTGAGCTCCCTGCAACGGCGCGGCCTGCGGCATCTGGTGCTCTGCCCCGGCAGCCGCTCGGCGCCGCTGGCGGTGGCGGCGGCCCTGCTGGAACGGCAGGGCCTGCGACTGCACACGGCGATCGATGAGCGCTCGGCCGCCTTCTTCGCGCTCGGCCTGGGCCGGGCCCTGGGCCAGCCAGCGGCGGTGGTCACCACCTCCGGGACAGCGGTGGCCCAGCTGCTGGCGGCCGCCGTGGAGGCCGATCTGGGCACGATCCCGCTGCTGCTGCTGAGCGCCGACCGGCCCCGGCGGCTCAAGAACTGCGGCGCCAACCAGGCGGTGCCCCAGGAGACGTTTCTGCTGGCCTGTTGCCGACTGCTCCTCGAGGGAGCGCCTTCGGGACTGGCGACGATGACACCGGCGGAGCTGGAGGGGCTGGCCGCCGCCGCGATGGAGGCTGCCTGCGGCCAGGGGCGCACAGCACCCGCCGGGCCGGTGCACCTCAACCTGCCGTTCGAGGAGCCGCTGCATGTCGATGGCGCCGATGTGGCAGCCCTGGAAGCCGCCCTGGGGCACCTGACCAGAATCCCCGGAGCCCCGTCCGATGGGGGCGCCGCTGCGGCCACGGCTGCGGACAGGGCCCCGCTGCCGCGACTCGATCCCGACCGGCCCGGGGTGGTGGTGGCGGGCCCCTGGCGCGGAGCGCCCCAGGAGTGGGACAGCCATATCGAGGCCCTGCGGCGCTGGCAACGGCACAGCGGCTGGCCTGTGCTGGCCGATGCCCTCTCCGGGCTGCGGGGCCTGACGGATCTGGAGCTGGTGGGCGCCTACGACCTTCTGCTCGACGGCCCCGAGGCCGTGCCGGCGGCGAATCAGGTGCTGCGGCTGGGCACCCTGCCGGCCAGCCGACGCCTGCAGCGCTGGCTCGAAGCCTGCGGCGGCCGCCAGGTGCTGATCAGCCAGGGGGATCCACGCCGCCTCGATCCGCTCGGTGTGGTGACGCCGGAGAATCACTGGAGCGCCGGCCTGGCGCGCTGGGTGGCAGGGGTGCTGGGTCCCTCTCCATCCTCTCGAGACATGACCGCGGCCCCGGCCGCTTCACGGACCCTGGCCCAGCACTGGCAGCAGCTGGAGGCAGTGGCGCAGCGGCAGCTCGAGCGGCAGCTCATGGACCGCAGGGAGGCTTCGCCGATGGCTCAGGCCTGCGCTGGCGGGGGGCCGCCCATTGAAGACGGCGAGGCCGGCCTGCATCGACAGGCTGGGGGCAACCAGCCCGGAGGAGCCGAAGACGGCTCCAGCCACCCTGCCGAGGGTTGCTCCGCAAGGGGAGAGGGCCCTGTCCCCCAACAGCCTCTGAGCGAACCCTGGCTGGCCCGCGCCCTCAGCCGCCTGCTGCCGCCAGGCCTGCCGGTGATGCTCGCCAGCAGCAGCCCCGTGCGCGACTGGGAGAGCTTCGCCGCCGCCGATGCCCCCTGGCGGCCGATCCACGGCTTCCGCGGCGCCTCCGGCATCGATGGCACCCTCTCGATCGCCTGCGGCCTGGCCGAGGCCTGCGGCCGGCTGGTGCTGGTCAGCGGCGATCTGGCCCTGCTGCACGATTCCAACGGCTGGCTGTGGGCACACCAGCTGCGGGGACAGCTGACGGTGGTGCTGATCGAGAACGGCGGTGGCGGCATCTTCGAGCAGCTGCCGATCCGCACCCACCCCCCCGGGCGGCTGGACTTCGAGCGGCTGTTCGCCATGCCCCAGGGCATCGACCAGCTGGCCCTGGCCGCCCTGCACGGCGTGCCCGGGCGGCGTCTGCAGCAGCGGGCCGACCTGCCTGGCGATCTGGCCTGGGCCCTGGAACAGCCGTTCGCCGTGCTGGAGCTGCGCACCCATCGCCGGCACGACGCCGCCCTGCGCCAGCAGCTGAGACAGGCCGCCGGCACAGCAGCAGCCGCATCGGCCGGGAGAATGGCGGGCCCGGACTCCGAGCGGTGATGACGCCTCCCTCCCCCACCACCGACACAGCAGCTCCGGTGCACTGGCAGAGCGTCGGCGACTACCAGGACATCCGGCTGCAGTGCAGTGACGAGGGCATCGCCCGCATCAGCATCCACCGCCCCGAGAAGCGCAACGCCTTCCGGCCGCGCACCGTGCGCGAGCTCTGCGATGCCTTTGCCCGCGTGCGCGACGACACCCGCATCGGCGTGGTGCTGTTCACCGGCGACGGGCCGGCGGCCGACGGCGTCTGGGCCTTCTGCAGCGGCGGCGACCAGAGCGTGCGCGGCGACGGCGGCTACGTCGATGAGGACGGCCTGCCGCGGCTGAACGTGCTCGATCTGCAGCGGCTGATCCGCAGCCTGCCCAAGGTGGTGATCGCCCTGGTGGCCGGCTACGCGATCGGCGGCGGCCAGGTGCTGCATCTGCTCTGCGACCTGAGCCTGGCGGCGGAGAATGCCGTCTTCGGCCAGACCGGCCCGCGGGTGGGCAGCTTCGACGGCGGCTTCGGCGCCGGCTATCTGGCCCGGGTCGTGGGCCAGCGCAAGGCGCGCGAGATCTGGTTCCTGTGCCGCCGCTACAACGCCGAGGAGGCGCTGGGCATGGGCCTGGTGAACGCGGTGGTGCCCCTGGCGCAGCTGGAGAACGAGGGCATCGCCTGGGCGCGGCAGGTGCTGCGCCACAGCCCCACGGCGATCCGCTGCCTCAAGGCCGCCTTCAACGCCGAGACCGACGGTCTGGCGGGAATCCAGGAACTGGCCGGCCAGGCCACCCACCTCTTCTATCGGACATCCGAGGGACAGGAAGGCCGCAACGCCTTTCTCGAGAAGCGGGAACCGGACTTCTCCGATGCCCCCTGGCTTCCCTGAGGATTCCTATTCTCTGGGGCGTTCCGCCCGTGCCCCCGCCCGCCCCGTGGCCCCGCCGCTCCGCCTCGACACGCCTGCGGAACGGTGCTGCGGATCCAGGAAGCCGGGAGCAGGGGACGGCGCGCTTCGCGTCTGTGGTGCCCTGCTCGGCAGTCTTCTGCTCTCGACGGCGGCCGATGCCGCTCCGCGGCGTCCCGGTGCCGCGGCCTTGCTGGGCGGGGTGATCCAGATCGACCCGGAGGGTGACCATCCGGCACCGCCCGCCAGCGTGACGGTCCAACGGCCAGGGGCGCTCCCGACGCCGGCGCCGAAGGCCGTCGATCCCCGCCAACCCGGCAGCGGCGAGGGGCTGCCACCGGCCGGGCAGACCTCCACCGGCGCGACAGCGGCGACCGGCGCCAGGTCAGGCCCGTCGGCGAAGGCCTCGCCCCCCAATCCGGAACCCGGCGTGCTGGTGCCCCAGGGACAGGGAGTCGGCAGCGATCCCCGGTCGCTCCAGGCCGCGCCGGACGCCAGGCCCCAGACCACACCGGCCCCGGATCCCTCCACCGCAGACCCTGCCGACAGTGCGGACCGCGAGGCTCTCCAGCGCGAACTGGTGCTGGACCGCCGCCGGCGGGAGCTCGTGGTGATCGACAAGGGCATGCCGCTGCGCCGCTTCCCGGTGGCGGTGGGCATGCCGGGCTGGGAGACACCGGTGGGGCGCTTCGCCGTGATGGAGATGCGGACCGACCCCGTCTGGGAGCATCCCGTCAGCGGCCATCGCATCCAGCCGGGCCCCGACAATCCCCTCGGCAGCCGCTGGATCGGCTTCCACCGCGACTGCCAGGGGCGCAGCGGCTTCAACGGCAAGGAACATCTGGTGGTGCAGGGCTGTGTGGTGGCGGGCTTCCACGGCACCCCCAACCGCGCCAGCATCGGCCAGGCGGCCTCGCACGGCTGCGTGCGTCTCTATGACGAGCATGTGCGCGATCTCTTCACTCTGGTGCGCGTCGGCACGCCCGTGACAGTGCTGCCCTGAATGCGACACCGCATGCGACCGACCCGGCAGGGGAGATCCCTGGGACACCCGTAGAGTCGCCGCACCCGACCGCGGCGTCTCAGGCGCCGCACGCCGATGCGCATCCTGTTCGCCGCCGCCGAATGTGCCCCGATGATCAAGGTGGGCGGCATGGGGGATGTGGTGGGCTCGTTGCCACCGGCCCTGGCCGAACTTGGCCACGACGTGCGCATCATCATGCCGGGCTACGGCAAACTCTGGAGCCGCCTCACGATTCCGGCCGAACCGATCTGGCGCGGCCACACGATGGGCACGGACTTCGCCATCTTCGAGACCCGCCATCCCACCAACAACCTGCCGATCTATCTGGTGGGCCATCCGGTGTTCGATCCGGAGCGCATCTACGGCGGTGAGGATGAGGACTGGCGCTTCACCTTCTTCGCCAGCGCTGCCGCCGAATTCGCCTGGAATGTCTGGAAACCGCAGGTGCTTCACTGCCATGACTGGCACACCGGCATGATCCCGGTCTGGATGCATCAGGACCCCGAGATCAGCACCGTCTTCACGATCCACAACCTCAAGTATCAGGGGCCCTGGCGCTGGAAACTCGAGCGCATGACCTGGTGCCCCTGGTACATGCAGGGTGACCACACGATGGCGGCGGCCCTGCTCTATGCCGATCGGGTCAATGCCGTGTCCCCCACCTACGCGGCCGAGATCCGCACGGCTGAATACGGCGAGCGGCTGGAGGGCCTGCTCAACTACATCAGCGGCAAGCTGCGCGGCATCCTCAACGGCATCGACGTCGCAGACTGGAACCCCGCCACAGACACCGCGCTGCCGGCCACCTTCAGCGCCACCGATCTGAGCGGCCGGGCGGTGAACAAACGCGCCCTGCAGGAGCGCATGGGCCTGCAGGTGAATCCCGACACCTACCTGATGGGCATGGTCAGCCGACTGGTGGATCAGAAGGGTGTGGATCTGCTGCTGCAGGTTGCCGACCGGGTGCTCGCCTACACCGACAGCCAGATCGTCGTGCTCGGCACCGGCGACCGCGGCTATGAATCGGGCCTCTGGCAGATGGCGGCCCGCCATCCGGGGCGATTCGCGGTGTTCCTCACCTACGACGACGCCCTGTCGCGGCTGATCTATGCCGGCAGCGACGCCTTCCTGATGCCCAGCCGCTTCGAACCCTGCGGCATCAGCCAGCTGCTGGCGATGCGCTATGGCTCGATTCCGGTGGTACGCAAGGTGGGCGGCCTGGTGGACACCGTGCCCCCCCATGACCCACGGGCGCACAGCGGCACCGGTTTCTGCTTCGACCGCTACGAGCCGGTGGATTTCTATACCTCGATCGTGCGCTCCTGGGAGGCCTATCGCCACAGCGACAGCTGGCGCGAGCTGCAGGTGCGGGCCATGACCAAGGACTACAGCTGGGAGCGCTCCGCCCACGACTACGACGTGATGTACCGCGAGGTGTGTGGCGTCAAGGTGGCCGGCCCGGATGCCGATGAGGTGGAGCGCTTCTCCCAGGGCCAGGGGGCCGACCCCAGCCTCCAGCGCCAGGCGGCGGAGGGGACTCCCGCCCCCGAGGAAGCTCCGGGGCGCCCAGGCCCGGTGCCGCGCCCGCGCAACCCCCTGGCCCAGCTGCTGCGGCGTGGCGAGGGGTGAGCCGCCAAGGCCCGGCTCCCAGCTGCCGGCGCCCTACCGCAACCCCTGGAGCACTCTGGCGGAGGCGCTGAGGGCCGTGCTGGCCGACCAGCGACTTGGACTGCAGCGCCTGTGGCGACGCAACCGCGAGGGGGAGCTGTCGGTTCCGGGCTTCTGGCCCCGGGATCTGGCGCCCCTGTTCTGGCCTCTGCTGCTGGCCCTGGCCCTGGCCCTCGTGCTCGGCCTGGGCAGTCGCCTGCTCGTTGTGCTGCGCCCGCTGCAGTCAGACCAGGCGTCCCCGCCGGCAGGCGTCGCCTTGTCTGCCGAACGCCGCCCGTCCCCCCGGGGCCAGACCCCGGCCGGGGCTGACGCCACCGCGCCGCCGCCGGCAGAGCCGGGCAGGCCGCTGGAGCCTCCGGCCGCCGTCCCTGTCCTGGCCCCAGAGGGCCCCGGTGCCGGGCGGAAGCCGACCGCCGCTGGACGGGAGAAGGCAGGCGCATCTGCGCGCGACACCGACGTCAAGGCACCAGAGGAAGCCGCCGGCACCGCTCCCGGGCTGCGGCTGGATCCGCTGCTCGAGCTGCTCAGCCAGGGAGAAGACGCCGACCTGCTGCTGGCGGCCCGGCCCGATCCCACCGGCTCCCGGCTCAGCCTCACCCTCTCGGAGGCGGCTGAGGCCCTGCCGCAGGCCGAGCTGCTGGCCTGGGCGCAGCGCATGCAGCAACGGGCCCGTGACGAAGGCTATGAGCGGCTGGAACTGCGCGATCGTCAGGGCCGCCTGCGCGGGCGTGGCGCTCTGGTGGGATCGGGCATGATCCTGCTCGCGCCCGTCCCCGACGCCTGATGGTCCTGCGTTTCGAGCACCTGCAGGAGCTGTGGGGCGATCCCGTGGCCGGAACCGCTGGCGGGTGCGTCGACCTGACGATCGGAGCGGTGCGCACCGACAGCCGCGCCGAGCTGGCGGGCAGCCTGTTCGTACCGCTGGTGGGGGAGCGCTTCGATGCCCATCAGTTCCTGCCCTCGGTGCTGGAGCGGGCCGCGGCCGCCGTTGCCCAGCGGGACCGGGTCGATGGCGCCGCGCTGATCCCCCTGGCGGAGCGCTGCGGCTGCCCGCTGTGGCTGGTGGGGGACAGCCTGCAGGCCTATCAGGAGGTGGCCCGCCAATGGCGCCGCCGCCTGGCCCTGCCGGTGGTGGCGGTGACGGGCTCGGCGGGCAAGACCACCAGCCGCGAGCTGATCCGCGCCGCCCTGGCGCCCCTGGGGCCGGTGGTGGCCAGCAGCGGCAATGAGAACAACGACATCGGTGCGCCGCTGACGGTGCTGAAGGCCGATGAGGCCACCGCCGCCCTGGTGGTGGAGATGGGCATGCGCGGGCTGGGCGAGATCGAACGACTGAGCCTGTGTGCCGAGCCGGATGTGGCGGTGATCACCAACATCGGCACCGCCCACATCGGCCGGCTGGGCAGCCGCGAGGCGATCGCCACCGCCAAGTGCGAGATCACCGCGGCCCTCAGGCCGGACGGCCTGGTGGTGATCCCGGCCGGCGACCCGCTGCTGGAGGCGGCCCTGGCCACAGGCTGGAGCGGCCGGGTGCTGCGGGTGGCCCTGGCCGATGAGCTGACCGGCTTTCCCTCGGATCTGCCGCCGGCGGACTGGGTGGCCGAGTGGAGCGGTGCGCTGACCGGCGGCATTGCTCCTGCCCCGGGCAGCGAACCGCCGCGCGGAAGCAGCCCTACCCCGGAGGGGCTGGCGCTGCCCGGCTGGCCGCCGGTGCGGATGCCCCTGGCGGGTCGCCACAACGCCCGCAACCTGCTGCTGGCCCTGGCGGTGGCGCGCGAGCTGGGCGTGGCGGAGGAGGCCCTCACGGATCTGCAGGTGGCGCTGCCGGGCGGCCGCAGCCGCCGCCTGAAGCTGGCCGGCGTGCAGGTGCTCGATGAGACCTACAACGCGTCGCCGGAGGCGATGCTCGCCGCCCTCGATCTGCTCGCCGGTGGCGGCGGCGCCCATCGCTATGCGGTGCTGGGCACCATGCTGGAGCTGGGTGAGCAGAGCCTGGAGCTGCACCGGCGCGTCGGCGAGCGGGCCGCGGCCCATGCGGCCGCCGGGCGCCTTGATGGCCTGGTGATCGTCGATGCCGGCGCCGAAGGGGAGGCGATGCAGCAGGGGGCGGGCCCTCTCTCCCGGCTGGCGCGGGTGGCCACACCCCAGGAGGCCGTCGCACCGCTGGCCGACTGGCTGAGCGCCGGCGACAGCCTGCTGCTCAAGGCCAGCCGTGGGGTGGCTCTCGAGCAGCTGCTGCCTCTGCTGGAGCAGCGGCTGGGCTGAGCGCCGGCGTTGCCACCGAGCGGCTGCCGCCGCCAGGCTGGTTCCGGTCGCGGATAGCCCGATGCGGATCAACCTTCAGCAGAAGCTGCAGTCCCTGCGGCTGGTGGCCGGCCTGTCGCGCTTCCTGCAGAACCCCGATTCGCTGGAGAGCGTCTTCGCGGTAGCGGGAAGCCTCAAGGACAGCCCCCTCTCCACCCAGATGCAGCGGCATCTGCTCGAACATCCCGCCATGGCAGCGCTGGTGGCCGAACACTGGCGGCCCGCCCCGATCGATCTGGAGGCCCTGGCCCAGATGCCGCCCGGCACTCTCGGCCACACCTACGCCAACCAGCTGCGCAGCCTGGGGATCACGCCCGAGAGCCTGATCGATCCGCGGCCGATCAAGGGCCCGGCTGACTTCATCACCCATCGCCTGCGCGAAACCCACGACATCGTGCATGTGCTCACCGGGTTCGGGATCGACGGCCCCGGTGAACTGGGCCTGCAGGCCTTCAACCTGGCCCAGAACCGCTCTCCCCTGGCGGTGATGCTGATCTTCGGCGGCATGCTCAAGGCGCTGCAGGACGACGAGCCGCTCGAACCGCTGCTCAGCGCCCTGGCCCGCGGATTCCAGCTGGGCCTCCAGGCCGAGCTCGTGATCGCCGCCCGACTGGAGGAGGGCTGGGAGCGAACGGTGGAGGACTGGCGGCGCGAGCTGAACCTGCCTCTGGATCCGGGCAGCTGAGGGGCATCAACCCAGCGGGGAGATCCGGGGCGGCTGCCGGCGGCCGGTCGAGTGGGGCTCAGCGCGGCCCCGGCCAGTTCTCCTTCACCAGCTGACGAGCGCGGCCCAGGGCCAGGGATCCGGAAGGCACATCCCTGGTGAGGGTGGAGCCGGCGCCGATCGTCACCTGTTCGCCCACCGTGATCGGGGCCACCAGCGTGCAGTTGGCACCGGTCTTGCTGCCGGCACCGATGACGGTGCGGTGCTTGCGCACGCCGTCGTAGTTCGCCGTGATCGTGCCCGCTCCGACATTCACGCCCGCCCCCAGATCGGCATCGCCCAGATAGGTGAGGTGATTGGCCTTGACGCCGGCGGCCAGGCGGCTGTTCTTCACCTCGACGAAGTTGCCGATGCGCACCTCGGCCCCGAGGTGGGCTCCGGCGCGGAGCTGGGCGAAGGGCCCCACCGTGCAGCCCCGCTCCACCGTCACGTCGCGCAGCACCGAATGAAGCACCTCGACGTTCTCGGCCAGCGTGCTGTTCTCGATCAGGCAGCCGGGGCCGATGCGGCAGCCGTCGCCGATCACCGTCTCACCGCGGAAATGGCACTGGGGCTCCACCACGACGTCGCGGCCGAAGCGGGTGCCGTCGCTGAGGGTGCAGCTGGCGGGGTCGACGAAGGTGACACCCTCGCACATCCAATGGCGGCGCAGACGGTCCTGAATCACCGCCTCGCACTCGGCCAGCTGGATGCGGTCGTTGATGCCGCTGATCTCCTCCGCATCGGCCACCTCGACATGCATGGCCGGCTGCAGCATCGCCACCGTATCGGTGAGGTACAGCTCTCCCTGATCATTGTCGCTGCGCAGCTCCGGCAGCACCCGCGCCAGAGCCGGCCAGGAGAAGCAGTAGATGCCGGCATTGATCAGGTCATTGCGACGCTGGGCTTCGCTGCAGTCGCGGTGCTCGACGATGCCGCTGACGCGACCCTCGGCATCGGCGAAGACCCGGCCATAGCCGGTGGGATCGGCAAGGCGGGCGGTGAGCAGGGTGACGGCGGCACCGCTGCGGCGGTGGCGCTCCAGCAGGTCATGAATCGTCTGCTCGCGCAGCAGGGGCACATCACCGTTGAGGACCAGCAGATCTCCCTGGAAACCGGCCAGGGGCTCGAGCAGCTGCTGGACGGCGTGGCCGGTGCCGTTCTGGGGGGCCTGCAGCACGAACTCCAGGCCGCCGTGGGCCGCCAGGGACTGCTCCACCCGCTCCGCCTGGTGGCCGACGATCAGCAGTCGCCGCTCGGGGCTGAGCTGCTCGCAGCTCTGCAGCACCCGTTCCACCAGGGTGGAACCGGCCAGGGGCTGCAGCACCTTGGGCAGGTCGCTCTTCATGCGGGTGCCCTTCCCGGCGGCCAGAACGGCAACGGCGAGCATGCAGGCGACGGCGGCTGGGCGGGAATCTACCGGGCTCCGGCGAGGGTTCCCGCTGCAAGGATCGGCGCGGGACGTGACGGTCGCTGCTCGTCTGCGGGAGGGTCGGGATCGGCCGGCCGCTGTCGCGAGGCCTCTGCGATCCGGGCCTCAGACAAAGACGGTGCCGCGCGACTGGATGGGGTTCGCAATTCAGAATGCAGCAACCCGCTGGCTGTGAATCGGCGCGATGACGAGCTGGAACCGGGCTCGGTTTCTCTATGCCATCGTGCTGACCTGCGGGGTCGTGGCCCTGCAGCGGACCCTGGCCCATCAGACGCTCCACCTGGCGAGTGGTCAGCCTGATCGCTGGTGGGATCTGGCCATCCTGATCCTGCTGACGCTTCTGGTATCGCGTCCTTATCTGCAACCGTTGCAGCGGCGCCAGCAGGCACTGAAACAATCAGACCGCGACAGGGGCTGGGCAGGGGCAGGCCTGTTCGCCTGGGCCCTGGCGGCGCTGCTGGGGATCACCAGTCTGCTGTGTTCATTCGGCGTGGCTGCCACGAAGCTGCCGAAGAACAGCGGCAGTGCGGTTGTGGAGGCGCGGATCCTCAGCAATCGCTGGATTCGCAGAGAAGGATCAGCGCCGCACAATCGCCTGGAGACCACCTCCTGGCGGGGGCTGGACCAGGAGGTGTTCATCACGAGAACCCGCCTGTTCACCGATTGGCAACCAGGCGGCACGGTCACGGTCCGCCTGCGGCAGAGCCTTCTCGGCTGGTGGATCATCGAGTCGATGCGCCTGAATCCACCTGGCGGCACCCAGACCTCCCGCGATGGCTGAAGGTCGTCGGTGCAGAGGCCAGATCAAGTGACATCCTCCCCCTGGAAGAGGGTCGCGAGCATCCACCAGGCAAGGGGGCCAGCTGATGCGGCGATGGAGGTCGGCCCGATCGACACTCGCCTGGGCGGTGAGACCCGCTCCGGGCTGCGTGCCTCGGTGGCACTGGCACTGGCACTGGCACTGGCGGCGCCCTACCGCTCCACCCCCCAGCGCCGCCGCCAGGCGCTGCTGGAGCAACGGCTTCCGGTGGCCAGCGCCTTGGCCTGGGCCAGGCGGCGGTTCGCCAGGATCTCCTCCGCCGTGCCCGTCCCGGTCGGGTCGCGGTAGGGCTCGCCGGCGCCGCTGGCCAGGTGCTCCTGCTCCATGGGGCTGAGGGCTCGCCACAGGGCGCAGGCCGGTAAGGGGCCGGGGCTGGCGACGGTGCCACCGCTCCAGGCCCTGGCGGAGTCGTTCCGCTGCTCGGGGGTGGGCAGAGCCGCCAGCTGCAGCCCGGCCAGCTGCAGGGTCTCGCGCACCGCCGCGGCCGAGCAGTAGCTGAGCCAGCGGCCCTCAGGCCCCAGCAGGCCGGTCAGCTGCGTGAGGAACTCGACGCTCCAGAGCTGGGGGCAGCGCTGGGGCGAGAAGGCGTCATGCCAGATCAGATCAAACCGGCCGCAGCCTTCCACCCGCAGCTGCCGCAGCGTCTGACGGGCATCCCCCCAGACCATGCGGCCATGGCTGACGCAACCAGGATCAGGGCCGCTGGGCTGGTCGCCGGCGCATGCATCGCTGTGCCTGTCGCTGCCAGGGGCACCGCAGACGGCGGCCTGCCAACGGCCCCGCTGCAGCAGCTCCTGGAGCACCGTCAGCGTCGCCGGAGGCCAGGACGCGCGGAAGGCAGGGTCTCCCAGAGCCAGCTGCAGCGGTTCGGCAGCGAGCTCCAGGCCGACCCAGTCGAGCGGCAGGCCCCGGGAGGCACAGGCCTCGAGCAGCACCGCCAGATTCGATCCGGTGCCGACACAGACCTCCAGCACCCGGATCGTGCGGCCGGGTGGAAACCGCTCCAGTTCGGATGGGATCAGAAACGTTTCCTCGGCCTCGCGCCGGGCGCCGCGGCCGCTGTGGAACCCCTCGCGGAACGCCTCGCTCCAGAGGCTGAAGCTGCCATCGCCGCCGCGGCGGATCGTCAGACCCTGGCCCGGCGAGGCGGGGAGGGTGCCATCAGACACGCAGACGACTGAGGTCGTCCCAGAAGCCGGGATAGGACACGGCGGCGGCGCCCGGGTCGTGCAGCACGGTGTCGCCTGTGGCCACCAGCGAGGCCACCGCCAGGCTCATCGCCACCCGGTGATCGGTCTCGCTGTCCACCGTGGCGGCCTTCAGGGGGGTGATGCCTTCGATCGTGAGGCCATCGGGGTGCTCCTGGAGGCGGGCGCCCATCGCCCCCAGCTGGCGGGCCATCACCGCCAGCCGGTCGGTCTCCTTGACGCGCAGCTCGGCGGCATCGCTGATGCGGCTGACGCCTTCGGCGCAGCAGGCGGCCACCGCCAGGATCGGGATCTCATCGACGAGCCGGGGGATCAGCTCGCCGCCGATCGTGAACGGCCGCAGCGCGCCGTGCTGGGCACGCAGATCACCCACCGGTTCGCCGGCCACATCGCGGCGATTGAGGATCTCGACGCGGGCACCCATGGCCTCGAGCACCTCGAGGATGCCGGTACGGCTGGGATTGAGGCCCACGTTCTCAATGGTGAGGTCGCTGCCGGGAGTGATCGCGGCGGCGACCAGCCAGAAGGCCGCCGAGCTGATGTCGCCCGGCACCACCACCTCCTGGCCACGCAGAGACGGCCCGGGGTGCACCGTCACCGTGGTGCCTTCGGGGGCTTCGACGCGCAGATCGGCGCCGAAGGCGCGCAGCATCCGCTCGCTGTGATCGCGCGACAGGTGCGGCTCGATCACGGTGGTGGGGCCACCGGCGGTGAGGGCCGCCAGCAGAAGGGCGCTCTTCACCTGGGCGGAGGCCACCGGCGTACGGATCGTGGCCCCACGCAGGCTCTGCCCCTCGATCGCCAGCGGCGCCAGATTGCCGCCCTGGCGGCCATGGATCGAGGCGCCCATCTCGCCGAGCGGCCCACCGACGCGACGCATCGGCCGGCGCCGCAGCGAGGCATCACCGCTGAGCACGAAATGGCGCCCAGCCCGCCCGGCCAGCAGGCCGAGCATCAGCCGCATCGTGGTGCCGGAGTTGCCGCAGTCGAGCACATTCTCCGGCTCCCGGAAGCCATCGAGGCCAACGCCGCGCACCCACACCGGCTGGCCGGCCACGATCTCGGAGACCTCCACCCCCATCGCCCGCAGGCAGGCGGCGGTGCTCAGCGGATCCTCCGCCGGCAGCAGACCCTCGATGCGCGTCTCGCCCTCGGCGATGGCGCCGAACAGCAGGGCACGGTGGGAGATCGACTTGTCGCCCGGCACCCGCACCGATCCGCTCAGTCGACCACCCCCCGGCAGGAGCTGCTCGGACGGCAGGGAGCCGCTCTGCGGCGTCAGGGTGGCAGGGCTGCTCACGCCTCAGGGGCAAGGGTGGGGGGATCCTATGGAGGCGCTGGCCGGGCGCCCCGTGGTGACCTGCGTATCCAGCTCAGACGCTGATCCCCGCCGCCCGTAGCGCCGCCGACAGCGACCACACCTCCACGAGCAGCTCATGCCAGGGGGTGATCGTGGCCATCTCCAGCGCCATCGGGGAGGGGGCCGCCGCCCTCAGCGCCCGGGCGGCACGCAACTGGGCCCGGGCTTCCAGCAGGCGGTGGCGCATCGCCTCACGGGCCTCGGCGCCCATCACCGCATCGGGGCAGGCCTCGAGCAGCTTGAGGCCGCGCTCGAAGGAGCTGGAGAAATCGTCGAGCAGGGGCCCGAGCACCGACTCCAGCAGGGCAGCGGCATCACCGGGTGGGATGGGATCGGCCATGGCAAAACGTTAGGCGTGGCGGCCCGATCCGATGGCCTGCCATCGGGCGAGGCGACTCAACCGGGGGCGGGGGCGTCAGCGACAGGCTCCAGCTGGGCGCTGATGCCCTGGTGCTGCAGATCCCGCTGCAGCAACGCACCGCAGTCGGGATCCACCGCCAGACGCAGGCGGCGCATATCGCCCATCAGAGCTGCAGCCTCGGCCGGCGCCACCCCCAGCTGCCGGGCCAGGATCTGACGCAGCGTCAGGGTCTGATCCGATCCCAGCGAATCGGGGAGCTGGAACGCGATCTCCCAGGCCGGCGGCCGGATCCGGCCCTGCTCGACCCGGCGCAGGGCCTCCAGGCCGGCCAGCACCACCAGCTGATCCCCCGCCGCGACGACCGTGCCCGCAGAGGGCATGGCCAGCGGTCGGGGCTGTCCATGACGCCAAAGCGACAGCACGGTCAGGCCGTATCCATGATCCAGCCGGGACACCGTGTGACCGACCAGGGTGTCGTCGGCGCTCAGCCGGTAACGCACCTGCAGCAGGTTCTGGCCGCGGATCCGCCACACCCCTTCCACCCGTTCGCCGAAGGCGGTGGCGACGGCCACCTCGGCGCCCAGCTCCGTGGGCGAGATCAGGCTGGCCCCTCCGAGCAGGTCACCCAATCCCTCCCCCGCCGCCTCGCGATGGGCCAGCAGGGCAAAGCGGGCTTCAGGCCAGAGGGCCTGCAACTGAAGGGTGTTCTGCAGATCGGTGAGCAGCTGGCCGGACAGCAGGGCGACGCCACGCACCCGGACGTTCTGCAGAAGGGCTTCCGCCTGCTGGAGGCTGGCCAGGGCGATCGCGTCGCCGTCCTCACGGCGCTCGCTTTCGCCTGCCTCCACGCGCACCACCACATGGCGTTCGCGGCGCAGGATCGCCGAGACCTGGCTGGCCAGGGGACCGCCGCCCACCAGCAGGATCGGCTCGGCCGCACGGGGCAGGCGGCGGCCTCGCCGCACCCCCAGGCGTTGCAACAGCAACTGATCGAGGATCACGGCCACCAGCGCCGAGCTGAGCAGCGTTCCCACCAGCGAATAAAGCAGGGTGCCCAGCACCAGTGCCGCGTCATCGTCGTGCGGTCCCCCTCCCGCCCCCAGCACCACGTTGGTGGGATCGATGTAGTCGCCCTTGAGCAGAGCCGCCATCACGAACAGTCCCTGCACCCAGCTGCCACGGGCGGCGAACAGGGGAATACCGATCACCGCCATCGCCGGCACCGTCATCAGCAGCGCCATCTGAAGACGGCTGCGGGACCGGAACCACAGCCACAGGCGACGCCCATGGGCCCGCTGCCTGCGCAGGAGGCTGACCAAGGCGGAGACGGTGGCATGGCGCCGGCTGGGGGGGCGATCCGGCCGTGGGGAATAGAACGTGCGCGGCATCACCACAAGAGATGGCCCGCCCTCCTCCAGCCGCACGGGGCGCTGAAAGCGATGGTCTTCCAGGGGAATGTCGCGCACCTCGAAGGCCTCGCCGTTGGCCTCGAAGCGGGCCAGCTGTGGGCCGGGGCGCAGCGCCTGCACAAGGGCACCAGCACTCAGCTGCAGCGGATTCACCACCGCCAGGCCCGGCAACCGCTGCTCGAGCAGAGATCCCAATCGGTCGAGATCACTGCTTGAGCGAATCACGATCTCCGCATCCGGATTGAGCAGGCGCACCTGCAGCGCCGCTTCGATGTTGACGCCACTGTCCGAACTGAGCAGCAACACGGCGCGCGCCCGCTCGGCCTGCGCCTGACGCAGGACATGGGACTTGCGCATGTCGCCCAGCGTCAGGCACTGACTCAATGCCGCCTCCAGTCCGGGGCTGCCCCAGTCCGGCACGCAGCGATCGAGCAACCGCAGCGGCACCCCGAAGGGCCGCAGGCGTGCGAGCACTACCTGCCCGAAGAGCCCCAACCCGCAGACCAGAACCGGCGCTTCCTCCTGCCCCATCCCTGCGCTCATCCGGAACGGCCCAGTGGTGCCCCGGCGACGGGGCACCGAGCCCGCTTCAACCAGACGACATCCACACGCTCAACCCTTGCGCCCCCTGGTGGAAGCCAGCAGGGGGCCCCCATCCTGGCGGCGGATCGCCACCACCCCAGGCCTCGGGATCCGTCCCGGTTCCGTGGAGGGCCAGTTCGACCCCAGAGGCAGCCGCCGGAGCTGCTCGAAACCGCCACCGTCCCGGTCCTGGAGGCGGTAGCTCTGCAACTCCTCCTGGCCGACCTGGTGCACGGCGTTGTCCTCCCCGGGATGCTGGACCGCGAGGAAGAGGGTGGACTCGCGCGAATCAAAGCAGGGGCCCGTGAGCTCACACTCCATCGGGCCGGTGGCGAACAGCAGCGCATCGCCGGCGGCCGTCCCCGTGGCCGGAAACACCCAGCAGCTGTTGTTGCCGAACACATCGGAACTGCCGTTGACGGCGGCGCGGTCGGTCACCATCCAGACGTTGCCGCCGCGGTCGACCGCCAGGTTGTCGGGGTTGGCGAAGCCCATGCCCCCCTCCCAGGGGGTACCGCCGGTGGCCACCAGACGCCAGCGGAACCCGCCACCGCCGCGGTCCATCCGGGCGGGATCGTCCTGCAACCGCATCAGCCAGCCATAGGGCCAGCGACTCTGGCCCCCAGGGCCGCGGAAGATCGCCGGATCGGCCTGTCCCTCCCCATCGGATCCAGCGGCGGTGAAGGTGATCAGCAGATCCCCGGTGCGCGGATCCAGCTCGGTGTCCTCCGGGCGTGCCGTCGGCGTCGCCCCGGCGGCGTTGGCGGCGAGGTGGGCGTCGATCAGGATCGCGCCGAGCTGCTCGTCACCGGTGCCGGGGTAGAGGTCGGCGAGGGTGCGGAACCGCTGTCGGTAGGCCCGCCACGCGTCCTCGCCGCGCAACAGCTCCGCGCCGGCGAGGCTGCGGTCGCTGTGGGGCAGCGGCAGCAACGCCGGCAGCTCATAGGCTTCGAAGTGCGCCGGCGACAGGGGGTCGACCACCGTCTGCGGCAGCAGGGGAATCCAGATGCCGCTGCCATCGGGGGAGAAGCGGGCCACCTCGAGCCGGCCCCGCTCGAGGTGGCGCGAGTTGGCCGGATCGAGCGGATCACGCACCGGCTCCTCGCTGACGTATCGGTAGAGGTGGCCGCCATGGCGATCACAGCCGGAATACACCACCAGCGGTTCACCGGCGTTGGCCCGCACGGCCACCGCCTCATGGCGGAAGCGGCCGAGGGCCGTGTGCTTCAGCGCCGGCCGCTCCGGCCTGCGGGGGTCGAGTTCCACCATCCAGCCGTATTTGTTGCCGGCCAGGCCAAAGGGATTGCCGAGCCCCTCGAGCCGCTCGCCATCGAAGCGGAACGGGCGCAGGGACGGCGAGGGTGAGCTGCCATCGGCATACACCGGCTCCACCACATGGCTCTGGATGTTCTCCTCAGCCGAGAGCACCGTGCCCCAGGGGGTCTGGCCACCGGCGCAGTTGGCGAAGGTGCCGATCACCTGCTCGCCGAGACCGTCGTCGTAACCGAGGCGGTGGCGACGGCGGAACACCGCGGTGGCAGGCCCCGTGGTGCGGAGCCGTTCCGCCGGCCGGTGCCAGCCGCTCAGACCGGTGAGGCGCCGGTCGAAGCGGCCGCCCTCGTGGCGCCAGGCTCCGTCCGGCAGGAGCGCGAGTTCGGCGACACCGACACCCAGGTCCTCCATCGCCGCCGTCGCCACCGCAAGTAGTGGCGCGTGCAGTGGATCGTCGGCCGCCAGAGCCAGTGCATCCACACGGCCGCCCCGGCTGGCCAGAAGCTTCTGCAGCGCCGCGAAGGGCAGCTGGCGTCCCATGACCGTGGCGTACCCCGCGCACCAGGGCCGGGTGCTGATGTACTCGAAGTTGACCGTCAGCAGCGCCCGCTCGCCATCGAGGGGGGTGAGGGCGATGTAATCGTTGTTGAAGCCGAAATGGCCCTCACCCAGCCGATCGCCCCACTGCAGCACCAGGTCGCTGCGAAAACCCTCCGGCACCAGGACGGCGTCCTGGAGGGTGACGCGGGCATAGGTGCGCCGCTGCTCGGCGGCGCTCATCCCATCACTGGGCAGGGGGATGGGTCCTCGCAGAGGTTCAAAAGGCAGGGCATCCAGGCCCGCAGCACCCCGGGCTCGCGTGGGGGATGCCGGCTGGGCCTGGGGATCTGCCAGCACCCGGGAGGAGAGGGTCGCCGCGCCGAGGCCCAGAAGCTGCAGCAACAGGGTGCGGCGATGGATACCGGGCCGGTGCTCAGCCATCGACATAAGGACGGTCAGACAAATGCATCCCAGACCGGCTCAGGAACGCGGCGAGAGACCCTGAAGGATGTGTCATCGCAACGGGGTGCACCCCTAAGACGGTCAGCGTTCTGCAGGCGGGGATCCGTTGCAGCAATCTGCGCGACCTGCTGCTGTCAGTGGCGACACCCAGGCGGCACGCGGGATCGGTGTCATGCCTGGCGGTCTGTCAGGTCGCAGGTGATCTGCACGGGCACCGAACGGACGTTCCAGATCCTGGCGGCGTAGTCCGCAATCGCGCGATCCGAGGAGAAGAAGCCGCAGCGCGCCGTGGTCAGGACGCTCATCCGCAGCCAGTCGGCCGGCCGGTTCCATGCCTGATCCACCGTCGTCTGCGCCTGCCGATAGGCATCAAAGTCTGCGATCACCGCATAGGGATCCGCAGACCTGAGACTGTGGAGCAGCGGGCGAAAAAGGTCGCGATCTCCGCGGCTGAACTCCCCGGCCTCCAGCCGCGACAGGGCCTCGCTGGCCAGCGGGATCCCCTCCAGCCACTGCCACGGGCGGTAGTGGGGCATCAGCTCCTGGATCTGGCCGACGTCATGGCCGAACAGAAAGAACTGATCCGGACCCACCCGATCACGGATTTCGATGTTGGCTCCATCCAGCGTCCCGATCGTGAGTGCGCCGTTCATCGCCAGCTTCATGTTCCCAGTACCGGAGGCCTCCAGACCCGCCGTCGAAATCTGCTCGGAAAGATCAGCAGCCGGATAGACCTTCTCACTCAACTTAACGTTGTAATCGGGTAGAAACACCACCTTGAGCAACCCCTCGCAGGCCGGGTCGTTATTGATCACCTCAGCCAGGCCATGGATCAGGCGGATGATCAGCTTGGCCATCAAGTAGCCAGGCGCAGCCTTGCCACCGAAGATCACCGTGCGCGGAGCCATGTCGGCGGTTTCACCCTGCCTGATGCGCAGATAACGGGCGATCAGCTGCAGGGCATTGAGATGTTGACGCTTGTATTCATGGATCCGCTTGACCTGGATGTCGAACAGGCTTTCTGGATCGACCGACAGATGAAAGATGGTGGCGATGTGCGCGGCAAGGTGCTTTTTGGCCTGCAGCCGGCTGAGGGCCCAGCGCTCCAGAAAGGCGGGATCTGCTGCACGATCCTCCAGGCGCTGCCACTGATCCGGCTGCACGCACCACTCGGGGCCGATCGCCTCCTGCAGCAGAGCATCGAGCGATGGGGTGGCCAGGGCCATCCAGCGACGCGGCGTGACACCGTTGGTGACGTTGGTGAACTTCTGCGGCCAGAGCGCCGCGAACTCCGGCATCAGACTGGTGCGCACCAGCTGGCTGTGGAGATCGGCCACACCATTCACATGATGAGAGGCAACCACGGCAAGGTTGGCCATGCGCACCGATCGCACCCCATCCTCATTAATGATCGAGAGCTTGCGCAGCCGATCCTGATCACCGGGATTGAGGCGGCGGATGGCCTGCAGAAAGCGATGATTGATCTCATAGATGATCTCCAGATGACGCGGCAGCAACGACGCGAACAGCCCCAGATCCCAGCACTCCAGCGCCTCCGGAAGCAGGGTGTGGTTCGTGTAGGCCACGGCCAGGCCGGTGATCGCCCAGGCCTCCTCCCATCCGAAGCGATGCTCATCGATGAGCAGCCGCATCAGCTCGGCCACCGCGATGGCGGGATGGGTGTCGTTCAGTTGGATAGCCCAATGCTCGGAAAACGCCTGCAGAGGAATGCACCGCTTGATCAGGTTGCGCAGCATGTCTTGAGGGAACAGCTGACGAAGAACGCCTGCTGCATCAAACGCAGGCGTCGCCCCGCCTCACTGCCGTCGTTGGGATAGAGAATCTTGGAGAGAGACTCGGACTGCACCTTCTGCTGCTCGGCGGCTTGGAAATCGCCGCTGTTGAAGGCATGAAGATCGAAGTTATCGATCGGCACGGCACGCCAGAGCCGCAGCCGCGCGCAGGAGTTGACCCTGTAGCCCGCGATGGGAACATCATGGGGAATTCCGAGCACCTGCTCGGCCGGAATCCAGCGCACATGCTCGCGGCCCTGGGGATCACGCCAGGGCTCACAATGGCCACCGAAGCCAACACGGCATTGCTTGTCGGGGAGCACCAGCTCCCAGGGCCAGCCGCCCTGCAGCCATTGATCACTGATCTCCACCTGCAGCCATCGTGGATGATCTGATCGAAGATGCCGAACTCGTAGCGAATTCCGTAGCCCGTCGCCGGGATTTCCAGACTGGCCAGCGACTCGACATAACAGGCGGCCAGACGCCCCAGGCCACCGTTGCCGAGCCCCGGCTCCTCCTCGATCGCCAGCAGCGGATCGAGACCAGGCAGATTGAAACTGCGCATCGCCTGTTCGGCCTCCTCGCGAATGCCCAGCATCAGCAGGTTGTTCCCCAGCTGGGGGCCGATCAGGAATTCAGCCGAGAGGTAGGCGACGGCCTTGAAGCGCTGCTGGCGCAGGGTCTCCTTGCTGGCCAGATGTCGGCTCATCAGCCGATCGCGCACTGCATGGCTGAGGCCATGTAGAGATCATGCGTGGTGGCGGAGCTGGCACTGCGGCCAAGTGTGAAGAACAAATGCTCCGTGACCCCGTCGCGCAGATCGGCAACGCTCAGCCCAGTGCGCTGTTGATCGCCGTAGCTGGTGGGGGATGGAATGTCCTGACCCGGCTGCAGGGAGACGGTCATGGTGAAACGAGCACTGCTGAATTCATGCTGCAAATGACCAGGTTAAGAACATATCCACCACCGCAGTCCCGGCGACACGCTCCGGCTCGCGGCGACACATCAGACCGATCGTCACGCTGGAACACGGCCCCAGCAACGCATGAACGGGACCAAGACGTCATCATGCAAGAAGTTGCAGCCACCGCAACGTTGAACGCCCGGCCATCTCGAGGCCCATGCCGATGATCTGGCGGTCACCTTCTCCGCCCCTTCGCTGCACGAACGGCTTCACGTTCACAAAGCCTGTGACAGGTTGATTCACCCACGTGGCCTTCCGAGATGGCCCGACAAGTGCATCTCCGCCGCAGCACCCGCCCTGCTCCCTGGTCGATCAGGCCCGTGGCCCGCCGCAGGCATGCTGGGGCTGAGGGGGCTGCTGGCCTTCCGCCTCAGGGACTGCCGACAGACGTCAGGCCGGATCTGAGTGAAGCTCCGACCCGAAGTCGGCATCGCGGTTCAGCAGGGCGCACACCTCGACGATCTGGGCAGCCCTGGTCTGACTGAGGTCGAGGATGCCGGAAAGGGCGATCAGGAACTCGCGCTCGAGTTCGGACACATCCCGATCGCAGTGGATCAGCTGACAGGCCAGGGCAAAGGCGGTTTCCTGATGCCCTGGCGAGAGAACGGGAGCGGCAGCAGCGATCAAGCCCTGCCAGGACTCCTCACGAAAGCGCTTCAACAGACGCGAGATCAACAGGCCGAACGCATAGGGCTCCATGGCGCGATAAGCCGAGCGACACAGAAGCTGTTCACGGATCACCCAGGCCTCATCCTTGCTGAAATGCTGATCGCAGCACACGGCGGCAAGCGGTATGGCGGCAAAGGCCTCAACGGCCGTCATCGATACAGTCATGGCTGAAGGGTGTTGGGTTGGAACGGGCCCGCACACAGGCCTGATCCACAGCAGGGCTGGCGGATCAACGGAACTCCGGTCGTTTCAGGCTCTCGAGACTGCGGCGCAGGGTCTGACTGACGCCCTGACCCACCGCCAGATCACCACCGAAGGCACTGCCGAGCACACGGCGGTAGAGCTTGGTCTCAGCGAGGCGATAGGTGCTGGAGGGCAGCGGAATCAGGCCCACCTTCTCACTGAGACGCAGGCCATTGCGCAGGGTCCATTTCAGGAAGCGACGACCAGTCTGGTTGCGCAGGAGAGCCTGATCATTGACATAGAGAAAGAGCGGCCGTGACAGCGGCAGATAGGTTTCATTCTGAACCGACCGCGCGGAAGGAGCGACAGGGCCCTTGGTTCCGACGACGGTGAGGGCACGCAACTTGTCGCGGTTGGTGGCGTAGTAGCTGTAGCCGAAATAGCCGATGGCATTGGGATCGGAAGCCACACATTTGACCAGCACCCCATCATCCTCACTACTGACCACATCCTGGCGGGCATTATCCACAGCACCGCTGATCGCCTTGTTGAACAAGTCGTAGGTCCCGGAGTCGCGCCCAGGCGCACAGAGGCGCAGGGGACGATCCGGCCAGTCGATGTTCACCTGATTCCAGCGCATGATCCGCCCCTGGGCCTGGCGACCCCACAGGCGCGCCAACTCACGGGTCGTGATCAGGCGCGCCCAGGTGTTGCGGGGGTTGACCGCCACGGTGATGGCATCGAAGGCGATCGGCAGCTCGATGAACGCCACCCCCTTCGAGCGACAGGCCTTGAGCTCGGCGCTGTTGATCGGCCGGGAGGCACCCGCGATCAGCAGCTGGCCCTGACAGAAGCGCCGGAAGCCACCACTTGTCCCCTCCTCACTGAGCTGGATGGGGGTGCGGGCCTCAGCGGGATTCGCCCGCCGGAAGTCGCGGACCGCCTCGGCCAGGATCGGATGCACGGTGCTGGAGCCACCGAGACGGATCGCCGGGGCACTCTGCTGGGCGCTGCCGGCCGGGGCCAGGGCGAACACAACGCCGGCAACGACAACAGCTCTCGACGCGACACCCGACCGAGCCCGCTCCAGGATCGCAAGGGCCATGGGGATCTCCTTACCGAGCTGAATCTGCTTCAGATCGATGGCGGCGGGGGTTAAGAACAGGTGATCATGTAGCGCCCGATGCTCAGCGCGGTGTGGTCCAGTCCTCAAACCAACCGCGACGCGCCAGCAGCCACGCCTGCAGGAGGGCCACGATCAGCATGATCAGAACCACGAGGGCATAGCCGTAGCGCCAGCGCAGCTCGGGCATGTGCTCAAAGTTCATGCCGTAGATGCCGGCGATGAAGGTCAACGGCGCGAAGATGCTGGTGAGGATGGCCAGGGTTTTCATCACCTGGTTCATACGATTGCCGACACTCGCCGCATAGGCCTGCGTGATCGCATCGCACTGATGACGCAACAGTTCGGTGCTGTCAAACAGCAGTTCCACCAGTTCGCCCATGTCCTGGAAGCCGCTCAGGGCCTCCGGGCCCAGCAGCTGCTGGCGCTGCCGCAACAGGACCCGGATCTGATGGCGCAGCGGCCACACCTGGGAACGGATGGTGCGCAGGTTGCTGCGATGGCTGAAGGCGCGGCTGAGCTGCCCCGGCCTGGGATCCCGCAGGACAGCCTCCTCCAGATCATCCAGCCGGTTCGAGATGTGCTCCAGCATCGGGAAGAGGGCATCGAGCACTTCGTCCACCAGATAGTGGAGGATGTCATCGAGATCGTGATCATCACCGCAGCCCCTCTGCTGCGCCAGCCATTCGGTCAGCTGGGGGAAGGCCTCACCGGAGGGAGCCTCCTCAAAGGTGATCAGCCGGTGCGGCAACAGCAGAAATCCCACCTGGGCGCTGAGCAGATGCAGGGGATCCCTGGCAAAACCGAGGCGATGCAGCACCACCAGCAGCGCATCCCCCAGGCAATCGACCCGGGGACGCTGTGGCACCTCCAGCGTCGGTGGCAACAGCACCGGCGGCACCTCCAGAGGCTCGAGCATGGCGCGGATGCGGTCTCCATCGGAGAGCCCCATCACCCGCAGCCAGATCGGCTGTCCGGAGCCGACCAGACGCTGCACGCAGGCAGGGGTCTCGAGCTGCAGCAGCCTGGGCCCCTGGGGTTCGAACAGCACCGCACAGAAGCGGCTGGGCTGACGGCCGCCATGGACGAACAGCTGGCCGGGAAGATTCGCGGGCCGCTCCTCCAGCAGGCGCGAGCTCAGAGCACCAGGTGTCGATCGCAGCACGGTGGGGGAGCCGGCAGCCAATGATGCAGCAGCAAACCGGTGACGGCGATCCCGCCCTGCAACAGCAGACAGATCCCCACCTGCGGCAACCAGGGCTTCATCGGGCGCCTCCCCGGGATCGGTTGGTGCAGCGTGGCCAGTGAGGCGCGGGCCTGGCTGTGCTCCACAGCACGATCGTCCGTTCTTAGGTTGCTCTTAATCCGCTCTTCCTAGGGTTCCGCAAACGCATTCGCCGGGGTTGAGCATGCATCCCTCCGCCCCAGCCCCCGGTGACGGACCAGCTCCGGCTGGGAGTTACGGGCCGGAGGGCGTGCGATCGCCGATGCCGGCGCTCTCCAGCTACCGGGGACAGGACTGGACACCGCAACGCCTCGCCTTCCACCAGAACCTCGAAACCTTCGCCGAGCGGGTGGGGCTGATCGTGGCGCTGCAGAGCAACGGCAAACTGAGCCAGGAAGAGGCCTATGCCGAAATCCGCCGCACCTGGAATCAGCTCAAGGACAGCAAGTCATCGCTGCTGAATCACACCCCTCCCCTGCAACCCTGACGCGCGCGACATCACGCCGCTGCACCCGAACCATCCACGCAGCGGAGAGATCCGGGCCACGCTTCAGAGATCGCGGTAGCGCAGCTCCACCGCCCTGGGGACCTGTTCCAGCAGCCGGTTCTCCAGCTCCCTGACCCGCTGCTGCTGCTCCTCAGGGGTGAGCGGCAGGTGGTGGGGAAGCGGTGGACGCAACAGCAGACCCGCCAACCCGACGCCGCAGCCGGCCACCAGCAGGGCGACGGCCAGGCGGTCAGCGGTCCGCAGCCAGGGTCTGCCGGGCTCCATGGCCGGGGCCTGAAGGGAATTCCCTACAACCCTGGCACGGTTCCGCTTCAGGCCACCGCAGCGCCCGCCAGCCGCGCCACCAGCACCCGGGCCTGATGCGGCATGTAGGGCTTCCTGAGAAAGTAAGAGGGAGGTCAAGCTGTCAAAGAGCCGAGCCTGAGTGAGGCGGAGACTGGCCGTTCATGTGGGGCTGAGATGAGTGCTCACACACACGAATGGTGACCCCTTGCCTGGTTGATTGCAAAGGAGAACTTGCAGCCAGGACGCAAAAAGAACAAAAAGAAGCTCCAGCAGCTTCTCGAGGTTCATCACCAGAACATTCAGTGCAATGGTTGAACCCTGTGTCACAGCAAGCTTCTCACGTATCAGGCCCAGCCCAAAACGACGCTTGCCTTGGCCGATCTTGCCTTCAACGGCATTCCTTTGGCGCTGGTCATCGATGAACTGCTGCTTCTCGGCAGCCACCAATTCAGGATCGTTCTTCGGCCGTCCAAGTCGCGGGCCACTCAAACGGATTCCATGGCGCTGGCAGAAAGCACGGTTCGATCTTGTGCGGTAGATCTGGTCAGCACAAATCACCTTCGGATAGTGACCATGGCGACGCCGATAGGAAATCGCTTGACCCTTGAGGTCTTCTCCTTCGTTGTAGGGGGCATAACTCAGGCGATCGAGGAAGGTGAATCCCTCGCCGGTGACAGAGATTGAGATCTTGGCTCCGAACTCAACATTGCAACGAGCTTTCCCGCGGACAATCGGCCTGATATGTGCCTGGCAGAGGCTGACGATGCGATCTGGGATGCTTCTGCTGTCTGCGTGATAGAGAATGGTCTGCTGGCGGACCAGCTCACTGATCACCAGCAACTTCCGGTAGATATGCCGTCCGGCGGCCAGAAGGCAGCCACCACAAGCGATCAGGGCGTCAACGCTTGCCAGATTCCGCTTGAGGTGACCAAGCTGCTGCTTGATCGCTTTGCGGATCTTGCTGATCCTTGGCTTCTTTTTTTTGGCCACTGCAAGAAACTGCTGCCTTGCCTGTTTGCGGTGCGTACGCGGCTTATGGCCAAAGCTTTCTCTGACCTTGGGATGCATTGCATCAATCAGGATCTCAGTTACCTCCCTCGCTTCATTGAGCAGTGATAGGTCTGTTGGATGACGGATATCTACAGGCGCACAGGTGGCATCGATCAAAAGTGAACCCTGATTCGGCTGCTTCTGCGAGCATGGTTGTGGCTGGTCTGCAGGACTGGTCGATCCACCACCACTGCCATTGTCATCGCCTGGGCCCTCGGTATCAGATGAGCGAATCACTTTCAGGCCATGACGCACAATCCGTTCGTTGCAGTCATTCACAACGGCTTCCGGTAGGCGCTTGCGGAAATAGACCATCATTGATGGATCAAACGGCGCCGAATACTGGAATACTTCCAGGCCGATGAAGAACTGCAGGTATGGATTTTCTTTGATCTGCTCGACCAGTTCTTCATCCGTGAGCCCGAGACGGGCCTTGATGATCAAAGCACCCAGTGCCATGCGAAAGGGTTTTGCCGGTGCTCCAAAGCCCTTGCAGAATTGCGCCGCGTAGTCGTCCTCCAGTTCATCCCACGGAATCAGCTCAGCCAGCTTGATCCAGCGATTGTCACCAGAGAGTTTGCCGCCGAAAGGCAGAAAGAAGTCTTCGAACGAGAGCTGATGACGATGCTCGCGCCGATACATGTGGAAAACTCCGGGCCGCTTTTGGGCACAAATCGGCCCATTTGCGCACATTTTACCGTCAAAAAGAGCTGAGATCCATTGTGCTGCAGCGGATCTGGCCTTATTCAGGAAGCCCCATGTAGCCGATCGCCTCGAGAGCCTCCTGAAAGCAGACGACGAATTCAGCGATCAGCTCCAGCGGTGCGATCGCGATCGCCTCGAGGTCGGCCTGCAGGGCCTGCAGCAGCGACAGGGCCGCCGGCACCGCCTGCCTGCAGCAGCGCTCCAGCGGCTCGCGCACTGCCTCCAGGCGCTGGCGCAGCCACTGCTCGCCATAGCCCAGATGCTCATCTTCGTCCTGCAGCACCGCCGCGGTGATCGGCGCGGCATAGGGATCAGCGACCGGCAGGTAGCAGCGGTAGGCCGCCACCGCGAAGCACTCGATGATCAGGCACTGCAGCGTCAGACAGCCCACCACATCGCCTTCGGATTCACAGGCGTCGAACTGCTGCTGCAGCGGTGCCAGCAGGCGGCGGGCCAGGGCCAGATCAGGCGTCACCCCCAGGTGGCGGCCGCAGCCGACGAAGCCGGCTGCGTGGCGGCCCTCCATCGCCCCCAGACGCCGCAGTTCCTCCCGGTCCTGGGGCAGCAGAGCGGCGAGGCGGCGGAAGTGGCGATCGGCCATCGCCTCGCCGACGATCACCAGGGCATTGATGCGGCTGAAGGCATCCCCGTAGCTGGCACTGCCGTAATCCGGACGCGACGCCACGGGCGTCGGCGCAGCGGATGCCGGGGCAAAGGGAGCGGCGCTCATGCCACACCTCCGGCGGTGGTCTGGCTGGAGTCGACCATCGGCTGGCAGAACTGGCGGATCAACAGACCGGCGAAGCGCAGGCGCAGGCCCAGACGCTGCAGCGGCCCGCCGCTCGTGCCGGCATCCTTGATCTGCTGGTAGGTGGCGACCAGGCGATCGCGCAGGTTCAGATAGTCGCTGTTCTCCAGATCGAACACCCGCGGGAAGGCGCGACGGGCGGTGCGGTTGGTCTGGCGCATCACCTCGGCGTCGAAGGCGGGGGCGTCGATGCCGAGAATTCCATAGAACTCATCGCGCTCGCACACTGTGAGGCTGTGGGTGAGAAAGACGCTCCAGAGGAAGAAGCGGCTCAACAGGCGGCCGCGCAGACCCTGCCGGAGCTGAGGCCAGCAGCGGATGAGCATGTTGAAGATATCGCCGTGGCGGTTCTCGTCCTGACACCAGGGCTCAAAGAACGCGAACAACGGCGCGAAGGCGTGCTCGGGATGGGCCTTGAGATGGCGGTCGATCAGGATGTATCGCCAGTAGCCGATCTTCTCGGACAGATACACCGAATACAGCACCCAGCTGAGCGGGAACCAGGTGATCGGCCGCTTGCCGCTCAGGGAGGGAAGATCGATCTCGATGCCCTCCGCCACCAGGGCCCGGTTGAGGAAACCGGCATGGCGGGCCTCATCGCGCGCCATCAGGTTGAACAGGCGGCTGAGCTCGGGGCGCCGGGCCTGCTGCAGACGGCGCGACAGCTCCTTGAACAGCAGGAAGCCGGAGAATTCCGACACGCAGGAGCGCACCAGATAGCTCTCGTAGGCCGCCTTTTCCTCGGGCGTCAGGTCCGCCAGCCGCGCCAGCGGCGCCCGCCGGTCAAAGTGCTCGCGGTTGTAGTCGGCCTCCATCTCGCCAAGCATTGCCTCGAAGGCCTGGCGCTGCCCCTCCAGGTCGGTTCGGGCCGCCTTGGCGATCTGCGTGGTGTAGAAGCGCGGCGTGAGCAGGTCCTCGCGCAGGTGAGGAGCGGCGGTGGTGGCGGTGGTCATCGGGTTGTTGTCATCGGATGGCTGCCATCGGGTTGTCGCGACCGACCAGCCGCGATTCGGTACCCGCGATTGGGCGGCCACCGGCCCTGCTGGCAATGCAACGGCATAACGCTACCATGTTATCAGTGATCCAGGATCTCTGCTGATACGATGTCCTGATGCCAGCCGGTCCACGGACCACCTGTTCACCGCGTTTTCCTTCTCTGCTGCGCGCCATGTCCGCCGTCCCGCCCTCCGCTCTGCCCAGCGGTCTGCCCACTGAGGCCCTGGCCGAGTACTTCAAGGTGTTCTCCGAACCCAACCGTCTGGCGGTGCTGGAGGCCCTGCGCGAGGGTTCGCTCAACGTCACCGCCGTGGTGGAGAAGACAGGCCTCAGTCAGGCGCTGGTCTCCAAGCACCTCAAGCTGCTGACCATCGCCGGCGTGGTGCGGCGCCGTCCGGAGGGGAGCCTCGTCTATTACGAGGTGATCGATGCGCAGGTGTTCCGGCTGCTGGCCCAGGCCGAGGCGCTGCTGCTCGATGCCCGCCGCCAGCAGCTCGATGCCCTGGCGGCGATCCTCTGACCACGCTGCCGCGCCGAAGCCATGCATCCTGAGCCGAGGCCTCCCCAGGAGGACGGGAGGCCGGCCGATCTGGAGGCCCTGCGCCAGGCGCTCGCCGCGGGCCGGCTCCGCTTCGAGGGGCTGAAGCTCGGCGATCTCGATGGGGTCGATCTGGACCTGAACGACTGCGACCTGCGCGGCAGCTGCTTCCAGGAGGCCCGCTTCGGCCGCGCTCACTTCCGCCGGGCGAACCTGGAACGGTGCAGCTTCCAGCGCTCCCTCCTGTGGGGGGCGGATCTGTCGGAGGTGCGCGCCTCTGGCTCCGGCTGGCAGGAGGCCGACCTGAGCGGTTCGCGGCTGCAGGGGGCCGACTTCAGCGCGGCCCTGCTGCACCGCGCCTGTCTGCGGGGGGTGGTGGCGGCCGGCAGCCTCTGGCGGAGCGCACGCCTGGTGGAGGCCGATTTCCGCAGCGGCCTCGATCAGCTCACCGATCTGGGCGGCGCCGACCTCCAGGGTGCCGACCTGAGCTTCGCCCAGCTGCAGGGAGCCCTGCTCCGGGGTGCCGATCTGCGCGAAGCGACGCTGTACGGAGCCGATCTGCGCGGCTGCGATCTCAGCCAGGCCGACCTGCGCGGCTGCGATCTGCGCGACTGCAACCTGGACGGCGCCCAGCTGGAGACCACCCGGCTGGAGGGGAGCCGCCGCGATCCCTGCCTCTGAAGACGGCACCAGGCAGGCATCGGAGCCGCGTCACAGGACACCACCGGGGGCCGTCCCGGCGGATGGCAAGCGGCACTGTGGAGCTGACCGGGCAGAGCTGCACGCCAGCGGCCAGCGCATCCGCCCGGTGGCTGTCACCCTGATCGTGCGGGCCAGGATCCGCCGCTGCCTGCCGCCTTCCCACCCCATGACCGCCCCCCTGCCCCTCCACACCGACGCCCCGCTGCTGGCCCAGCTGGGCCGGCTCGGGGAACTGTTCGATCTGCTGGGGGGCGTGGCGATCCTGGGGGGAGCCGTGCTGACGCTGCAGCGGGCGCTGTTCACCCTGCGGCGTCAGGGTGGCGAGGCGGCATACACCATCGCGCGCCAGACCTTCGGCCGGGGCTTGCTGCTGGGGCTGGAGATCCTGATCGCCGCCGACCTGCTGCGCAGCGTCTCGCTCAATCTGACCCTCAGCAGCATCACGACCCTGGGCCTGCTGGTGATCGTGCGCAGCATCCTCAGCTTCTCGGTGCAGATCGAGCTGGAGGGAGAGCTGCCCTGGCGGCTGGCAAGCAGCCGAAACACCGCGCGGGAGTGACTCAACAGCGCCAGTCGAGACCGGGCACCCCAGGCAGGATCGCCGGGGTGGAAGCCCGGTAGGCGGCGTAGCCGGGATGGATCTCCAGGAGCCTCTGCTCCTCCCGGTGGGCTTTGCTGGCGAGCACCCACGCCAGGGCCAGCAGCAGGCCCAGGTGCAGCAGGCTGCCCAGGGCGAGCGTGACCCCGAAGGAGCAGACCAGAACCGCCTGATACAGCGGGTGGCGGCTGCGGGCGTAGGCGCCGCCGGTGACCAGCTCCGCCCCCGGCATCGGTTCGGGCAGGGGCGTCAGATTGGGCCCGAGGTTGAAGAAGGCCTGGGCCGCCAGCAGCAGGCCCAGCGCCAGGGTGGCCCACCCCAGCAGCGCCAGGAGCGGCGGCCAGACCAGGCCGAGCGAGGCCGGTGGCGGCGTGGCCGGCAGCAGGTGGGCGGCGATCAGCAGCACCTGGGCGATCAGCCACCATTCGCCGCGGCGGTTGTCGCGCAGGCCCTGCCAGCTGAAGCCCCAGCGCAGCAGCAGCTGCTGCGGGCCCGCTGGCGGCGCCGACGGCTCGGCCCCAGGGGACGCCGGCTGGCGTGGTTCGTTCATGGCTCCCGTCTCCACAGCCCCAGCCATTCATCCTGGCGGGCGTCGACGGAGCCACGGGCCGGCTCCCACAACTCAGGCAGGAAACCGGCGCCGCGCAGGTGCTGCTCCAGGGCGGCCGGATCGCTGCCCCAGGGGGGCCCGCCCGGCCGCGGATGGCACCAGAACAGCGCCAGCAGCCAGCCGCCGGGCACCAGCAGCTGGTGCATCCGGGCGAGATAGGCCGGGCGCAGGGCTGGATCGATGGCGCAGAAACAGGTGTGCTCCACCACTCCCTCGAGGGAAGCCGGCCCCAGCCCTGCAGCCGTCAGGGCCTGGGCATCGAACAGATCGGCCTGCAGCCACTGCAGAGCGGGCCGCTCGGGACCATGCAACCGGCGAGCCTCCGCCAAAGCCTCGCCGCTGAAGTCGAGGCCCAACACCTCGAAACCCAGCTCCGCCAGCAGCGCCACCTCATGGCCGCGACCGCAACCGGGCACCAGCACCCGAGCCGGAGGCCTGGGCGAGCGGGGATCACTGCGCAGAAAGACCTCCAGGGGCGGGGCCGGGCGGCCCAGCTCCCAGCCATCGCTGCCCTCGCGGTAGCGCTGATCCCAGGCGGCGGAGACGGATGACATCGAGGCCCCTGCCTCGGCATCAGCCGAAGGGACAACGGAAGAGGACCCCATGAAGGAATGTGGTGGGAAAAGCGTGAATGTTTTTTAAAGCATAGGAACAAGCCAGGCAGCGCAGTGATCCGGCGCGGTCTGCGATCGGTGCCGGGGATGGGCGCCAGGCCGGTGGGGGCCCGCGACAGCAGAGACCGGAACCACTGCCCCGAACCCGCCATGCCGCCACGATGGCCCGAGAGATCCCCTGCCCCCTCCGCCCATGGATCTGAGCCAGCTGCGCCAGGAGTACCGCCAGGCGGGGTTGCGCCGCCGCGATCTGCTGGCCGATCCGGTCGAGCAGTTCCGGCTGTGGTTTCAGCAGGCCCAGGCGGCCGAGCTGCTGGAGCCGAACGCCATGGTGCTCGGCACCACCGATGGCCAGCGCCCCAGCAGCCGCACGGTGCTGCTCAAGGCCTTCGATCCGCGCGGCTTCGTGTTCTTCACCAATTACGGCAGCCGCAAGGCCAGCGAGATCGCCGCCCAGCCACAGGTGAGCCTGCTGTTTCCCTGGTACGGGCTGGCGCGGCAGGTGGCGATTCTGGGGCCGGCGGCGCGGATCTCCGCGGCCGAATCGCTGGCCTACTTCGCCTCCCGGCCGTTCGGCAGCCAGCTGGGCGCCTGGGTGTCGCAGCAGAGCCAGGTGATCAGCTCCCGCAGCCTGCTCGAGCAGAAATGGCAGGAGTTGCAACAGCGCTTCCGCGAGGGCGGCGTGCCGTTGCCCACCGGCTGGGGCGGCTACCGGGTGGAGCCCCTCGAATTCGAGTTCTGGCAGGGGGGCGAGAACCGCCTGCACGATCGCTTCCGCTACCGGCGCGAGGAGCAGGGCGATGGCGGCTGGCTGATCGAGCGGCTGGCGCCCTGAGAGATCCGCGCGCGGCCCGCGGCGGACGCCAGCTCGGCAGATGGGCGGACCGGGACCCGGCCCTCACCCGGAACCGCCGAGGGCCAACAGGCCAGAGACATGCGCCTATGTTCATAGCGTCAAGTCGTGTGACCTGGTGCATCGGCCGCAGTCCGCGCCCGTCGTGACCCTGGCGCTGCCCGGCTGACCCATGGGCGCCAAACTCCGACCACAGCCCCTCCGTCCCTCCCCCCTCGATGAGCGACACCTTCGATCTGATCGTGCTCGGCGCCGGCTCCGGCGGCCTGGCCGCCGCCAAGCGGGCCGCTTCCTACGGAGCCCGCGTGGCGATCGTGGAGGGAGACCGGGTGGGCGGCACCTGCGTGATCCGCGGCTGCGTGCCCAAGAAGCTGCTGGTGTACGGCTCGGCTTACCGGCACCTGCTCGCCGATGCCGCCAGCTACGGCTGGAGCATCGGTGAGGTGCGCCACGATGCCGCGACACTGCTGGCCAATGTGCGCGCCGAGGTGGACCGGCTCAACACACTGCACATCGGCTTTCTGGAGAAGGCCGGCGTCGAGCTGGTGCGGGGCTGGGGCCGCTTCAGCGGGCCGAACGGCATCACGGTGACCGCCTCAGACGGCAACGTGCGCGAACTGCGCGGCGAGCGCATCCTGATCGCGGTGGGCGGCAGGCCCCACCGCCCCGAAATCCCGGGCGCCGACCTCGGCTGGGTGAGCGATGACATGTTCGAGCTGGAGACGCTGCCGCAGTCGATGGTGGTGGTGGGTGCCGGCTTCATCGCCTGTGAATTCGCCTGCATCCTGCGCGGCCTGGGCGTGCAGGTGACGCAGCTGGTGCGCGGCGATCATCTGCTGCGCGGTTTCGACCGCGAGGCCTCTGGCGCAGTGCGGGAGGGCATGGAGGCCGCCGGCATCGACATCCGCTTCGCCCATTCCCCCGCCGCGATCACCGGCGACTGCGCCCCCGGAGATTTCACGGTCACCACCCAGAGCGGCGAGGCCATCTCCTGCGGGGGTGTGCTGCTGGCCACCGGCCGGCGCCCCTTCCTGCAGGGCCTCAATCTCGAAGCCGCCGGCGTCGCCATCGAAGGGCACCGCATCCCGGTGGATGCCGATCAGCGCACCAACGTGCCGGGCATCTACGCCGTCGGCGATGTGACGGACCGCATCTGCCTGACGCCGGTGGCGGTGGATGAAGGACGCGCCTTCGCCGACACCATCTACGGCAACAAGCCCCGCCGGGTGGATCACAGCCTGGTGGCCAGCGCCGTGTTCTCCCAGCCGGAACTGGCCGGCGTGGGCCTGACGGAGGAGCAGGCGATCGAGCGCTGCGGCCGCGAGGGCATCCGCGTGCACCGCGCCCGCTTCCGGCCGATGAGCCAGGCCCTGCCGGCCACCGGCCCCAGGGTGCTGCTCAAGCTGATCGTGGAGCGCTCCAGCGGCAGGGTGCTCGGGGCCCACATGGTGGGCGAACACGCCGCCGAGATCATTCAGATGGCGGCGGTCGCCATCGGCATGGGCGCCACCAAGGCCGACTTCGACCGCACGATGGCGCTGCACCCCTCGGTGGCCGAGGAGTTCGTGACGATGCCGGATTGAACAACCCAGCGCTTGATGACCCACAACACTCCGGAGGTGCCGCCCTTGCCCCCTCACCACGGAGCTGATCCCGGCGAGGTGCACCTGGGGGCCCAGGGCAACCGTAAGCGCCCCGAAGACCAAAGCCCGCAGGTCGGTGCTGACGCGAACAGGGCGGTATCCGCGTCAGCTGCGGTCCGGGCCGGCTTCAGGCTCAGAGATCGTCCTCGGCGTTGGGCTTCACGGTGCAGTCGCTGAGGGGATAGCTGACACACAGCAGGGCGAAACCCTCGGCGATCTGGTCATCATCGAGGAAGCTCTGATCCGATTGATCCACACTGCCCTTGAGGATCTTGCCGGCACAGGTGCTGCAGGCGCCGGCTCGGCAGGAATAGGGCAGGTCGATGCCCTGCTCCTCGGCGGCATCAAGGATGTAGGTGTCATCAGGGCAGGTGAAACTGCCGCCGCCTTCGAGGGTGATCGTGTAGCTGGCCATGGGGACTATCACGGACTCCCGATGACTTAGGCGGTGCCGCCGCGCGCTGCTGTCGCCTGCGCGACCGGCGTCATCGAAACAGCATCGACAGGCCCCATCCCCCCAAGGGGCCACTCCAGGAGCACCATCGCGCTCACACCGTCGCCAGACCACGCTCGTTGAACATGCCCTCGAACAGCACCGAACTGAGGTAGCGCTCGCCCGAATCCGGCAGCACCACGACGATCGTGCGGCCGCGGAAGGCCTCCTCATGGGCCAGCCGCAGGGCCGCCACCGTGGCGGCGCCGCAGGAGATGCCGGCGAGGATGCCCTCCTCGCGCATCAGACGGCGCGCCATCGTCACCGCCTCCTCGTCGCTCACCGTCTCGACCCGATCGACCAACGACAGATCGAGGTTGTCGGGCACGAAGCCGGCGCCGATGCCCTGGATCTTGTGGGGCCCGGGCTTGAGCGCCTCACCAGCGATCGTCTGGCTGATCACCGGGCTGTTGACCGGCTCCACGGCCACCGACACCAGCGGCCTGCCCAGCGTCTGCTTGATGTACCGGCTCACGCCGGTGATCGTGCCGCCGGTGCCCACGCCCGCCACCAGGACATCCACGCATCCATCGGTGTCCTCCCAGATCTCCGGGCCGGTGGTGTCGTGGTGGATGCGGGGATTGGCCGGATTCATGAACTGCTGCAGCATCACGTAGCGATCCGGATCGGATTCGGCCAGCTCGCGGGCGGCAGCGATCGCCCCGCTCATCCCCATGCGCCCTTCGGTGAGCACCAGCCGTGCCCCGTAGGCCGTGAGCAGCTTGCGACGCTCCAGGCTCATCGTCTCCGGCATGGTCAGCGTGAGCGGAATGCCGCGCGAGGCCGCCACGAAGGCCAGTGCGATGCCGGTGTTGCCGCTGGTGGGTTCGATCAGCTCCTTGCCGGGCCCGAGCAGGCCATCCCTCTCCGCCTGCCAGATCATCGCCGCGCCGATGCGGCACTTGATCGAATAAGCGGGATTGCGCCCCTCGATCTTGGCCAGAATCCGGGCTCCGGCCCCGTCGCTGACGCGATTCAGCTGCACCAGGGGTGTGCGGCCGATGCTGAGACTGTTATCGGCGTAGATGGAGCTCATCAGGGCGGCGAAACGGACAGATCGGTTCTGGCGGCACCCTAGTCAGAGCCGGTGAGGATTCCTGCCCCTTCCGCCCTTCCCTGAATCTCCCGTGATCCGGGGGGCGGCTGGCGCCACTCAACCGGCCAGGGCCGCCACACCCCCGCAGAGCCGCTGCAGGGCTTCCTCCAGCGGGTCAGGCGCGAGCAGGCCATAGCTGAGGCGCAGCACGGCGTCACCCCCTGTGGCCGGCAGACCGAAGCTCTCCCCAGGCAGGGCCGCCACACCGTGCTCGCGGATCAGCCGCTCCACCAGCTCCAACCCGGACAGGGGGGTGCGCACCTGCAAGAGGGCATAGAAGGCGCCGTCGGGTTCGCGCAGCAGCGTGGCGGGGAGGCCCTGATCCTGGGCCTGAGCCAGGGTCTGGAGCACCTGGGTGCGGCGATGGCGGATCGTCGCAAGCCGCGGCTCCAGCCAGGTGGGCCCTGCGGCCAGGGCCGCCAGGGCGGCCCGCTGGTTCAGGCGCGGCGGGCAGATCAGATTGGTGTCCTGCACCTTCGCCAGGGCCGGCAGCAGCCGCTGCGGCACGGCCGCGTAGCCCAGCCGCCAGCCCGCCATGCCGTAGGCCTTGGAGAACGACTGCAGCGTCACCGTGTGGGCGGCCGCCCCTGCTGCCGCCGCCGGACTCCAGTGCGGAACCGTGCCATGCACGAAGGCGGCGTAGGCCTCATCACTGATGTGCAGGAGGCCGCGGCTGGCGCAGAGAGCGTTGATCGCCGCCAGCCGCTCCGGCGGCATCACCACACCGCTGGGATTATTGGGCGACACCGTGACGATGGCACGGCTGCGGGGGGTGATCGCCGCCTCGAGCACCGGCAGGTCGGGGATCAGGCCGGCATCGGGCAGCACCGGAACACCGCCGGCAAGCTGCACGGCCATGACGTGGTTGAAGTACCAGGGCGCCGGCAGGATCACCTCATCGCCGGGATCGCAGAGCACCTGCATCAGGGTCTTGAAGGCCATGTTGCTGCCGGCCGTCACCAACAGAGCGGCCCCCTCCAGATCGAGGCCGTGCCGATTCCGGAGATGGGAGGCCAGTGCCTCCAGAAGCTCCGGATCCCCCTGCATCGGGCCGTAGCGATCGAGCGCCGCGGCCGCCCCTGCTTCAGTCCGGGCAGCAGCCAGGACCTCCTGGAGCCCCGCGAGCACCTCCGGAGGCGGGCCCCAGTCCACCATGCCCTGGGCCATCGACAGGGTGCCGGGGTGGGCGGCGGTGAGAGTCCCGACGAGAGGGATCACCGGCTCGAGCACCGATGCCAGGCGGCGGGCAGGCTCGACGGAGGCTCTCTGGAGGGACATCAGGGCAAGGCAGCCGGATCTGCTGGCATGCTGCCGCGCGGGGCCGGCGCCAGGACTGGCAACCGACCCGCAGGTTCCGGGCATCCCTGCAGTCGGCCCGGACCGGGATTCCGGCCGCGAGCGCCAGGAGCGGGACACGTTCTGCGGGCTGCTCAGCCCTCCAGAGGCAGCAACAGCTCCAGCAGCGCCCCGCCGGAGGGATGGTCGCCGGCGCGGATGCGGCCACCGTGAGCGTGGGCGATCTGCTGCACGATCGCCAGCCCCAGACCGGTGCCGCCCTGCTGGCCGCGAGCCCGGGACGGATCGCCGCGATAGAAGCGCTCGAACAGGCGGCGGCTGTCCTCCTCGCTGAGACCCGGCCCCTGATCGCGCACGCTCAGCCGGCACCAGCCGGAGCGCAGCCGGATGCCCACGTGGATGGTGCCGCCGTCAGGGCTGAAACGGATGGCGTTGTCGAGCAGGTTGAGCAGAGCCCGGTGCAGACGTGAACTGTCAGCGGAGACCACCGCGGCGGCCTCAGCGGGCTCCACCTGCAGCTCCAGGTGGATGTCGCGCGGCTCCGCCAGCGGCCGCAGGCCCATCCACACCTGCCGCACCAGCTCAGGCAGATCGACGGCACTGCGACGAAGACCATCGCGGGGCAGCGTGTTCTCCAGGCGCGAGAGCTCCAGCAGATCACCCACCAGGGCCTGCAGGCGCCGCAGCTCCCGCTGCAACCGCTCCACCAGCACCGCATTGCCGCTGTTCACCTGGGCCGCGAGGCTGTCACCCACCAGCAGCAGAGCCGTCAGCGGCGTCTTGAGCTCATGGGCCACATCGGACACCCAGCGCTCCTGCTGCTCCAGCTGCGCCTCGAGCGAACGACGACTCTGCAGCAGCACCGCCACCCAGCCGGCCTCGCCGGGCAGTGCGAACAGCTCCAGCTCCTCCCCGGGGCGCTGCCATTCCAGCCGCTGCAACCGGCCGCGGCGACGGGCATCGCGCACCAGCTCCGCCAGCTCCGGGGCATCGCAGACCCGCTGCAGGGGCAGAGCATGGAGCAGGGCCGGTCCACCCACCTCCAGCAGGCGCTCGGCGCGCGGATTGAGCAGCCGCACCACATCGTCGCCATCGATGATCAGCCAGCCAGTCGGAGCGGCCTCCAGCCAGCGCAGCAGCTGCGCCGGTGCCAGACCCGCCAGGCGCCGGACCCGGCGGCGGCTGCGACGCGTCCACAGCAGCGTCAGAACCACCCCCAGCAGGAGACCGAGGGGCAGAGCCAGGGGGCCGAACAGCAGAGGGACGGGGCTCACCGGCCGCGGTCAGCCGAAGCGGTAGCCGAAGCCGCGCACCGTGATCAGGTGCTCCGGCGCGGAGGGGTTGGCCTCCAGCTTCTCGCGCAGCCAGCGGATGTGCACATCCACCGTCTTGCTGTCGCCGAAGTAATCGACGCCCCACACCTGCTCCAGCAGCTTGTCGCGGCTCCAGACGCGCCGGGGATGCTGCATGAACAACTCCAGCAGCCGGTATTCCTTCGGCGAGAGATTCACCTCGAGGCCATCGCGGGTGACGCGGCACTCCTCCGGATACAGGGCGAGGTTGGCGTGCTGCAGCACCACCGGCCCGGGCTCGGCGGCCGGCTGGGAGCGGCGCAGCAGGGCGCGGCAGCGGGCGACCAGCTCGCGCATCCCGAAGGGCTTGATCAGATAGTCGTCGGCGCCGATCTCGAGGCCCAGCACCCGGTCGGCCTCGCTGTCGCGGGCACTCACCACGAGAATCGGGGTGCGGTCGCCGACCTGGCGCAGCTGGCGGCACACCTCAAGGCCACCGAGGCCGGGCAGCATCAGATCGAGGACCACCAGCGAAAAGGGCGGTTCACCCTCCCCGATCTGCAGATGCTTGAGGGCGTCGCGGCCATTGCCGCAGGCCGTGACCTCAAAACCCTCCAGACAGAGGGCATCGCGGATCGTCTCGCGGATCGTGTCGTCGTCCTCGACCAGGAGGAGGGAGGCTTGCATCTCCCCACTCTCGCCGCTGAGGGGGGTCTCCCAGAAGGATGCGATCACCGGTGGCGTGATCAACGGAGCCGATGTCCTGACGAGGCGGGGGGGTGGCTGATCACCAGACGGCGCTGGCCATCGAGCTGCAGCCAGCCCTCCTGACGCAGCAGGCCGATCACGCGGGTGACGGTGACGCGGGTGGTGCCCAGGGCGCTGGCCACCTCCTGGTGGGTAAGGCGCAGATCAAGGCGCAGCCCCTCCTCGCAGTGCTGGCCGTAATCAAGGGCCAGCAGCTCGAGGAAGCCGCGCACCCGCTCCTCCACTCGCCGCAGGCCCATCAGGGCCAGCAGAGCCTGGGACTGGCGATAGCGGCGGCTGACAGCCTCGAGCAGGGCCAGGGAGAGGGTGGGATTGGCGCGCACCTCATCCATCGACAGACAGAGCAGGTCGGTGTCGCAGAGCGTGCGGGCCTCAAAGGCCTCCACATCGGTGAGCGGCTCACCGAACGGCTCGTTCGGGCCGGCCAGGCCCAGAAGCAGCTCATCGCCGTGGATGGTGAGAGCGCCCAGCTTGACCATGCCACGCACCACCAGCCAGATCGAGTGGCGCAGCAGCGGCACCTGGCTGCCGCAGGCGAGCTGCACAAGATTGCGCTTGCGGAAGCTCGTCTCCAGAAAATCGCGGAAAGCGTCGCTGCCGGCTGCTTCGCGGAACGGCGTCACCACCATGGGAAATCGAGCGGTTGTTGGCAAACCTAAACAGAGTCGTGGGCGAGCCAATCAAGGCACGATCAACAGGTGGTTAAGGCGGGGATAAGGGTTCTGAGGGAACCTTCTCATGCCTCCCCTCGCCTGTGCAGCCATGGGAACCCTCCCATGAAAAATCCCCCGTCTCCGGGGGATTCCCTGCAGCCGGCGGGCACCGGCCACAGGGAAAGAGAGGAGCATTCAGCTCACTTGCCGATGCTCTTCACGGCGTTGCGGGCCTGGCTGAGGATGGAACCCTTGAGGGGAACGTAGCCGAGGTCGTCGGCCTGATTCTGAGCAGCGGAACTGAGCAGAATATTCATCGCCTTCTGGATCGCTGGAGCCTTGGCACCATTGCCGCTCTTGTAGGCGAGAATCCAGGTGAGGGTGGAGATGGGGTAGCTGTCGGCACCGGCGGGATTGGGATCCTCCCCGGCGAGCATGCTGTTGAGCTTGATGTTGTTCAGAGCCGCGGCACCACCCCGCAGGTTGGGCATCACGAAGCGACCGGCCCGGTTCTGCAGGGCAGCCGCCTTGATCCTTCCCTTGACGAACGCCTGGTTCAGATAGCCGATCGAACCTGGGGTGTTGGAGATCAGCGCAGCCACGCCTTCATTGCCCTTGCCGCCCACGCCGACGGGCCATTTGACGGCCTTGCCCTCACCCACCTTGCTCTTCCACTCCGGCGAGAAGGCGGAGAGGGAATTGGTGAAGGCGAAGGTGGTGCCGGAGCCGTCGGAGCGATGGGCGACGGTGATCGGACCCTTGCCGCATTTCAGCTGCTCCCAGGTCCTGATCTTTCCGAGGAAGATGTCGACAGCCTGCTTCTGGGTGAGCCGCAGTGAGGGGCAATCCGGCTTGTTGAAGGCGATGGCGATGGTGCCGCCCACGGCGGGAAACTGCACGACGCCGCGCTTCACCTTGGCGACTTCGGAAGCTTTGATCGGTTCGTCGGTGGCGCCGAAGTCCACGGTGCCGGCCACGAACTGGCGCACACCGGCGCCGGAGCCGACCGACTGGTAGTTCACCCGCACGCCCTGAGACGCAGCGCCGGCGAAGACGCGTTGATAGAAGGGAGCCGGGAAGGAGGCTCCGGCGCCGTTGAGCGTGGCCTGGGCCAGTGCCGCGGCGGACGTCAACGCGCCGGCGCCGAGGAGGGTCATGCCACTGGCAAACAGGGCCTTCTTCGCGAAGGTCATTGAAGCGCCTTGGAGGGGGTCACTCCTTAGATAACGAACCGCCGACCCCTCGGTCGTTAGGAGGCGTTTAAGGCTTGCTCAAGAACAGGCGATCCAGCCTGGACGGGGCCGGCAGGCAGGGTTCGGATCCGGCGGACACCCTTCAGCCGCTCGGGCCTGAAACGATCGCTAAGGTGCAGGCCCTCCGGGCAGTCCCGTGGCGAGCGACGGACCTCCCCCCTCCGACCGGACACCGCCGCCTGCGGACCGTCCCGCCGTGGGGCCGGTCCGCTCGCCCATGGAGGCCCACGGCTCCTATCGCGGTCGCGACTGGTCGCCGCAGCGGCTGGTGTTCCACCACAACCTTGAATCCTTCGCCGAACAGGTGGGGCTGATCGTGGGCCTCCAGAGCAACGGCAAGCTCAGCCAGGAGCAGGCCTATGCCCAGATCCGCCGGCTCTGGAAGGGGCTCAAGCAAAGCAAGGACACGCTGATCGACGGCCAGGGCTGAGCGGATTTCAAAACCAGGCCAGCGCCCGGTCATTCGGCGCGCTCACGCGCTTGTTCAGACCGCGGTTTCACCGCGGTCATTCGGAGCGGCCAGCCGCGAGTTCAGACCGCGTTGCCACGCGGTCATTCGGCGCGCTCACGCGCTTGTTCAGACCGCGGTTTCACCGCGGTCATTCGGCGCGGCCAGCCGCGACACACCCCGGGCAGAGGGCGCGGACGTTGAGGACGCACTCGAGCAGCTGGAAGCCATGGCCGTCGGCGGCGGCGTTGCCGGCAGCGAGCACGGCGGCATTCTCGAACTCCTCCGTGCGGCCGCAGCGGACACAGACCAGATGGTGATGATCGCGGTGGCTGGCTCCGGCGAGCTCGAAGCGCCGACCGCCTTCCGGCAGCTCCAGCTCCTGCAGCAGCCCCATCGAGCTCAGCAGCCGCAGGGTGCGGTACACCGTCGCCAGCGACACCCGCCCCTCGGAGCCCAGCAACCGCTGATGCACCTCCTCGGCGCTGAGATGGCTGCCTTCACCAAGCCCCTCGAACAGATCAAGGATGCGCTGGCGCTGCGGCGTGAGCCGCTGGCCTCGGTTGTGGAGACTGGTCCTCAGAGCAGCGCTGGTGAGCGCCGGCTCCTGGCGAGAGGACGCAGGCTGAGTGGGGGGAAGCACCAGGAAGGCTCGGCGATTCTCAACAGTAAGTCCTATTGCGAAGAACGGCCAGAGACGGCCAGCCGCTCATCCGCTCCCACCAGAGCCGCCGTCAGCACATCCGCCAGCGTCACCACCAGGCGATAGCTGAGCGCCACCGCCAGCAGCGAGGCCTGCGGCAGCTCCACTGCCAGACGCAGCAGCAGCACCGCCTCGAACACCCCCAGCCCGCCGGGAGCGCCCGGCACCACCAGGCCGACCGTCCAGGCCAGAGCGAAACCGCCCAGCCAGGTCCAGACGTCGAGGCTGAGCTGCAGGTCGAAGGCCCAGACGCAGGCCCAGAAACCGGCAAAGCGCAGCAGCACGAACAGCAGTTCGACCAGCAGAGGCCCCCACGGCCAGATCGCCGGCAAAGCCGCAGCGCCGGTCTCGCCGGCAGCCAGTTCCTGCTCCAGCGACTGGCTGAGACCCAGCTGACGGGCCCGCTGTCGCTCCAGACGCAGCAACAGGGGCTGCAGCCAGCGGGGGTGGAGCAGCAGCAGCGGCAACAGGCAGAGAACCGCCAGGCCGTTCTGCCATCCCCCCAGCGGCACCAGCGCCAGGGCGGCCACTGCCGCCAGCAGCGGATCGAGCAGGGTGGCCACCAGAGCCGGAGCCGTGCCCGTCGGTCCATCCTGGAGAGGAGCGCCCTCCTGACGCAGGGCCTGCACGCGGGCGGCCAGGTGCCAGATGCCCCCCGGGAGGTACTTGCGCAGGTTGGAGCTCACATAGAGGCTGACCAGGGGTGCGGGCCGTGGCCGCAGGCCCCGCCAGCGCAGGATCACGACCCAGGCCAGCCCGTTCACCAGCAGGCTCAGCCCCTGCAGCCCCACCGCCAGCAGCAGCCACCACCAGCCCTGGGCATCCAGGCTGAGCTGCAGCAGCTGTCGCCCGTGACCCAGCAGAGCCGCCAGCACGAAGCCAAGACTCAGGCAGGTGATCCAGGGGCGCAGGCCCCCGGGCAATGAGAGGCGGGGCAGCCGAAGGCCTGCCGCCTTCAGACCCGGCAGCGTGAGGCCTGCGAACGCGCGGCCGGGCTGTTCCGCACGGGCGGAGCGGGCCATCGACTGCCCGGTGTCGGTGCCGGGGTCGGAGAGGACCGATGCAGCGGGATCGGCAGACCCATCAACCTTGCGGCCAGCACCCGGCCGCCACCGACATCGGGCCGCAGACGCAGCGACGGCATGACCGGCGGCGAGGAGGCGACTCCACAGCGAGGCGATCCAGGGCGTCATGGCTGGCGAGGAGGGGAAGAGGTGGCCTGCGGTGGGGGTGGTGCGCCGGGAACGGGCGGGGCGAACCAGGGATCGGCCGCTTCGATCAGGGCCTGACGCACCCTTCGGCGCACATCGGCCAGGGGTAGATCCTGACGCCGCGCGATGGCGGCCAGATCGTCATGCTCGATCTTCACCCGGGCGCCGCCGCCGGGTAGCAGGGCCCGCTTCAGCCCCACTTCTCCCAGCGGGGTGCTCGCCCGCCGCTGACTGCGCTCCAGCACCCAACGCGGCTGCAGGCTCTCGCGCACGCCGAGGCTGCTGCTGTGGCGCCACCAGACACGGCGCAGCGCTGACGCAGCCTGCAGCGGTGCCAGGACGCTGAGCAGAGTCCCGGGCCGCCCCTTCTTCATCGCGATCGGCTGGCAGAACACCTCCAGCGCCCCCGCCCGCTGCAGCTCCTCCAGCAGGAAGGACAGATCCTCTGCCGTGGCATCGTCGATCTGGCACTGCTGCAGCACCACGGTTTCCAGGCGCTCCCCCTCGAGACGCTCCATCTCCGGCCCCGTGGGAGCCCCGCCCATCTCGATGCCCTCCGGCGACACCGGCGGCGCCTCAGGCCAGGGGCGCGCCAGAGTGATCCGCAGGAGATTGGGGCGGTCCAGCTCCCGGGTTCCCAGGCCCACACCCACTCGCTCCGGCAGGACGGCCGGTGGCGGCGCGAACCGGTCGGCCCAGCAGGCCATCAACGCCAGACCGGTGGGGGTGGTGAGCTCCCCCGGCGGGAAATCCTCGCTGCCGGCCAGCGGGATCCCGCCGCGGCGGGCGATCTCCAGCACCGCCGGAGCCGGCAACGGCAACCGCCCATGGGCGGTGCCCACGCAGCCGTGGCCGGCGGGTGGCACACCGCAGATCAGCCGTTCGACGCCGAAGTGCAACAGGCCGGCACACACCCCGACGATGTCCACGAGGGCGTCGAGGGCACCCACCTCATGAAAATGCACATGCTCGGGCGCGTGCCCATGGACGGCCGCCTCCGCCTCCGCCAGCAGGGCGAACACCGCCAGCACCCTTGCTCGCAGAGGCTCCGCCAGAGGAGCCTCGTCCAGCAGGCGCTTCAGATCCCGCCAGTGCCGATGCGGCGGCTCGCTCTCCAGGCTCTCCACCCGCAGCCGCAGGCCGCGTAGACCACCGCTGCGGCCCTCAGCCCGCTCCAGCCTGTAGCGACCCTGCAGGCCCAGAGCCCGCAGGGGGTGATGCAGCACCGCCTCATCGAGCCCCAGATCGAACAGCGCCGCCAGCAACATGTCGCCGGCCAGACCGGTGGGGCAATCGACGAGCGCCAGCGTCATTGCGCTGAGGAAGCGGACCCGGCGGAGCGATGACCCAGCCGCGGAGCCTCGACCAGCAGCAGCTCCGCGCGCCGCTCCAGATCCTGACGGTGCTCCCTCAGCAGCCGCTCCACCTCGCGGCGGGCCTGGCGCTGCTCCCGCTGGGCCGTGGCGACATCGAACCCGGACAGGCCCCAGAGCTGGCCGAGCAGGGCGCTGTCATCGGCGCCACCGCGGGCAGCCTCCCCGTAGATCAGCCGCTCGGCCGCCATACCGGCCTGAAGCACCCGGCTCCAGCGTCGCAGCTCCTCCACCGGCAGTCGGGCCCGGCCGGGCGCGTCGAAGACCGTGCTGCCACCGCTGCTCAGGCCCGCCCGCAGACAGGCCAGGCTGCCGACCAGCACCTGCCGCACGGGCAGAGCCTCCGCCTCGGCCACCAGGCAATGCCCGGCCTCATGGATGGCGATGCGGCGGAGTCGGCGGACCCCGCCGGGGAGCGCCTCAGCCAGCAGATGGCCGCCACGGCCTCCGAAGCGGGCGGCATCGACACTGAGGGAGCCAAGGCCCAGAACGGTCAGCAGCGTGATCCACCAGGGCGAGACGCCCAGCGCCGGTCCATAGACCGCAGCCAGGCTGATCGCCAGCACCGCCAGCCCGGCCGCGACCGGATCCATCTCAGCGGCTGGGTCGACTGATCGCCCGGCTGCGGGTCACCGGACGCGGTGCCTCCCCCGGCTCTGCCGTGGCCGCCGTGGCAGGCAGGGGCCGACGTTCCCGCCGCACAGCCCCGTCCTCGGGGCCTCGGCGTCGCTTGCCGCCGCGGTTGCCCCGCTGGGCCAGCGGACCGATCACCTCGCAGGACTCCACGGTCAGGGCCTGGCCCTGGCGCCGGACATCGAGCGACACGAAGTGGCGCAGATGCTCGAGAGGGATCACGCCGCGCAGCTGGAGCTTGAACGGCACCGGACGGCTGCCGTCGGGGCGCGGCTGCTGGCGCACCTTGATCACCAGCTCACCGGTCTCGGGACGGGTGTAGATCAGCTCGCCGCGGATCGAAAAGTAGTCATCGCCCTCCGGCAGGACATCCGCTGCGCCGGCATCGGTGGCCTCCGGGTCGAGGCTGCTGGGCTCCCACACGCCGACCATCTGCAGGTGCAGGCTGTCCTGCTCGCGGATGCGCGGGTAGACCACCCAGAGATGGGGTTGCTCGGCGTCGAGGTGACGGCGCATCAGGGTGAGCAGGCGGCCGAGCACGACCGCTTCGATCTCCTGGCCCTCAGCGGTTCGGATCAGGCCGCGGGTGGGATGGTCGGCATCGGTGGGCACGTACTGACCACGCACGACACCGATGGCCCGGTACTGCATCGGCTCGGTGACCGGGGAGATGGGGTGCTGGCGCATGAGCAGGTTCGGGTGGGCCCCACCGCGAGGCAGGGGCGGCATCCGGCCGCCCGGCCAATGTAACCAGCAGCGGCGGTAGCCTCCGGTCCTGATGTGTCTCCCCGGTTCAGGCGGTCCGGCGCGGATGAGGGCAGTTGAGAAGCCATGACGCGCTGCCACACCATGAGGCGCCGCTGCAGCAGGCTGGCCGGAAAACCACCTTCCAGGGAGCGCCACCGCCCCGCCCGGTGTGGCTGTCGCTGAGCAGATGACGGAATCGACACCGAGGCGTGCCCGGCTGGGGGCCCTGCTGCTCGCACTGGCCCTGCTCGCGGGGGCCGCCGCCAGCGGCTGGTGGCTGGGCCGCCGCCAGCGCCCGCCGGCCACGACACCGACACCTGCCAATGCGCGGCTGGAGCGGGAGGTCCGCAGCCTGCGGCAGCAGCTGCAAGGACAGCAGGCCAGCCCAGCCGAACAGCAGCGACTGCTGGAGCTGCTCGTGGCCCTCAACCGCCGCCAGGAAGCGATCGCCGTGCTGGAACCACTGGCCGACCGCGAGCCGGACCGCTGGTCCCTGCGGCTGCTGCTGGCGGAACTGCGCCGCGACCAGGGCGACCGTGCCGGCGCCCAGCGGGAGCTGCGCATGATCCTCAATCGCCGCAGCGATCAGATGGAAGCTCTACAGCTGATGACGCTGCTGCAGCTGGAACAGGGCCAGGGCAACCAGGCCGAGAACCAGGTGAAGGCCGCCTATCAGAAGGCGATGCGACCACCGGTGCAGCCCCAGGCCATGGGACTCGGGCTGCTGCTGGCGGATCTGCAGCAGCGGCGCGGTCAGATTCCCGCCGCGATGGCGACCTATCGCCGGCTGGCCACCGAATTTCCTGACGACCAGCGGCCGCTGATCGCCCTCGCCCTGCTGCGGAAACAGCAGGGCGACCGCAATGGCGCCCTCGACGCTCTCAATCAGGCCCGCCAGCGGCTGCGGGATCCCAGCAAGGGGGATCCGCGCCTGGATCGGCTTGCGGCCAGCTGGGGACTGGCCTCGCTCAGAGGGCAGGACGCTGGGGCGTCGAACCGGACGGGCTCTGGGGAGTCGCGGACGGCGCCCACACCGGCGCCGTCCCCACAGGACGGGTCGAGCCGCTGACATCGCCGGTGGCGGCCTGATCGGGACCGGCGGCTGCCGGTGACGACTGGGCTTCGAGCTGCTGGAGGGCCTGATCGATCGCCGAGGCCGGCGGGGTGGCCTCATCCATCGCCGTGCTGCGCCGGATCTTGTTCATCAGATCGATCGGATTGGTGGAATCCAAGATCGAACCGCTGTTGGGGCGGCCGGTGCCGCCGTCATAGAGCTGACGCTCCATCGGCGTGTTGCCGAGGGTCTGGCCGTAGCCGGCCTGCTGGGCGGCCGCCGGTGCGGGGGTGAGAAGGAGCGGCGAGGAGAGCGTTGCCACCGCCAGGAAGGCCGGAATCCGGCCGGGCCGCAGCCGACGCTGCGGCAGGGATCGGACCCGCAGTTCGCTGAACATGGCTCAGTGCCGAAGTCGGCAGTCAATGGAGTCGCTCGATGTTAGGAGAACCGCTCGGTTGAAGTTGCCTGCGCCCCGATGCGGATCGCCACCTGGAACGTCAATTCCGTGCGCACGCGCCTCGATCAGGTCTGCACCTGGCTGCAGCGGCAACAGCCCGAGGTGCTCTGCCTGCAGGAGACCAAGGTGGCCGATGACCTGTTCCCCCAGGAGGCCTTCCGGGAGCTGGGCTATGAGGTGGCGATCAGCGGCCAGAAGGCCTACAACGGCGTTGCGATCGTCAGCCGGCTGCCCCTGGAGGATGTCCAGGTGGGCTTCGTGCCTCTGTTGCCCTCTGACCCGGAGGCGATGCAGCTGGGGGAGCAGAAGCGCGTGCTCAGCGCCCGCATCGAGGGGCTGCGGATCCTCAACCTCTACGTGCCCAACGGCTCGTCGCTGCGCAGTGACAAATACACCTACAAGCTGCAGTGGCTGCAGTGCCTGCATCGCTACCTGGAGGTCCAGGAACGGCAGGGCGAACCCCTGGTGATGGTGGGTGACTTCAACATCGCCCCGGAGGATCGCGACATTCACGATCCCGAACGGCTGAGCGGCGGCATCATGGCCAGCGACGCCGAACGTTCGGCCCTGCGTACCCTCCTCGGCGAACGGCTCACCGATGTGTTCCGCCTGTTCGAACCGGAGAGCGGCCACTGGAGCTGGTGGGACTACCGCAGCGGCGGCTGGGAGACCGGCCGGGGCTGGCGGATCGATCACATCTATCTGGAGCGCGACCTGCTGGAGCGGGCCAGCGGCTGCGTGATTCACAGAGAACAGCGCGGCAACCCCCAGCCCAGCGATCATGCGCCGGTGGTGGTGAACCTGGCCTGGCCACCCGAGGACGGCGACGACGATGACCCGCTCGAGGACCTCTGAGCGCCGCGGCAACGGCCATGGCACCCCTTCGGATCGGTCGGCTGAGGCTCCGCGCAGCGCCTCCGAGCCCGTGATCGCCCTGCGGGGCGTGCGGCGCGGCTACGGCGGCGTCCATGCCGTGGAGGACCTCCACCTGGAGGTGGCCGCCGGCGAATTCTTCTCCCTGCTCGGGGCCTCGGGCTGCGGCAAGACCACCACCCTGCGGCTGATCGCCGGCTTCGAGCACCCCGATGCCGGCTCGATCCACCTGCAGGGACAGGACGTGACGCCCCTGCCGGCCCACCGGCGGCCCGTGAACACGGTGTTCCAGAACTACGCGCTCTTCCCCCATCTGAGCGTCTGGGACAACGTCGCCTTCGGCCCGCGCTCCCGCGGCCTGGCCGACGCCGAACTGCGCCGGCGGGTGGGGGAGGCCCTGGAGGTGGTGCGCCTCTCGGATCTGGCCCGCCGCCGGCCGCAGCAGCTCTCCGGCGGACAGCAGCAGCGGGTGGCCCTGGCGCGGGCGCTGGTGAACCGACCCGCCGCGCTGCTGCTCGACGAACCGCTGGCGGCCCTTGATCCGAACCTGCGGCGCACGATGCAGGGGGAGCTCAAGCGGATCCAGCGCGAGGTGGGCATCACGTTCCTGTTCGTGACCCATGACCGCGAGGAGGCCCTCGCCCTCAGCGACCGGCTGGCGGTGATGCACGGCGGCCGCATCGCCCAGGTGGGCAGTCCGCGCGAGCTGTACGACCGACCGGTCAGCCCCTACGTGGCCACCTTCCTGGGCGGCGCCAACCTTCTGCCCGATGGCCGCGGCGGCTGGACCCTGCTGCGGCCCGAGCACCTGCGTCTGCGCGCCCGCCCCCCCGCAGACGGCGAAAAGGGCGTGCGGGCGCAGCTGGAGAGCGTCACCTTCCAGGGGCCCACCCTGGAGCTGCGGCTGCGAGCACTCGAGCCCCTGCCCCAGGCTGAAGCCGGCGCGGCCCCGACCGGCCCCGGGCGCCCCGGAGGCCCCCCGCCCCAGGCAGCTGGGGCAAAGGAACCGGCAGGAGCTCCAGGGGCCGCGGCCGCAGCGGTCTGCCACGAACCGCGCCGCGGCGGCCCAGCGGCGGCGGTCGATGCCGCTGTCAGCGGCCCTGAACTGCTGGCGCTGGCCGCCAGGGATAACCTGCCGGCGAACCTGACTCCCGGCTGCCCGTACTGGTGCGTCTGGGATCCGGCCGACACCCATCCGCTGCGTGGCGCTCCGCCCGACACAGCCACTCCCGGGGAGCTGGGAGCGCCGCCCCGATGAGCCTCTGCCCGTCCTCACCGATCCCCGCCCCCTGACGATGCGCCAACCGCCCCCGAGCCGGCCGCCGCTTGCCTCGACACGACGGACCTTCCTGCGACGCTCGATCCTGGCGGCCACGGCCGCGGTGGCCGGTCCATCCCTGCTGGCGGCATGCGGCCGACGCGCCCCGGACTCCGGCGCGACGGGGGAGCGCCGCCTGGTGATCTCCAACTACCCGATCTATATCGACCCCAGCGAGGACGGGGTGCCCGGCAGCGTCGAGCGATTCAGCAAGCAGACCGGCATCGCGGTGACCTATCGCGAGGACCTCAACGACGCCCAGACCTTCTTCGCCAAGGTGCAGCCGGATCTGGCCGCGGGCCGGCCGATCGCCCAGGACCTCGTGGTGGTGCCGTACTGGCTGGCCGAACGGCTGATCCGCCTCGGCTGGGTGGAGGCGCTGCCTCTGGAGCAGGTCCCGAATGCCCGCAACCTGATGCCCTCCCTGCGCAATCCCAGCTGGGATCCCCAGCAGCGCCACTCGCTGCCGTGGCAGTCGGGCATCGCCGGCATCGCCTACAACCTCGAGGTCACCGGCCGCGAGCTGAAGGGCGTCGACGATCTGTTCGCGTCCGACCTGCGCGGCAAGGTGGGCTTCCTCACCGAGATGCGCGACACCCTCGGCCTGCTCATGCTGGCCGACGGGCAGGACATCAGCCGGCCCACCTGGGATACCGCTCAGGCCTCCTTCGATCGCATGCAGAAGGCACGGGAATCGGGCCAGATCCGCGCCTTCACCGGCAACGACTACCAGGACGATCTGCTGGCCGGCAACTTCGCCGCCTGCATCGCCTGGTCGGGGGATGTGGCCCAGCTGGTGCTGGAGCAGCCCAAGCTGCGCTTCCTTGTTCCCGAGACCGGCGGCGTGCTGTGGGCCGATGTGATGGTGATGCCCAGGGGCGCCCGCAACCGCCAGGCGGTGGCTGAGTGGCTCAACTGGGTCTACGACCCCGAGAACGCCGCCCGCATCGCCGCGAGCGTCCAGTACATCTCGCCGGTGCAGGGGGTCCAGGAGATCCTGGCGGCCGATCCGGCCACCAAGGCGCTGGCGACCAACCCGCAGATGTTCCCCGACGCCGCCATGCAGCAGCGACTGCGGGTGTTCGGCCCGTTGAGCTCCGAGGAGGAGGCCCGCTTCGATGAGCGCTTCGCCCGCATCAGTCAGGCCTGAGCGGCGCCGGCCGATGGGGCCGGGGGGAAGGCGCCGCTGGCTGCCCTGGGCCCTGCTGGCCCCCGGGCTCCTGCTGCTGCTCCTGCTCTACGTGCTGCCGCTTGGGGCCCTGATTCCCCTGTCCCTGTCGGAGCAACTGGATCGCTTCAGCCTGCGGACCGTGTTCACCGGCCGGATCCAGACCTACGGCGAGGTGATCGCCCTCTACGGGCCGGTGCTGGGGCGCTCGCTGCGCTTTGCGGCCGCCTCCACCGGCCTGGGGCTGCTGATCGCGTATCCGCTGGCCTGGACGATCGCCTTCCGCGGTGGCCGCTGGAAGGCGGCGCTGCTGGGGCTGGTGGTGCTGCCCTTCTTCACCTCCTACCTGGTGCGGGCCATCGCCTGGACCACCCTGCTGGCGGACCGGGGACCGGTGCTGGCCCTGCTGCACGGGCTGGGGCTGATCGCACCGCTGCAACATCTGGGGGTGCTGGTGGACGGACGGCTGCTGAACACGCCTGCGGCGGTGATCGGCGGCCTCACCTACAACAGCCTGCCCTTCCTGGTGCTGCCCCTGGTGGTGGCGATGGAGCGCATCGATCCGCTGCTCCTCGATGCCGCCGCCGATCTGTATGCCTCACCGCTGCGCCGCTTCCTGCGCGTCGAATGGCCGCTGTCGCAACCGGGCCTGGTGTCCGGCGTGCTGCTCAGCCTCATCCCGGCGGCGGGGGATGTGGTCAACCCCCGCTTCCTGGGAGGGCCGAACGAGCGGATGATCGCCGGCGCGATCGAGAACCTGCTGCTGGTGCAGCGCCAGGCCCCGCAGGCGTCCGCCCTGACCCTGCTGCTGATGCTCCTGATCAGCGTCACGGCGGCACTGCTGCTGCGGGGCAGAAAGCTGCAGGAGCTCCCGCTGCCATGACCAGTGCCGCGCCACGCCCTGCTCAGGTGCCGATGATCCCAGGGGACCAGGAGACTCGCCGCGCTGATCGCATCCGGCAACCCCGCTGGAGCAGCCGATGAGCAACCGTGGATCCCGCCTGTTGTGGCTGGGCACCTGCCTCACCTTTGCGCTGCTCTACGCGCCGATCGCCGTGACGGTGCTGTTCAGCTTCAACGCCCCCCGCGGCCGCTTCAACCTGATCTGGCAGGGCTTCACGCTGGACAACTGGATGCATCCCCTGCGGGACGCGGCACTCAGCCAGGCCTTCCTCGCAAGCCTGAGCATCGCCGTGGCGGCGGCCCTGATCGCCACCCTGCTGGGGGGCCTGATGGCCCTGGCGCTGGGGCGCTTCCGGCCGCGCGGCCACGGCTGGGTGGAAGCGCTGCTGGTGCTGCCGCTCACCAATCCGGAGATCGTGCTGGCGGCCAGCCTGCTCAACCTGTTCGCGAGCGTGGGCCTGCAGCGGGGAGCGCTGACGCTGCTGCTCTCCCACAGCCTGTTCTGCCTCAGCTATGCAGCGCTGACGGTGAAGGCGCGACTGGCGGGCCTGGACCGCCGGCTGGAGGAGGCGGCCCAGGATCTGGGGGCGAGGCCGCTGCAGGCCTTCCGACGCGTCACCCTGCCGTTGCTGGCGCCGGGGCTGCTGGCGGCGGCCCTGCTGTCGTTCTCGCTCTCCTTCGATGACTTCGTCGTGAGCAGCTTCACGGCCGGGGATCTGGTGACCCTGCCCCTGTACATCGCCGGGGCCTTCCAACGGGAGATCGCACCCCAGATCCAGGTGCTCTCGACGCTGGTGCTCCTGGTCAGCGCCGCACTGCTGGCACTGGGGCTTCGGGGCGAGCAGAGCTGATGCAGGCGACGTTGATGAGCGGCCTCCTCAGCCAGGACGAAGGAGCGACGGTCATCGATGCAACAGCATCCATGCCTGCAGAGGCTGCAGCGCCGGCACCTGCCGGACCGGGGAACCAACCGCAACCTGCCAGATCCTTCTGATTCTGCCGTTGACGGGCGCAGACCTGCCGGCGACCGAGCCTCAGCATCTCCTCGACGCGGCATGCATCAGGGCCACCACATTGGGCGACCGGGAATCACATCCCAACGGAACCCAAAAAAAGACGCAGGGGATACAGAGCCAGGCGTTAAGGCATGGTTGACATCCTGCAGGCCGGCCAGCATTTTAAGAGCGATTGATCTCCAACTCAGGCTGCATGCCTTTTTTTGCGACCGCCGCACCCCTTGACGCGGCCACTGGGGCCGTGGCCGCGGCCCCCGGCGTTTTCACCACCATCGTGGTGCCGTTCCTGTTCAAGCTTGCCGGGGCGATCGCCCTCTGGATCGTCGGCACCTGGCTGATCCGCCTGGCCACCAAGGTGCTGAGGCGCACCTTCTCGAAAGCCAACCTGGACCCGACCCTGATCGGCTTCCTGCTCAACATCCTCGGCGCCCTGCTGCGCGTGGTGCTGGCGGTGGCGATCCTGGGCTTCTTCGGCATCCAGACCGCCAGCTTCGCCGCCCTCCTGGCCGGCGCCGGCGTCGCCATCGGCGCCGCCTGGAGCGGCATGCTCGGCAACTTCGCCGCCGGTGTCTTCCTGCAGCTCTTCCGTCCGGTGAGCCTCGGCGACTTCGTCGAAGGCGGCGGCGTCACCGGCACCGTGGAGGAAGTGGGCATGTTCGTGACCACGATCCTCACGCTGGATAACGTGCGTCACATTGTTCCCAATGGCAAGTTCTTCGGAGACACGATCGTCAATTACTCCTCCCATCCCTATCGCCGTGTCGATCTGATCGCCCAGCTCGACAACACAGCCGATGTGGCCCGTGCCATCGCCCTGCTCAAGGACGGCCTCAAAGCCATCCCCAATCAGTACCCCGGCATGGAAGCCGATGTGGAAATCCTCGAATTCAGCGAACGCGGTCCCCGCCTGGCGGTGCGCCCGTACACCAGCAACGAGAACTACTGGCAGGTGTACTTCGACACCAACCGCACAATCGTCGAGGTGCTCAGCCAGAACGGTTTCCCGGTGCCGCGCATTCCCGTGGCCATGGCCCAGGGCCACTGAATCGGATCGCGCAACGGCCCATCGGGACGGCCGATCGAGCCGTTGCAGCCCTCAGCCCCGGTGGTCCTTCGCCACCGGGGCTCTTTTGTGTCACAACGCACGCAGTCCTGTTGCACACAGCATCGGGCCGGCATCAGGACGCCCCTCCAAGGTGCGGAGCTGCGCCGGGAGAGCGAGGAGTCGCTGCTCTCAGCCGTCCTGGTGGGGCATCAGATCCTGCAGACGCAGATCGGGGCGACGCCGCAGGGCGAACAGAGTGCCGGCATTGCCGCGGCACACCCGCAGTTCCTGATCCAGCACGGTGATGTCCAGCCAGGCGGGAAAGCTCTGGCTCACCTGGCGAAACAGGCTCAGGCGCCGCTCCCCCAGCTGCGGCCCCAGCCAGCCGCCCCGCTCGAAGCGGACTCCCACCCGCTGGGCCCGCTGCCCCTCGGGCGCCGGCGCCAGGGTGAGCTCGGCCTGCACAGCGATGCCGGCCAGCGGTCCCAGGGGGCCACTCAGGCGCAGCAGATTCATGCCGCGGCCATGGTCCGGATCGAGCAGCTGCAGATTCTCCAGCCAGGGTGCGACGGCCAGGTAGGGCAACCTGCTGCTGCTCCAGCGCAGCTCCCACACACCCGCCAGCAGGGCCCGATCGCGGTCCAGGTCAGCCGGGCTGGAGTGCTCCAGGGTTTCGATCAGGGCGCGCACCCGGGCGGGATCGGCCGCGGCGGCACCGGGCTGGAGCAGGGCCAGCAGCTCCGTCCGCACCGGGTCCGGAGCGCCGCCATGGGTCCTGGATGGCTCGCTCCCCCCGGCAGAGGAGGGGATCCCATCGCACGCCTCATTCACGGCGCCACTCCTGCCTGAAGGTGGCTGCATGCTGGCGCCCCGGCCGCAGCATGGGGGCCAGCAGCGCCGCCTCCCGTCCCTGCAGGCCCATCAGCCCCCAGCGCACATCCCACGGGGCCAGGCCGAAGAGGCGCACCATCGCCGCCAGCAGCCGGGACGGCTCCAGGGTGTTGGTGAGAAAGCCATACCACAGCTCGGAGGGCAACGAGAAGAAGGTGGCGAAGTGATTGCGCAGCCGCGCCTCGTCAAAGCGCATCAGCTTCTCGAGGCCGAAGCGATAAAACGCGTGACGCCAGCGCAGCGAAGCCGGCCAGAGGCCCTGCCAGGCGGCGCGGGAGAGCGCTTCGCCCCGCAGCCCCTCCCGCCATGCCGCGTCCACGGCAGCGGCCAGGCCGGGAGCGCGGCGCAACAGGCCCCCGACCAGATAGCCGGAGGCAGGGTGCACCATCGAGGCTGCCCCCCCGAAGCCCACCACCCGCTGCTGCAGATCCGGCAGAGGCGGATTCATCGGGAACAGGCAGAACTCCTCGTGCCGGATCTCGAGCACCTTCACGCCGCGGTGGGCCAGGCGGCGGTTCAGCCGCTCCCGCAGCAGCGCGAACGGCACCGCCGGCGCCAGGGCCAGGGAGGTCTCCTCGACGAAGAACACCCCCTCGCCCAGATCCATCGCGTAGAGAAAAGTGGGCGGCTCCTCCCGGCGCTCCGCCTCGCTGAGGTGATCGGCGCGGTAGTCCATGAACACGAACTGCCCCGGCGCGATCGGCGGAGCGGAGAAGCGACCGACGATGCCGTAGGCGGCCTGGCCCGCCACCGGGCCGTCGGGATCGCGCCGCACGAACACCGGATCGTGGCCGGTGGCATCGATCACCAGGGCGGCGCGCAGGTGCGCGGGAGCGGGCTCTCCCGAGGAGGTGGCGGCAGCATCTAGGACGCCTTCGGCAGACCGCACACGGATCGAGGAACCATCGGCGTCGTGCTCGATCGCCGCAGCCAGGCCCTTCTGCCAGCGGCCGCCGGCGCGTGCGAAGCGCTCCAGCAGATGGCCCTGCAGCAGAGCCTTGTCGAACAGGCCGTAGGCGCGGCCATGGGGCAGGGGAGCATCGCCGCCGTCCACCTGCCCGCCGCCGGCCCCGAAATAACTGACCGTGTCCAGCCAGCGATGGGACAGCAGAGGGGAGAGCCCCAGGGCCTCCACCTCGTCGGCCCAGATGCCATAGGTGTTGACCCAGGGAGTGCGCGGATCTGCCGGAGCCAGAGCCGTCACCGCCAGCCCCTTCTCCGCGAGTTCGGCGGCGATCACCAGAGCCGCCGGCCCGGCGCCGATCACCAGCACATCGGAGTCGGACAGGGCGGCAAGGGCGGGTGAGCGCGACTGTATCGAGCAGGGGACACACCCCACGCCCATCCCGCCTCAAGTGTCGATCCGGCCTTCAGGCCTCGAGCAGATCGAGGCGCAGCTGGTCGTTGGGTGAGCGTTCGTGGAGCATGCGAGCGAGGAGGCCATGCGAATCAGCTGAGCATCACGCCTCCTTCGGGGCCGAGGCTGGCCTCCCAGCTGCGCTGGTCGTACAGCAGTTCCGCCAGGGTGAGGCGCTGCAGCTCCAGCTGCACGAGACGCTCCAACCGACGCCGCAGCTGCTGCTCCACCCGATGGCCGGCGGAGGCTCCGAGGCTGTTCCCCGGCTCTTCGGATACCAGTGGCGCGGTGCGAAGCGGGGCGAGGGGGGGCGTCCCGGCGTGGGCCTGCGGCCTGGCGCGCGGGAGCTCGACGGCCTCCAGCACCCGGGCCAGCGGCAGCATCTCGGCCTGCTGCGCCAGCCGATAGCCGCCCTGACGGCCACGGCGGGCCTCCACCACACCGGCGCGCCTGAGCCGCAACAGAATCTGCTCCAGCATGGGCTGAGGCAGCTGCTGCCGCCTTGCCAGCTCCGCCACCGACAGCGTCAGGGCGGGCTCACGGGCCAGCTCCACCAAAGCCCGCAGGGCGATGGCGGCGGCGCGGCTCAACATCAGGTCCGCATCCCCGTCAGCCGCTCGAGAACGTGCTCGAGTGTGTAGCCGAACAGGGCCGGATCCGGCTCGCTCCCCTGCACATCCGCCAGGCCCAGTTCCGCCCAGCGTGCATCGAGCCGCTGCTCCAGCGCGACTGGACGGCTCAGGGGTTCACCCCAGGGATGGCGCTTCTCCGGGCCGACCTTGGTGGTGGCGTCGATCGCCAGGCGACCGCCCAGGCCCAGCCGCTCGCTGGCGAAATCGAGGGTGTCGAAGGGGGTGTCCTCCAGAACGAACAGGTCACGCTGCGGATCCACCAGGGCGCTGATCGCCCAGATCACCTGACGGGGATCGCGGATGTTGATGTTCTTGTCCACCACCACCACGAACTTGGTGTAAGTGAACTGGGGCAAGGCGCTCCAGAAGGCCATTGCCGCTCGCTTCGCCTGCCCCGGGTAGGCCTTGTCGATGGCGATCACCGCCAGCTTGTAGCTGAGCCCCTCCATCGGCAGGAAGAAATCGACGATCTCCGGGATCTGCTGGCGCAGGATCGGCGTGTAGATGCGATTGAGGGCGATCGCCAGCATCGCGTCCTCCTTCGGGGGGCGGCCGCTGAAGGTGGTGAGATAGATCGGATCGCGCCGCTGTGTGACGCACTGGAAGCGGATCAGCGGCGACTCCTCGATGCCCCCGTAGAAGCCCATGTGGTCGCCGAAGGGCCCGTCGGCCAGCTCCTCTCCGGGGGTGATCGTGCCCTCCAGCACCAGTTCGCTGTGGCTGGGCACCTCCAGGTTCACGGTCCTGCACTTGGCCAGTCGCACGCCTTCGCCCGCATAGAGGCCGGCGAACAGCCATTCGCTCAGCTGCACCGGAATCGGTGTGGCCGCCGCCAGCACCAGCAGCGGATGCACGCCGATGGCGATGGCGATCTCCAGTTTCTTGCCCATGGCCGCCGCCTTGCGCAGGTGGCGGGCGCCGCCGCGCACACTCAGCCAGTGCACCGTCATGGTGTTGATCGACTGTTGCTGCAGCCGGTACACCCCCACATTCGGCGTGCCGGTCTCCGGGTCCTTGGTGATCACCAGACCAAGGGTGATGATCCGGCCGCCATCGCCGGGCCAGGGCCGCAGCAGCGGCAGTGCGTCGAGATTGACCTCATCCCCCCGGAACACCTGCTGGCGGCAGGGTGGCGTGAGATCGAGATCGGGGCGCGCCTTGAGCACGTCAAGCAGCACCGAGCCGAAGCGCACGGCCTCGCGGGCGCCTTTGGGCGGGCGGGGTTGCTGCAGCAGCGCCAGCTTCTCACCGAGAGCCTCCAGCTCCTCGGGCCGCTCCATGCCGAGGCTCCAGAGCACCCGCTCCTGGGTCCCCAGCAGGTTGACCGCCACCGGAATGGTGGAGCCGATCACATTCTCAAAGAGCAGCGCCGGTCCCCCAGCAGCCAGAACCCGATCGGCGATTGCCGCCAGCTCCAGATCCGGATCGACCGGAGCGCTGATGCGCCGCAGCCGGCCCCGCTGCTCGAGCAGCTCCAGGAAGCCCCGCAGATCGCGGCGGCTGCGGCGGGTGAGCGCAGGCGCGGCCGGAGCGATGGTCATGGCAGCGGGCGGAGGGCCGGGGGGATGCTCACTGTGGCGCAAGTGCCTGCCCGGCCGGCGGGGCCGCAGCGCTGGCCGGGCGGGACGCGAGCGGACGCGCTCAGTGCCGCGGAGCAGCAACGGCTGACGGCGCGGTTCCCCTCCCGAGCCGCGTGCCCCGCGCTGGAATCGCGCCCTGCAGCGCCTGCCTAGGGTTCGCAGCCAGTCCGCCGCGCCAGGCACCGATGCAGATCGCCTATTTCCACACCTCCGAAGCGGTGCCACCGGTGCGGCCCCCCAGCGAGGGCGGCCCCGATGGAGCGGTGGTGATCGACGTGCTGCGGGCCACCACCACGATCGCCTGGTCGCTGCAGAACGGTGCCGAGGCGATCCAGGCCTTCGCTGATCTGGCCGAACTCGAGGCCGCCGCCGCCGCCTGGCCGGCCGACCAGCGCCTGCGGGCCGGCGAGCGGGGCGGCAAGCGCGTCGACGGCTACGACCTGGGCAACTCCCCGCTGGCGGTCACACCGGAGGTGGTGGGCGGCAAGCGCATCTTCATGAGCACCACCAACGGCACCCGCTCCCTGGCGGCCGTGCGCGAGGTGCCACTGCTGCTCACCGCCTGCCTGCCGAACCGCACCGCCGTGGCCCGGCGGCTGATCGAGCGCGACTGCCAGCTGGTCTGGATCGTGGGCAGCGGCTGGGAGGGCGACTACTCGCTGGAGGACAGCCTGGCAGCCGGGGCAGTGGCCTCGGCGGCGATCGAGCTGGCGGTCGGTCCCCACCGCGGCGTGCACTGCGCCAACGACGAGATGCTGGCCGCCCTGGCCCTGTGGCAGCAGTGGCGCCACGACACCGAGACCTGCCTGCGCGCCGCCAGCCACGGCCAGCGGCTGATCGGGATCGGTGACCACGACGCCGATTTCACCTGCTGCAGCGCCGTCGACAGCCTGCAGATCGTGCCGATCCAGGCCGAGCCGGGCGTGCTGCGGGCCAGCTGAGCTCCCGGCTGCCGGCCGGCTGCACCAGGGGAGTTCTGTCGGCACCGGCGGATGGGGTGCTGGCGAGCGCAACCGAGCGGCAGCCGGGGGCTGCTGGATCGGCTCGGTGCAGGCCCGCAGCGTCACCCGGCGTCCCGGCTCCTGCCGCACCGGTCCTTGGCGGGCCGGCGCAAGGTTGGCCCTGGCCTGGCCGGGGTCACGCCCTTACAGTTCGCCGGTCGCATCCGGATGGTCGGTGAGCAGTTTTCTGGCCGCAGCCCTGCAACTCACCAGCACCTCGGATCCCGATGCCAATCTTGCGGCGGCCGAGGAGCTGATCGAGCTGGCCGCACGCCGCGGCGCCGAACTGGTGGGGCTGCCCGAGAACTTCGCCTTCATGGGCGATGACCAGGAGCGCATCGCCCTGGCCCCGGCCCTCGCCGAACGCTGCAGCCGCTTCCTGGTGACGATGGCGCGCCGGTATCAGGTGACCCTGCTGGGGGGCGGCTTCCCGGTACCGGCGGGCGAGAACCTCACCTACAACCGCGCCGAGCTGGTGGGGGTGGAGGGTCAGCTGCTGGCCCGCTACGACAAGATCCACCTGTTCGACGTCGACATCCCCGACGGGGTGCCGTACCGCGAATCGGCCACCGTGCAGCCGGGTTCGACGCTGCCGCCTGTGGTGGACGTGCCCGGCCTGTGCCGCATCGGCCTGTCCATCTGTTACGACGTGCGCTTCCCGGAGCTCTACCGCCACCTGGCCGGAGCCGGCGCCGAGCTGCTGATGGTGCCGGCCGCCTTCACCGCCTACACCGGCAAGGACCACTGGCAGGTTCTGCTGCAGTCCCGGGCGATCGAGAACACCGCCTATGTGCTCGCCCCCGCCCAGACCGGCCTCCACTACGGCCGCCGCCAGACCCACGGCCACGCGCTGGTGATCGATCCCTGGGGCACGGTTCTGGCCGATGCGGGCACCGCTCCGGGCCTGACGATGGCACCGGTGGACACTGCCCACGGGCAGCGCATCCGCGCCCAGATGCCGAGCCTGCAGCATCGCCGGCCGGCGCTGTTCTGAGCGGCCGATGATTCCCCGTTTCCGCTTCGGCCGCACCGGCCTGCGCACCGCTGGCCGCTCCGCCCTGCTGGTCGCTCTGCTGACGCTGCTGGCCGAGCTGCCCGCCTGGGCCGGCAGCAGCCTGTCCGCCTGGCGCTTCAACCGCGAAGGCAGCCTCGAGATCCGGACCGCCCCCGGAATCCAGGTGCAGGCCTTCTTCGAGGAGGGACCGCCCGGCAAGGGACCACGGGTCTGGATTGACCTGCCCGGCGCCCCCAGCCGCACCCGCACGGTGCCGGCGGGAGGGGTGCTGCGCGAGGTGCGCATCGGCAAGCCGGATCCCGGCACCACCCGGCTGGTGCTCGAGTTCCAGCCCGGCACCCGCCTCGACCCACGCCAGCTCCGTCTGGTGGGAACCGCCCGCGACCGCTGGCGCATGGACTTCCAGGGCCTGCCCAGCCGCTCGCTGCTGGCGGTGGGTGAGGGAGATTTCGACGCCCCGGTGCGCAGCGGCGGCTGGATCAGCCGCAACACCGGCAGCGGTTTCGGCAACAGCGGCCGCACCACCTCCCCGCTGCCGCTCAACCCCGCCGGTCTGCCCTCGGTACCGCGCGGCCGTTACCGGGTGGTGATCGATCCCGGCCATGGCGGCCCGGATCCGGGCGCCGTGGGGATCGGCGGGCTCCGCGAGACCAACGTGGTGCTCGATGTCGGCCTGCAGGTGGCCCAGCTGCTCCAGGCCCGCGGGGTGAGCGTCTCGCTGACCCGCACCTCAGAGGTGGACGTCGACCTGCCGCCGCGGGTGGCTCTGGCCAACAACATCGGCGCCCACCTGTTTGTGAGCCTGCATGCCAACGCCCTGAGCATGTCGAGGCCCGATGTGAACGGCGTCGAAACCTTCTATTTCCAGGGAGGCAATTCCCAGCGCCTGGCGTCGGTGATCCAGCAGCAGCTGATGGCCGTCTCGCCCGGCACTCCCGACCGGGGCGCCCGGCCAGGACGCTTCTACGTGATCCGTCGCACCACGATGCCCTCGGCACTGGCCGAGATGGGCTTCGTCACCGGCTCGATCGACGCCCCGCGGCTGGCCGATCCCAACTTCCGCCGCCGGCTCGCTCTGGCGGTGGCCACCGCGATCCTGGAGTACCTCAATCCATGACGGCGCCGGCAGCCGCGGCACCGATCGGCATCTTCGATTCAGGCGTGGGAGGGCTGAGCGTCTGGCGCCAGATCGTGCGCCAGCTGCCCGATGAATCCACCCTCTACTTCGCCGACAGGGCCCATGTCCCCTACGGCAGCCGCCATAGCCGCGAGATCCGCTTCTACAGCGAAGCCATCTGCGCCTGTCTGGTGGAAGCCGGCTGCAAGGCGATCGTGGTCGCCTGCAATACCGCCTCGGCGGTGGCGCTGCATCACCTGCGCGAGCGCTTCCCCGGCCACCTGATCCTGGGGCTGGAGCCGGCGGTGAAGCCCGCCGTGGCCCTCACCCGCTCCGGCGTGGTGGGGGTGATGGCCACACCGGCCACCTTTCAGGGGCAGCTGTACCGAGCCACGGTGGGACGCCATGCCGGCGAGGTGACGGTGGTCGAGCAGGTGTGCCTGGGCCTGGCCGATCTGGTCGAGGCGGGGATCCCGGAAGGGGCCGACACCGATGCGCTGCTGCGGAGTTTCCTCGAGCCGATGCTGGCGGCCGGTGCCGACACGATCGTGCTCGGCTGCACCCATTACCCGTTCGTGATCGATGCCATCCGCCGCCTGGCGGGACCGGAGGTGACCGTGATCGATCCGGCGCCGGCCGTGGCACGCCACCTGGGCTGCCTGCTGAAACGCCATGACCTTGAGGCTCCGGCCGGGCGGGGGGTGGAGCACCGCTTCCTGACCACGGGCCAGGCGGCCTGTTTCGACCGCGACGCCAGCCATCTCATCGGCATCGACGCCGCCAGTCAGGCGGTTCCCTGGCGGCCGGACACCCCTCGCGATTCCGAGGCGGAGCCCCTGCGGCTGCAGTCGCCGCCGCAGCCCTTCTAGGATCACGCTCACCCTGGAGGCCCCGTGTCGACGGTTGCAGAGCTGCTCCAACCCGTCGAGGCCGACCTCGATGCCCTGCTGGCCGATCTGCGCTCCCTGATCGGCGCCGGCCACCCCATCCTGCAGGCTGCGGCTGAGCACCTGTTCGCCGCCGGGGGCAAGCGCCTGCGGCCGGGCATCGTGCTGCTGCTGTCACGCGCGATCGCCCCGGACGGCGGCCTCAGCCCCCGTCACCGGCGCCTGGCGGAGATCACCGAGATGATCCACACCGCCTCACTCGTCCATGACGATGTCGTGGATGGCGCCGACACCCGTCGCGGTGTGGCCACGGTGCACAGCCGCTTCAACCACCGCGTGGCGGTCCTGGCCGGTGACTTCCTGTTCGCCCAGGCCAGCTGGCATCTGGCCAACCTCGACGATCTCGAGGTGGTGAAGCTGCTGTCGCGGGTGATCATGGACCTCGCCGATGGCGAGGTGAAGCAGGGGCTGTTCCGCTATGACACCGGCCAGAGCTTCGAGACCTACCTCGAAAAGAGCTACTGCAAGACGGCCTCGCTGATCGCCAACAGCTGCCGCGCCGCCGGCGTGCTGTCCGGTCTGGATGGCCAGCGCCTCGATGATCTCTACCGCTTCGGCCGCCAGCTGGGCCTGGCCTTCCAGGTGGTGGATGACATCCTCGACTTCACCGGCAGCGACCAGCAGCTGGGCAAACCAGCCGCCAGCGATCTGGCCTCCGGCTACCTCACCGCCCCGGCGTTGTTCGCGCTGGAGGAACGTCCCGCCCTGGCCGGCCTGATCGAGCGTGAGTTCAGCGAGACGGGCGATCTGGAACAGGCCCTCGCACTGGTGCGTGGCTGCGAGGCGATCCCGCGCGCCCGGTCCCTGGCGGAGGGCTTCGCCCGCGAGGCCCATGAGGCGATCACCTGGCTGCCCGCCTCCGAGCCCCGATCGGCCCTGCGGGCCCTGCCGGAGTTCGTGCTGAGCCGGTTGTACTGAAGCCTCACGACCATCGCTCTGCCGCGCAGCCGGAGCCGGCAGTCTTCAGCCGCCTGCTGGAGCTCCGTCCCGGGCGCAGAGCCCATCGTCATCAGGCGCGCCGTTCGAACGCGAGATCGCGCAGGCTCTCCAGGAAGATCCAGTCACCCGGATACAGCCGCTGGCGCTCCTCGGGCGACAGTCCTGGCGGCACCAGGACATGCACCCGGCAGCCGGCCGCCGCCGCCGCGATCGCCCCGGCCGGTGAATCCTCGAAGGCCCAGCAGTCCCCGGGGCTCACCCCCAGCCGCTCGGCCGCCAGCAGGAAGGGATCGGGCGCCGGCTTTCCGGCCTTCAGGTCGGGGTCATCGCCGTCGATGCGCAGCTCGATCAGCTCCAGCCAGGGATGGCCGGCGGTCTTGAGGGCAAGGGATTCACGGCTGCTGCTGGTGACCAGCGCCATCGCCACCTGCCGCTCAAGGCATTGCCGCAGAAGCTCCGGCGCCCCCTCCATGGGCTCGGCCCGGGGCAGCAGGCCACGGGCGATCGGCTGCTGCACGGCCAGCAGCTCCTCCACCGTCGGAGGTGCTCCGACCCGTTCCGCGATCCAGGTGATCACCTGGCGGGCATTGTCGAGACGACGCCGGCCCCGCAGCCGCATCAGCTCGGCGTCGGGCAGCTGCAGGCCGAAACGCTCGGCCGCCTGTCGCCAGGCCAGGCTGTGCAGCGGCTCGGTGTCAAGCAGCAGACCATCGAGGTCGAACAGGCAGGCGGCAGGGGCACTCATCCCCCCAGCCTGCCCGAGCGGCCATCGGGGGAGCAGGCGTCAGGGCGTATCCGACTCGGGATAACACTCCTCGAGGGCCGTCTCCATCGTGGTGAGCAGCAGCACCAGGGCAGCGCGGCTGTCGAGATCGGGCCCGGTGACCTCGGAGATCCAGCGGTGGCAGAGGCGCTCAATCTCGTGGAACACGGCGTTGCCCCGGCGCAGCAGCGTCATCACCCGCTCGAGGCTGGCCTCATCGATCTCGGGGGGCAGGCCGATCACATAGCGGCGGCCGTCCACACCGATGTAGGTGAGGTTGCCCTGGGCATCCAGCACCGGTCCGGCATGGGGGGTGATCGGCTGCTCGTCCACGTCCGATGCCTGCCACTCCCCCTCTGCTAATGCCGCGCCAGGCCCTTGCCAAGCGCGGAACCTCCGATCTCCGATCAGGCCTGCTGATGCCCGCCAATCCGGCCGAGCCGCGGCCAGCGGAGAGCACGGCAGGTTCCTTGGCACGTCTGGGATCGTGCGCAATGCTGGGACGCCGTCCGCGCCCAGCGCCCTCCATGAGCGAGCCCATCGCCCCCACGATCGAATCGGTGCTGCAGGAACAGCGCAGCTTCGATCCGCCGGCCGAGCTGGCGGCGCAGGCGCGCATCGGCTCGATGGAGGCCTACCGCGCCCTAGCGGAACGGGCCCAGAGCGATCCGGACGGCTTCTGGGGCGATCTGGCCCGTCAGGAACTGCACTGGTTCGAGCCGTTCCACACGGTGCTCGACTGGAGCAACCCGCCCTTCGCCCGCTGGTTCGAGGGCGGCACCACCAACCTGAGCTTCAACTGCCTCGATCGTCACCTCGCGGGGCCACGGGCCGACAAGATGGCCCTGATCTGGGAAGGGGAACCCGGGGACACGCGCCGCTTCACCTACCGCCAGCTGCACGCCGAGGTGTGCAGGGCGGCGAATGCCCTGAAGGATCTGGGAATCGGCAAGGGCGACCTGGTGGCCCTGTACATGCCGATGATCCCGGAGGCGGCCATCGCGATGCTCGCCTGCGCCCGCATCGGTGCCCCCCATTCGGTGGTGTTCGGCGGCTTTTCGGCCGATGCCCTGCGCGATCGTCTCATCGATGGCGAGGCGAAGCTGGTGATCACCGCCGACGGCGGCTTCCGCAAGGACAGGCCCGTGCCGCTGAAGCCGGCGGTGGATGAGGCTCTCGCAGCGGAAGGCGGGGCCCCCAGCGTGCAGAAGGTCCTGGTGGTGCGCCGTCTCGATGGTGCCGGGGGCGACTGCGCCATGCAGGAGGGCCGCGATGCCTGGTGGCATGAGCTGGTGGAGGCCCAGAGCCCGCAATGCCCGGCGGAGCCGATGGCCAGCGAAGACCGGCTGTTCGTGCTCTACACCTCCGGCTCCACCGGCAAGCCCAAAGGGGTGGTGCACACCACCGCCGGCTACAACCTGTGGGCCCACCTCACCTTCCAGTGGATCTTCGACATCCGTGAGGACGACATCCACTGGTGCACCGCGGACGTCGGCTGGATCACGGGGCACAGCTACATCGTCTATGGACCGCTCTCGAACGGCGCCACCACGGTGATGTACGAGGGCGCGCCCCGCCCCAGCAAACCGGGAGCCTTCTGGGAGGTGATCCAGAAGCACCGCTGCACGATCTTCTACACCGCCCCTACGGCGATCCGCGCCTTCATGAAGAGCGGCCGTGAGGTGCCGGATCAGTACGACATGAGCTCGCTGCGGATTCTCGGCACCGTCGGTGAGCCGATCAATCCTGAGGCCTGGATGTGGTATCGCGATGTGATCGGCGGCGACCGCTGCCCGGTGGTGGACACCTGGTGGCAGACCGAGACCGGCGGCGTCATGATCAGCCCGCTGCCCGGAGCCACTCCCACCAAGCCCGGCTCCTGCACCCTGCCCCTGCCGGGGATCCTCGCCGACATCGTCGATCACGACGGCAACTCGCAGCCGGCCGACCAGGGCGGCTATCTGGCCATCCGGCGTCCCTGGCCGGGGATGATGCGCACCGTGCACGGCGATCCCGAGCGCTTCCGCAGGAGCTATTGGGAGGAGATCCGACCCGCCGATGGCAGCTGGCTGTACTTCGCCGGAGATGGCGCCCGCCGCGACGCCGACGGCTACTTCTGGGTGATGGGCCGCGTCGATGACGTGATCAACGTGAGCGGCCACCGCCTGGGCACGATGGAGATCGAGAGCGCCCTGGTGAGCCATCCGGCCGTGGCCGAGGCCGCGGTGGTGGGGCGGCCCGATGAGCTCAAGGGCGAGGGGATCGTGGCCTTCGTGACCCTCGAAGCCGGCCGCAGCGGCGACGAGGCCCTGATCGGCGAGCTGCGCAGCCATGTGGGCAAGGAGATCGGCCCGATCGCCCGCCCCGATGTGATCCGCTTCTCCGACGCCCTGCCCAAGACCCGCAGCGGCAAGATCATGCGGCGCATCCTGCGCTCCCTGGCCGCCGGCCAGGAGGTGAGCGGCGACACCTCCACGCTTGAGGACCGCTCCGTGCTCGATGCCCTGCGGGTGTGAGGCAGGGCCGACCTTGCCACCTGAAAGCCGGAGCCGGGAACTCTCCCGCTCCGGCGTGTCCGGTCACCCTGGTGGGGCGGTCCCTGCTCGGCGATCAGACCGGCAGAGAGGGCTGAGCCAGCAACACGATCAGCCAGATCCCACCGATGAACGGCACCAGTGAAATGAAGATCCAGGGCCATGGCTTGCCCGAATCGCGCAGCCGGCGCACGGTCAGAGAGAGGGAGGGAAAGATCTGGGCGATGACATAGAGGATGTAGAGCTTGAACAACAGCTCATTGAACAGCCCCAGCACCAGCAGGATCAGGATGAGAATGCTGTCAGCCAGGTAAAACCACCAGAAATCTGGCCGATTGGAACGTCCTTCGTAGTCAAAGGAGCGCTGCCAGCCAGACACAAAGGCATCGATCATGACTGAGAGGATCGGGAAGACTCCGGCTAAATAGAGCAGCATGAAGGTGGTCGCACCAGGCTTTTTGGCAAATATTCATGGTGCTCTGACGCTGACAACAGCACCTCGCGCACAACATGATCGGCACCGCCCTGATCCGCCCTACGGCGAGCGCTCCCACCACGCCTCGATCCGCCGCGCGAGCCCATCCACCTGACGCTGACGGGACGGGTCATCGGCCCACTCACCCAGCAGGCGACGACGCAGACCGGCGCTGGCCGGAGTGAGGTGATCACCCGGGAGCTCCAGCAACTGGCTGGCATCCTCAGACCGCTGACGCAGGGCCGCCAGCAGCCGCCCGCTCTGATCGAGACCGTCGCGATCGAAACGCACCAGCAGATTGCGGGGCTGGCGATACTGACCGCTCACGAGCCGCAGGGTCTCGGCCGGCGAGGGGCTGAATTCGCTGCGGAAGCCGAACTGCTGGCCCACCTCAGCCAGCAGCGGCACCGAGCGCTCGGCGCTGAAGTTGTTGAACGCCAGTGCCGCCAGCCCGTCGCAACCGCGGCCGGCGTCCGGGGCGAGCAGATGCAGCTTGCAGCCGAGGCTGTGGCCCAGCCTGAGAACGGCAGGGCCGGCGCCGCGGGAGGCTCCTGCCTCCAGGCCCGCCGTTGGGCGGCACTGGCGGGAGACATCCATGCTGTGGCTCTCGAGCCAGCGCTGTCGCTCCTGGCGAAACAACCGCCAGGCCTCATTGGCCTGCAGCTGATGATCGAAACCCGGCACATAGCTCCAGGCATGGATCTGCCAGCCAAGGGCCGACAGCGCCTCCAGCAGGCGCCGGTAGCTCACCTGAGGCGTGGCCGCCAGATAGCTGCCGCCGATGAATTCGATCAGGCCACGCAACGAGCCGGGCCTCGGGCTCAGGCACCACAGCGCCCCACGCTGTCGCCAGGAGGGTTCCGCCGGGGCTAGCCCAGGAGCGGCCGTCCAGGTCGCCTCAGCCACCCTGCCCCTGCAGGCGCCGCAGCGCCTCGAGCGCCTCACGCCGATGGGCCGCACCATCGAGCAGGTTGTTGAACACATGGCGGATCACGCCCTGGCCGTCGATCACGTAGGTGACCCGGCCAGGCAGCAGGCCCAGCACCGAGGGCACTCCGAAGGCACGCCGCAGAGCATTGCCGCGGTCCACGAGGAGCGGATAGGGCAGGCCATGGCGCTCGGCGAAGCGACGATGGCTGGCAGCATCATCACCGCTGACACCCCAGACCTCGGCCCCAAGCGCCTGCAGATCGGCGTAGCTGTCACGGAAGGCGCAGGCCTCGGCGGTGCAGCCGGGGGTGTCGTCCTTGGGATAGAAGAACAGCACCAGCGGCCGACCGCCCAGCTGATCGCTGCGCCGCTCGGTGCCCTGGGCGTCCTCGAGCGAAATCAGGGGAGCGCGGTCACCGGGGGCCAGAGCCATGAAACGCAACAGAACGAGCCCAACCCTAGGAAGAGACGAACGGCCAGGAGAGCAGCCGAGGCCAGGCAGCGGCGTTTCCAGAGCGCAACCGCGGCACACCAGGGCCACCGGCACAGGGCAACCCATGCCGGCACCGGAGTTGGAGTGTGAATCACTCCCCAACAGCGCCGAAGGCGGCCCCCGGGCAGATGAGCGACCTGCCACGGCCCAGGCGCGCGTAACCGGCGGTCGATGCCTGGCGGCGGCCCGGCGCGCCTGGGACGATGGGGCAGAGCCAGGGGACGGCGATGCACAGCGGCAACGAGCAGGGCAGCCTCTGGGAGCAGAGCGATCTGCTCGAACTGGTCACAGCGACGCAAGCGCCCGCGCAGCCCAGCCAACCGCCGGCGACACCTCCCCCTGGTGCCGCCATGAAGGCGGACGCCGATGGCACGGCGCTCCCCGTCCACCAGCCGAGCAGCCGGTCTCAGCACACAGGTGCGGCCATCGCTGCCTGGCCTCCGGCGTCCTTGGCCGCAACCGAGGAACCCGAAGATCCGCGGCATGGGGAAGCCCCTCCCGCCGATGCCAGGGGGCACAGGGAGGAGGCCGAAGCCAGCGACAGGGCAGCTGCAGCCTCCCCCGCGGAGATTCACAGCCCGCTCACGAAGCGCTCTCCGTCACTGCCGCCGCTGCCCGGTCTCAGCGACACGCCCGCCCTTCCGACCTGCCCCGAGCGGCTGCTGATCCTCGACACCGAAACCACAGCTCTGAGCCCGCAGCAGGGGCAGTGCATCGAGGTCGGCGCCGTGCTCTTCGACGTGACCAGTCGCTCGGTGCTGATGCAGGTGTCGTTCCTGCTGCCCTGCGACCGCAACCCAGCCCAGGCGATCAATGGCATCCCGGCGGCTGTCAGCCGGCTGGAACAGCCCTGGCGCAGCGGACTGGCCTGCTTCGAAGCGATGGTGGCGGACGCCGATGCGGTGCTCGCCCACAACGCCGCCTTCGATCGCCAGTGGTTCGGCAACGGCGAACTGCCGGCCCTGTGCAAGCCCTGGATCTGCTCGATGGAGGACATCCGGTGGCCGGCAGAGCGTCAACTGCGGCCCACACCCTCGGTGCGTGATCTGGCCCTGGCCTATGGGGTGCCCGTCTGGGCCGCCCATCGTGCTCTCACCGACTGCATCTATCTGGTGCAGGTGTTCCAGCGGTGCGATGAGCTTGAAGCCCTGCTGCAGGGGGCCCTGGAACCGCGCCGGCTGGTGCGGGCCCGACTCTCCTACGACGAGCGACAGCTGGCCAAGGATGCGGGCTTCCGCTGGAACGAACCGGTGCCGAAGGCCTGGAGCCGGCGGCTGAGCGAACGAGAGATCGCGGCCCTGCCCTTTCCGGTCGATCCGGTGGAAGCGGAGGAACCGGCACGGCCACGCGGAGAGCTGCCTGCGCCGCAGTGGCGCCGCAGCGCCTGAAGCTCTCCCCGACTCGCCCGTCCCCTCAGAGAAAGGCCGGCAGCGCGCCGCCGGGATGCTGCGAGGAATGGAGATCGCGCAGCAGGGTGAAGTCAGCGAAATCGAAGCCGGGCCCCACGCAGCAGCTCACCAGACTCCAGGCCCCGAGGCTGTAGGCGGCCTGCCACCAGCCAGCCGGCACGATCGCCAGAGGCATGACTTCTTCGTCAGCCAGGTCCACCAGCTGAGTCGCCAGACGCCGGCGCCGCAGCGCGCCGCCTTCGGGCGGCAGGCAAAGCAGTTCGAGCGGAGCACCACCAGCGTGATGCCAGCTCTCATCGGCGCCGCAGACCTGGTGCCAGCGGCTGATCTCACCCTGAGGCAGCAGGAACAGGATGGCGGTCAGGCCAGCACGGCGCTGACCATCTGCGCGGCTCACCGCTTCTCGACTGCGATGCAGTTCGCGATACCAGCCACCCTCCGGGTGCGGCTCCAGGCGATAGCGGCGAATCAGCGCTTCCACGGTCATGAGCTCTGGGGAGGGCACGATGACCGCTCACGATGGCGAGGACGGAACCGGAACAACGGTGGCCTGGCAGATGCGTGAGAAAAAAAGACCCCCGCAATGCAGGGGCCCGGCTGCTCGCACAAACCTCGGCGGCAGTGTAGCCAGATGCAGCGATTCCCGAGCGCAGCTTCCCAGGGTCCGAGGCCGAGTCCCCACCGATGGAATAGGCCCCATGCGGGGAAGCCGTCAGGCACCCATGGGCCGCGGGATCACGCCCGCTCCACCGCTCCAGCTGCCAACTGCTGCCTTCGTCCGCATACAAAAAGCCCCCTCCGAGGAGGGGGCCTGAACTCAACAGAGCGTTGAGGGTCGGAAAGATCCCGAGGATCAGCCGATGACCGGAGCGGTCAGCGCCACAGGCGTGGCCTCAGCAGCAGCCAGGTCGAGCGGGAAGTTGTGAGCGTTGCGCTCGTGCATCACTTCCATGCCCAGACCAGCGCGGTTCAGGATGTCCGCCCAGGTGTTCAGCACACGACCCTGCGAATCAAGGATCGACTGGTTGAAGTTGAAGCCGTTCAGGTTGAAGGCCATCGTGCTCACGCCCAGGGCAGTGAACCAGATGCCGATCACAGGCCAGGCAGCCAGGAAGAAGTGCAGGCTGCGGCTGTTGTTGAACGAGGCGTATTGGAAGATCAGGCGACCGAAGTAACCGTGGGCAGCCACGATGTTGTAGGTCTCTTCCTCCTGGCCGAACTTGTAACCGTAGTTCTGGGACTCAGACTCGGTGGTTTCACGCACCAGGCTGGAGGTCACCAGCGAACCGTGCATGGCGGAGAACAGGCTGCCGCCGAACACACCGGCCACACCCAGCATGTGGAAGGGGTGCATCAGGATGTTGTGCTCAGCCTGGAACACCAGCATGTAGTTGAAGGTGCCGCTGATGCCGAGGGGCATGCCGTCGGAGAAGGAGCCCTGACCGAAGGGATACACCAGGAACACAGCCGAAGCAGCAGCCACAGGGGCGCTGTAGGCAACGCAGATCCAGGGGCGCATGCCGAGGCGGTAGGAGAGTTCCCACTCACGGCCCATGTAGGCGTAGACGCCGATCAGGAAGTGGAAGACCACCAGCTGGTAAGGACCGCCGTTGTACAGCCACTCGTCAAGGCTGGCGGCTTCCCAGATGGGGTAGAAGTGCAGGCCGATGGCGTTGCTCGAAGGAACAACGGCGCCGGAGATGATGTTGTTGCCGTACATCAGCGAGCCGGCAACGGGCTCACGGATGCCATCGATGTCCACAGGGGGAGCAGCGATGAAGGCGATCACGAAGCAGATGGTGGCGGCCAGCAGGCAGGGGATCATCAGCACGCCGAACCAGCCCACGTAGAGGCGGTTGTTGGTGGAGGTGACCCACTCGCAGAACTGCTGCCAACCGGAAGCGCCGGAGCGCTGCTGGAGAGTGGCGGTCATGAGAACGGGGTTCGATCCGTCAACGGATCAAGGACTTAGGAAGAGCCGGCAAGCGCCGACAAGAAGGAATGTAACGGCTCTTTGCCGTTTTGTAAAGGTCGGCCGACCCCGTCGCCGATGCAGGCTTGCTCAGGACGCGGGCGGCGCCGGACACCCCATGGCTGTGCAGGGGATGCCACAGTTCCGCCACTGGCGGATCTCCATCGGGCCGCTGCTCCCGTGTCCCGCTCGCGGCTTCGGGCCTGACGCCGGACCGGCGCTCCCGCCGGATCCTCCTCGATCGCTGACAGCCTCGATCGCTCCACTCCAGACCCTGACGCCAGCCAGGCGCGAACGCTGAAACTCTGCACCCTGCCTGCCGTCTCCCCCGATCAATGGCGCCGGCGCCGCTGTCGTCAGCAGGTCGCCCCCGGGGGTCTGAGCAAAGGTTCTACAGTTGTTTCTCGCTTTTTCCTTCGGGAGGTTGCGGTGAAAGTCATCCATCACGACGACGAACACCTGCTGTGTCTGTCCTCCGAGGAAGTGGCCCTGCTGGTGGATCTCTGCCATGCCGGCCTGTATTCCGACCTTCTCGGCCATGACCGAACGCCGCCGGGACGGGTGATGCGGTTCATGGGGGACCTGCAGCATTCCCTGTTTTCCACGGCCCAGGGGGTCTGGAGCCGGCGCAGGGCGAAGACCCCCTGATCCGTTCAGGATTCGACGTCCGGCTCCGGCCCTTGGTCCCTTGTCTCGGGCCCGGCGCCCCGTTCCGCCAGCAGCGTGCTCACCATCAGGCGCAGCGTGTCGCGGTTGCCGCCGGCGGCCTGCCAGCTGCTCAGCCAGTGCTGAAGGGTGTCACTGATGCGGCCATCGCCACCGAGGCGCTCGAGAAAGGCTCGGGCATCGTCGAGGCACGTCCCGCCATCCCCGAAGCCATCCAGTCGTGGATCCAGAGCCGTCTGCAACAGTTCCAGATCGGCGTTGGTGAGCTCAGGAAGGGGATCGGCCATCAGGCGCCACGGAACCGGAACAGGGCGTGATCGGCAGGGCACGACCCGCGAGCCGCACCTAGAGTGGCATTCTCCGCCCTGGCTGGGCCGTCACGTTCTCGACGCCACCGCCTCCCCGCCACTGTGCTCAAGCTCTGCCTGCAGTTGCTGGTCTGCCTGACGATCGCGCTGCGGGCCCTGATGCTTTTCGGCCATCTGCGTCGCCTGTGGCGGGAGGAGGGGCACAGCCTGGCCTCGGAGTTCCGCCACGAGCTGCGTCGCCGCGGCCTGCTCGCGCCCCTGCCCCGCATCAGCCCCTGACACGGATCGGCTGAGCCGGATCCCGACGGGACCGCGCGCCCAGGCCCGGCCATCGACACTCGCCACCCCGGCACGACCTGCCGACATCGCCCTCGAATCCCGGACAGAAGCGCAGAAGATTTGCGGACGCTGACATGGTCACTCCCCCAGCGCGCCGCCGCCCCGCGTCCCGACGCCGCCTCCTGTCCCGACGCCGGCGTGATCATGGCGCGATCCCACCGGAGCCGGTCGTCCGGCGACCGCTGAGGTGATGCACGGCGTGGATGACCACGCCCCACAGCTCCGGATCCCCACCCTCCTCCAGGCCGGCGGGCAGGAGCAGGGGAGCACTGCTGCCGTCACTGGCCTCCAGCCACAGGCGCTCCCGCCGCCGCACCAGGCGCCGCACCAGGAAGCGGCCGGCATGGACAGCCACCACCACCCGACCCGGCCGGGACTCAAGGCTGCGGTCGATCACGAGCAGATCGCCATCAACGATGCCATCGCCGCGCATGGCATCACCACAGACCCGCATGAAGAAGGTGGACAGGGGCGAGGCGATCAGCTCCCGGTTGAGATCGATGCGAGCCTCGACATAGTCCTCGGCCGGACTGGGAAAGCCTGCGGCGACGGCCTCTCCGGCCAGAGCGCAGAGATGGGGCTCCGCTTCGGCCCGCAGGGGCACCGGCAGCCCGGCCGGCAGACCCCAGAGCAGCAAGGGAGCAGAGGACACGGACACCGGAAGGGACAGGGACACACGCAGCGGCGGGACGCCGCCAGCCACCCGCCGATCAGTACATCTGTTCTAGCAGTCATGGCGGCGGCGGCCGGCATCCAGCCGGGCGTTTGTGTCCCTGTCTGCTGACAGGTGCGATCCCGTCGGGCGCACATCGCAGACACTCTTGTTCACATATCGAGTCACCGCCCATGTCCGACAGCAATCTGCTGAGCCGTCTGGCTGCGCTGAGCATGCGGCAGCTGCGCGAAGTGGCGCGCACCCTCGGCGTGGCCCGCTACAGCAGTTCGAACCGCGAACGGCTCGCCCAGGCCATCGCCGAGAAGCGGGCCCCGCAGCAGGCCGTCGAAGCGATCGAGACAGCCAATCTGGCGGCGATCGAAGCCGAGATGGCCCCCGTTCAGCGCTCCGACGCCGAGACCCGCGTCGTCTTCCTCCCACGCGATCCCCAGTGGGCCTACGTCTTCTGGGACATCGCCGACGCTGACCGCGACCAGGCCCTCGCCGCCGGTGCCTCTCAGCTCTGTCTCCGTGTCGCCGACGTCACAGGCCTCGCTCCCGGCTCCGCCCACCCCCACACCCTTCAGGAAGTGGTCGTCGATGCCCACGCCTGCGAGTGGTATCTCCCCGTTCCACTCTCCGATCGCGACTACCGCGTCGAGCTCGGCTACCGCAAGGGTGCCGCCGGCGGCTGGATCTCCCTCGCCTTCTCTTCCGTCGCCCGCGTCCCCGCTCTCCATCCCTCCGAGCAGATCCTCGATCAGTTCGTCCCCTTCTCCCTCGATCCCGGCAACGCCCCTGCTCCCGCTCCCCTGACTCCCGCCGCCGCAGACACCGGCCTCCACGAGCGCCTCTATCAATCCGCCACCACAGGCTGGCGACGCCTCGGACGCGGCTCCGAGGCCTTCCATGAATTCGCCGAACACGACTCCTCCCTCTCCGGTGAGGGCTTCTCCGCCTCCGCCGCAGGCGTCTGGGCCTCCGGTCGCAGCGAGTCCGGCGCAGGCCTCCCGCCCCGCCAGCGCTCCTTCTGGCTCGTCGCCGACGCCGAGCTCATCGTCTACGGCGCCACCGATCCCGCCGCACGCCTCACCATCGGCGGCGAGGACGTCCCCCTCTCACCCGACGGCACCTTCCGCATCCAGGTCCCCTTCCGCGACGGACAGCAGCTCTATCCCATCGAGGCCATCGCCGCCGATGGCGAGCAGCGACGCAACATCACCCTTGAGTTCCGCCGCACCACACCTGAGGCGAACGTGAACACCCGCGAGGCCGCCGTTCCCGAGTGGTTCTGAGGCGCGGCTCCAGGCTCGCGCACCACTCGCCACAGCCATGGGGCCGCCGTCGGACGCCTCCTGAAGACATCTCCGATCGATCCCGGGTCCCGGGCGGCCAGGCCGTCCGGGACTTTTGATGCGTCACCGGCCCTCAGCAGGGGGATGCCCCGGATCGCCGCAGGCGCATGGCAGGCAGGTCCTGGGGGGCAGGTGCCAGGGCAGGAGCAGGCGCCTCAGATCAGGGCGGCGAGCTGATGCAGCAGGGAATCGAGGCGTGCCTGTTCGACGGCTGCGGCTTGGCGGTCGGAGCCCGCCTCGCCAGCGCCCCGGCCGGGGGATGGAACAGCGGCCGTCTCCAGATTCAGGCAGAGCGGGCGCTCGTCGGCCTCCAGCGGTTCCAGAGCCGCCAGCTGCGCCTGGAGGACGGCAGCATCGGCTTCGGAGGGATCCCCCCCCCGTTCGCGGCGCAACGCGATGCGACGTCGCGCCAGCTCCGGCGTGCAGGAACAGGACAGGATCGCCAGGCGCACCCCCAGCCGCTCGGCCAGGCTGCGGAAGTGAAGGCGCTGCCAGCGCCTGAGGAAGGTGGCATCGCAGATCACCGAGAAACCGGCCTCCAGGGCAGCGGAGCAGGCATCGCTCAAACGACTGCGATAGAGGGTCTCGCTGACCCCGGAGCCATAGGGATCCCCCTGCAACGGCGTTCCGCAGGGCTCACCCCAGCGGCCGAACAGCCGGAGCCTCTCGACGTCAGAGCGGATGTGCAGCCAGCCGAGCCGCTCGGCCAGAAGGCGGCTGAGGTGGCTCTTGCCACTGCCGGAGACGCCATGGGTGATCAGAAGCACAGGCTGTCTCCAGCGCTGGACGGAAGCCGCCAGATGCAGGTAGGCCGCCAGATCGACCCAGCCCCGCGCCGACTCCTCCTCCTCCGCTGCCTGCTGCTCCAGCCGCAGAGCGGTGACCTTGGCCCGCACCAGGGCCCGATAGGCCAGGTACCAGCGCCAGCTCGCCAGCGCGCCGTAATCGCCGCTGCCGGCCAGCCAATGGTTGAGCAGAGAGGCTGCCAGGAGGCTGTGGCGGTGGCGGCACAGGTCCATTGCCAGGAACGCCAGGTCGCTGCTCACATCGATCCAGCGCAGCGCGGGGCTGAACTCCAGGCAGTCGAAGACGACGATCTGCCCCCGGTGAAGCACCAGATTGCCGAGATGCAGATCGCCGTGGCCCTCGCGCACCCGTCCGTGCTGGAGCCGACGCTCGAACAGTGGCTCGAGCCGCAGCGCCTCGGCTTCGCACCACTGCCGCAGCGGTGGCAGGAGCCGGTCCTGCGGCCCCAGGAAACGCTCCAGCACGGCGAGATTGGCCAGCGCCGGCTGGCGCACCCGTGCGGCGGTCCCGAACGCACTGTCCGCCGGGGCGATGGCGGCACCGGCGTGGAAGGTGGCCAGGCGGCCCGCCAGATCCTTCACCAACGCCAGGAGCGAGGCCAGAGGCAGACCGCGCCGCAGCACGGCGGGCAGCAGATCCCGTTGACGGAACTGGCGCATCTGCACCGCCACCTCGATCGGCGGGCCGACGCCACCGAGATGGGCCCGCTGCACGGGACCATGAATCGAGCGCAGGCCGAGATAGAGATCTGGAGCCAACCTGCGGTTGAGGCGCAGTTCCTCCTCACAGAAATGCCGCCGACGCTCGAGGGTGCTGAAATCGACGAAGCCGAGATCGACAGGCTTCTTGATCTTGTAGGCGTAGGTGCCGGTGAGCAGAATCCAGGAGATGTGGGTCTGGAGAAGCTGCACCTCCTCGACCGGATGGTCATAGGCCTCAGGCTGCAGCAGGGCGGTGATCAGCGGCTCCATGCCAGACCAAGAACGGCATCCGCACACAGCATGGCCTCAGGCAGGCTGGTTGACCTCAGCAGCCCTTGTTCAGTCGGCGCATGTCCCAGATGATCAGGGCCTCCACGGGAGCCCAGAGCAGATAGGGCAACAGCAGGGCGGAGGCCAGCGGCGACACCGTCAGCAGAGCAGCGGCCAGGATGAGCGCGTAGACCCATCCCAGCAGGCAGAGCAGCGCGCCGATCGCGAGACGGCGGCGGCGGCACATCATCCAGGTAGAACCCTGGACCAGGACCAGCAACAGGGTGTAGGGCAGGATCAGATTCCAGTTATTGCGGGCGTTCCAGATCACCAGGCTGGAGAGGTAGATGCCGCTGTGAATCAGGAGCCAGATCAGAGGGAGACTGGAGACAAAGGGTACCCAGGATGGCCGCCTCAGACCCTGATACCAGGCAAAATCCCTGCTGGGAGGATTGATCAGAACGATCAGTCCCTCCACCAGGATCAGAATCAGCAGCCAGGGAGGCACGAAGCGAAGCGGGCGTCAGCAGGGACAGGAGGTGATGCTGGGTGACGCATGTCACCCTCCGGGGAAGAGGGCAAATCAGGGAACGCTGACCCGTGAACGGATGGGCAGTACCGCTGCAGAGAGACAACAATCTGAGCAACAGCGACGCAGACGCCGAAGAACACGCGACGACGCGTTCGCCAGAGATTGATCAGATTCTGACAGCCGTGCACCCCACCACTGCGGATCACGGCGAGGCAGGCGTCATCGGCACCGCTGCGAGGCCGACGGCATCAGGTCCCGCCCCATCCGACAGCAACGCCGGATCCAGGCAGCGCTCCAGACCGCAGCCGCGCCAGGGTGCATCCTCGGAGGAACACTCCCAGCTGCGCAGATGCAGCCATCGCTCCCCGGGCCGGCAGACGAGCCGGTGCCGGTAGGCCGCCCCACGACTGCGCGGCGGGGGCAAAGCCCCCACCAGCGGGATCAGATCCGTGTCGCTGTGCACCAGGGCCGCCAGCAGGAGGGCGGCCCGGGGATCGGCGCCGCCGCGGGCCGCCGCCAGACGCCAGGCGCGGCGCAGGCGTTCGAGCACCGCCTGCGGCTCCCCGTCACGCCGCAGCCACCAGTGCAGCGGCCCCCAGCCTGGGACCCCCAGACAGGACAACAGAGCGGCAGAGGACATGGGGAGCGAAACGCACGCCCCCTGTCAGTGCCACCATGCGCACCATCCACTGTCCGCGGAAGCGATCCGCCCGTCCCGCCATGCCCCTGCCGGAGCAGCGCCGTCCCGCCTGGCTCAACTGGCTGATCCTGCTCGCCTTCCTCTGGTCGTCCTGGCAGCTGGCCGGCCTCTGGCTGGCAAGGTTGCACGGCTGATCAGGGGACGGTGGGGCCGGCGGAGCGTCCCGGCCACGCCGCCCTGACCAGCCGCACGGCCCCACCGACCAGCAACAGCAGGGCCAGCAGGGCGAGAACCACCACCAGGAGCATCACCAGCAGCTGCAGCAGGGCCAGCCCCAGCTGCTCCAGCCCGCGGATCAGATTCGCGATCGCCGCGTTGACCAGCGACAGGGCATCCAGTCGGCTGGTGAGCAGCAGCAGGAGTGCCAACAGACCGCAGCCGGCCAGCAGGAGCGCCAGGCCGAAACCGGCCTGGCGCCAACGGGCCTGGCGCCGCCGCCGCCGGGGCCGCCGCCGGGACTTCCGCTCAGGGGGACTGCCAGGCCGGGGAAGCTGCAGCGTGTGGGAGCGAGAAGGCATGGCGGGTCTGGTGGGCGTTGCCGGCCAGGGCGCCGACCCTCAGAGATCAAGCCGGTAGCCGGCTCCGCGCATCCAGCGCTCGAATTCCACCAGCACCAGTTCGTTGGGGCAATCGATCAGGGACAGGTTCCTGACTGTGCAATCGCCCTGGCCGCCGTGATGGAGGGTGAGCAGAAAGTCCTCACCGCTGAGGCCACACACCTCCGGATCGCTGCGCACCACGACGTCGAGAGCGGCGCCCAGACGGGCGACGCGCCGCCGCAGCTCCGACCAGGTCTTTGTCATCGCGCATCAGGCCGCCAGAGGAATTCCAGTCTCACCCGCCACCCTCCGGAACCGGCTCGGTCGGCCGAGGCTCAGCGACGCGGTTGCGCAGGAGCCTCCGCAGACGGCTGCGAGGGGACTGGCTGACGGGGGGCAGGGGGAAGCGGCAGCAACAGGGCCACAGCCGCCAGCACGCTCACGGCCGCCAACCCGCCGACGGGGGCGGCCAGGCGACGGGGCAGGGGCAGCCGCTCCGCCAGCTCACGCGAGCGCAGCGGCTGGGCCGTCGGCAACGTCAGGGGAAGCTGCAGACGCGGGTCGAGCCGCAGCGCATCCAGCACCCGCACCAGATCCGCCAGTTCCGCGTCGTCCAGATCCAGGGTGAGCGAGGGGTTGCCGCTCTGGCTGCTGCGCAGGATCAGGCGATGCTGGCCGGACTCCCCCGGTTCGATCGTCACGGGGCTCGCCTCGTCGCCGAAGCGCCGCCCGACGGCGCTGATCTGGTGGCGGGCGTAGGGAAGCACCACCTGCAGGAGCGCCAGCAGGTGCTCACGCTCCCCTTCCAGTTCGGGCCGGCCGAGCCACTGCAGAGACCAGCCGGTGATGATGCCGACGGCCTCCGGCGCCTGACCGATCGACACATCGGGGAAGCCCTCCACCTGCAGGCGGCAGCTGAGCTGGTCGTAGCGGAGGGTCTGCTTCATCAAGGCGGTGTCGGAGAGAGGGCTGGAGCTCAGGCGGCCGCATCCAGCAGGCTGGCGCGCAGGCGCTCGAACCCGCCGATGCCGGTGGCCAGCGCCAGGCTGCGCACCAGGCGACGGCGCTGCTCGGCTCCGGCAACGGGATCCAGCAACTGCTGCACACCACTGCGACGGGGGTTCATCCGCTCGCGCAGCAGGGCCCCCAACCGCTCCTCGAACAGCTGCCAGCGCTGCGCCGTGAGTTCGGCGGGTTCCTGGCTGGAGAGCAGGGCACGCAGCATCGGATAGAGGCGATCCGCCATCAGGCAGAGAATGCGGATCAGGGCATCGGTGTGGTCGCTGGAGAGCTCACCGCGGCGGCAGGCCCGGCGCAGGGGGTTATGGCAGCGCTGCTTCCACAGCTCCACCCGGTTGGGGAACAGCTTCTGGTAGCCGAGCTGCTCGCTCAGCCAGACCATCGCCTCACCGCCGTTGAGATCGAGCGCCTCCAGGCACAGCAGCAGTAGATCCAGCCGCTCGAGCCCCCGTCGCGGCAGCGGCCGCTCCGTGGCCTGGGGAGCCGTCCCGGGGGCCAGCGGCAACGGCCCGGGGCTAACCGTGCCGTCGACTGGCGTGGAAGGGGGAGCCTGGGTCATGGCTGCGATGATGCCAGCAGGCCCACCCTTTGCGCATCCCACCGGCCCTGGCCCCGCCGCGTCATCCGCCCCCATGAGCAGCGATTCGCCCACCGCCGATCCCTCCAGCACCGACCCGATCGATCTGCGCCAGCTGGTGCGGGAGATCCCCGATTTCCCCAAACCCGGCATCCTGTTTCGGGATATGGGTCCGATGCTGCGCCATCCCCAGGGCTGGCAGCAGGCGATGGACGAGATGGGGAAGGTCTGCCAGAAGTTGCAGCCGGATCTGATCGTGGGCATCGAGAGCCGTGGATTCATCGTGGGGGTGAGCCTGGCGACCGCCCAGAAGATCGGGTTCATCAAGGCGCGCAAACAGGGAAAACTGCCTCCACCGGTGGAGACCCTCGAATACGACCTCGAGTACGGCAGCGATGCCATCGAGATCATGAAAACCGGGTTCGACCATCAGCCGCGGGTGCTGATCGTGGATGACCTGCTGGCCACCGGCGGCACCGCCAAGGCCTGCTCGGATCTGGTGACGACGGTCGGTGGGGAGGTGTGCGGCTTCGCCTTCCTGATCGAGCTGGCGGCGCTGGGAGGACGCCGCAGGCTGCCGGAGGGAATCCCGGTGGAGTCCCTGATCCGCTACGACTGACAGGTCCTGCTGACAGGTACTGCGGCGACAAGGCCCCACAGCCGAGAGGTGACGTCGCAGTCGAACACCACCCGATCGTGCCTGATTCCAGCCCACGAGTGTCGGGAGGCTCGCCTTGGTGCCATCCCCCGCACTTGCGATGAACATCGGATTGGCGTGCTCAGGGGCGACCGTCCTGCCAGTCGAGCAGCTGGATGTACTGCTCCAGGCTGATCAGACCGAACCGCCAGAGCACCACCGCCAGCGGCGCCTGCTCCAGCTGTGACTGGCGGATGCCCAGCTCCAGGGCGCTCTCGCTGAGGCCCAGCTGGTTGCGCAGGAACAGGATCAGCGCCGACGGTGGCGGCGGCTGGGGCGAGCTGCTGATCACCATGGGCGGAACGGAGGAGGCAGGCCAGCCAGCGGCGTCAGCGGGGGAGCCTCACTCTGGCGAGGTCGCCGCCAGACGGCCAGCCCCCTCACTCATCAGCCGCAGGCTCAGGCGGCGCAGCCCCTGGCCACGGGAGAGCAGGCCCAGGGCCAGAGAGCGCAGCGGCAACAGCAGCGGCGAGCGGTTGGAGAACAGGCGCACCATCGCATCGGTGGCCGCCAGGGTGAGCAGCAGGTCGGGCCAGCGGCGGCGGGCGTAGAGGGGGGCCAGCCGCCGCAGCGGCAGCCGCCCCTGGCGCACCCGCAGCGCCAGGCGATGCAGTTCGGCCACATCGCGCCAGCAGAGGTTCAGCCCCTGGCCGCCGACAGGATGGCAGCGATGGGCGCTCTCGCCCACCAGCAGGGTGCTGCCCCGTCGCAGCCGGCGGGCCAGTTCGAGGGCCACCGGAAAACTGCGCGGCACATCGAGCAGGCCATCGGGCTCGAGCCCGGCGGGAAGGGCGCCGGCCAGCCGTTCGAGCAGGGCGGTGTCGTCGAGCTCCTGGCGCTGGCGACAGCGCTCTGCCGGAGCGCTCCACACCAGCTGGGCCCGCCGCTCACCGAGCGGCAGCACCGCGAACGGCCCCTCAGGCCGCAGCAGCTCCCAGGCTTCGCCCGCGGAGGCGCCCCGCAGCTCCACCTGCACGGTCAGACAGGCCTGGCGGTAGGGGAGCCGCCAACGGCCGATCCCCAGGGCCTCGCGGGTGGGGGAGGCGGGGCCGTCGGCCGCCAGGATCAGATCAGCGGCGGGCAACCCCTCGTCGCCCGGGGCCGGAGGGCGGCCATCCGGCGCACCATCAGGCGGTGCTCCCGGCAGGTGGGGATGACCGGTAGCTCCGTTGCCAAGCCGGAGGGAGACGGCCGAATGCCCCTGCAGCCGCTGCAGCAGGGTCTCCATCAGGTCGTGATGGCGTGCGATCCAGCCCAGGGGAGCATCGGCGGCTCGGGCGGCGGGATCGGGAAGGTCGACCGTGGTGAAGTCGAGGGAGGCGCCGGCCCCCAGATCACAGAGATGCAGCCGGTGGAACGGGGTGAACCTGGGCTCCAGGACCTGCCACAGGCCGAGCCGCTGCAGCAGTCTCCGGCTGGAGTGGGTGAGGGCGTAGGCGCGGCCTCGGGCGGTCAGGGCCGCCGCCTCGAGCGGATCATGCAGGCTGACGACCCAGCCGGCATCCGCCATGGCCAGGGCGGCCAGCGCGCCGGTGGGGCCTGCGCCATGGATGCGCACCCGCAAGGGGGCACCCTGGGAGGGGAGGGGAGCAGTCAGGGCAGGGAGGTCAGAAACACCGAACGAAAAACGCCGCAGCAGAGTCTGCTGCGGCGCTTCAGAAGCTCCGGGGTGAGGAGCGGCGGCGATCAGCCGAGGCCGAGGAGGCCGCGGGTGAAGGCTTCACCACCGAGGGCGAACTCGGTAGCCAGCAGGGCGATGAAGCCGAGCATGGCCATGCGGCCGTTGAGCTTCTCGGCGCGCTCATGGAAACCCCAGCCGGATTCAGCGCTCACCACCTCCATGCGGGGCTCGGTGGCGAAGGCGTTGAGACGGCCGCCATCTTCGGTGGTGACGGTGGCGCCGCGGATGGCGGGAGCGTTGGCGGGGGAAGCAGCCATGACCTGGTGTTGCGATGTGTGAAAGAACTGTAACGCTATGTTGCGGCGGCGCAGAAGGCTGCGGGTGAGGAGGGCCGCACACGGCGGTACGGTCGCGGCCCGCCGGCCCCCCCGGAGTGACACCGGCCACCCATCTGGCCGGCGTGACCCCCGCCCTGGATTCAGGCGGTCAGCAGCGCGCCGCCCCGCCTCGACATGCGCGTCAGGAGCGAGCAAGCAACCCGGCCATCACCGGCGCCCTGGTCGCCGGCTCACCCGCCGGCCCTGCCCGCAAGCACCAAGCCGAGGGTTCAGCCGCACGGAGCTCCAGCTGGGGCCGTGTCAACGCAGGCGACGCAGGCAGAGCTCCTCGAAGGCCGGACGCAGCAGATAGGGGTACTCACCCACCCATAGCTTCAGCTGCGGCAGCCAGGCGTCGCTGATCGCGCCGATGCGCGAGAAATCGCGGCGCTCGCTCAGCACCAGGGCACGCACCACCATGCCGCGGCGGATCTGCTGATGCTTCTTCTCCATCGGGAAGCGCAGCTGTCCCAGGTAGCCGTCCTCATCGGCCAGCTCGAGGCACAGCCAGGTGCGGCGGTTCTCCACCAGCTCCAGCCGACCGCTGCGGTCCGCCTGCTCGCGCCGATCCTCGACGACCTCCCGCTGGTAGAGATCGGCCACCTCTCCCTCGAAGATCGCCGCCACCGGATAGCGACGCAGGGTGGCATTACGGCGGCCTGCCTCGAGGATCGGTCCCCAGAGGAGATACAGGAAGAACACCACACCGATCACGAGCATCACCGGCGCGAACTGGCTGTTCATCGACAGCCCCTGACTGATCAGGAGCGAGAGAACACCGCCGATGACGGCAATGAGAACCCGCTGCAGCAACTGGCGCGGGTTGCGGTTGCAGGCGGTGAACTGGGGCCCGGTGGCCACCGCCGGGATCAGGCGCGAGAGCTCGCTGGCCGAAACGGGAATCAGCATCGATCCACCGCCGGCGGCGCGGGGGGCCGCGCCACCAAGCCGAAGCGGAGGCGACCGTGCATGAGGACTGGCGCCGGTCTCAAAGGAGTTTCTCCAGGCCGTAGATCAGCCCTTCCAGGGTGCGCACCCGCCGCACCGTGAGCAACACGCCGGGCATGTAGGCACTGCGGTCGATCGTGTCGTGGCGCAGGGTGTAGGTCTCGCCCGGGGCGCCGAACATCACCTCCTGGTGGGCCACCAGGCCCGGCAGGCGCACCGAATGGAGACGCAGGCCGCTGTCGCGCAGGCCGCCGCGGCAACCGGCCAGGCTCTCGTGCTCGTCCACCTGCAGTGGGTTGAAGGTCTTGCCCAGCTCCTCGATCAGCTCCGCTGTCTTGATGCAGGTGCCGCTGGGAGCGTCGGCCTTGCGGTTGTGGTGCAGCTCGGTGAGCTCGCAGAAGTCGTAGAAGCGGGCCGCCGCCGCCGCCGCCTGCTGCAGCAGCACCATGCCCACCGAGAAGTTGGGGATCACGGCGCCGCCCACCGACGCCTTGGCGGCGAACGTGGCCAGATCCTGCAGCTGCTCCGGCGACAGGCCGGTGGTGCCGATCACCGGATGCACGCCGTAGGCGATGGCGCCTCGGGTGTGCTCGTAGACAACGCTGGGATGGGTGAAGTCGACCAGCACGGCGCCGCCGCCGGGGCCGCTCTGGCGCACGCTCTGGCTGGCCTGGCAGAGGGTGCCCTCGAAATCGGCGGTGATGGCCACCTCCAGGTCACCCAGACCCAGCTCCAGCCCCACATCAGCCCCCTCCTTGCCGGGGGTGCTGTCGATCGCGCCCACCAGCACACAGTCGGGGGCGCCGTGCACCGCCTTCACCACCTCGGCGCCCATGCGCCCCAGGGCGCCGGCCACCACCACCGGGATCGGCGCCGCGGACGGCGCATCGGCGGAACCTGGGGCCGTGGTCATCGCTGGGAACGCTTCAGGGCCCTGAGCCTATGAGCCGTCCGGGGCCGGAGGCAGTCCGGCCAGCAGGGCTTCCACATCGACCGGGTCGATCTGCTCGGGCGGCAGATGGCGCTCGGCGTAATCGCGGTGGATGCCGGCGCGCAGGAAGAGCACGAACAGATCCCGATCGAGATGGGCGTCGGCCACCATGCGCCCCATGATCGCCAAGGCCTGGGAGAGCGTCTTGCCGGATTTGTAAGGCCGGTCTGCCGCCGTCAGCGCCTCGAAGACATCGGCGATCGCCATCATCCGGGCCAGCTCGCTCATCTGCTCCCCGCGCAGGCCGCGCGGATAGCCGCGGCCGTTGATCATTTCGTGGTGGCCGCCGGCGATCTCCGGCACCCGGCGCAGGTGCCTGGGAAACGGCAGGGCCGTGAGCATCCGGATCGTCTGGATGATGTGCTCATTGATCTTGAAGCGCTCCTCGGCGCTGAGGGTGCCCCGGGCCACCGACAGGTTGTAAAGCTCGCCGCGGTTGTAGAGGTGTTCCGGCACCTCCATGCGGAAGCCCCAGGGGTTGGTCTCATCGAGGCGCTCCCGCTCCAGCCGCGGGATCACGTGGTGCGGACGATCCGCCAGCAGCGGCTCCCAGCTGGGCAGCGGTGCGGCCTGCTCGCGCGTGCGGCGGCGCAGCTCTTCCTGGGAGATGCCGAGGCGATCATCAAGGGTGCGTCGCCAGCGGCGTGTGGCGATGCGCTGCAGGCGCTCGAGCTGCGCGGCCGCCATGAATTCGCCGCCCTGATTGCAGGAGGCCACGAAGGCGAAGTCGTCGTCGAGCTCCGCCAGGGTGATGTCGCGCTGCCGGCCAAGGGCGCCGGGATCGCCCCCCTCCGCCACGGACCGCCAGTAGTCGGTTTCGGCCTGCTGCTTGAGCAGCTCGAAGCGCATGCGCACCTCATGGATGCGGTCATGGATCGTCTCGAGCTTGGTCGCCTTGTCGACCACGTACTCGGGTGTCGTCACCTTGCCGCAGTCGTGCAGCCAGGCGGCCACATGCAGCGCCTCCCAGCCCTCGGCATCGAGGTCGAAGCCGGCGAAGGGGCCCTCCCGGGTCTCGCAGGCCGCCGCGGCCAGGCGCTTGGTGAGCTCCGGCACCCGTTCGCAGTGGCCGCCGGTGTAGGGACTCTTGGCGTCGATGGCGCCGGCGATCAGCTGGATGAAGGCCTCGAACAGGCGCTTCTGGGCGGCGATCAGCTCGCGGGTCTCGAGGGCCACCGCCGCCGATCCGGAGAGGGCCCGGCAGAAGGCCTCCTGGGCGGCCTCGGGCGGAGCGTCGAACCAGAGCAGCATCAGACCGAGCCGCTCGCGCTGCAGCCGGTCCTCCAGCAGGATCACCAGGCAGGGGCACTCAGGCAGGGGCTCCACCAGATCCATGCCGGGCGGACCATCGAGCAACTCCTCGGTCTCCGCCGCATCGAGGGCCGCCAGACGGGAGGGCTCCTGCCACTGCCCGTTGTGGTGAAACAGGCGCGGCTCGAAGCCCGGCGGCTCCGGCTGATCCCCGGGCGGCCCCTGGGTGGGCGGGGCGGCGGTGGGCAGGTACAGGGCCCCGGCCTCGGCGCCGGCGGCGGCGATCGACTCGACCAGCAGCTTCTCCAGCAGCTGATCAACGTCGTCCTCGGCGGCCAGCATCGCCGAGATGTCGAGGAAGCGCTTCACCGCGGCGCGCATGCTCTCGAGCGTCAGTGACAGGTCGTCCACCTCCCGCACATAGGAGCGCAGGGGCTGGCTGCTGTTGAACTCGAAGCGGCGGATCGCCGCCGCCGTCGCGGCCAGCCGGCGCAGCTCCCGCGACAGCTGACCGGCCACCAGCAGCACCAGGGGAACCAGCGCCAGAAGCACCGCTGCGGTGAGCAGCAGACCCTCGCGCTGCTGCAGGCGGGCTCCGGCGAGCAGTTCGTTGTCCGGGACGGTGACGGCCAGATACAGCGGTTCACCTGGAACGGCCGGGGGCAGGGGCAGCACCGCCGTGCGCCAGTCCTGGCCGCGATGGCGGCTGCTGACGAAGCCGCGGCCGACCCGCTGGCGCAGTCGGGCGCTGAGCCCTTGGAAGGCCGGCTCACCGAGCCGATCGAGCGGCTCGGGCTCCGCCTGCTCAGCGGCGGCTGCCGGGGGCTGTTGCGCGCCGCCGGGGCTGCTGGCGGCCAGAACCACCCCCTGGGCGGTGACGATCGCCAGCCGCGATCCTGGCGTGGGCCGATGCCGATCCAGCAGCCCCTCGAGGCTGCCCAACTCGAGCGAGGCGCCCACCACTCCCCGGCCATCGCTCAGCCGACGCGACAGGGTCCAGCCCAGCTGGTTGCCCAGGGCCAACCGGTGGACCGGCGAGAGCACCGCCGTCTGCGACTGCATCGCCAGCCGGTACCAGGAGCGTCGGCGCGGATCGAAGTCCGCCGGCAGCAGCGCCACCCGACCCTGCTGGCCCAGCGGTCGCATTTGGCTGTCCAGGAGCACCTGCTGGTGACGCAGGGCCGGATCGGGGCCGAAGCGGTTCACCACCCCGACACCGGCCAGCGTGTCCGGCGCGATGCTCTCCACCACGAGGGCGGCCTCGGCGGGCAGGCCGAGCAGACGCCGGCCCACGACATCGCGGACGCGGGCCACCAGGAGGCTCTGGCCATCGGCGAAGCCGATGAAGTAGGAGCGCAGATTCGGGCTCTGGGCCAGCGCCTGCTCGATCCGGGGCAGGGCCGCGAGCCGGCCAGACAGGGTTTCGAGGCCCGCCATCGCCTGCAGCTGGTCGAGTTCCAGCTCGGTGCGCTGCGGGTCGAGCGCCGCGGTCATCGCGGCATCCAGCTGCCCCCCCACCGCCTGGAGCATCTGATCGCCGGCCTTGATCAGCATGGCGCTGCTGCGCCGGTAGGAGATCCAGCTGATCAGCAGGCCGCTGCCCAGCACCAGCGGCAGCACCAGGCCCACCAGGGTGACCTGGAACGACAGGCGCAGGCGGGGACGGCGTTCGGACGTGCGCATGCACCGTTAGGTAGCCGGCGGCGGACGATCCGGCCAGCGCCATCGGAATGGCGGCCGTGGTCGCGCCAGCCACCGGAAGCTTCGTAATCTCGCTGCAACGCGCCGACGCTCCGCATGTTCACCCAGGTCCGCTCCGCCAACCGCCGGGTCAGCCCGGCCCCCGGCCAGGGACCCGAAGGACGTGCCGTGATGAAGGCCGTCTACGTGGTGCTCGAGCCCCAGTATCAGAACGCCCTCACCCAGGCGGCCACCTCGCTGAACGAGCAGAACGGCCCGCTGGCGATCGACCTGAGCGGCTATCTGATCGAGGAGCTGCGCGACCCACAGAACTACGCCGACTTCTGCGCCGACGTGGCCGAGGCCGATGTGTTCATCGCCTCGCTGATCTTCATCGAAGACCTCGCTCAGAAGGTGGTGGAGGCCGTGGCGCCGCACCGCGACCGCCTCAAGGCCGCCGTGGTGTTCCCCTCCATGCCGGAGGTGATGCGGCTCAACAAACTGGGCACCTTCTCGATGGCCCAGCTGGGCCAGAGCAAATCGGCGATCGCCGGGTTCATGAAGAAGCGCAAGGAGGCCGGCGGCGCCGGCTTCCAGGACGCGATGTTGAAGCTGCTCAACACCCTTCCCACCGTTCTCAAGTATCTGCCGGTGGAGAAGGCGCAGGATGCGCGCTCCTTCATGCTCAGCTTCCAGTACTGGCTGGGCGGCACGCCGGACAACCTGCGCAACTTCCTGTTGATGCTGGCCGACAAATATGTCTTCCCGCGCAGCAAGGACGGTGACAACGCCACCCGTCCCGAGCTGCAGGTGGCCGATCCGGTGGTGTTCCCTGATCTCGGCATCTGGCACCCGCTGGCGCCGGCGATGTTCGAGGACATCAAGGAATATCTGAACTGGAGCGCCAGCCGCAGGGACCTCTCCGAGAAGGCGCGCAAGGGGCCGGTGATCGGCCTGGTGCTGCAGCGCAGCCACATCGTCACCGGCGATGAGGCCCACTACGTGGCCGTGATCCAGGAACTGGAATACCGCGGCGCCACCGTGATTCCGGTGTTCTGCGGCGGCCTCGATTTCACCAAGCCGGTGAACGCCTTCTTCTACGACCCGCTCAATCCCGACGTGCCGCTGGTGGATGGCGTGGTGTCGCTCACCGGTTTCGCCCTGGTGGGCGGCCCGGCTCGGCAGGACCATCCCAGGGCGATCGAGGTGCTCAAGAAGCTCAATCGCCCCTACATGGTGGCTCTGCCGCTGGTGTTCCAGACCACCCAGGAATGGGAAGAAAGCGATCTCGGCCTGCATCCGGTGCAGGTGGCCCTGCAGATCGCCATCCCCGAGCTCGATGGCGCCATCGAACCGATCGTGCTGAGCGGGCGCGATGACGCCACCGGTAAGGCCCACACCCTGCAGGACCGCGTGGAGGCCATCGCCGAGCGCTCGATCCGCTGGGCCTCGCTGCGCGTCAAGCCGCGCAGTGACAAGAAGCTGGCGATCACTGTGTTCAGCTTCCCGCCCGACAAGGGCAATGTGGGCACCGCCGCCTACCTCGATGTGTTCGGCTCCATCCACCGGGTGATGGAGGAGATGCGGCTCAAGGGCTATGACGTCAGCGGCCTGCCCAAGACCAGCAAGGAGCTGATGGAGGCGGTGCTCAAGGATCCGGAGGCGATGGAGGGGGCGCCGGAGCTGGCGATCGCCCATCGCATGAGCGTCGAGGAGTACGAGCGGCTGACACCCTATTCCGAGCGGCTCGAGGAGAACTGGGGCAAGCCGCCTGGCAATCTCAACAGCGACGGCACCAACCTGCTGATCTACGGCCGCCACTTCGGCAACGTGTTCGTCGGCGTGCAGCCCACCTTCGGCTACGAGGGTGATCCGATGCGGCTGCTCTATTCGCGCAGCGCCAGCCCCCATCACGGCTTCGCGGCTTACTACACCTATCTCGAGAAGGTGTGGGGCGCCGACGCGGTGCTGCACTTCGGCACCCACGGCTCGCTGGAGTTCATGCCCGGCAAGCAGATGGGCATGAGTGACACCTGCTACCCCGATTCGCTGATCGGCGCCCTGCCCAACCTCTACTACTACGCCGCCAACAACCCCTCCGAGGCGACGATCGCCAAGCGGCGCGGCTACGCCGAGACGATCAGCTATCTCACCCCGCCTGCCGAAAATGCTGGCCTCTACAAGGGCCTCAAGGAGCTGGGCGAACTGGTGGGCAGCTACCAGCAGCTGCGCGAAGGCTCCAGAGGTGTGCAGATCGTCAATGCCGTGGTGGAGACGGCGCGCCAGTGCAACCTCGACAAGGACGTGCAGCTGCCCGAGGTGGATGCAGCTGAGCTGGATCTGGCCGCCAGGGACTCCGTGATCGGTGCCGTCTACCGGCAGCTGATGGAGATCGAGAGCCGTCTGCTGCCCTGCGGCCTGCACACCATCGGCAAGCCCCCCACCGCCGAGGAGGCGATCGCCACCCTGGTCAACATCGCCGCCCTGGAGCGCGAGGAGGAGGGTCTGCGCTCCCTGCCGGCGCTGCTGGCCGAGAGCCGCGGCCGCACGATCGAGGCCATCTACAAGGGCAACGACGAAGGCGTGCTGGAGGATGTGGAGCTCAACCGCGTCATCACCGAAGCCAGCCGCGCCGCTGTCGGTGCGATGGTGAAGGCCGTCACCGGCAACGACGGCCGGGTGACGCTGCGCCGCAACTTCGGCTGGTTCTTCGCCCTGCTGGAGCGCCTTGGCATCACGTTCCCCAGCCCCTGGCTGAGCGCCTGCCGGGCTGCCGGCTTCGGCACTGTGGATCAGGCCGAGCTCGACAAGCTGTTCGCCTACCTGCAGTTCTGCCTCGAGCAGGTGTGCGCCGATCTGGAGATGCAGAGCCTGCTGCGCGCCCTCGATGGCGAATACGTGCTGCCCGGCCCCGGCGGCGATCCGATCCGCAACCCCGGCGTGCTGCCCAGCGGCAAGAACATCCACGCCCTTGATCCCCAGGCCATCCCCACCCGTGCCGCGATCGCGGCCGCCAAGGTGGTGGTCGACAAGCTGCTGGAGCGCCAGAAGGCCGATCTGGGCACCTGGCCCGAGACGATCGCCTGCGTGCTGTGGGGCACCGACAACATCAAGACCTACGGCGAATCACTGGCCCAGATCCTGTGGTTCATCGGCGTCAAGCCGGTGCCCGATTCGCTCGGCCGCGTCAACAAGCTGGAGCTGATCCCGCTCGAGGAGCTGGGCCGTCCGCGGGTCGATGTGGTGGTGAACTGCAGCGGTGTGTTCCGCGACCTGTTCATCAACCAGATGGCCCTGATCGATCAGGGCGTGAAGATGGCAGCCGAGGCCGATGAGCCCCTAGAGAGGAACTTCGTGCGCCGGCACGCCCAGGAGCAGGCCGCCAGGGAAGGAATCTCCCTGCGCGATGCCGCCACCCGCGTGTTCAGCAACGCCAGCGGCAGCTACAGCTCCAACGTCAACCTGGCGGTGGAGAACAGCACCTGGGAGGAGGAGGGTGAGCTGCAGGAGATGTATCTCTCCCGCAAGACCTTCGCCTTCAATGCCGACAACCCGGGCGAGATGAATCAGAAGCGCGAGGTGTTCGAGGCGGCGATGAAGACCGCCGACGTCACCTTCCAGAACCTCGATTCGGCTGAGATCTCGCTCACCGATGTGAGCCACTACTTCGATTCCGATCCCACCAAGCTGATCCAGAACCTGCGCGACGACGGCAAGGCGCCGGCGAGCTACATCGCCGACACCACCACGGCCAACGCCCAGGTGCGCACCCTGAGCGAAACGATCCGCCTCGACTCCCGCACCAAGCTGCTCAATCCCAAGTGGTACGAGGGCATGCTCAACAGCGGCTACGAAGGGGTGCGCGAAGTGGCCAAGCGCCTCAACTTCACCCTCGGCTGGAGCGCCACCAGCGGCCAGGTGGACAACTTCGTCTACGAGGAGGCCAACAACACCTTCATCAACGACCCGGAGATGCGCCAGCGGCTGATGGAGCTGAACCCCCACAGCTTCCGTCGCATCGTCGGCACCCTGCTCGAGGTCAACGGCCGCGGCTACTGGGAAACCTCCGACGAGAACATCCAGCAGCTGCAGGAGATCTACCAGCAGATCGAAGACCGCATCGAGGGTGTCAGCGAGGGGCCGATCTGAACGGCAACGGTGCAGCCCGCTGATTGACCCGATCAAGCCGGGGCGACGGGCCTGCCCCTTGTTGGGCAGCGGGCCCCCACCAAAGTGAAAGCAGACCCGGGGCAGCAGGCAGCTGCTCAGCAAAGGCAACGCGGCAGACCCGTGCCGGGCCCTCACCCTCGCGAGAGCGGCACAACCTGCAGCACTGCCAGCCAGGATGAAACAGACCCGCCCGGAACCAGAACCCCGCACAAAATAGTTCTGTATCAAGAAATACCTCTTAACTGCCCACAATCCTGACCAATTCCACGGAAGCACTGCGCGGCAGGACTCCATTGTGTCCATTTACGAATATCCTCGCCGCCGAGATCCAATCCTGCCGACCACGGCTACCTTATTGTGGATACGTTTTGAACGAACATTCCTGTGCCACGCCTTTCCCACCTGGCCATGCGACGCGCGGCCAGCACCCACGCCCGCGCGGCCACCCTGGCCGCGCTACTCCCCCTCATCGGGGCCATGGCCCTTCACGCCCCAGCCAAGGCCGCCACGGTGAGCTGCAAAGCGATCGACGCAACCAGCATTGTTTCAGGGAACATCCCAAGCGGGGCTTGCACGAACTTCGTGCAATTTGGAGACATTTTTGAACTGGATTTCTCTGATGTCTTCGCAGACAATGGCGGCTCACTGCCTCTCGACAAGTTTTATAGCCTTCAGGTTGCCAACCTCAACACAGTCCCCTCCAATACCTTAGCATTTTCCAACGTTGAGTTTCTCGTTTCCGGTCAGCAAGGCGGGACCCCCTTCACAGATCAAGCAATCACCATCTGGACGAATTCAACTACTGAGTCCACTCCCATTTTTCCCTTCGCTCAAGGGCTAGGCAGCTATAGCACTTCTGGCACGTCCAATACTTTCGGCGGCACTGATGTGCAGTCTCAGGCATCCTTCACGCTCACTGGTCCGGTGGCACCACCCTCCGCTCTTGGCATCGCTGCCCTGATCAACACAACGGCAGTGAATCTACAGACCGCTGGGATCACCAGCTTCACGGGTGCCAAGATCCGAGGAACCTTTAGTGGAAGCAGCAGCAACTTCTCCGGATTCTCGGCCGGCCTTGCTCTCTTTGACAGTGATCCCAACATGGGCATGGTCACGCCATCCACCGTTTACGGCAACGCCTTCAATGCTGTCCCCGGTCCCCTGCCCATCGTCGGTGCTGGTGCCGCCTTCGGCTGGAGCCGCCGCCTGCGCCGCCGGGTGAAGAAGGCTTCCACGGTTGCCTCCGTGGCCTGAAGTCTTCCTCCCAGATTCACTGAAAACCATCTCCAGTACCAAATCAGCCCTGGAAAATTGCCCAGGGCTTTTTTGATGGATGAAAACGCCTGCCCCTGGCCCGTCATCATCACCTGTTGCCGCGCCGACCTTCGCCCTGTTGTGCGTGACATCTCCAGGCGTCTGTCGGCTCGACACATACGGGGGGCCATGGGTGAGCCCTTTGCTTTGCAGCTGTCCGAGCGGGAATCGAATCGTTACCGCCCGCGACAAAGGTCCCATGCACACCAACCCTGCTGTGGCCGGGGCTCGGCCAGATCGATGCATCACGTCTGTTCCTCTGCGCTCCAGAGGCCTCACAAATCGCTGATGGCCTGAGCTTTAGCGGCGGAATGAATCCTCATTCTCATCCGACATCGCGCGAATCCAGTCCTCACTCACCGGTCCCTGCTGCCGCCGTACAGCAAGCCTCGGCCGACGCAGCCAGCCAGCCAGCTTGTCAAGCTTCCAGAGCAACCGCTGCAGCAGGCTGGGCTTGTCCTCTCCACTGCTCGCCAGAGCGGCGAAGCCGATTGCGTAGGCCAGCGACATGAAGCCATCGAACACAAAAATTCCCAGCGCACTGAACAGCCGCTGCCTGCGCAACTCCGCCAGGCGCGCCTCCAGCTTCTTGATCTGCGGCTGGATCTGCGCCAGCAGGCCGCTGCGCACCTGATCGAGCGGTTTGGCGAACTGTCCCTCGAAATCGGAGGGCAGGCCCGGCAGCTGGGCGATCGCCTGATTCATCGCCGCAGGGGTTTCGGCCTGCTCGATCGCCTGTGCCACGCGTCGCACCGAATCCAGCTGGCGCGCCTCGGCGGCCGTGGTCTGATTGATCTGTCGCAGGCCCGCGGTGATCTGCAGCGGAATCAGCAGCAGGAACCCCAGGCAGGCCGCGATCGACAACCGCCGCAGCAGCACCACCCGCCGCCCCAGCCCCTCAGCCTGAGGATCGAAGCGCCGGGCCAGCAGCAGCAGCACGCCCGCCACCAGGGGCAGGGCGGCGGCGCCGCGCAGGGCCTCGCCGGCCCGCAGCTGCCAGGCCGGCTGGAGCAAGGCCGGCGGCAACAGCAGTTTCAGCTCAGTGGCCAGATAGACCAGCAGGAGGCCAACGCTGATGCCCTGGAGAATGCCGGCCAGGTCCCGGTCCGCGCTGCGGGAGGAAGACAACATGAAGGGAAGAAACGCCCCCGATCGTTTTGGACAGGCCTGATTGAGGCCGATGTTAAAGGCAAATTCGGCAAAAATGACAAGACAGTGAACGCACTGTCTGCCCAACCCTGCCGGTTCGCTTCGGGCCGCCGCGGCCAGCCTTCACACCCCTCCTGGCACGGCCGTCACAAGCTCGCAGAGCCGGAGGAGGCTCAGGCCTGACTCGGGCCTCAGCAGCGGCCGCAGCGCCGCAGAGATCAACAGAGAAAACGAACAGAACTCAGGCCTGTCGACGCGGATGGGCATCAGCCTCAGGGCCTTGGCCGCAGCACCAGCCAGACGAACAGCAGCAGCCCGGTGGTGCTCACCACCGCATAGATGACGTCGGCGTAGGGGGTCCAGGGCATGGCCCGTAGGATCCCACGCCAGTGCGCCGCAATCCCCGCCGATGAAGCTGAACCTGGGCTGCGGCCCGCGGCGCCTGGAGGGCTGGCTCAACATCGACACCGTCGCCAGCTTTGAGCCCGACCGGGTGATCGATCTGGAGCAGACCCCCTGGGATCTACCCACAGACGCCGCCGAAGAAGTGCTGCTCAACCACGTGCTCGAGCACCTGGGGGCCAGCACCGGCACTTTTCTCGGGGTGATGGGCGAGCTGCATCGCGTCTGCCGCGACGGCGCCCTGATCCGCATCAACGTGCCCCATCCGCTGCACGAGCACTACCGCACCGATCCCAGCCACGTACGGCCGATCACGCCCCAGAGCCTCTCGATGTTCTCGCAGGCGGAATGCGACCAGGCCGCGGCGGTCTCCTCGCCGATGACGCCCTGGGCTCACATCCTCGGCGTCGATTTCGAGCTCGACTCAGTCCAGTACGTGGCCGATCCCCGCACCGAGGCGCTGCTGCGGGAGCGGGGTCTGCTGCGCGCCGATGACAGGGCCGAGGACTTCGCCGAGATCTACGCCAACCTGATCGCCGAGATCCGCATCGAGCTGCGGGTGCGCAAAGGCTGAGTCTCTGAATCCGGCCTGACGCGGCGGCACGGAGCCTTGAGCGCTGCGCAGCCCGGCTGCCCCCTGCCGACTTGCCTCGTCCCGACAGCCACAGCCTGAGGAAGGCTTCCCTCGCCGTAGCCTGCGGCGTCTCCGCGCGGGCCCATGATCAATCCCTCCCGGATCCGGATCCTGGCGGTGGGCAAGGTCCGCAAGGGCTGGCTCAGTGAGGGGGTGGCCCTTTATCTCAAGCGTCTGCCGGGCCTGGACGTGGTGGAGCTGCGCGATGGCGGCATGGAGCGGGAGGCCGCGGCGATCGGCGCCGCCCTCCTTCCCCAGGAGCGCCTGGTGGTGCTCAGCGAGGAGGGCCAGACCTTCACCTCCACAGCGTTCGCCAGCGCCCTGGAGGGCTCAGGCTCGGAGCGGCTGGCCTTTGTGATCGGCGGCGCCGATGGCCTCGATCCGGCCCTCAAGGCGCGAGCCAGCTGGCGCCTGAGCCTCTCACCGATGACCTTCCCGCACGACGTGGCCAGGCTTCTGCTGCTCGAGCAGCTCTACCGGGCCCTGTCGATCCAGCAGGGCGGGCCGTATCACCGGGCCTGAGGCCTTCGACTCAGATCCCCAGCCGCTGCCAGATCACATCGAGATTGGCCTGGTGGAGATCGGTGGAGAAGCACTCCGCCAGCTGCTCGGCGCTGAGACGTGAGGTGACATCGGGATCGGCCGCCAGATTGGCGCGGAAGTCGCCGCCGGCGGTGTTCCAGGCCGTATGCGCGTTGCGCTGGACGATGCGATACGCCTCCTCGCGGCTGATGCCGCTCTCCACCAGGGCCAGCAGCACCCGCTGGCTGAACACGACGCCCCCATAGACATTCATGTTGCGCGCCATGTTCTCGGGGTAGACGCCCAGGCCCTTCACCACATCGGTCATCTCACGCAGCATGAAGTGAAGCGTCACCGAGCAGTCGGGCAGCATCATCCGTTCCACCGAGCTGTGGCTGATGTCGCGCTCATGCCAGAGGGCGCAGTTCTCGAGCGCCGCCACCACGTAGCTGCGCAGCACCCGCGCCAGGCCGCTGATGCGTTCGCTGCGGATCGGGTTGCGCTTGTGGGGCATGGCCGAGCTGCCCTTCTGGCCCTTGGCGAAGTTCTCCTCCACCTCCAGCACATCGGTGCGCTGCAGGTTGCGGATCTCGGTGGAGAAGCGCTCCAGTGCTGCGCCCACCAGCGCCAGGGTCTGCACATATTCGGCGTGGCGATCGCGGGAGATCACCTGGGTGCTTGCGGTGTCGGGCACCAGGCCCAGCCTGGAGCAGGCGATCTCCTCGACGCAGGGATCCGTGTTGGCGTAGGTGCCCATCGCACCGGAGATCTGGCCGACACTCACCACCGCTTCGAGCCGCTCCAGCCGCTCGCGGTTGCGCTCCACCTCCGCCAGCCAGCCGGCCACCTTGAAACCGAAGGTGATCGGCTCGCCATGGATCGCGTGGCTGCGGCCGATCATCACGGTGCCCTTGTGGGCACGGGCCAGCTCGCGGATCGCCTCGGCCAGACGGTCGAGCTCGCTGCGCAGCAGCCGCACCGAGGCCTTCATCTGCAGCGCCAGGCCGGTGTCGAGCACATCGGAGCTGGTCATGCCGACGTGGATATAGCGGCCCGCATCACCCACGTGCTCATTGACGTTGGTGAGGAAGGCGATCACGTCGTGGCGCACCTCTGCCTCGATCTCGAGAATGCGCTCCACCGAGAAGGACGCCTTCTCCTTGATCGTCGCCACCGCCTCGGAGGGCACGCGCCCCAGCTCGCAGTTCGCCTCCGTGGCGGCGATCTCCACATCAAGCCAGCTCTGGAACTTCGCCTCCTCACTCCAGATCTGGCCCATCTCGGGCAGGGTGTAGCGCTCGATCAAGGCCGGTGGAAAAGTGTCGTCGATCCCAACCTACGGACTCGCCGATCAGGTCTTCCCCGGAGGCTCAGGCGACGGCGGTGAGCTGGCGGTGGGCCACCTCCCAGTGCACCAGACGGCCCCAGGCCTGCTGCCGCACCCAGCAGCGGCCGCCCCGGCAGCGGATCAGCTGGAAGGGGGGGAGATCCTCAGGCTGGTTGCGGAGCTTGACGAAGGCTCCCGGTTGCAGCAGCTCCAGCACCGTGGACGTTGCCGCAGCGCGGAGCGGCTGTGGAGCAGTCATGCCGTGGCCAGTCGGTTCAGGAGCATGGGCCATCGCGTCTGGTGCGGGAGTGGCGCCATCTTCCGGCGACTTTGGGCAGCGCCGGCGCTCTCTCGGATTTTGTTCGGTTTCGTCTGTGGTTCGATGAAGAACGGAAACGGACTGTGATGCATCGGGGGAGTGGCGGTCCATGGCCCGCAGGCAGCGTCTTGATCTGGAACTGGTGCGGCGCGGCCTGGCCGCCAGCCGCCAACAGGCGCAGCAGCTGATCCGCGCCGGCAAGGTGCGCGGCGGCGATCAGCTGCTCGACAAACCGGGCACGGAGGTCCTGCCCGATCTGGAACTCCATGTGGAGACGCCACCACGCTTCGTCTCCCGCGGCGGCGAGAAGCTGCTGGCGGCACTGGAGGCATGGCCGATCCAGGTGCAGGGGCGGATCTGCCTCGACGGCGGCATCTCCACCGGCGGCTTCAGTGACTGCCTGCTGCAGCACGGCGCCCAGCGCGTCTATGGCATCGACGTCGGCTATGGCCAGACGGCCTGGAGCCTGCGCACCGACCCCCGCGTCGTGCTGCGCGAGCGCACCAACCTCAGGCACCTGCAGCCGGCCGATCTCTATGGCCCGGGCAACCCCTGGCCCGATCTGGCGGTGGCCGATGTGTCCTTCATCTCACTGACCCGGGTGCTGCCGGCGCTCCGGGGCCTGCTGCGCTCAAGAGAACAGTCCGCAGTGCCGGCCGCAGCGGAACCGGAAGCGGTGCTGCTGGTCAAACCGCAGTTCGAAGTGGGTCGTGAGCGGGTCGGGAAAGGGGGCGTCGTGCGCGACCCGCGTGCCCACTGCGACGCGATCCTGACGGTGATCGAAGCGGCCGGACAGCTCACCTGGGCGCCCGCTGGGCTGGTGGCCTCTCCGATCACCGGACCGGCCGGCAACCACGAATACCTGCTCTGGCTGCGAGAGCCTGATGCGCTGGCCGCGGCTGCGGCGCCCCTGCTGACGGAAGCCGAGGTGAACGCCGTTGTGCAGCGCACCATGGCTGGGAAGGGGGGATGAGCGCCGCAACAGGCGAGGCCGCCCAGACGGCATCACCCCTGGAACAGTGTCGACACAACGCGAGAGGAGAGGGCACCTGAATCGCTTCAGGCTCCGTCTCCCCCCCGACCATCGAAGCGCGTCAGATGGCTTCGCTGTCGCGATCGCCAGTGCGGATGCGGATCACGGCATCGATGGCGCTGATGAAGATCTTGCCGTCGCCGATCTCGCCGGTGCGGGCCGCATCCTGGATGGCGGTGACCACGGTGTCGACGCGATCGTCATCGACGACGATCTCGAGCTTGAGCTTCTGCAGGAACTCGACGGTGAACTCGGAGCCGCGGTAGCGCTCCACCTGGCCCTTCTGGCGGCCGAACCCGCGCACCTCGCTCACCGTCATGCCGACGATGCCGGCGTTCACCAGGGCGATCTTGACGTCTTCCAGCTTGAAGGGACGAATGATGGCCTCGATCTTCTTCATGGGTGAGGGGTTGTCTCAGTTGGAGTCTGGAGGGCTGGCAGGAGCAGGGCAAGCCACCCTGAGCACTTCGCGACAGGGAAACGGCGGAATCCCGGCGCCTGAAGTGCGGGCCCGGGTGAACGGGCAGGGTCATTAGGCCCGAGAGCGACGAGAGTCGTCGTAACCGTTGCTACGCAGGAGGCGCCATCGCCGGAGCGGCTCCACCGGAACCGGGAGCCACCCAAAGGCAGCGCCCTGGGCCCTGAGCGACGCTGCATGCGCAGCCGGGCACGCACGGGCACGCCGCCGCCGGCCGGCCCGGACCGATCCAGTACGGTCCGGGAACGATCGATGTGTCTCCAGGGCCCATGGCCACCGCCACCAGTTCCAGCGTCTCCAGCGCCGAGGCCAGCAGCGTCTCCGAGCAGACCCGCACGCCGCTCTACGGCGAGCGGGCCATCGCCGAGGCCCAGCTGATCTGCTTCGACAACCCCCGGCCTGGGCGGGCCTACGAGGTCTCGATCGAGCTGCCGGAATTCACCTGCCTCTGCCCCTTCTCGGGCTATCCCGATTTCGCGGTGCTGCGGCTGCTGTACCAGCCCGGTCCGCGGGTGCTGGAACTGAAGGCGATCAAGCTGTATGTGAACAGCTACCGGGATCGCACCATCTCCCATGAGGAGGTGGTCAACCGCATCCTTGACGACCTGGTCGCGGCCTGCGATCCGGTGTGGATGGAGCTGGTGGCGGACTTCAACCCGCGCGGCAATGTCCACACCGTCGTGCGGGTCAGTCACGGTCAGCGGCAACCCTGCTGAGCAGCTGCGGCAGCTCAGCCGCGAAGGCGGTGAGATTGCGATTGCACAGGCCCGCCACATGCAGGCGAGCAGCCGCGGGCTCACTGATCGCCCAGAGCTGACGGGTGGCCAGCAGGCTCAGTCCGCCCCCCATCAGGGCAATGGCGAAGCCGGCGTAGACCAGCGGCACGCCGGGGTCGCGCTTGAGCAGGATGCCGCTGGCGGGGAGCACCGAAGCCACCCTGATCGGCAGGCCGAGCACCTCCTGCGCCTCGCCCCCAGGCACCAGCTGGGCCACTCGGAGGCCATCCGAACCGAACACCTGAACGGGCCCCTCCTCGCTGGAGAGGGTGAGCAGCACCGGCTCACTGCCATCCGGCCGGGTGGGCATGACCACCCCCCAGACCTGCTCACCCAGCTGGGGAAGGCTCTGCAGGGGAAGCTGCAGCACCGGGCTGCGGCCCAGCTGGACGTTGAGCGCCGCCAGGGCCCAGTCAGCCTGATACAGAGTCATGCCGCGGTGGCGCAGTGGGTGATTGACGCTGATCTCAGCTCGCAGGGCCCTGGGGACCACCTCGCCGCCGTCAGGGACGGAAGAAGGGGAGGGGAGACCTTGATCCGGCTGGGCAGGAGCCGGCACGGCATCCGGCCCTGGCGGGATCAGGCGCAGCTCGGAGCGGAACTGCTCCGGCCGGCCCGCCGGGTCACGCTCGATCGCGAAGGCGTCGAGAGCCACCGTCAGCTGGGTGCGGCCGCGGCTGTCCATCAGCTCAAGCTCACGGCCCGGCGCCAGGAACTGCTCGAGCCGCTGACCCCCGAGAGCGCCCCAGGCGGCGCCCACCATCAGGACGACCAGGCCCGCATGCACCAGCAGCGGGCCGACGCGACCGGCCACGCCACGACGGGCGGCGAGGCGATCGTCCTGGCGGCGGATGCTCCACCCCTGACGGCGCAGCTCCAGATCCAGCCTCTCCAGTGCGGCCTGGGAATCGGCGCAGACCAGCGTCTGGGCGACACTGAGCTTGCTGAGCTGACGCGGTGAGCGGTAGTCGATCCAGCGCAGGGAGGCCGAGAGCGCTGGCCACTGACGCCGCCAGCTGCATAGCAGCAGGGAGAGACCCAGCCAGGCCAGCAGGGCCAGGAACCAGCCGCTGGAATAGACGTGATCCAGTTGCAGCGCCAGCACCCCGTCGCCATGGAGCAGCCCGAGCCAGGGGGCCGGGTCGTAGCGCTGGTGATAGAACCCCTCGCTTTCCTGCTGGGGAATCGCCGTGCCGATGCCGCTGCCGAGAGCGATCAGAAGCAGCAGAGCGATCGCCAGGCGCAGATCGGAGATCAGGCCCAGCAGGCGCTGCAGCGGGCGCCAGGGCTGCGGGGCCGATGCGGTCATGGGATCTGGGCGAGCAGGGTGAGACAACCGGTGGTGAGAAGAACCACACCGCTGAGCGGTGGGATCCATTGCCCGACGCGCCGCAGGCGCAGCAGCGAGGGCAGGATGGCGGCGGCGGTGCCGGCCAGGAGAAGAGGGATCACCTGCCCGGCCCCGAAGCTGATGAGCAGCAGCATGCCCGTCAGAGGCCGGCCGTTCTGGGCGATCCAGGCCAGCAACACCGCGAGCACAGGCGTGGTGCAGGGCGTGGAGGCCAGTCCGAACGCCAGGCCGGCCGCCAGCGGGCCGAGCGGAGCAGGCACAAGACGTCTCCAACGCTCCGGATCGGGACCGGCGGGCAGGGGGATGGGGAGCAAACCGAGCAGGTTCAGGCCCATCAGCACCGCCACGACGGCGACCAGCAGGGGGATCTGACTGGGCAGGCTCCCATACAGGCGTCCAAGCAGAGCGCTGCCTCCGCCCAGCAGCACCAGGGCCGCGACGATGCCGGCGGTGAAGCTGAGGCTGCGCTGCCAGGGCAGTGAGCGAGCCTGCTGAGGCAGGGGGGCGGTGTCGCCCCCGAATCCGGCCAGATAGGCCAGGGTGACAGGCAGCAGCGACAGGGAACAGGGTCCGAGGCTGGTGAGCAGCCCTCCGGTGAAGACCAGGCCCAGGGTGAGCGGTCCGGGGTGGGAGAGGGAGTTCTGGAGCAGCAGTTCACCGCTGCGACCCCAGTCGGCGAGCAGCAGGGCCGGGCTGAACATGGCCGTAGGAAGGCCGACGGTGGATCAGCCTATCGAGGCGGGGACGGAACGCTGCCGGCGGGGCCGGTTCCCCTCGAGGCCGGTGGTCTCCAGGGAACAGCGGATCAGAAGACCGGCCACGAACAGGCTGCTGAGCAGCGAGTTTCCGCCGTAGCTGATCAGCGGCAGCGGCAGACCGGTGGTGGGCATGGCGCCGCTGGCCACTGCGATGTTGAGGATCGACTGGCCGACCAGGAGGGTGGTGCAACCGATCGCCACCAGGCGGTGCTGGTTGCTGCGGCAGCTGAGGGCGATGCGGAGACCGACGAAGCCGAAGACCATCAGAAACAGCAGCAGCATCAGGGAGCCCACGTAGCCGAACTCCTCAGCGAACACCGCGAAGATGAAATCGGTGGTCTGGATCGGCAGATACTGCAGCTTCTGGGTCGAGAGACCGAACCCCTGGCCCAGGGGGCCACCGGAACCGATCGCCAGCAGGCTCTGCACCAGCTGGTAGCCGTCTCCCTGTTGATCACGCCAGGGGTCAAGGAACGAGGTGACGCGCAGGCGCTGATATTCGTTCACCATGATGCTGAACGTCCCGAGCAGTCCACCTCCACCGGCAGCCCCGAGGAGCAGGACGAGGGGCAGGCCGCCGGCCAGAGCCATCAGCCAGAGCAGCAGGCCTATCAGCGCTGCGGTGCTGAGATTGGGCTGCTTGAGGATCAGCAGCATCACGGCTCCGAAGATGGCAAGCCAGAGGAGTTTCTGGTCTTTGGCGATCCGGCGCCAGTGCGAGAAGAGCACCGCACCCTGCAGCACGATGAAGGGCTTGATCAGCTCCGTGGGCTGAATCTGCAGGGGCCCGATCACCAGCCAGCGACTGGCTCCGTTCACCGTGCTGCCGATCACCAGAGTGGCGGCGATCAGGGCCATGCCGATCAGCAGGGCCGGGGCCGCCAGATGCAGCCAGCGCCGCATCGTGTTGCGGATCGCCAGCAGCAACAGACCCCAGCTGGCGATCAGCCAGATCAGCTGACGCTTCAGGTAGAAGGCGGCATCCCCCATCTCGCGATCCGCCACGAACCAGCTGGCCGAGGTGAGCACCAACAGCCCGAAACAGCTCCAGAGGGCCACCAGGCCGAGCAGCAGACGGGCCTCCGCTGGCCAGAGACTCCAGGGCAGGGGAAGGATGCCGCGCCGACGTCCGGAGACGGCGTCGGCGTCAACCGGCAAGGCTCGGGTGGAGGTGGACATCGAGGCCGGAGGAACGGGGACGACCATCGTTCCATTGAGCCGTCTGCGGCGCCCTTTGTCGAGAGAAGCGGAGCGATCGGACACGTCCGGCAGGCCCCGACGCTCCATCACGAACCGGATCCACTTGTGGTGACCAGCGACACGATGCAGCACCTTCAGAGACGGATCGCGACCAGCCCAGCGAAGGATCCCCGGGCTTCCAGGCTGGCTGTCCGGCGCAGAAGGCGGATCAAGACGACGTCAGGAGGCACAGCGGCAGGCTCTCGCGCAGTCGCTGAGGCTGGGTCAGGGGCCATCAGGAGGAGCGGCCACCCATGGAAGCCGCGTCGCCAGAGAACCGGCGAGATGGGCGGAGAGGCAGGCCCCAGGTGCCACCATCGGCGGCCATTCCCTGACGGCTCTCGCCACCCCTACCCGCCGCGGCGGGATCACGGCGGGCCAGGCATGGTCACCGGGGAACGGGAGGCGAGGCTTCCCTCGGGGGCCTCGGGCCGCGGGAGGCGCACGGAGGGACGCGGCCACGAGCGCGAAGCATAAAAAAACCCGGCGGAGCCGGGGAAGACGCCGAGGATCGACCAATCAGCTCAAAGCCTGAATGGCCGATCCAGAGACGAGGTCGAAGCAGATCAGTTGCCGCAGCTTTGCTGCCGACGACCGGTCGCCAGTTCCACCTTGAGAATCTTGCCCCCCTGCTTCATGATCCGCTGCTGTTCCGCGAACCAGCTGGAATAGGGAACCCACTTGGTGAAGTAGGTGTTCTGCAGTTCACGTTGGGTGCGAACCTTCTCAGGGCAGGGAATGCAGGCTGTGATCTTGAACAGGCGCATGGGGACGACTCCTCTCAGGGATAACGGTTGGGATCAGCCGAGACCCGAGCAGATGTAGTCGAAATAGACGCCCATTTCACGACCGGCATCAGGACCGACCAGAGCAGCAGTGGCCTCCTTCATGGCCTGGATCGACTGCACCGTGGCACCGATGGGCACGCCCAGGGAGTTGTAGGTCTCCTTGAGGCCGTTGAGCACACGCTCGTCGAGGATCGAGGTGTCACCAGCGAGCATCGCGTAGGTGGCGTAGCGCAGGTAGTAATCCAGGTCGCGGATGCAGGCCGCATAGCGACGGGTGGTGTACATGTTGCCGCCCGGACGGGTGATGTCCGAATAGAGCAGCGACTTGGCGACGGCTTCCTTGATGATGGCCGAGGCATTGGCGCTGATGGTGGCAGCGGCACGGACGCGCAGTTCACCACTGGCGAAGTACTGCTCGAGGCGCCCCATGGCGCCGGGGTCCAGGTACAGGCCCTGGACGTCGGCCTGATTGATGACGTTGGTGATGGCGTCTTGCATGGATCCTGAGAGAGAGGCGATGGAGGAGAAAGGGGGAAGACCTCAGGAGAGGGCGCCGACGACGTAGTCGAAGTAGAAACCGGCTTCCTCGGCGTCAGCGCCGGTGAGGATGCTGGTGGCCACGTTCTTCATCTCGCGGACGGCTTCCGCCATCGCTTCCAGAGGAGTACCCAGGGCGCGGTACATCTCACGGGCACCGATGATACCGATCTCTTCGATCGGGGTCACGTCGCCAGCGACGACGCCGTAGGTGACCAGGCGCAGGTAGTAATCCATGTCCCGGAGGCAGCTGGCGGTCATCTCCTCGCCGTAGGCGTTGCCGCCGGGGGAGATGACGTCAGGGCGCTTCTGGAACAGCTGGCCGCCGGCCTGCTTGACAATGCGCTCCCGGCTTTCGGCCAGGACCTGGGCGACGCGGAGGCGACGCTGTCCGCCAGCCACGAACGACTTGATCTGGTCGAGTTCGCCAGGGCTGAGGTAGCGGGCTTCGGCGTCCGCGTTGATGATCGAGTTGGAGACGATGCTCATGCAGTTCTGCCTCGAAACAAGCGGTCGCCGTTGAAGGTGACCGGCATCCGGTGGGTAAGGGGTTGGCCGTGGGGTTCGACCGCCGAGACATTCTGCGCCAGCGCTCTGCTGTCGACCGAAGCCCGGTAACAGATCTTCACGGCAGCGGACTGATTGAAAACCCTTGGCCTGCAAAGGCTTTCACTGCAGTTCTTGACAGTGGCGAGCGCCAGCGAAGCGGGAATAGTTCTGCGCCGCCGAGGCGTTTGGCAACGGGCTTGGCACAACACTTTTGAGGCGCAATGAACGCCCGAATCGCAATGTCTTGACATGAAAAAACCCGGAGCCGCATCAAGGGCTCCGGGAGGAATACAGCGCTTTGACGTCTGGATCGACCTCAACTGCGACAGCAGATGGCAATGCAGCTGCAGAGCGCTCTGTTCAGAGAAGGCTCCGATCAGAGGGCTTCGCGAATGGGGGGATTGAGGGCGGCGTTGCCGCCATACAACTGGGCCGTGCGGTTGACCGTGGAGAGGGGCTGGCCCTCCAGGGTGCCGAGACCGCGCAGATAGGGCACGGTGTCGCGTCCGAAGCTGGTGGCGTACTCGCGGCTGGCGAGCAGATCCTCCAGAGCGGCACGCTGACCGGCTGTCGCCCGTCGGGCCAGGAAACGGCTGACCTCGGCAGGCTGGGCGGCACGGCCAAGCAGGGCAAGGTAAGCGGCTGTGGCGGCACGGAGGGGAGCCATGCGCTGAAGGCGGGCCTGGAACATCTCGCTGCCGGCGATCTGGCCGATGAAATCGGAAACGGTCAGCACACCGTTGCGAAGCTGAGATTCGGCGTCACCGAGACGCTCGATCGCGAGGGGCGGTCGGTTGAGGAGCTGGCGGTAGCTGGCCTCGATCACCTCGGTCAGCTGAGCCTCGCTCGGGTCGGTGAGAAGCTGCACGGGTCTGCCGAGGCTCTGGCGGCGGCCCAGGGCCCTGGGTGTGCCCGCACGCAGCGCACGCACCATGGGCGCTCCCGGCTGCTCCGCGGCGGCAGCACTGAGACCGCGGCTGACGGCTGCAGTCCAGCCACCGATGGTGAGCGGGGCAGCGGCGGCAGGAGCAGAGACCGGCGAAGCGCTCGGCGTGATCCCGGGTCGGGTGTAAGGAACCGAAGGAGTGGCAGCAGGCTGACTCCAGAAGCGGGTCGGAGCAGGGGGCTGCCTGAGGGTGGTGGGACCGGAGTTCGGAGCAGTGGGAGCCGTGGACATCTGCCCATCGCCGATCGAAGCGGTCCAGGTGCCGCGGATCACCTGACGGCGATCGGGCAGGTTGCGGTTAACCACATCCGCCACGGTGCGGAGCTGATTCGGACGCGGCACATCGGGACGCTGCTGGGGCGTCAGGTCGGCGACAGCACGAGCATCGAAGGGGCGGACAAGGCCTGGGAGGCGACGGCAGTTCCGGTCAGCCGGGGTGAGGAAGCGCTCGTAGGGGACGGTGTCCTCACCGAAGGCCTCGTTGTATTCACGGCTGTTGATCAGCGCGTCGACGACGCCATAGAAGCCTTTGCGGGCGGCAATATCGAAATAAGAGTCAATCTCCCAGCGACCGAAGGTGGGGCGACCGAGGATGCGGCGATGCATGATCTCGATCGCCTTGCAGATGTAGAGACCGCTCCAGTAGCGCCGGCGGAAGGCGTCGGAGCGGGCCACCTGACGCACGAACTCGCGCAGACTGATGTCTCCGTTCTCGAGCTTGATCTCCTCGACCGTGTTGCGCTCACCGGCATACCCGGTGTTGCCGAGAATCTGAACGTAGACGCCGCGGATGACGGCCTGGGTGGCTGATTCACTGCCGCGCACGCTCGGTTGGCCACCTCGGCGAGGAACGGAGTTGCCGCCTGTGGCGATCTGCTGCAGACGCAGCACCTTGGGCCCGACCCGCCGAGGGGTGGAGCTGCGGAACTGGGCGCTGTTCATCGGCCCGGGCTGACGAATCCCGTTGCCGATCAGGATGCGGCGGCTGTCGTAGCGGATCGGAGCGGGACGCGTGGCGACCGATGCGGTGCCCGACGGGAAAATGGCGCCGTAGTTGAGCGCGATCGGATCGTTGCCGCCGCCGTAGGGATGCTGATCGGCGTAAGGCTGGCGATAGGAGGCGTAGAGGGTGACGTACTGGGGTGCACCTTCAAATGGAGCGCTGTAGCGGAACAGCTTGCGGTTGGAACCCCAGCCGGCGCTCTCCTGAGCCTCCTCGCCAAGATCGCGCAGATAGGGGACGGTCTCCTCTCCGAAAACGCGTGCATATTCCATCGAATCGACCAGTGCGTCAACGAGTCCGCCCAGGCCCTTGGAAGAAACGATGTCGAAGTAGTGGGTGAACTCCTCCCGGGAGCTGATGCCGCGGCCAAGGAAATGGCGGAACGCCAGCTCGACCACCCGGCTGTTGACGAAACGACCGTAGAACTGGCGGCGATATTCGTTGCTGCGGCCAAGGGCGCGAATGAATTCACGCATCGAGATCTGCCCCTGGCGCACCTGGGTGGCCTCCACCGGGCAGACCACCTGCGAGTAGGCCTTGGCGATGTCGCGCTCGAACACCTGGCGATAGGCGGCGCGCACCACCTCCGCTTTCTGGGCGCCGGACATCCGCGGCCGCATGATGAACCGCTGGGCGCCATCAGCCGCCAGGGCGTAGATCGCCGGCAGCTGCAGGCCCTGATTCACCGGGCTGCCGAGACGCTGCCGGGCCGACGGGGTTGGAATCTCCAGCTCCTTGAGCAGCACGTTGAACGCGTCCACCACCAGCTGACGGGCTTCGGGCTCATCGCGCAGCAGGCCGGCGGCGGCGGCCCGCATCTCCTGCAGAGCCACGTTGGTGGCCGCCAGCGAACAGGCCTTCTCGAGGACGTCCCGCAGCCCACGGGTGTTGACGGACAGGATGCTGGGGTCGCCGGCGACGATGGAATAGCCGACGTAGCGCAGGAACCAGGCGAGGTCGCGGATCGACTTCTTCATCCGCTCGGTGCCGTAGCGGCCGACCGCAATCGGACTGAACCCGGTGGGCAGCACCACCCTCACATCGGCATCACCACCGGCGCCCTCCAGCAGACGCGTGAACAGGTTGCCGCGACTGCCGGTGGCGCCTGCGAACGTCTGCACCGAGCGCTGGAAGGCGGCCTGGTCGGCGGCCAGAGGCGTACCGTCGGCGCCGGCGCTGCCCGGCAGGGGCGAGTCGAGGTAAGAGAGGGGTGTGCCGCCCGAGAAGATGCGATTGGCGGCCCGGGCGACGATGGCCGCGGAATTGGCCGAGAGGCGCTGGGCAGCAAGGACCCGGACGCGACCGCTCTGGAAGAACGTGATCAGGGAGTCGAGTTCCCCGCCATCCGGGAAACGGTCCTGCTGCTCAGCCTGACGGACGCTGGAGAGCGGCAGGGTGTCGTAGAGCTGGGGGGCGACCCTGGTACTGCCGCTGCTGGCGGTCACGGTCATGGACGAGAGCGAGCCGGGCCTGGGCACGTTACGGCTGTCCCCACAGGCCTCCGGGGGGCCATGAACAAATGTTTGCAGCCTCTCCGAGGGATGGCGCGGCGGCCCGGCTGGTCGCATGAAATGCTCGCGGCACGGTCGCCCCTCCCGCTCCGATGACGTCTTCCTCCACCCCGCCGCCGCCGCCCAGCGACGCCGCCACCCCGGTCGTGAGTGCCTTCTACGACCGCTTCCCCTATCCCGGGGATCCGCTTCAGGACGGGCCTCCCCCCGGATACAACTGGCGCTGGTGCGTCGACAGCGCCCGGGCCGCCGCCCTCGGATCCCTCCCCCCGGCCCCCCGCCGCTGGCGGATCCTCGATGCCGGCTGCGGCACCGGCGTGAGCAGCGATTACCTCTGCCATCTCAATCCGGGCTCGCGCCTGCTGGCCGTGGACATCAGCGCCGGCGCCCTGGAGGTGGCACGGGAACGGCTGCGACGCTCCGGGGCAGCCGCCTGCGTGGAGGAGCTGAGGATCGAGCAGCGAAGCCTGCTCGATCTGGAGGGCGAAGGGGAGTTCGACTACATCAACTCGGTGGGGGTGCTCCACCATCTGCGTGAGCCGGAGGCGGGCCTGCGGGCTCTGGCGGCCAGGCTCGCGCCCGGGGGGGTGCTGCACCTGTTTCTGTACGCCGACGGCGGGCGCTGGGAGATCCACCGGACCCAGCGGGCCCTGGAGCTCCTCGGCGCGGGAACAGGCGGAGAGGGCCTGCGGCTCGGCCGCCAGCTGTTCGAGGTCCTTCCGGCGGAGAACCGGCTGCGCCACAACCATGAGCAGCGCTGGGCGCTCGATACGGCGGCGGACGCGAACTTCGCCGACATGTACCTGCATCCGCAGGAAACCAGCTACAACCTCGAGCGCCTGTTCGCCTTCATCGACCAGAGCGGGCTGGAGTTCGCCGGGTTCTCCAATCCGCAGGTCTGGGATCCGGCCCGGTTGCTTCAGGGGCCGCTCCTGGAACGGGCCCGTGGCCTGAACGACCGACAGCGCTGGCAGCTTGTGGAAGAGCTGGACCCCGACATCAGTCACTTCGAATTCTTACTGGCCCGCCCGCCCCTGCCGCAGCGGCCGGAAGACGACGGTGCGGCGCTGCTGGCCCTGGCCGGCGAGCGCAACCGCTGCCTCTGGGGCTGGCCCTCCACCTCTCTTCTCGGTCCGGATCTGCAGCCCCTCAGCCTCGAACCCGCCGACGTGGCGCTGGTGCAGGCGATGGAGGCGGCTCCGGCCGGCACCCCGCTGGGGCAGCTTCCAGTGGAGCTCAGCCCCGAGGAGCGGATCGCCGGGATCCGGCGGCTGCGCGATCAGGCCGTGCTGCTGCCGGTGACCGTCTGAGCTACAGCCGCAAGCCCTGTCGGTCAGGGATGCGTAACGCTGCGTGATAACCTCACGCCGCCTAGACCGAATCGCGACGGTTGTCCATGCCCTCTCTGACGGCTTGTCCTTCCCCCCAGGGGGAGAAGCCTGAAGGGAAGGGGCATCAGGAGCAGTCCGACGCCTCCACCAACGAGCACGAGCACGGCGGCCTGTCCGCCCAAGCTTCCCTCGAATCGCCTGGGTCCAGCGACGCCTCACCAGGAGTCCCTGATCAGATCACGGCAGCGATGGACGTCAGCCGTCCAGCGCCTGCGCCCGAGGGCGAAGGTGCCATGGGCAGCACGGAAGATCTCTCCAACGGAATGGAGCATTTCCAGCGCCTCCGGCGCCGGCTGCTTGTCTCCACCCTCCTGGCGAGTCTGACTGCCGTACCGGTCTGCTGGTTACTGTTCGACCTCCCGGCGGCTCTCAGCCTGCTGGTGGGAGCCGTGGCAGGACTTCTGTACCTGGTGCTTCTGGCCCGCAGCGTGGCCCGCCTCGGCGGTGATCGACGCTCGGTCGGCAAGATCCAGCTTCTGGTTCCGGTTGTGCTGGTTCTCGCCAGTGCCCGGATCCCCGGCCTCGAGCTTGTTCCCGCCCTCGTGGGCTTCCTGCTCTACAAACCCGCTCTGCTGGTTCAGGCCTACCTGGATCGCTGAGCATCGAGGGAGTTCCTCCCTGATCGGGCCTCCGGCCCAGCCCGTTTCCTCAGGATCCACCCAGGACACTCAACGCGATGGTTCCGTTGCCCCTCTCCCTCCCCTTCGCCGAGCTCGAAGTCGGCCAGCACCTCTACTGGCAGCTCGGCAATCTCAAGATTCATGGCCAGGTCTTCCTGAGCTCCTGGGTCGTCATCGGTGCCTTGCTGGCGGTGGTCATCGTCGGCACTCGCAAGATGGAGCGTGATCCCTCCGGCGTGCAGAACCTGCTGGAGTTTCTCTGGGATTACGTGCGCGATCTCGCCCGTGAGCAGATCGGCGAAAAGGCTTATCGCGACTGGCTGCCTTTCATCGGCACTCTGTTCCTGTTCATCTTCGTCAGCAACTGGGGCGGCGCCCTGATTCCCTGGAAGATCATCCATCTCCCCAGTGGTGAGCTGGGCGCTCCCACAGCCGACATCAACACCACCATCGCCCTGGCGCTGCTGGTGTCTCTGGCTTACTTCTATGCCGGCCTGAGCCGGAAAGGCTTCCGTTACTTCGAGTACTACGTGGAGCCGACTCCGATCATGCTGCCATTCAAGATCGTCGAGGACTTCACGAAGCCTCTGTCACTGTCCTTCCGTCTGTTCGGCAACATCCTCGCTGACGAACTGGTGGTTGCTGTGCTGGCGTTCCTGGTTCCCCTGATCGTGCCCCTTCCGGCCATGTTCCTGGGACTGTTCACCAGCGCTATTCAGGCCCTGATCTTCGCCACCCTTGCCGCTTACTACATCGGCGAAGCGGTGCACGAAGAACACCACTGATGTCTGTCGCCGGGGAGGTCACCCTCTCTGGCAAACTCAGTCGCGCGCAGGTCCGGACCAGTCCGGGCCCATTCCTGACGCTCCAGCTCAGGGATGTCCCAGGCGCCCCGTTTCACTCCGGTCCGTTCCGCGCTTCAACGGCGCCCCATCTTCTTCTCCACCATGGATTCGATTACTTCCGCTGCGTCTGTTGTGGCTGCTGGTCTGGCTGTCGGCCTCGGCGCCATTGGTCCTGGCATCGGTCAGGGCACCGCTGCCGGCGGCGCTGTCGAGGGCATCGCCCGTCAGCCGGAAGCCGAAGGCAAGATCCGCGGCACCCTGCTGCTCTCCCTGGCCTTCATGGAGGCTCTCACCATCTACGGCCTGGTGGTCGCTCTGGTGCTCCTGTTCGCCAACCCGTTCGCCGGCTGAGGCTGTCGTCGTCCACTGGAGAGGATCCGGTCCCCTGTCGGGGGCCGGGTCTGCCCCAGCCAGTGACCGGAAGCTGCTGAACTCCGCCTCGGTGAACTCGTGACCACGAGACGCGCCGGGTGAGCTTTCCAGCCAAAGCTTCGCCAACGATCCAACCAGCCGATCAGCCTGCGCTGATCGCAGAGCGATTGCCGTCGCTCCAGCCTTTCTGCCTTTCCTTCCAGCACCACCCGCCCGCCATCCCGTCCCATGACCAGCTGGCTACTGCTTGCCGAAGCAGGCGCAAAGGAGGGAGGTCTCTTCGACCTCGACGCCACCCTGCCTCTGATGGCGCTGCAGGTGGTGATCCTCACCTTCATCCTCAATTCCCTGTTCTTCCGCCCCGTCGGCAAAGCCGTCGAGGACCGTGAGGGCTACATCGCCACCAGCCGGGCCGAAGCCAAGCAGAAGCTGGCCCAGGCCGAGAGGCTCGAAGCTGAACTCAAGGAGCAGCTCAAGGAAGCGCGCCAGCTCTCCCAGAAGCTGATCCTCGAGGCCGAACAGGAATCCGACCGCCTGTACCGCGAGGCTCTGGCGGTGGCCACCGCCGAGTCGAACGCCAGCCGTGAGCAGGCCCGTCGCGAAATCGACAGTCAGCGCACAACCGCTCTGCAACAGCTGAGTGGCGATGCCAGTCAGCTCGCCACCCAGATCGTCGACCGTCTCCTCTCCGCATCCTGACCATGGTCCCCCTGTCTCCCCTGGTCCCGCTGCTGGGCTCCCACGGCGGTTTCGGTCTGAATTTCAACCCGTTCGAGACCAACATCATCAACCTGGCGATCGTGATCGCCGGTCTTGTGTGGTTCCTGCGCGGTTTCCTTGGCGGGATCCTCGAACGTCGCCGGGCCGCGATCCTGGCCGACCTCAAGGACGCTGAAGATCGGCTCGCCGCCGCTGCCGCCGCCCTCGCCGAGGTGCAGAACGGCCTGGCCGACTCCCAGGCCCGGGCCGAGCGGATCCGCGCCGACGGTCAGGCACGCGCCCAGGCCATCCGTCTCGAGAGCGAGAAGCGCACGGTTGAGGAAATGGCCCGCATCAAGCAGGCCTCTGCTTCCGATCTCGATTCCGAGGCCGCCCGCGTCACCGCCCAGCTGCGCCGCGAGGCCGCCCGCCTGGCCATCGAGAAAGCGCTCGCCACCCTGCCGGGCCGCCTCAATGATGAGGCGCAGACCCGTCTCATCGACCAGTCCATCCAATCCCTGGGGAATGCCTGATGCCGCTCCTCAACACCATCACCTCTCCCTGGGCCGAGGCCTTCCTGCAGGTCACCGAGAGCCGTGGCGAAACCGAGCAGGTCATCGAGCAGGTGCGCTCGCTGCTCCACCTGTGGGAGAGCTCGCCTGAACTCAGGCATGCCATGTCCTCGCCGGTGCTCGAGGTCGAAGGCAAGAAAGCCGCGCTCGAACGGCTGTTCGGCTCCGAACTCGCCCCCAGCCTCCTGAATCTGCTGCGTCTGCTGGCTGACCGCCAGCGGATTTCGCTGCTGGATGACGTGCTCAACCGCGTGCTGGAGCTCTACCGCGATCAGAACGACATCGCGCTGGCCACCGTCACGTCCGCCGTGCCGCTCAGCGAAGAGCAGCAGAGCCAGATCGGCGAGAAGGCCCGCGTCGTGGCCGGCACCCGCAAGGTGGAGATCCAGCAGAAGGTGGATCCTGCCCTGATCGGTGGTTTCGTGCTCAGCGTCGGCTCCAAGGTGATCGACGCCAGCCTGGCCGGCCAGGTCCGACGCCTGGGTCTCGAGCTGGCCAGGGTCAGCTAGGCGCCTCCACCGCGTCTTTCCCGGCCACACCGGCTTCCTCCTCCCCCTCCCAACGTTCCCTCTCCTCCCCTCCGGGGAATTCCTCCCATGGTTTCCATCCGCCCCGACGAGATCAGCGCGATCCTCAAACAGCAGATCGCGGACTACGACAAGTCGGTTTCGGTCAGCAACGTCGGAACCGTGCTGCAGATCGGCGACGGCATCGCCCGCATCTACGGCCTGGAGCAGGTGATGGCCGGTGAACTCGTCCAGTTCGAGGACGGCACCGAAGGCATCGCGCTGAACCTGGAGGAGGACAACGTCGGCGCCGTGCTGATGGGCGAGGGCCGCGGCATTCAGGAGGGCAGCACCGTTCGGGCCAGCGGCAAGATCGCCTCGGTGCCGGTGGGTGACGCCATGCTCGGCCGCGTGGTGAACGCCCTCGGCCGGCCGATCGACGGCAAGGGTGAGATCGCGACCAGCGAGACCCGCCTGATCGAGTCGATGGCGCCCGGCATCATCCAGCGCAAGTCGGTGCATGAGCCGATGCAGACCGGCATCACCGCCATCGACGCGATGATCCCCATCGGCCGCGGCCAGCGCGAGCTGATCATCGGCGACCGCCAGACCGGCAAGACCGCCATCGCGATCGACACGATCATCAACCAGAAGGGCGAGGACGTCGTCTGCGTCTACGTGGCCGTGGGTCAGAAGGCCGCCTCCGTCGCCAACGTGGTGGAAGTGCTGCGCGAGCGGGGCGCCCTCGACTACACCGTGGTCGTCGCCGCCAACGCCTCCGAGGCCGCTGCCCTGCAGTACCTGGCGCCCTACACCGGCGCGGCGATCGCCGAATCGTTCATGTACAAGGGCAAGGCCACCCTGGTGATCTACGACGACCTCACCAAGCAGGCCCAGGCCTACCGCCAGATGTCGCTGCTGCTGCGTCGCCCGCCCGGTCGTGAGGCCTATCCCGGCGACGTGTTCTACTGCCACAGCCGTCTGCTGGAGCGCGCCGCCAAGCTCTCCGACGCCATGGGCAAGGGTTCGATGACGGCCCTCCCGATCATCGAGACCCAGGCCGGTGACGTTTCGGCCTACATCCCCACCAACGTGATCTCGATCACCGATGGTCAGGTGTTCCTGAGCTCCGACCTGTTCAACTCCGGCCTGCGGCCGGCCATCAACGTCGGCATCTCGGTGAGCCGCGTCGGCGGTGCCGCCCAGACCAAGGCCATCAAGAAGATCGCCGGCACCCTGAAGCTGGAACTGGCCCAGTTCGACGAACTGGCCGCCTTCTCCCAGTTCGCCTCTGACCTCGACGCCGCCACCCAACAGCAGCTGGCCCGCGGCAAGCGTCTGCGCGAGCTGCTCAAGCAACCGCAGTTCAGCCCCCTGAACCTGGCCGAACAGGTCGCCGTCGTCTATGCCGGCGTCAAGGGTCTGATCGATGACGTGCCCGTCGACAAAGTGGTGCAGTTCGCCCGTGAACTGCGCGAGTACCTCAAGAGCAGCAAGCCTGAGTTCATCACCAAGGTGATGAGCGAGAAGCAGCTCGGCGACGAAGCCGAGGCCATGCTCAAGGACGCCATCAAGGAGGTCACCTCCTCGATGCTCGCCGCAGCCTGAGGTCAACCCTAAATGGCCAATCTCAAGGAGATCCGCGACCGGATCAGTTCGGTCAAGAACACCCGCAAGATCACCGAGGCCATGCGTCTGGTGGCCGCCGCCAAGGTGCGGCGGGCCCAGGAACAGGTTCTCCGCAGCCGCCCCTTTGCCGACAGGCTGGCGCGGGTGCTGCAGAACCTGCAGACCCGCATGCGTTTCGAGATCGCCGACGCCCCGCTGCTCGATCAGCGTGAGGTGCAGACCATCACCCTGCTGGCGGTCACCGGTGATCGGGGTCTGTGTGGCGGCTACAACGCCAACATCATCAAGCGCACCGAGCAGCGTTTCGCTGAACTCAAGGGTCAGGGCTATGAGGTGGATCTGGTGCTGATGGGCCGCAAGGCCATCACCTATTTCCAGAACCGCGCCTCCCAGTACAAGATCCGGGCCACCTTCACCGGCCTCGAGCAGGTGCCCACAGCCGCGGAAGCCAACCAGATCGCCAATGAGGTGCTGGCTGAATTCCTCTCCGGCAGCACCGATCGGGTCGAGATCATCTACACCAAGTTCATCAACCTGGTGAGCTCTCAACCCGTGGTGCAGACCCTGCTTCCCCTCGATCCCCAGGGCATCGCCGTGGAGGACGATGAGATCTTCCGCCTGATCACCCGCGACGGCCGCCTTGGCGTCGAAGTGGGCAAGGTGGAGAGCAGCCAGGCACCGCTGCAGTCCGATTTCGTGTTCGAGCAGAACCCGGAGCAGTTGCTCAATGCCCTCCTGCCCCTGTATCTGTCCAACCAGCTGCTGCGCTCCCTCCAGGAAGCCGCCGCCAGTGAACTGGCGAGCCGGATGACGGCCATGAACAACGCCAGCGACAACGCCAAGGCACTCGCCAAGACGCTGACGCTCGATTACAACAAAGCCCGCCAGGCGGCCATCACCCAGGAAATCCTGGAAGTGGTGGGTGGCGCCTCCGCGATGTGATTCTGCCCCTGCGAACCGGCTCGTCTGGGTTCCAGGTCCTGCTCAGCTGCTCCTCCCTCCGGGGGGAGCAGTTTTTTGTTGGGCAGGCGCGGTTTCCGTTCTGTTGGCTAGGCGACGACCCTGCCGTGCGCAATGCTGCAGGCGCTGCTGCCGCCACCGATGCCCACGCCGCCGCCGCTCCCACTGCCCGGGGGCGCCCTTCAACTCCAGCCCCTGTTCCCGCTGGCGCTGGGCCTGGTGCAACTGCCATGCGACCCGCTCGACACGGCGCTGCAGATGCAGGCGATCGGCGAGCTGCAGGATGGAGCGGCCTCGAATCCCGATCCCGGCTGCGCCTGGACCGGCGATCTCAACGGTGTCTGGCAGCTGCACCGGCACCCCGTCTTCGCGCCGCTGCTCACAGCCGTGAGCAGTCATGCCCATGCCTACCTGGAGGGACTGGGCTTCGATCGATCCCGGGTCGCCCTGCACATCCAGCGTTGCTGGCCGGTGGTGAGCGCGTTCGGCCAGGTGGTGGGCCGCCACCACCATCCCAACGCCCACCTGAGCGCCGTGATCTACCTCAACGGCGACGGCAGCGGCCGCAGTGGTTGCCTGCGTTTCTTCCCGCCGCACCAGCCCAACGAGCTGGTGCCGGGCCTGGCGGTGGGCCATGACGGGCCGATCCGCCCGGACGCCGCCACCGCCGCCCGCTGGAACGCCCCCTGGTTCGATGTCGCCCCGCAGGCGGGCCGGCTGGTGTTGTTCCCCTCCAGCGTCGATCACGCCGTGCTGGAGAACGAGGATCCCGACGACAACCGCCTCTCGATCAGCCTCGATCTGGTACTGACCGCGCCGGCGTCGGAAGCAGGGACACCCCCGGAATACCTGGCGCCCCACCCATCCGATTGGCAGGCACTGGGGTGATGGGCCCTGGAGGGTTCCCGGAGGACGTTCAGAAGCGAGCCATGGCGCTGATCTTGGCCCGTTTGTCGCCGGACAGACCCTCCAGTTCCTCCAGGCTGATCAGCCCGTCCCGGACGAATCCGGCGAAGACGAACAGCAGCCCGTCAAGGCGGAACTCCAACCGCCCCTCGATCGCATGGCGCTGCAGGCTGAGAAAGTCATGCAGCTCCCAGATCTGCTCGGCGCTCGAGAGCGCCGACACCTGACGGCGCAATCTGTCGATCAGCACATCCACCTCTCGGCTGTGGGCGCGCTCGAAGACCGCGCGGGCGAGATCCTGCTCCTCGACCGTCCAGCCGGCCAGCTCCGCGTCCATCATGTCCTGACCGATCGGCGTGCGGCGAAGCTATCGGCGGCTCACGAGCGGCGCGAGCGGAGAGGGCCCGCCGCCTGGAACCGTCATCAACCGTCGTGCGGCCGGCAGGCTGTACCAGGGCAGCTGGGGATGGCGGTGATGCTCCCAGTGGTAGCCGAAGTGATAACAGGCCAGTAAGGAGAGGGTTTCCGGCCACGGCAGGCTGGCCGCACGGTGGCGATCGACGCTGCGGCCCTCCCCCTGCCGATGGGGCAGATAGGTGCCGACCACAAACAGCTGCAGGGAACTGAGCACCAGCGGCAGGATCCAGACCAGCAGCAGGCCTGCCAGCGGATGGGGGGTGAGCGGACGCAGCAGCAGCAGCGCCACCAGCCAGGCCCCGATCAGGCCGGCCAGCTGGTTGACGCTCAGATAGGAGGCCATGAACCTCCCGTACCAGCGCACCGGCCCCCCTGGCCGGGCGCCCTGATGATCCGGATCCAGGAGGCTGCCGGGAGCCTGGTGATGGTTGTGGTGCTTGCGGCAGGAGGGCTCCCAGGGCAGTCCTGCATAGAGGGCGAGCACCAGACGCCCGATCCGCTCATTCCAGCGCGTTGATGCGGGCAGCAGGGAGCCATGCATGGCGTCGTGCCCGACGATGAACAGGCCCGTCTGCAGAAAGGTCCGGATCAGGATCAGCGGCAGCCACGCCAGCGGCGGCAGCCCTGGCCCCTGAAGCGGCAGCACCAGGAGCATGAGCAGGCTGACGACCCAGGCCGTCACGATCGCCAGCGCCCAGAGAAGACCCTGCGGAAAGAAGCGAGGCTCACCGGGGGGTGGCGTGTGCTCCAGTGCCGACAGGGTGCGGCATCCGCTCAACGGGCGAACTGGAGCAGATCGGCCGGAGAAGCCAGCAGATCAATGGCGACGAAATAGATCTTCTGCTCCGGATCCAGCAGGAAACGCCAGGCCACATTCATGCCCACGCCGGCTCCGAACCAGGGCGTCTGCACCTTGCCGGTGACCTTGATCTGGGTGAAACCACCGTCGGAGGGTTCACTCACGCCCCGTTCCGGAATCAGCACCAGGTTCTGGCAGTCTTCGCGGAAGAAGCGCAGCACGGCCTCACGACCGACGATCGGGCGCTGGAACGGCGGCTGCAGGGCGCCGTCGGGCAGAAACAGATCGATCAGGTTGTCGAAGTCGTTGGCGTTGAGCAGGTTCATGTAGCTCTCGACCGTGGCATTGCTGATGCCCTCGATTGAGACCTTCGCCCGCTGCTCCGGAGCGGTAGGGGCCACCACGGGCTCGCTCACCCGCGTGGAGGCGTCGATCTTGTCAGGGTCATAACCCATGTCGACGACAAAATTACGCAGCACGGTGATCTGCTGGCCCTTGTCGATCACCTTCAGCGAGGTGAGCACGGCAGCTGCGTTGGCTGAGAGCTGATAACCCTCGGGAATGGGGGCGACGATGCCCTGCTCCATCCACACCCCGAGCTGATACCAGAAGCCAAGCTTGATGTTCACCGACCACGAGGCATACCAGCGCCCGATCTCGGTGTTGGCGTGATTGGCCAGATCACACATGACCTGGCTCTGCTCCGCGAAGTTCATGGCGCGGATGCGGGTGAGCACCGGCTCGGCGAACTGCATGCGCGCGGCACCCGGCGCGGCGATGGTGATGGTCTTGCCCATCTCCAAGTAGGCGAACCAGATCAGCGCCAGCTGATCCTCGGCGCTCAGGAGCTGGAAGCGGGCCGTCAACGCGGGCACCGCATCGGCCGAGCGGGTCTCAGGAAAAATGCGTGTCGCCCTGTCAAGAGTGAACATCTGGGCACACGTCAAGATTTTCGTAACAAACTCTAACAGGCGGCGAGCGTTCCGCTGGCGGGGCAGCGGAGTTGCTGCGTCTCTGCGGCACCGCGATGCCGCGGGATCCGGGCTCTGCATGGCCGGCCGAGCGGCAAGCCCGGGGGCAGCACTCTGCGAGGCGGATCGCGCCTTGATCGGTGCCCCACGGGCGCTCCCGACCCCGGCGCCGCAGGCCGTTCACCCCGCGGTCAGGGAAGATGGTCCCCAGAGACGACAACCCGGTGTCCGACGCGCCCACCTTCCAGATCAAGGCCACCATCAACGGGGTGGAACACAGCTTCGGCGGCCGCGCCGATCAGACGGTGCTGGCGGCCGCCGAGGCGGCCGGGGTGATGCTGCCGAGCTCCTGCTGCTCGGGGGTGTGCACCACCTGCGCCGCCATGGTGCGCAGCGGCACGGTGCATCAGCCCGACGCCATGGGCGTCAAGGCGGAGCTGCAGGAGCAGGGCTACGCGCTGCTGTGTGTCGCCTATCCCCGCAGCGACCTTGACGTGCTGGCAGGCCAGGAGGATGCCCTGTACGAGGCCCAGTTCGGCCAGTACCAGAAGTGAACGAGCGGCCCTCGGCCACGCCGATCCAACAACCAGCGCTCTGCCTCCAGGGATGCAGGCGCTGAGGCTGATTCCCTTTGCCTTCTGGCTCCAGCCCGGCAGCCGACCGGTGGGGACTGACGGCGGATCCTGCACCACCGAGACCCGGATGGCGTCCGAGCGTGACAGTGATGCGGGCCCGCAGGAGCCACCTGCGGGTACTGCAGGCCTGAGCGGGGCCGATCCGGATCACCCGGAACCCTGCGAAGGTGCCTCTCCGCGCGCCGGCGCCCCTGGATCGCCCCCCTCCCTGAGCGAGCTGCAGCTGGCCATGGCCGGCCATCTCGACACGCTGGGGCATCCGGGCGCCGAGCCGCTGCGCTGGGCGATCACCGGCATCGATCCACATCACGGGCTGCGGATCGAAGGCATCGGCCTGCACCGCGTGGCAGCAGCGGCAGGCCTTGCCGGCGATCCAGCCACGAACACAGCGCCCCCCCGGCCGCAGGAACACGGAAACGCTTCGGGTAGCGAGGCGCAGTAATGGCAGAGACACCTTCCCTGCCCACCCTGCTGGTGATCCCCACCGGCATCGGCTGCGAGCTGGGCGGTTATGCCGGTGATGGGCTGCCGGCCGCGCGCTTGCTGGCAGGCGCCAGCGGCTGCCTGATCACCCATCCCAACGTGATGAATGCAGCCTCCCTCTACTGGAGCGACCGGCGCATCCACTACGTGGAAGGCTGGGCCCTCGATCGCTTCGCGGCCGGGCAGCTGGCCCTGGCCCCCCGCGCCAGCCAGCGCATCGGGGTGCTGTTCGATGCCGGGATCGAACCAGAGCTGCTGCTGCGCCACCGCCAGGTGATCGATGCCTGCAGGGCCAGCCTGGGCCTGCGGATCGGGCCGATCCTGCAGAGCGACGCGCCGCTGGGCGTGAGCCTGCAGCTGGCCGAGAGCGGCAGCAGCTGGGGCACGATCGTCCGTCCCGACGCCCTGCTGCGCGCCGGTGAGCGGCTGGTGGCGGCCGGTGCCACCGCCATCGCCGTGGTGGCCCGCTTCCCCGATGACCCGGACAGCGAGGCCCTGGCGGCCTACCGGAGTGGATCAGGCGTTGATGCCCTCGCCGGTGCCGAAGCGGTGATCAGCCACCTGCTGGTGCAGCACCTGGGCATCCCCTGTGCCCATGCACCGGCGCTGGAGCCGCCGCCCCTCGACCCCGATCTCGACCCGAGAGCGGCTGCCGAGGAGCTGGGCCATACCTTCCTGCCGTGCGTGCTGGTGGGTCTCAGCCGCGCCCCGGATCTGCGGGCCGTGGATGCACCAGGTCCGGGATGGCTGCATGGCCGCGACCTGGGTGCCGTGGTGGCACCCGCAGGCGCCATGGGCGGGGCAGCGGTGCTGGCCTGCGCGGAGCGCGGCGTGCCGCTGATCGCGGTGGACAACCCCTGTCTGCTGGAGGTCACGGCCGAGGCCCTGGGCCTGGAGGCGACGCACGCCCGCTCCTACGCCGAGGCCGCCGGGCTGGTACTGGCGTTGCGGGAGGGGATCGATCCGGCGAGCCTGCGGCGGCCGTTGAGCAACGCAGCGGCCACCACCTGAGCCGCAGCCTTCAGCGCAGGCAGGCCATCGGATGGCGGGTGGGCACCCCCAGGGCCTTTGCCACACCGGGATGGCAGACGGCGCCATCGACGGTGTTCAGACCTGACAGCAGTTCGGGCCGATCGGTGACCGCCTCGATCAGACCCCGGCCGGCCATTACCTGGATGTAGGGCAGGGTGACGCTGACCAGCGCCTCGGTGGAGGTGAAGGGCACAGCACCGGGCATGTTGCCGACGGCGTAGTGCTGCACCCCATGCAGCGTGAACACCGGATCGGTGTGGCTGGTCTCGCGGCTGGTGGCGATGCAGCCACCCTGATCGATCGCCACATCGACGATCACCGAGCCGGGGCGCATGCGTTGCACCAGATCCTCGCTCACCAGCGTTGGTGCGCGACCGCCGGGCAGCAGCACGGCACCGATCAGCAGATCAGCCGTGGGCACCAGCCGCTCGATCAGGCTGCCGCTGCTCACCAGGCTCACCAGGCGGCCGCGACGGTCGGCCTCCAGCTCACGCAGGCGCTGGGGAGAGCGATCGAGCAGGAACACCTCCGCATCCATGGCGGCGGCCAGGCGAGCGGCATTCCAGCCGACACTGCCGGCGCCGAGCACCACCACGCGGGCCGGCTGCACACCGGTGCAGCCGCCGATCAACACACCGCGGCCGCCCTGGGGTTTCTCCAGCAGCCGGGCACCCACCTGGGCCGCCAGGCGTCCCGCCACCTCGCTCATCGGCGCCAGCAGGGGCAGGCTGCCGTCCTCGAGCTGCACCGTCTCGTAGGCGAGCGCGGTGGTCCCGGCCTCCAGCAGGGCACGGCCCACATGGGGATAGGCGGCCAGGTGCAGGTAGGTGAACAGCACCAGATCGGGCCGCAGGAAGGTGAACTCCTCGGGCTGCGGCTCCTTCACCTTCACCACCAGATGGGCATCCCAGGCCTGCTCGCGGCTAACCAGCCGGGCGCCGGCAGCGCGATAGGCCTCATCAGTCAGGCCGGCACCGAGGCCGGCACCCTCCTGAATGCGCACCTCCATCCCCTGGCCCACCAGCTCACGGACGGCATCTGGGGTGAGCGCCACCCGCTGCTCGTCGCGCTTGATCTCGGTGGGGACGCCGATGGATGCCATGGGAGGGAGCGAAATACCCATTGATCCAGTCGTGCATATCCAGGAATCCTACAGCGGCAGAGCAGATAAGATGCACTTCAGACATCAGAACGCTGGCGCCCTATCAGGTCAGCAAAGCGATGAAGGGAATCAGTGAACATGCAATCTTGACACCCGAAGACGAAAACTCAAAACTCATCACAACAAAGATGCGCAACCCGATACGCCTTACCAGAAACAAGCAGAAAGACAACAACGCAAAACGCCAACAACTTCAAAGCAAGATGATCAAGTCAAGAAGTCCGAGCAGCCTCAATGATGTCCCGAACTCGCAACTGATATCGGTAGCGACCTGAGGCAATGAGCGAAGAAAGCTCATCCTTTGATGGGATCAGCGACTGGTAATAAGGCATCAGAGTCCCCTCACGACGAAGCGTCTCACCCAGCACCCTCCAGGTAGCACCACACGAAGCCGGCAGATCAGGATTGCGAGCCAAAGCCGCAGAGCCATCACGAATCTTACGCTCTAATTGAGAAAGGCTGCGCACGGGATAATGAATAATTTGAAGTCCTTCCGCAGAGGCAGGCCGAATCACGGCCCCATCAATAGAGATATGATGATTACCATCTCCCACCGTGACGAATTGATGTGAGCGATGACAGATCTTCCCGGGCAGGGGGCGACCCAGGGAATTGAGCGACTGCGTATCTTGTATGATCATGCTCAAATAGAAAATAGACTCCGGGGAAGAACTGAAAGGCAAAGGCGGTAGCATATTATTCCGTGACACACTTAACGCCTGCAGGGCAGATGGCACAGCCATGAAATAGTTGCGCAGATTGCCCGTATCGGGAAGCCAGAACTCATCAGCGTCCGTATGAATCAACCAGCATGGACCAAATTCTGCTTGTGCAAGAGCCGCCATAGTCGTGACCCAGCGCCCTTGATCGTGAGTTAATTCTGATTCTCGTATTAAAATCAATGGGCGGGTCTCGGCGTAGGCCTCTAAAAGCTCATAAGTGCCATCAATCGATGCATTGTCGGTAACAATGAAAGCGTCTACACCCAGAGCAAAGTGAAAGTCAAGATTGGCTCGGATAATATCGATCTCATTGCGACACAGCAAAGTGGCAACAAGTGGCATCTCGCCAGAGAGGTTCTCAAGCACAACACGCAAGCCAGAAGGGAGGGTCGGTGGCAAAGTATACCCACGATGCAACGGTAAGGCACCCATAGAATTCGCAGGAGCAAAAGGCATATGGCATGAAAACAATACGCTGCTGCAATAAAGACTAGATGCCAGCAGAAGACGAGCGATAGAAAAGCCATGACACTCAGACTTGCATGGCAAACATTGACTCTTCAGCAGAAAAGCCCAAGACGCAATACATCGCGCAAACAGCTTCATTATAAAGCGGCAATCGCGAGTGCAAAACAAAATGATCAAACCCCGGCTGCAAATATTCAAACGCCCAGCAGACCGTTGTCGACATGGATGCCGACCACTAGATACATGACAAGCAACGCCTGGCCCAGTTCCAATGGACACCAAGCCGAAGTCGACGGATAGGCAAAACGATATGGATCCCGCAGGCGATGGCAACGTCTGAGGATCACGACAACCGCCACCAGAAGCAGAGACAAAACCAGAATACGGGAAACGGGTCGCAACCGCGCTTCAGTGATCTCCCAGAGAAAGACCTTCAGAGAGAACCACTGCAGAAAGCGGCGGTTGGGACAAGTGAGGTCGCGATTCCGCCAGGCGCAACCCGTGTGCTAACAGCGACAGATAAGGGTCCGTGTCTCATGATTCATCTACCCTGAACCATCTACGGAGCCATTCGCCATCAAGCTAATGGCATGAGTCTCATCAGGTGAGTTTTCCGTGAGGCTGAGATGGCAGGAGCCTTCTCAGCTATCGTGCTACAGTTAAGCTGACTGAGCAAAATAGATGCGAACAAAAGAAGCGCCCCATAACATCAACGCAATTCAATGGTGGAAGCATTCCAGCAGCATCTACACGAGCAGAGAGAAAGTCACCCGGGAAAGCCAAAATAAGCAAAATAATTCCGCCTATCCTCAAGAAGTGAAGCGCTGAGATCATGAAGTCAGTCTTTATAGTTGCCACGGAAAGAAGCGAAGCACATTTGCTCTGCAGAACAATGTGCAGCTTTGAAGCCGCAACAGACTTAATGGGCGGCGTCGAAGATCCTAAGACTCTAGAGCCAACAGCGCTAGCAGCCATTTCAGGATGTCCGCTTAACGAGAGAGTTTACTCAACAATTGCCACGAAGTATCGAGAAGCCAACGAAAGAGGTCATGTATACATTGACCAAAGCTATCCATTGCTGTGGTTTGTCGAATCGCTTTCGATGATGTTTCCCGAATGTATCTTCATTTTTCCCTGGCGCCCAAACGAACAGATTCTTGCCAGCATGTTAAAGGATCAAGGCGTTCTTAAGTGGTATGAACGACTCAGGCATGGTGCCATCGCCGCTGAATATCCAAATAGATTCTTTGGAGTCAATTGCAAAACAGACATCGAAGCTCTTTCTCTAGACAGACTTTGCCTAGCACGCATTGTATCACATAAATTCGAGTGCCTTCGCCTTCGGACTCTACTTGGAGAATCCAAGATAAGGATACTTGAGCATGAGAGACTTGCTGTCCGAGGAGCTTCCGCAATCACTGACTTACTCAGCTCCGAAGAGGTGATAAAACTTGGACGGCAAGCAAAGGGTTGTAAAGCGGAACTGACCTCGCTTTCAGACTATGTCTATGAGCTGTCTAAGGCTCAAAAAGAACTAGCATACTCAAACGAGGTTTTGCGACCATGAGCCGACTATGGTTTATTCATCGTATTGACCGGAATATTGGCGATTATCTCTCAGGTCCTTACCGTTACTGGGAATGGGGGGCGCACGTGATTGCTGATATCTGCAGTGAAGACGCTATCAATAGAATCGAAAGATGCGATCACGTCATTGTTGGTGGAGGTGGGCTGATGATGCCATGGTTTGATCTCTATCGCTCACGACTTCTTGAAAGGAAGCCGAGCAAGGTCATCTGGTGGGGTGTAGGTGAGCGCCGTCATGAGAATCGCATCAAAGGCTACTTGCCTCTAGAAGAAGCAGGCCCCCCTCTTGGCAGAGATGATTTCTCTCCGTCGCATCTAGTAGGCATTCGCACCTTTACAGATAGCCTACAATTCGTACCGTGTGCCAGTTGCAAACTCATTGAGTCATTCGTTGCCAGTCATGGATGGCGCCGAGGCCACGGAATTTCGATCTTTGAGCATAATGACGTCAGACTTGGCCCAGGCTTACCCTATAAACGACTGATAAACAGGAAGTGCAAGCCATCTGCCGCAATAGAGTTTATTGCCAAGACGGACATCTTGGTTACAAATAGCTACCATGGCATGTATTGGGGCAGCCTCTTAGGCAAACGCGTCATCTGTGTGCCTTTTTCAAGTGCACATTATCATTACCCATGGCCCGTGGCTTACACAAGTCCATCCAATCTTAAGGCAACGATCGAAAAGACAAGACTCACTGAAATGCCCAGCAAGACTTCTCGCTACTTGCAGCTTGCTGTTGCAGCAAATGAAGCCTTCAGAAGAAGAGTGATGGCATTTCTCAGCGCCAAATAGTTCGATCGCTGAAATCCAAGCTCCACTTATTATGTACCGTTACGCTTGTGACTTTACCCACGAATCGCCAGCTTTCGTCAAAAGAAGTCCTGAAGCTCAGAGCAAAGGCGCCCCAAGATAGAATTAGACGGATATCGCATGTCTTTATCAACGCCTGATCGGCGCCACATCTCATTGAAGCAATGTAGAAACCGTGTTTCCTGAGGGAGCACAGCTGTCTCATCTAGGAGTTGATGAGGGCAATTATTCCATGCAACTGGATTTGCAAAGCTAGGGGGCATAGTTAGTGGTGATAGATGTGGATATGTATTGACCAGAGCTGTTAACAACTTCGGTCCACAATCACCCCACTTCAGTTTTTCAGGCTTAAACCGCTGGCTGATCGCACAGGCTAGATCGACGAGATCACCTGCGCTTGGGCTTGGGTGATAAATCAGATTGTTATTGACTTGTAGGGCCGTTTCACTAACCATCTCCTGAACCACAAAAGGGAGACTATGATTCTCCATAAACTGACTCATTGGTATCAGACATATCACATCAGTGTCGGACCACAGGCCACCTCTTTGCGAAAGAAGTGTGTAGCGAAATAAATCTGAAAAGGCTGCATAGGAGCCTCGGCCACATACAAAGACATGATTTTCGGGAACGATCTCTCTTGCATCACACTGACTGGCGCCTACTGGAATATTCTTGATATCTCCATATGTCCATATAGTTAGATGATAACCATGGCGAATAAAGCTTGTCGCGGCCAACCGCTCCAAAGTCGAAAAGTCACCATAAGCCCAAAACATATGAACATTCACAAAAAGATCATCGCCCCGCGTGAGTTGTGTGTCGGACCTGCCTTGAGGTTGAATATCCATAGGGTGATAAGGCGTAGGATCGGATAATTTCTGATAGGATACGAACGATTGGAAGGAAGGAGTACGGGCTCCACTCGCTATCATTATTCGCGAGCTAATGGATTGATCACTGAGCAAATAGGTTTAACCATAACTCCAGAATAAAAGCTGCATATCATGACAAGTTATTTCTATAGAAGCATTGAGACCCTAGTCTTATCAGAGGGGCGGAAAACCATCTTTAATCCACCTCTGAAAGGAGCGTTCATAATCGGGACGCTGACTCACTCCTTCGGGAATCGCTTCACCGAGTAGGTGATAAAGCCCTTCCTTACCGCAGCGGTAATTAACGCTTGGGCTGTCTAAGTGCACATGAGATACTCCAGACTGACGAAGATGGTACAACATAATGCGATCTCCAATGAGGTGACCGTAGTCAGGCATCAACACCCAATGATGCAACAAGTGAAATGCACCACGGCCGAAGAGCATGCAGTTCGTATCGATAAAACGGGAGGGATTAGTGATGGGACAGGATGCCATCGCTGTCCCATCAACGCGGCACAAAAGACGATTACTGGACGCAAAGGAAGCATTCTTCGCGCGGAGCGCGGTGAGCAGTCCGCTGATGTGGTTGGGAGCATACCAGTTATCAGCATCCAGAAAAGCGACTGCCTCCACGCCAAGTCCGATGGCGTGGAAGCTACCTATCAAGCGAGGAGTAGAACCAATATCATGATGGCGAACTGGCAGCACGACATGGTGCGCATCCCAGTGATCAATTTCATCAATCGATTCACCATCTGCGACAATCACATGCCAACAAGCTTCCTCTTGATCAAGAACACTTTGGTGGCATTGCCTTAGATAGTCAAGATCTTTGCGCAGATACGGAGTAATAACAGCGACTTTCGGGAGCGATCGTTGGCGTCGACTCATGGACCAATGGCAATCAGATTGGGAGGTACAGCCAAGAAATTATCATGCCGACAAAAGATCATACGTCATTGCAAATGAGATAATCCGCAAGACAGTGTGTCGTTATGCTGGTTCTCATGTGGACTGAGACTCATCTGGCGAAAAGCGTGTTGCCCATAAGTCCCCCGCGCAGCTATCACTGCGGGCCTCCCCCTCTGCCAGGAAAGATGACGCCTCTCCATCGGGACCACTTTCACCACCAGGGGGCTTGATGGAACAGAGCGATGCGTCGTTACAGCGAGGCCGTCAAGGCTGATGTCCGTCGTCGGATGGGGCCGCCGCACCGGCAGAGCGTGGCCCAGATCTCAGCCGAGCTGGGTATCCACGTGATCACCCTCTACAAGTGGCGCAAGGCCTGGCGCCTGCAGGGGGAGGTGGTGCCCGCCAGCCAGAAGGATCCCGAGGGTTGGGGCTCCAGCGACAAGTTCACCGTGGTCCTGGAGACTGCGGGGCTCAACGGCACCGAGCTTGCGGCCTATTGCCGCGAGCGGGGCCTGTTCCCCGAGCAGGTGGACCGCTGGCGACAGGCGGCCGAGGATGCCAACGCACAGCCGCTGCTGACGATGGCCGAGCAGAAGGACCTCGAGAAGCGCCACCAGGCTGATCAGCGGGAGATCAAACGCCTGCAGCAGGAGCTGCGCCGCAAGGACAAAGCCCTGGCGGAGGCGGCGGCACTGCTGATCGCCTCAAAAAAGATCCAGGCTTACTGGGGAGAGGACGAGGCGGATTGACCTCGCCCGAGGATCGGCGCAAGGCCCTGGACATCCTCGATGCCGGTATGGAAGCTGGCGCACGGGCCTGCCAGATCGCCGAGCTGCTGGGCGTGGGTCTGACGACCCTGCAGCGCTGGAGGCGTCAGTTCACCGGTGATGGGGGCGGCCTGGATCGCCGTAAAGGCAGTCCACGCCACGTGTCTCATCGCCTCACGGACGAGGAGCGTCAGCGGATCCTGCTGACCTGCAACGAACCGGAATTTGCTGCTCTGCCGCCGGGACAGATCGTGCCGATACTGGCGGACAGGGGGCTCTACATCGGTTCAGAGCGCAGTTTTTACCGCGTGCTCCACGCCCATGGGCAGGCGCACCGCCGCGGCCGAGCCCGCCCTCCGCAGGAGCCGCGTCCTGTTCCGCGCTTGAGGGCTGACGGGCCGAATCAGGTCTGGAGCTGGGACATCACCTACCTGCCCACCAAGTCCGGGGCATCTGGCTCTACCTCTATCTGGTGGTCGATGTATGGAGCCGCAAGATCGTGGCCTGGGATGTCGCTGAACGGGAAGACGCCCAGATCGCGGCTGATCTCGTCAGCCGAGCCTGCCTGCGGGAGCGCATCAGTCGCCGACGCCCTCAGCCCTTGATCCTCCATGCCGACAACGGCAATGCCATGCGGGCCGCCACGCTGGAAAGCCGCCTGGAGGAGCTGGGTGTGCTCAGATCCTTCTCCAGGCCGAGGGTGAGCAACGACAACCCCTTCTCGGAGTCGCTGTTCCGGACGGTGAAATACCGGCCGGACTACCCAAGGCGCCCCTTCCCCAGCCAGGCCGACGCCTGCCGCTGGGTGATGACGTTCGTGGACTGGTACAACGAGCGGCACCGCCACAGCGGCATCCGGTTCGTGACACCTGTTCAGCGACACACCGGCCGGGCTGTCTCCATTGCTCGCCAACGGGCTGAGGTCTACGAACAGGCCCGCCAGCTGCACCCGCGTCGTTGGAGCCGCAGCATTCGCTGTTGGCATCAACCGGAGGTGGTCTGGATCAATCCGCCACCACCAGAAAACGGCATCACTCCGGCTACATTGGCGATGGCTGCCTGAACGGCGGCAGGGGCGTCATCTTTCCTGGCAGTTACCGCCTCGGATGTGCTGAGCCACTGAAGCTCTCCGGCGTCGGCACCAAGCCCGATCGATGTTGGGCTCCAACCGCCATGAGGAAGTCAGCCAGGACGCTTGCCTGCCCCTCATCCAGTAGCTGTTCTCGGTTCCTACTGGTGAGATCGCTGGAACCGGAAGCTGGCGTCCCCAACAGTGGTGCAAAGCCCCTGGGCCACAGCCCCGGCGTAGCCAGGGCTGTGCGATGAAGCTCAAAATTCAGTGACTAATTCCTGAGATGCCATGGCGGACAAAGTAGAATGGAGGCCATTCGATTCGGCAAGTCGTTCTTCTCGCCGAGTGATCCGGGCGCGGGCGAGAACAGCATGCTAGCGAATCTTAGATGTGCAACTAAAACATGAATATTACAGAATCAAAGGCACTGCACGAAGGTTAACCAAAACACCACTGGTGGCGATGTTTAGAGCTGGTAGCACGCGGGCAGGCGCGACATCTCAGCAACAGTTTGCCCGTAGATGCGATCTAATATTCGAAACTGCTCTTCTGTGATATCGGAAAGATTTGATGCACGAACTTGGCGCTTTGGGAATTTAGACAAATACTGCTGATCCACACCAGCAAAGTCAAGTATGAGAGGCAGAGACTCCCAGATTTGGCTATACCTAACATACAAGATAGGGCGGCCGACAGGCCCATGTGTCCAATTCTGCCAGAAAGCATTAATACCAAAGCAGTCATACCCTAGATCGAAGAAATCCGCGAGACTCCGAACCCTGGGCTTGAGAGTTTCAGCAAGAAGTCGATAATGGACAATATCATCTGAAAAGTGACGGAGCTTGAACTGCATTCCCTCGGCAAGCCTTCGCCTAAATAGAGATAGGACGGTCACTCGGGGATCATCGTAGCAGTAGATATATCTATTTGGATTTAATCTTGCCAGCATCGGATGATCTGGAGAGTTGCAATGCTTTAAGCCATCGTGCATGCTATTGGGCTGATTGGTTTGCGTATAGCTTCCCAGAAAGTTAATTAGCATGGTGGAGCCTGAGCCGCCATGACTGACAATGCATAGCTTTATGCAATTAGGGGTAGAGCTCGAAGACTCAATACCCGACTCAGGTGATAAGGTCATTGTACAGATCGTGGGATCGACTTAAAAAGCAATCAATAAAAGAGATGGGGTCATGCAGTGTGTTGGCGCAACCAATGAATTAAGGCCACCTAGAGGATTGACGATAATAATACAACTCGAATAGTCGTCCGATAGCCAATGGCGTATAAGTCTCGCAATCACGTGAATAAACGCAATACGCTGTCTCGAGCCTTAATAGACAGTCGCAAGGCAATGGAATGAGTGGCTTTAGTGCATAGCGGATCAGCAGACTACATGCAATAATTAAGCCTGTTTTAGCTCGACGATCTGCCATAGTTAAACGCATGTGTGCTAGCAAGGGCACAATTTGCACTCAAGTTGAGTAGAGAGTTGGCTGGCAGTTCTGATTCCATATACAGTCAAGATGGACGTCAGCTGAAACCCATTCGTATCATAGGAGTTTGTTGCCGATAAAGGCGCAGCAAGCCATTTCAGCCTGCCCATGCCATCTGTCCCCGGATGGGTGCTGCTTCCTTCCCTGTTGGGCGTGCTGATCGAAGATCAGTGATCTGCTGGGCATGAACACCCCCAGAGTGGTTGGCCTAAAATTCCCCAATCGTGTCACATTTCTCACAGTCCGCTGCTAGAGGAGTCGCGACTGCGAGCGTGTAACCGAAACCCGTTACCACTACAGTAGCTTGCACATCAGCGACCATGCTCGGCTACAGCCGAGTCGTGATTGATGGAGATTTAAAGACCCCTGGCACTGCGCACGCGACACCCAGCGCCGAGAAGGCTTCCATACCGGCTGCAAGGTCAACATCGATCAGATCCCATTCGTACTAGCCAGGATTGCCTTGAATGACTTCCGCTTCGGTGAGCTCTAGCCAATCACCAGGGGACTAGGTTGGCACTGAGCCCTGCCTGACTTCTCATAGGCCCTGCAGCCACCCTGTAGCTCGTCGTGGGAAAAATGACGTTACTACGACCAGCGAATTCCGAGGCATACCTGCCTCCATCTCAGCCAGAGAGCATTCGAGCTTGGTGAGCATTTGGGCCGTGGAATGCGCATAATCTCCAATAATCTATAGCCTACTGGACATAGGGACTCGTCACATCTGCGACCACAGTGCCATTCTCTCGCGAGATGGTGAGGCGCAGCAGAATCGCTTACGCTCCAAGGAGCGTTACAGAAAGAGTTTCAGTCGATGACCATGCACGCTGATCATGGGCATTGTGCTAAAATCGCCAAATCAATGCGCCCCTAAGATGAGTCGCTTTGCCTACATCATAGAAAAGATCAATTCGACTCCGATAAAGAAATTTCCATTTCCACACTTGTATATTGAGAACATCCTTGAGCCCCATGACCTTGACGGCATTCTAAACGAGCCGCAAATTAATCTCCCAAGATCGACAGGCGATGTTGAACTCCTTGGATCTCTTTCCGATGCCGGATACGAGGCAATAGAATTCCCGGGGTGCACAACAGACGAGAAGACTTATCTAAGCTGGAGATCACGAAAGAATATTCAGGAATGTGGCAATGTAACAACTTGCGAAGGTTTTGGGATCACCTATCGAATGCGCAAAATTGAATCTAGTTTGCTCACTTCATTAGTTCACTTTTTCGGGTCAGAATACTTTTTCTCCTCATGCGCCAAGAAGTTTGACGTTAATTATGGTCTGACATTCAGGGATTCAGGGTTACACAAATATCTGGACGGTTACGAGATCAGCCCACATCCGGACATCCGAAGAAAAGCCCTAACGTACATGGTCAACATTAATCCCTCCGGCGATAGCGAGCTCATTAATTATCACACTCAATACATGGTCTTTAAAGATGAGTTTCGATACATCCAGTGTTATTGGGAAGGCAACCCAATGCAGGACCGATGCTGGGTTCCCTGGGACTGGTGCAATACAGTGTTTAGGCAGACGAAAAACAATTCGATAATCATATTTGCGCCTACCAATTCATCACTGCACGCTATCAAGGCGAGTTATGATCATCTGCGCACTCAGCGGACACAGCTGTACGGCAATCTGTGGTTTCATGAAATTGAAATAGACAGCAAGCCATGCTGGGAAGATTTTATTATTAAGCCGACCAAAGAGCGGAGGCATCACACTATTAATCGCTGAGCTGACGACGCTGTGATGCTTATGCGTACGACTTCAATCTCGGACTGCGGTGGACTTATCACACCGCCTCGCCTTCAGCCCGTTAAGTGTTTGGCGAAAGTGATGTGATCTCCTTTATTGGTCCAGGCTTTATGAGAGTGGGTGGGTGTGGTCATGCTGCAGCTTCCTGTTGAGCTGCCTACTCGGGCTTCAGCCCCTGTAGAGCCAAGTGGGCCCTGATGGCTCGTGATTCCCAAGCTGGGTGAGGACGATCACCGCTTCGCCAACCGCCTCGGGGCAGCGGTCTTTGCCTTCTTGCAGACCATCGTGAATGAACCTGCTGCGTGGTGGCTACCGCTCGATCCGGCAAGGGCTCCGGGACTTGCCCTACGACATCCAAGGAATGCTGGCCTGGAAGGCGTGGTAACTAGGGCTTCCTGAATAAGGGCAGATCCACTGCAGTGCAATGGATCTCGGCAGTTTCTGACGGTAAAATGTGCGTGAAAGGGCTGATCTGAGCCCAAAAGCGGTCCGGAGTTTTCCACATGTATCGGCGTGAGCATCGTTATCAGCTCTCGTTCGAAGACTTCTTCCTGCCGTTTGGCGGCAAACTCTCCGGTGATAATCGGTGGATCAAGCTGGCTGAGCTCATTCCGTGGGATGAACTGGAGGACGACTACGCAGCGCAATTCTGTAAGGGCTTTGGAGCACCGGCAAAACCCTTTCGCATGGCACTGGGTGCCTTGATCATCAAGACCCGTCTCGGGCTCACGGATGAAGAACTGGTGGAGCAGATCAAGGAAAACCCCTATCTCCAGTTTTTCATTGGCTTGGAAGCGTTCCAGTCTTCGGCGCCGTTTGATCCATCGATGATGGTGTATTTCCGCAAGCGCTTGCCAGAAGCGATTGTGAATGAATGCAATGAAAGGATTGTGCGCCACGGCCTGAAAATGATTCGCTCATCAGATCCCCAGGGCACAGGGGATGACGACGGCAGTGGCGGATCGACCAGTCCTCCCGACCAACCAAAGCCATCCTTGCAGAAGCAGCCGAATCAGGGTTCACTCTTGATCGATGCCACCTGTGCGCCGGTGGATATCCGTCATCCCACCGATCTATCCCTGCTCAATGAAGCCAGGGAGGTGACTGAGATCCTGATTGATGCGATGCATCCCCAGGTCAGGGAACGCTTCGGCTACAAGCCGCGTACACACCGCAAAAAGGCGAGGCAGCAGTTTCTTGCAGTGGCCAAAAAGAAGAAGCCAAGGATCAGCAAGATCCGCAAAGCGATCAAGCAGCAGCTTGGTCACCTCAAGCGGAATCTGGCAAGCGTTGACGCCCTGATCGCCTGTGGTGGCAGCCTTCTGGCCGCCGGACGGCATATCTACCGGAAGTTGCTGGTGATCAGCGAGCTGGTCCGCCAGCAGACTATTCTCTATCACGCAGACAGCAGAAGCATCCCAGATCGCATCGTCAGCCTCTGCCAGGCACATATCAGGCCGATTGTCCGCGGGAAAGCTCGTTGCAATGTTGAGTTCGGAGCCAAGATCTCAATCTCTGTCACCGGCGAGGGATTCACCTTCCTCGATCGCCTGAGTTATGACCCCTACAACGAAGGAGAAGACCTCAAGGGTCAAGCGATTTCCTATCGGCGTCGCCATGGTCACTATCCGATGGTGATTTGTGCTGACCAGATCTACCGCACAAGATCGAACCGTGCCTTCTGCCAGCGCCATGGAATCCGTTTGAGTGGCCCGCGACTTGGACGGCCGAAGAACGATCCTGAATTGGTGGCTGCCGAGAAGCAGCAGTTCATCGATGACCAGCGCCAAAGGAATGCCGTTGAAGGCAAGATCGGCCAAGGCAAGAGGCGTTTTGGACTGGGCCTGATTCGTGAGAAGCTCGCTGTGACCCAGGGTTCAACCATTGCACTCAATATTCTGGTGATGAACCTCGAGAAGCTGCTGGAGCTTCTTTTTGTTCTTTTTGCGTCCTGGCTGCAACTTCTCCTGTGCAATCAACCAGGCAAGGGGTCCCCATTCGTGTGTGTGAGCACTCATCTCAGCCCCACATGAACGGCCAGTCTCCGCCTCACTCAGGCTCGGCTCTTTGACAGCTTGACCTCCCTCTCACTTTCTCAGGAAGCCCTAACTAGATTGAGCTCGACATGGTCACACTTTTAGGCAGACCTTGGGAGGTACTGAACCAAGCGCAGGGCCTGGCCCTCAAGCGCTGGCCGTCGGATACCACCTTCCTCTACCTGTGCATAAGACTCATCTGCAGGAGTTCGGCCAGGTGCTCCAGGCCTGGATGATCGGCCAGATCCCAGGTGGGCCAGACGGTCTGAATGAGTTGGTCTGTGACGGCAAAACCCCGCGGAGCTCAACGATTGAGACGGACGACGGCAACCACCGCGTTGTCGCCCAGGTCACGGTGCCCGCGTCAGGAATCCCGGCAGTTGGCCTGCTCATCACAGGTGGTCTCTGACTGAGATGCAACCGGCAATCAGGCTCCCGTCAAGGGTTCAGCAGGGCTTTAGTTCGCGCTGGACTTTTCCGCCCCCTGAACGGGTACAACTGCCGAAAGCGGGCCTATTTCTGAGCAGGTAGCCCGCTGGTGCAGGGCCGCCTACGATGCCAATTCCCAGTAACGGCTGACGATGTTCGACCAGAAGGTCCTCCCAAAGCTGAAGTAGGAGGCTGTTGCGCATAGATCAGCAGCCGCGTTCTCCACAGCCCCCACCGAATCTGCCCAGATCCCTGTGACTGCAATGGATCTTGGCAAGATAATGGGCATGTAGAAGCGCAGGACTTTCCGCCCCTGGCAGCCTCAGCAGACGAGGGAATTGCAGCTCACTCCGCATCCGTTGATCTGGAATGGCCTTGAGAAAGCCGATCTGATCGAGATCGGCTGCTGCAACGGCGCTTTTGGACACCTGCAACGGCGCTTTTGGACACAGAGAGAAGACCGGTGCTCCTACCTGAGCTCACACCAGCAGCCTTGACGAGATCTCGCGGGGATGAACCAGAGCCCTCAAGACCTCCACGCATACCATTGGACACAGAATGAGACCCGTTAGCAGCCGCCCCAGCCACGTCCTGCACGTGAATTTTCTGACAGGACACCTCAGCAGTGCAATGCATGAGCTAGCATAAGATCGAGAGTAGAAAGATCAATGGCGTCTCCGAAGCTCAAGAATCATCTGCTGATTGCAGCTGGCACCCTCGCAAGCTGCATTGCCATGTCGGCACTTGGCCAGCCCGCAAAAGCGGTACCTTCTGTTTCAGGTACATTTTATGCTATTGAAGCTCAAGGAACCAGCCAACCATTCAAACTTACCACTTACACAGTAGCATCAAATACGGCCACTTTTTCCAGTTCAAGCAATTCCAACAATGGTCTTGTTTGTTCTGCTGCAGCCTGCACTCAGGCTTCGGTCAATGGATTTTCTTACGATGCCGCCAACAAAACCATCTTTTTCTTCGATAACAACTTTAGCGGCACCAACGGAACTCCAGTCAACAACGGAGCAATCAAAGTTAACTATGTTTCACTAGCTAGCGGCACTCCCCAGTGGGGCACGATTGGCACATTGAGCAACACAGTTAATACTGCCACCAGTACTAACAATGGTCTTGCTGGTGCAGCTTTCTTCAATGGCTCTATTTATGCCATCAAGAATACCACCAATACCATTTACAAGATCCCTATCTTATACAACGGTGCCCTTCCTACTGCAGGGCAGTTTAATAATTTCCTCCCTGATTCCATGACGCTCGGTGGTGCTCCTTCGATCGCCACAAGTGCCTATGGAGACATTGCAATTGATAGCGCTGGCGGCCTGTATGGCGTTACCGCAAATGATCGACTTTTCTACAAATACAATATCCAAAATTTCACCAACGGTGGAACACTTTCTCCCATTATCAATCCTGTTTCAACTGGCTTATCAGAAAACGTCCAAATTGCTTTTAGTGGAGGCCCCACCCTCTTTGCCACTAATGCAGCCGGCAATTGGTATTCGATTAACACCGCCACTGGGGCGGCTTCTGCTTTGCCTTTCACTTCTCCTGGTGGCCCCCTCGTTGCCGACCTTGCCGGGGCGACGCCTGTACCTGGGCCGCTGCCCATTCTTGGAGCAGGTGTCGCCTTCAGTGCCAGCCGTAAAATGCGAAAGCGCATCCAGGTGTCGCGCACCAATCCTGTCAGCGCATGAGTCGGCAGGCTCATCTGGGTTACGAGTTCAGTCATCGAACCCAGATGAGGCCTCTTCATTTCACCCCACCCCCGCAATCGGCATCCGCCACCCGCCTCCAAACGAACGGCTGCTGATCTTGAGCACCGGCGGCGCCTGACGACGCTTGAACTCGGCGCGGCGCAGCAGTCCTTGAACCCGCTCAGCCAGGGCCGGATCGGCTCCTCCAGTGATCAGCTGTTCGGGGGTCTGCATCCCCTCGATGATCCGCCTCAGCAGCGGATCGAGCACGGCGTAGTCGGGCAGCGAATCACTGTCCTTCTGATCGGGGCGCAGCTCGGCGCTGGGGGGCTTGGTGCGGATCGCCCTGCCGATCAGTTCGCCATCGGGCGGCAGGCCCAGATCCTGGCGGCAGCCTGCTGATTCGGGGCTGTCGATCCAGTCGCACAGAGTGAACACGGTGGTCTTGTACAGATCGCCGATCACCGCCAGGCCGCCGTTCATGTCGCCGTAGAGGGTGCAGTAGCCCACCGCCAGTTCCGATTTGTTGCCGGTGGAGAGCAGCAGCCGTCCCTGCTGATTGGCCAGGGCCATCAACAGCGTGCCGCGGATGCGCGACTGCAGATTCTCCGCCGTCACGCCACTGGGCTCCTGCTCCAGTACCGGCGTCAGGGCCTGATCGAAGCTGTGCATCAGCGGGGCGATCGGCACGGTCTGCAGGTCGAGCCCGAGGCGATCGGCCAGGGCCTGGGCATCCTCCAGGGACCCCTGTGAACTCCAGGGGGACGGCAGCCGCAGGGCCTTGACCCGATCCGCGCCCAGGGCTGCTGCGGCGATCACCGCCACCAGGGCCGAATCGATGCCGCCACTCAGGCCCAGCAGCGCTCCCTGAAAGCCACACTTGCGGGCGTAATCGCCCACCCCCAGCACCAGGGCCCGCAGCAGCTGCTCCATCTCCGGGGGCACGGCAAGCGGCGGCGCGACGCCTGGCTGGCCTCCCTGCACGCCGCCGCCGCCGGTCGATCCAACAGAGCTGGTGGCAGCCGTGATCGTGGATGACGCCTCAGGCTGCGTCTGGCGCAAAGCACCCGCTGCCAGTCGATCCGACGGTCCAGCCTCCTGGGATCTCCTGTCCAGCGGCAGCTGCCGCCAGGAGCCGCGGGGATCAGCGGCATCCCAGAGCAGCAGCGCCTCCCTGCAGACGGGCCCCTGGCCGAGCAGCGTGCCATCGGCATCGACCACGAAACTGGCGCCGTCGAACACCAGCTCGTCATTGCCGCCCACCTGGTTCACATACACCAGCGGGCAGCCGGCCCGGCTGGCGGCGCGCTGCCCCAGCTGCCTGCGCAGCGCATGCTTGCCGCGGCCATAGGGAGACGCGGACAGGTTCAGCAGCAGATCCACATCCAGCTGAGCCAGCTCGCCGATCGGATCGACACCGGCCACTCGCTGCGTCTGCAGCTCCTGCTCCACCCACAGGTCCTCGCAGATGCTCAGCCCCAGTCGCCAGGATCCGCCGCCGGGTCGCTGGCCCAGCTCCAGCACGGCCGGCTGCTGTCCGGCCAGGAAATAGCGGCTCTCATCGAAGACGTCGTAGCTGGGCAGCAGGCGCTTGCGCGCCACCACCTGCCAGCCGCCAGCACGCACCATGGCCATGGCGTTCCACAGGCCGGGGCTGCCGCCGCCCGGCACCGGCTCGGCCATCCCCACCAGCACCGCCATCCCCGCCGGCAGCCCCTCGGCCAGAGCCTGCAGCCCGTCGTTCTGGCGCTCCACCAGGGCCGGGCGCAGCAGCAGATCGCGCGGCGGATAGCCCCATAGCGACAGCTCGGGCGTCAGCAGCAGCTCGGCCCCCTGTTCCGCCGCCTGCAGGCCCGCCCGCAGAATCCGCTCAGCATTCCCCTCGAGATCGCCGATCAGGGCATCGAGCTGGGCGAGGGCGAGGCGCATCCGGGCGACAGCAGGCCGTAGGGATCATGCCTGCGCAGCAGCGGATGCAGTTCCGCCGGCACCTGCTCCGGCGCCGGAGCGGCCCGCACCCCGGAGCTGGCCGTGGCCGGGATCTGAAGGCGCAGGATCTCAATCCCGGCCCCCAGCTGACGCAGCCGCCGCAGCTCCTCCTCCTGCAGCAGCCAGCCCTGGCGGGGAGCGATCGCCAGCCGGCAGCCCGGCAGCCACTGGGCGGCGCCACGCCAGCGCGGCACCTGGGCCGCCAGATCGCTGCCGATCACAAACACCGGCTGGCACTGGGGCCAGCGCTGGCGGGCGCGGGCCAGGGTTTCCATCGTCCAGGGGCTGCTGAGCGACTGCTCGAGGCTGAGGCGCGGATCGCCGATGGCCTCCACCAGGGCTCCGAGCAGCGCCATGCGCAGTTCCAGGGGGGCTTTGTGCTGCTTGAGCGGGTTGTCGCTGGCCCAGGTGGCCACCCGTGGATAGAGCTGCAGCAGCCCTTCCAGCAGGGCCCGGTGGCCATGGGTGGGCGGATCGGCGCTGGTGCCGAACAGGGCGATCGGCAGCCTGTCCGCAGCAGCGGGGTCAGACAGCAGCCGCGGCGTGGGCGTCATCAGGAGCGCAGCGCCTCTGGCCAGCGCTCCATGCCGTTGCGGCGTCCTTGGGAGCCCTGGCGTGAGGGACGTGCCGCTGACGGCTCCGCAGGGGCCTCCACCAACCAGGGGCGGACGCGGGGATCCTGCTGGGCCAGGCGCCGCAGCAGGGCACCGGGCTGGCCGGCCGAGCGCGCGCTGCGCAGCAGCGCCAACGCCGCCAGCCGGCCGGTGCGGCGGGTGGTGGCGACCGCCAGGGCCGCCTGGGCCAGGGCCACCGGCGCCGCCGGCGCCAGGCTGAGGCCGCCGCTCACGGGGGCCGCCAGCAGCAGCAGCTGACGCACCCCGCCCAGCAGCAGCTGGATGGCCAGCTGGGCGCCCCCCAGCAGGGCGTTGTGGCCCGACAGCCGGGTGAGCAGCTCCCTGGCCGCCGAACGGGTCATCGGCAGGCCGTAGAGCTGGCAGAGCTGCAGCACCAGGGCGCTGTCGCAGGCGACGCCACCGGCCAGATCCAGCAGCGGCAGCGGATTGGCGGCCACCCCCGTGGCCTTGAGGGCGGCGAACTGACCGATCAGCGCCTCGGCGCGGCGGCGTCCCAGGCGCAGGCGCTGACGATGCAGGGACGTGCTGAAGCGATCGGCGGCCCGCAGGGTCTGCAGGGCCAGGAGCAGCTCTCCCCGCCGCTTCAGCACGGTCTGCAGCTCCTGGCGCAGCGGCTCGATCCGGGGAGGCTCCGGTTCGCTGCGCACCCGTCCGTCGTCGCGCAGGCGGGCGCGGCGCGGCGCCGCCGCCACCGCGATCAGGTTCAGATCCCTCGCGGCGGGCGGCAGACGGCGCCGGATGCTGGCGAGCAACGCCTCCAGCTCGCCTGCGGGCCAGCAGTCGCTGCGGTTGAGCACCAGCAGCAGCGGCTTGCCGAAGGCCAGCAGCTGCTTCAGCGCCTCCAGCTCGACGCGGCTGAGATCGGCGTCGAGCACCAGCAGCACCAGATCGGCCCCCAGGGCCACCCGCGCTGCCAGCCGGGCGCGACCCCCCGCGGCGATCTCATCGATGCCGGGAGTGTCGACCAGCTCCACCCGCCTCAGACCGCCAATCGCCTCCAGCCAGGGCTGGGCCTGCTGGCGGCGAGTGCAGCCATGGGCCACATCGGTGGCGAAGTGCTCCTGCCCGAGCAGGGCGTTGAGCAGGCTCGACTTCCCGACGCCCACCCGGCCGAAGACCGCCACCCGCATGCGACGTTCGCCCAGCCGCTGCAGCTGCCGGTCGAGGCTGGCGAGCTCCGGTCCGAGCAGGGAGGCCTCACGGGGGCTGAGCGCCAGTTCGGCGCGCCAGCGGCGCAGCAGCAGAGCGATGCGCTCGGGCGTCGGAGGGGGGGCGACTGCATCGCTCCGCGAGTGTCCATCCACGCCGAAGCGGCCGGAGCGGGCCCAGCCGGCTCCCTCAGCGAGCCAGGCCGACGCAGCGCCAGTCCCAGCGGGCGAGGAGAGGGAAGGCAGCCTCGCCTCCGGCGTGGCCGATCGGGGCCGACGGCCAGCCGTGTCCTTCTCCGGCCGGGGATCATGGGGCTGCGGTCTGGGGCTCATGGGACCACCGCGGACTCGCCGGGCTCGCTGCCGCTCCGGCCGGTCCGTCTCCAGCCCGCCAGCACCGCCAGCACGGCCTCGGGCCCCACCACCCCGACGAAGCCGCCGAATTCATCGACCACCACACGCACGCCACTGCTGTTGCGGCGGAAGCTGGTGAGCAGCCGGTCGGCGCGGATCATCTCCGGGACAAACTCCACCGGCTGACTGAGGGCAGCCACCGGGCTGGCGCCGCGGCCGTCGAGCAGATCGCTGAGCAGGCGCTCACGGCTGGCGACACCGAGCACCTCATCCACCTCCTCTCCGAGCACCACCCACCAGGGGGCTGCGTGGCGGAGAAGGGTGGTGCGCTGGCTCTCGAGGCTGTCTGCGCCATCGAGGGTGGGAGCCGACACCCTCGGCACCATCAGATCGCGGGCGGTGAGGTCGTTGAGCTGGAACACCTTGGCGATCATCGCCGCCTCATCGGCCTCGATCTGGCCCTTCTGGGAGCCCAGCCTTGCCAGCAGGCGGATCTCGTTCTCGTCGGTGCTGATCTCGTTCTCGGCGGTGATCGCCGGCAGGAGGCGCTCGAGCAGCAGCACCACCGGCAGCATCAGCTTCTGGAACAGCTCCAGCGCCGGCGCCGTGGCCAGGGCAACGGGCAGAGCCAGCTTGCTGGCGATCGCCTTGGGCAGGATCTCGCCCAGCAGGATCAGCAGCACGGTGAGCCCGATCGAGAAGAGGGCCAGCGCCGGGCCTCTCACACCATGGGTGGCGAAGACCGAGGCGGCGAAGCCACCCACCATCAGGCTGCCGAAGATGTTGAAGACGTTGTTGGCGATCACCACCACGGCCAGGGTGCGCCCGAGCTTCTGACGGAGCCGCTCCAGCGATCTGGCGCCGCCCACCGGCCGCGGACGGCCCGCCAGCTCATGCACCTTGACCGGGTTGACCGTGAGCAGGGCCGCCTCGACGCCGGAGCAAAGGAAGGAACCGCCCAGCATCAGGGCCACCACCAGCACCAGGAGCAACACGTCATTCATCGGGGCATCGCTCCGACACGCGTGAATCGCGCAGGGCGTCGTGCTGGCGGCGGAGGCACAGGGCGCCCGGCGACGCGTGAAGGACCATCCGGCACGCCGGGGCAGCGGCCTGGGCGGAGGTCACGGCAGCCCGCGCAACGACAACCCCACGCGGAGGCCTGCAGGCCGCGATGCCACCAGTCCCGCTGCCGGTGTTCCTCAGCCGACGGGTGGGTGCGTCCCGAATCCCACCTGGCGTCAGCGGGGCAGGCGGGGGGGCGCGGCGGTGTCCCCCACCAGCGGTGGCGGCAGGTGATCCGGCGCAGAGCGGACAGGGCTGAAGGAATGGGAGAAGCGGTGCGGCCGATCACCTGCATTCAAGCGGCTGTGCCATCTTCTCGCTGTATCTGATCTCTGTCCGTGTCCCCCGGGCGGCCGCCATGTCCCAGACCCTGATCGATCCGCAGCTCCTGGCGCAGCGACGGGCCGAGTTCCTGCGGCGCCTGGGCGGTGCGGCCGCGGTGATTCCGGCGGCGCCGCTGGTGACGCACCACGCCGACGTGGAGCATGCCTTCCGCCAGAACAGCGACTTCTGGTATCTCACCGGCTTCGATGAGCCCGGAGCGGTGGCTCTGTTCCTGCCCCATCAGCCGGACAACCCGTTCGTGCTGTTCGTCGAGCCGCGCGATCCGAGCGCCGAGGTCTGGAACGGGTTCCGCTGGGGCGTCGAAGGGGCGGTGCAGCGCTTCGGCGCTGATCTGGCCCACCCCCGCAGCGAGCTGGCCGAGCGCCTCAGCGGCTATCTCGACGGCGCCGAGGGCATCGCCTTCCGCGTCGGCCGTCACCCCGAGGTGGAACCGCTGGTGCTGCAGGCCTGGGGGCGCCAGCTGGACCGCGCCCCCCGCAGCGGCCATGCCGCCCTCGGCCTGGTGTCGCCCTGCCCGCTCCTGCATGACATGCGCCTGCGCAAGGCGCCCGAGGAGCTGGAGCGCCTGCGCGAGGCCGCCCGCATCTCCGCCGAGGCCCACGAGCTGGCCCGGCGGGTGGTGCGGCCGGGGCTGAGCGAACGGCAGGTGCAGGCGGTGATCGAGCAGCACTTCCTCGAGCAGGGCGCCCGCGGCCCGGCCTACGGCTCGATCGTCGCGGGTGGCGACAACGCCTGCGTGCTGCACTACACGGCGAACAACGCCAGCCTGAAAGACGGCGACCTGTTGCTGATCGACGCCGGTTGCTCCCTGAGCGACTACTACAACGGCGACATCACCCGCACCTTCCCGATCAACGGCCGCTTCACAGGCGAGCAGCGGGCCCTCTACGAGCTGGTGCTGGCGGCGCAGGAGGCGGCGGTGGCGGCGGTGGGCCCGGGCCAGACCGCCGAGGGGGTCCATGCAACCGCCGTCGGGGTGCTGGTCGAGGGCCTGCTGGAGCTGGGGCTTCTCTGCGGCGAACGCGACGGAATCATCGAGCAGGGCGCCTACCGGCACCTGTACATGCACCGCACCGGCCACTGGCTGGGGCTGGATGTTCACGATGTCGGCGCCTACCGGCTCGGCGAGCACCCGGTGGTGCTGGAGCCGGGCATGGTGCTCACCGTCGAGCCGGGCCTCTATGTGAGCGACCGGCTGGCGGTGCCGGAAGGCCAGCCGGCGATCGACGAGCGCTGGAAGGGCATCGGCATTCGCATCGAGGACGACGTGGCGGTGAGCGAGCACGGCCACGAAAACCTGACCGCCGCGGCCCTCAAGAGCGTCGCGGCGATGGAGCGCTGAGGGGAGCTCAGGCCCCTGGGGCTTCAGGGTTGGGCTTCGGCCCGCCGTACAGGGACCTGAGCCTCAATCCTCCAGAGCCTGCTCTAGCACCTCAAGCACCCCCGCCGTCTCCTGGATCACCCGATCGGCACCCGCCTGCAGCAGCTGGGCCTCGTAGGCCATCCGCCGCTCGGTGGCCTCCGCCGCCTGCAGGTGCGGCGGCGCCACCGCCAGGCTGAGGAACCGCTGCTGCGGCAGCTGCTCACGAGCCCGCACCACCGTGAGCACGTCGGCCACCGTGTCGCCGAGATAGGCCACCGGCACCGCCCCGCTCCCGAGCGGCGCGCCGATCAGCTCGGCCGCCAGCCGCAGCAAACCGGTTGGATCGGGCTTGTCGGGGGCATCGCCCATGGCGATCAGGGGCGGATCGTTCAGCCCCAGCCGCCGCTGCAGCACATAGCGGGCCGACGGCGGCTCGGCGCCGCTGACGAAGCCCCAGGTGATGGCGGCGTCGCTGAGCGCTTCGAAGAAGGTGCTCTCCACCAGCAGCGGCTCGCTGCCGATGAAGCCCCGCCAGCCGGCCGGATCGCCCTGCGGATCTCCACCGAAGTAGAAGCCGTTGAACACGGCCACCAGCGCCTCGAACTCCGGCAGCGGCGGCCGCCCGGGTTCACCCAGGCCACCGCGGCGCAGCAGTTCCAATGAAGCCTGCCAGTCGTTGTTCCAGCAGCCCTCGGCCTTGAGTGCATCGATGGATGCCGGCTCGGGCCGCACACCGCTGTAGTGATGGACCGTCTCGACGATGGCGCGGCGGTAGCTGCCACCCACATCACGGATGACGCCGTCGATGTCGAACAGCAGGGCAGCTCTGCATGGGGAAGCCGTGCGGGGGCTCAGGGCGTGGGAGCGGATCGGCTGGTAATTTAATTGTTTGCTCTCCCGCCTTGGGATCTCCGACCATGCCAGCCACGGAAGCCGCCCCCACACCAGCCGATGCGGTGAGCGCGACCGAAGCGGTGGAAACGGCCCAGGGCGCTGATGCCGTGACCACCACCGAGGGCCGGCCCCAGCTGCGCGGCGGCAGTGCCGCCCTGGCAACCGCCACCATCGATGAGGACGGCGTCCCCTCCGGCTACACCCCCAAGGCCGATGAGGGCCGCTTCCTGCTGAAGATCCTCTGGCTTCCCGACAACGTCGCCCTGGCGGTCGACCAGATCGTCGGCGGCGGCCCCAGTCCCCTCACCGCCTACTTCTTCTGGCCCCGCGAGGACGCCTGGGAGACCCTCAAGAGCGAGCTCGAGGGCAAGAGCTGGATCACCGACAACGAGCGCGTCGAGATCCTCAACAAGGCCACCGAGGTGATCAACTACTGGCAGGAGGAAGGCCGCGGCAAGAGCCTCGAGGAGGCCAAGGTCAAGTTCCCCGACGTCACCTTCTGCGGCACCGCCTGATCCAGGCAGCCCAGGCAAGCCCCCAGCCCCTCCCCGGCCTGTGCCAGGGAGGGGTTTTTGCTTGGCCGCTCTCGATGGATCCCACATCAGCGGGGGGAGCACGCACGCCGCATGGGCCTCCAGGGCAGGTCTGATCAGCATCACTTCAGCGGCGGCGGCGGCTCCGCCGCGATGGTCCGCGCCACCATCGTCACGCCGTTCCCACCGGGTGCAGGGCTCGAGGGTTCAACGGGCGCATCGGGTTCCATGCGGACCGCGATCACAGCCCAACCACGACCCATCCACGGCGATGGCGTGGCGGCGCCCTCCGCTGATCGGGACCGGGGGAGAGGGCACCTCGCAGCGAACTCTCATGGCACCGGCGCCGCTGCGGTGTCGCAGTCAAACTGCGCCGCTGCCGCATCCTTTTCAAATTGCGCCGCTGCCGCGTCCTTTTCAAATTGCGCCGCTGCAGCGGCGGTGGCCTCGCTGGCGAACAGGGCGGCGGCCAGATCCGGGCCGAGGGTGAAGGTGCCCATGCCGGCGGCGGCCAGGCGGGCAAGATCGTCCGGGTGGCGCAGGCTGGCGACCAGCAGGCGCGTGCCGGTGCCCACCCCATCGAGGCAGCGCTGCATCGCGATCAGCTCGGCGTGGCCATCGCGGCCGCTGTCGCTGATCCGCCCCAGATAGGGCGCCACATAACGGGCTCCCAGGGCGGCCGCGATCAGCACCTGATGCGGCTCGTAGCAGGCGGTGAAGGTGACGGGCAGCCCCGCCTCGATCAGCCGCCGGGCCGCCTCGGCGCCGCGGCGGGTGAGCGGCACCTTGACCAGCACCCGCGCCGGATCGATCGCCCCGAGCGCCAGGCCCGTTGCCGTGGCCGCCTCGACATCAGCGCCCCAGGTCTGCAGATGCAGCTCCCGGGCCCCAAGGGAGAACGCCTGATGGGCCAGATCCTGCAGGCTCTCGAGACTGCAGGGCCGGCCGGCGCGCCGCAGCAGGGTGGGATTGGTGGTCACCCCACGGAACAGCCCGCTCGGCAGCCAGGCCTTCCAGGCGGCGGGATCGGCGGTGTCGAGCAGCAGCTGCAGGGTCATCGGGGGAAGGGGAGGCGTCCGCGACGTGTGGAACCGACGCCGGCACGCCGCCCATGCTGTCGCTTGGCGTGGGTTGAACCCACGGCCGAAGGCAACGGCCCTGATCAGCGGGAGGACGCGCCTGGATCCGGAGACGCCGGCATCCTGGCCGCAGCAGCACGAGGCGCGCCGGCCGGTCCGGACTGCCCGGAAGGAGCACGACCGTCGCCTCCGGCCCGGAGCGGAACCGCAGCTGGCGAGGGGGCTGCCGGGCTCTGCACCGCTCCGGGGGAGTCCTGACGCTGCCAGGCGGCCCGCAACGCCTGGGTGAGTTCAGGGCAGGCCCCCAGCTCCGCCACGGGGGAAGCGGCCTCGAGGGAGCTCCCGCCCGGACGGGTCGCGAACGGCAGCAGGCCGGCGGCATGTCGCCCCAGGGAGGACCACCATCCCGTGCGCTCCGGCGGCGGCGGCACGGGCCGCAGGGTGGGATCGGTGGCGCTGTAGGCGATCAGAGCCGTGAGGGGATCGGCCTGGCTCTGGCTCAGCGCGGTGGTCACCCGCGCGGGCTCGCCTCGCTCCAGCCGCTGGAAGATGCTGGCGCGGGCTGCCAGGGTGGCGGCGATGCGCTGCAGGCGCTGGGGATCGGGAGGCCTGGCCGCAGCGGTTGCGCCGCTGGAGAGCGCGCCGGCGACAGGGGTGGCGGGTTCAGCGGTGGAGCGCAGCGGCCCAGCGGCTCCCTGGGCCATCCCCGATCGGGGGGGAACGGTGCTTCCTTTCGCAACGTCCCCGGACCCGGTGGTGGCAGGTGTGCCGGCAATCCTCCCGGTGGTTGTCGCGGCGGGCTGCCGGCCCGGAGACGGTGGAGCCCCGGTCGCTGCCGAACTGCCTGCCACCGGGGCAGGTCCCCGACCGGCGGAGGCGATCCCGCTGCGGGCTGCATCGGCACCCCGGCCGGCGGCCGTCCCGCGTTCCAGCGCCTCGCCGGCGGGCTCCTGCCCGCCACCTGGAACCGCTGCCGAGTCGCAGAGGAGGGCCACCTGCCGCTGCAGGTCGCTGCGCTGCCGGGACGTCAGGACGAGGGATGCCGGCTCACGGCGGCCGGCGAGCGGCCCGCGACCCAGGACGGCGGCGATCACCAGTCCGGCACCACCCAGGCCCAGCAGCACCAGTGCCACCACGACCCGCTGGCGCCCCCGCCGGTGAACAGAAGAGCTGGGCCGACGGCCAGCAGCCGGCTGGGGCCCGCTGGAGGTGGGTCCGACGCGGCGGGAGGCGATCGGCGGCGCCGAAGCTCCCGTTGCCGCTCCAGGAAGGGGAGCGGCGACCCCGACCCCACTCGTGCCTTCCGAAGGTGAGGTCGCCCCCAACCCCGCTGCCACCACACCGTCCGCCGCCGCCGCATCGACCGGGAGCCCGGAGACCACCTCAGGCGCCGGCTGCACCAACCGCGGCGGCAGACTCCGGCCCGGCCCGGGCCAGCCCGCGGCCTGACCCGCCGCAGCCCAGCTGGCCAGCGCGACGCTGATGTCGTCGCCGCTGCCCTGGCGGCTGATGTGATCGAGGGCCTCGGCCAGCTCGGCGGAGACGGCCTGATCCGCAGCCGGCGCAAGCCCCACCAGATAGCGGCAGAGGGTCAGAAAATCGGCGTCGCTGCCACAGGACTTGCGCAGGCCATCGCTGCACAGCAGCAATGCGAACGGCGCGGTATCGACCGTCAGGGGCAGCAGAGCCGTGCGGGGCGCGAAGTACCGGGCGGCACCCTGCATGCAGAGGCTGTAGGTGGCCTCGCTACCGCCGCCGGCCTCGGATTCCTCGCTGATCAGCCGCCCCTCGCCGGCGGCCTCGATCCGCACCAGATCCCAGTCGCCCAAGCCGGTGTAGCCCCACCAGCGGGGGGTGAGCACCAGCAGGCCCAGCGTTGCCCCATAGGGGATGGGGGAGAAGCCCGCAGGTGACGCAGCCGCCGCTGCCTCGGCCGAGCCGGCGGCCAACGCGGGGAGCGATGCGGGGACAGACTCGGAGCCCTGGGGGCCCTGGGCCTGCCAGTGGCGTTGCACCTCCTCCAGCCAGGCCTCGACGATCGCCTGGGGCAGGGTTTCGGCCAACCACTGCCGCCACTCGGATTCACTGCCGGCCTGGCCAGTGCGGCTGGTGCGCAGGGTCTCCTCCACCGTGCGCAACGCCACCTCACAGGCCAGCCGGGCTCCCACATCGCTGCGCACATAACGGGAGCCGCCGTGGCCGTCGGAGACCACCAGAACCTGAACGGGAGTGCCGGCGGCATCCCGGAAGCCGGCGAAGCCGCTGGCGTCCTGGCAGGGGGCGCCGCGTCGCAGATGGGAGGCACCGGTGCGGCTGTCGCAGCTGGGGCGGATCCAGTGGTTCACCAGACCTGGCGGGCGTCGAGGCCGGCGGAATCGACCGGGTCGATCCAGGTGGGCGGCAGGTCGGGCAAGGGCACGTTGCCCGCCACGGCGCCACCGGGCTGGCTGCGGGGCTGGGAGGCGGCCCCGACCACGGCGGTGGAGGCCCACTGGATGTAGCGGGCCAGGGTGCCGCTGTCGTTGGCCTGCAGCGGCCGGGCGCCGGGCCGGGCCGGCTGACCGGGCAGGCGGTCGCCGTCGGGCCCAGCCCAGGACCCACCGGACCCGCCGGGCTCCGGACCGATGAACTGCTGCAGCACCTCCAGATCGGCGTCATGGCCGATGGCGATCGCCAGACGCACCGCCTTCTTCGCCCAGGGCTCGGCCATCAGGGTGGCCAGACCCCGCTCGAAGCCATCGGTGGGGGCACCATCGGAGATCAGCACCAGCACCGGCGGCAGGGCCCGCTGCTCCATCGGCGGCGTCCGCAGCACCGCCGCCAGCTGCTCAAGCGCGGATCCCATGGCCGTCATCCCCCCGGCCTGCAGGTCCACCCACAGCTGCGGCACCTGCTCCACCGGCGTGGGCTCGGCGAGGTGCCAGCGGGCCTCGCTGCCGAAACCGAGCACCCGCACCAGCAGGCGCGCCTCGGGGTTCTGGCGACCCACCTCCACCATCGCGGGCAGCGACTGGCGGATGGCCTGATTGAGCGCCTGCATCTTGCCGCCCGCCAGCATCGAGCCGGAGCAGTCGCACAGATAGATGAAATGGAGGGGACGGCGGGAGAGCTGAACGTCTGGAAAAGCCATCAGCAAGGCGGCGAAAAACAGGCTTGAAGGATGAAGAATCGCGCGGCATCAACCAGGGGACAGCCGATGATTCAGCGCTCCCCTGAGCGCTCCAGAGTCACACGGCCCAGGGGGGTGTGAACGCACCCGAGAGTGGCGAGATTACAGCGCTTTCCCGGTGGCAGCTCCAGCGTCTCGCCGCCGCGGAGCTCCAGGCGCCAGGGGTGCGTGGTGAGGTTCTCAAGCCCTTGCAGATCGCGATCCGAAGGATGGGTGACGATGCGGCCGAGCGGCGCATCGATTCGTTCGGCCGCGAGCGGATCGAAGTGGTGGCGATGCAGTTCGTTCTCCGGCGCCGCCGCCACCACCGCGGCTGGGGCGAGCAGACGCGGACCGGCGGGGAAGCTGCCGCCGCAGGCCCAGCACTGGCCCGGTTGCCCCGGCTCCGGGAACACCTCCTGCCGGCAGTGGGGGCAGAAGCGGCGCTGATCGAGCGTGCGGGCCAGGGCCTTCATCCATTCGCCGGTGTAGGCCCGCTGGGAGGGCTGCCTGGCGCCCACCCCGAGACTGCGCTGGAACAGCTGCTGCAGCGGAGGCGGATAGATCGGCCAGGTGAGCAGCGGCGCCGGATGCTCGAGCGGATCGGGACGGTTGCGGCCATCGTCCTCGCTGAAGATGAACACCGGATCCTCGCCATAAAGACGCAGCCGCGCCGGTTCATCGAGGCAGCGGATCAGCAGTTCGAGGCGGCCGCGGTAGGGATCGTGGCGGGTGAGCAGGCGAAACAGCAGCACCGCCAGGGAAAAGAGATCGCTCTGGGTGCCGGGGGTGGCGCGACCGAGCAGCACTTCCGGGGCCATGAATCCAGGCGTTCCCTTGACACCCGCGAGCGCAGAGCCGTTGACATCGACATTGTCGTTATCGCAGATCAGGATGCGACCGCTGGCGGGATCGAGGAAGAGATTGCCCAGCGAGATGTCCTTGTAGCAGAGGCCCTTGCTGTGCAGCGCATGGAAGGCTTCCGCCAGCAGGAAACAGGCGCGCAGCACTGCCCGCAGGCTGATCGCAAGACGCCCGGCGCCATGGTCCACCGCCCCCACGAACTCCGGCGGCCTGAGCTTCATCATGTAGCCGAAACTTCCGGCGGGGATGCGCAGCTCCGCCTGGCACTGGGGCGTGGGCTGCAGCAGCACGATCGGCCACAGGAAGCTGGCATTGGGGCTGGCGGTGCGGATGCTGTTGCGCAGCCGCTCGCGCAGGCCGGGATCCCGCTGCAGGCAGCTGGGGAAGTACCACTTCATGGCCATCGGTTCGCCGGCGAAGGCCACCTCGAACACCTGGCCCTGGCCGCCGCCGCCGAGGCAGCGGATCACCCGGGCGGGGCTGGAGGTGCTGCTGAAGGCGAGGTCGGCTCCCTCGCGGAACATCGCGTTCATGGCAGCGAGGGATCGTGACGGTGAAGGGTGTCGCGCGCGATGCGACGCAGGGCGGTGACGCGCGGAGAGAATCCCACCACTCAGCCGCGCTCCAGGCTCTGGCCGATGGCAGCGCGGATGCCGTTGCGATGGCTCAGGGCGGTGATCCTGTTGGCGAAGCTGTGGCGGTGGGCCATGCCATCGCGCAGGGTGACCGTCAGCACATGCTCCTTGCGTGAGCCGAGCAGGATCCAGGCCACCAGCGCTGCGATCTCCAGGGGCCAGAACAGGAAGGGCCAGGGCAGCAGCACCAGGCCGCCGAGGCTGATCAGCACCCACCAGCTGAAGCTGTGGGGGAAGCGGGCGCGGCTCTGCACGTGGGCGGAGCGGATCTGCTCGAGGGGAATGGGGCGGCCGGCGAAGGCCAGGGGCGCCGCGACCGGGCGGACAACGGAGGGGCTCGCCGCTGCTGAGCCGGCCCGGCCCGGCGCAGGGGCTGGCGTGATCACCGGACGCTCCGCCGGCCTGGCCGCAGCGGGAGGCGGCATCCCCGTGGCGGGCGGCGAAACCGCCTGCCTGGGCCCGGAGGCGGTGCGGGCAGACGCCGATGGCGTCTGCGGTGCATCTGCAGACCCGGGTGCGGGCCGGCCCGCGGCGGGCGGCGGCTGGAGCTGGAACACCAGCACCGGGCCCTCCGGACCCAGCTGGATGTGATCGCCATCGGAAAGGGGGCGGCAGTGGCGGATGCGTTGCCCCTCCAGCCAGGTGCCCTGCGGGCTGCCCCAGTCGCAGACCAGCCAGCCGTGCGCGCGCGAGCAGCGCACCACGGCGTGATGCGGCGCCACTCCATCGGTGGTGGGCATGGAGAGCAGGTTGCTGGCCTCCCGACCGATCGTGTGCGGCCGGGACGGATGCAGCGGCGCCACCTTGGAGGGGTCGCTGAGCAGCACCAGCCGGGCCCCGCCACTCATCGGCCGCCCCCCCGGCGCCCGGAACCGCGGCGCCAGCGATGGCGCCAGTCCTCGCTGATCTCCGCCCAGAGACCGGCCTCACCCTCGCGCCAGGGAACGATCCGGGCCGGGAACAGCAGGGCGATGCTGGCCAGCAGAAGCGCCACCATCACCATCAGCAGCAGCACCCAGCCGGGGATCGAGGCGAGCGCGCGCAGCCAGGCGAAGGGAGCGGTGATCGAAACGGCACGAAGCGCGAACAGAGCGATCGTCAGGGCCACCCACAACCGGAAGGGCGCCCAGGGATCGCGCCGTTGTTCCACCTCTGGACCCACCGATTGCAGGCCGTAGCCTATGGCAACAGCCCAACGGCACACAGGACAGCAGGGATGGCGGCGCGGGAGTCGGAGTTGCCGGAGTCAGCCGGCACGGACCTCCCGGTTCCCTCCGGCCGCACCCGGGCGCCGCACACCCGAAGCGGAGGCGAAGGGCAGCCACAGCAGCACGACGACCAGCCCAACCACCACGGTGACGCCCTCGGCACCGCCGCGTCTGGAGGCCCCGGCGTGGCGGACGCCGGACGCTCCCTGGCGGATCCATCGCCCTGGCGGGAGCTGCTCCAGGGCGATGGATCCTCGCGCCTGGCGGCGGCCCAGCGCCTGTGGCGCTGGGCCCACCACAGCACGGCCCGGCTGGAGCTCTGGCAGGGAGGGCAGCGCCTGCAGGCGCTGCCGCTCGGGGAGGAGCGGGTGCGCATCGGCCGCGATCCGACCTGTGAGCTGGTGGCCCGCGGCCAGGGGGTGAGCCGCGTGCATGCCTTCGTCGAGAAGGAGCGCCCCCGGGACCGCGACTGGCTGCTGGAGGACTTCAACTCCGCCAACGGCCTCTACCGACACGACCGCCGCCTCCGCGCCATCGGCCTGCGCCATGGCGACGAGGTGCAGCTCGGCTCGCCCCTGCGCGAGGCGCCCAGCCTGCGGTACCACTATCCGCGCAGCCCCTGGGAGCAGCTGGTGCATGGGGTGGGCCTGGCCTCGCTGGTGGGATCAGGTGCGGTGATCGGCGGCCTGCTGCTGCTGAGCACGATCACCGGCGGCTCCCGGGTGGACTTCATCGGCGGGCCGGTGAAGATCGTGGCGGCCGACGGACGGCGCATCGATTCGCGCGAAGGGGCCGCCACCGCCCTGCCGACCCTGGAGGACTATCCGCTGGTGCTGCGCCAGGCGCTGCTGGCCTCGGAGGATGCGCGCTTCGGCTGGAACAGCGGCCTCGACATCGGCGGCACCCTGCGCTCGCTGGTGCGGCGCAGCGGCGGCGGCAGCGGCCTCACCCAGCAGGTGGCGCGCATGGTGGTCCCGTGGGTGAAGAGCGGCAATCCGCAGTCGATCTGGCCCTGGGTGAGCACGCCCGAGACCGATGCCAACGGCGACCCGACCCGCTGGGGCGTGCTGGCGCGCAAGATCCGCGAGCTGCCGGTGTCGTGGCAGCTGGAGACCCGCTTCAACAAGAGCGAGATCCTCAAGCTCTATCTCGACCGCGCCTTTCTGGGCCTGGGAACCGAGGGCTTCGAGCAGGCGTCTCAGCTCTATTTCCGCAAATCGGCGCGCCAGCTCAATGCCAGCGAAGCGGCCTACCTGGTGGGGTTACTGCCGAGCCCGAACGGCTACAACATCTGCGCCCCCGGCCCCAGTGAGCTGCGGGCGCGGCGGCTGGCGCGCGAACAGAAGACCGGCAGAGCGGAAACCCCGCTGCCGGATGAACAGGTGTGGACACCGAAGCTGCGCCGCGATCTGGTGCTGCGCCGCATGCTCGAGGAGGGCTATCTCAACCGCGAGCAGTACCGCGATGCGGTGCGCAGCCCGCTGATCTTCGATGCTGCCGCCTGCCAGCAGTCGCGCTGGGTGAGCTATCCCTTCTTCAGCGACTACGCAATGTGGGAGATCGAGGGGCAGCGCTTCTCGCTCAACATCGACCCCAGCCGGGAAGGCGGCAACTATCACGTCGTCGCCACGATCGACCCGGAGCTGCAGGCGCTGGCCCAGCGCAGCGTGCAGCAGTTTCTCGAGAGCGAGGCCCGGCCGCTCGGCGTGCACCAGGCCGCCCTGATCAGCCTCGATCTCCGTACCGGAAAGATCCTGGCCTACGTGGGCGGCGGCGACTACAGGTTTGATCGCGTCCAGTCGCTGCGGCAGCCCGGCTCCACCTTCAAGCTGTTCACCTATCTGGCGGCGCTCGAGCAGGGGGTGAAGCCCGGCGACAGCATGTCGTGCGCCCCGATCTTTCAGCTGGAGAGCGGCTGCCTGCGGGGGGAGGCGGCGATGAGCATGAGCGATGGTCTGGCCTATTCCGAAAACCCGGTGGCGCTGCATCTGGCCGATCGGGTGGGCTTCGACGAGGTGATCGCCATGGCCCGCCGGCTCGGCATCTCCTCACCCCACCTGCAGCCGGATCCGAGCATGGTGCTGGGCGGCAATGAGGTGCTCCTCTATGAGATGGCGCGCGCCTTCGCGGTGGTGGGCAACGGCGGCCGCACCGTGCCGATGCATGGCGTCGAGCGGATCTACGACCTCGCCATCTGCCGCTCGGAGCTGGCCCTCAACAGCTGCCCCAGCCACGGCATCTTCGAGCCCCTGCCAGAGAAACCGCAGCAGCTGCTCGCCCCGGAGATCGCCGCTCAGATGGACGCCATGCTGCGGCGGGCGGTGGAGGTCGGCACCGGCCGCAACGCTGCGGTGGTGGCCGATGCCCGCGGCAAGACCGGCACCACCAACGATGGCCGCGACGCCTGGTTCATCGGCTACTCGCCCAGCAAGGGCATCCTCACCGGCGTGTGGCTGGGCAACGACGACAGCAGCCCCGCCGAAGCCTCCGCCGGCGCCCTGGCCGCCGAACTGTGGGGGCAGTTCATGCGCCAGGTGTGAGCCCGGGTCGCCTGAGGCCGCAGCGCGGCGTGCCAGCCCATCCGCGTCCGTTGTGGCAAGACACAGGATCGATGGCTTGAGACGTCGAAACGTCGCCCCCTCCGGAATCAGAGGGTGGCGGGGGCGTCTCCCGCCGCGGAGTCAGCGTCCTGCGGGAGGACTCCAGAGCCAGCCATCGAGGCCGACACCGCCTCCTGACCCTGTGCCTGCTCCGGCGCGACGCCATTGCCGTTCTGCCCCTTCGGGAGCAGATCCTCCAGCTCGCACACCGGGAAGCGGTTGATCGCCCTCAGGGCCTTGCGGGCCTTGGTGCGCAGCTGCTCGCTGATCACCTCGGCATAGGGCAGCTGGGCCAGCAGGTCCACCGTGCGGCGCATCACCCGCACCACGTCGCCCTCATCGAGCGAGGTGGAGGCGATCAGCTCACTCCAGCTGGCCCCCTCGGCCCAGGCATGCACCAGGCCGGTGAGTTCCGGCTCCCACCAGATCGGGATCACCAGGCCGCGGCGCTCCTGCTGGCGCCCCAGCTCGCGGCGCAGGCCGCGCAGGTCGTGCATCGCCTCCTCCACCGCCGCCGGCGGCTGCCAGGCGCACCACAGATCGAGGCGGTTCACCTCGGTGGAGATCGCCTCCAGCACCGCCGCCAGCTCCGAGGGGCTGAGCTCATCGAGATGGCCGCTCATCAGCGCCAGCCCCAGCCACAGCTCGTTGTCGCCGCGCAGGGCCATCACCGTGCGGCCCACCTCGGTGGGCTCGAGGCCGTCGTCGCCGGCCAGGGCACCGAACACGCGCAGCACCTCGATCAGCTGCAGCACCGTGTCCCAGTGGCGGTTGGAGCGGTGATGCAGCAGCCGGCGCCGCTCCTCGATCTCGTCGTGCAGCTCCTCCATGCGGCGCTGCTGCTTGCGCAGCTGCTTGCGATCGCCCCAGCCGTGGGCGGGATGGGCCTCCAGCTCATCCTCGAGCAACCGGACCTGCTCGGCCTGCTGGCGCACCTCCTCCTGCAGGTCGTAGCGGGGGGTGTGCATGTCATGGCGGCGAGCCAGCGACGCCACCGCCAGGGCCATGCCGCCGCTGGCGTTGTCGCCGTGGCGCAGCTCACCGACGTGCTGCAGCTCCGGCGGGTCGAGCTGCTTCACCTGCAGACAGGCCAGCTCGGCGTGCAGGGCCACCACGGCGCTGCAGGGCAGCAGGATCCAGACGTTCTCATCGGTGAGGCAGAGCAGCAGCGGGAACTGCCCTGGCCCCGGCACCTTGGCGGCGATCACCGCAGGGGTGACGCGGCTGCGCAGCTGCGGGCAGCGCAGGCTCACCAGGGTGCCCTCGCTGGCGAACTGCAGCGCCAGGGTGAGCTCGTGGGCGACCGTCTCCTCGGCCTGCTGCTGCAGGATGCGCAGCAGGCGGAGTGCCTCGCGCAGGTGGCCGCGGCGCTTCTCGTAGTCCTCCAGCTCCTCCCAGGGGATGTCGCCGGCGGTGGAGGAGAGGCGATCGAACTGGGCGACGAGCTCGGCGATGCGGGCCTCATCTTCGGCCAGATCGAGGCTGGCCAGGTAGCGGCCGAAGCTGCGTTCCACCAGCTCGCGCGCCTTGGCCAGGTCGTAGCGCTGCAGCAGGTTGAGCACCATGCCGTAGCTGGGGGTGAACTGGCTCACCAGCGGATCGGCCGGCGCCAGGGCCAGCTGGCCCGCCTCGCGCACGCCTTCGAAGCGACTCTGCACCGTCACCACGTAGCCCTGGGTGTCGAGGCCGCGGCGGCCGGCACGGCCCGCCATCTGCAGGAACTCGCTGCCCATCAGCGGCCGGTGGCCGCGCTCGGTGCGCTTGGAGAGCGCTGAGATCACGGTGGTGCGTGCCGGCATGTTGATGCCCGCCGCCAGGGTTTCGGTGGCGAACACCACCTTGATCAGGCCCTGCTGGAACAGCTCCTCGATCAGCTCCTTCCAGGCCGGCAGCACCCCGGCGTGGTGGGCGGCGATGCCGCGCAGCAACGCGTCGGCGTGGCCGCCCTCACGCACCGCCTCGGGTGCGGTGGCCACAAACGCCTCGAGACGGGCGCGGATGCGCGCCTGCTCCTCGGGCGTCACCAACGAGGCCTTGGAGAGATCCCGCAGAGCCTTGTCGCAGCCGCGGCGGCTGAAGATGAAATAGATCGCCGGCAGCATCTGCCGATCCGCCATCTGCGCCACCACGAAGCCGATCGGCGGCGCCTCCGGCTGGGGCGGTTTGGGGAGCTTCGGGCCCTTGCGGCGGGTGGTCTTGGGAGGGCGCCAGACCTTGCAGTTGGGATGCAGCCCTGTGCCCTCGTCGTTGAGCAGCGGATGCAGGCCCTTGGCGCTGCAGAAGCTGAAGGCCAGCGGCACCGGCCGGAAATCGCTCCACACCAGCCGGGTGGGGCCATGCACCCGCTCCAGCCAGTCGGTGAGCTGCCCGGCGTTGGCGACCGTGGCCGAGAGGGCCACCAGCTGGATGGTGGAGGGGCAGTGAATGATCGATTCCTCCCAGACGGTGCCGCGCTGGGAATCGTTCATGTAGTGGCACTCGTCAAGCACCACCGCCTCGACATCGACGAGCGGATCGTTGTCGGGGTGATCGATCTCCGCATAGAGCATGTTGCGGAAGATCTCGGTGGTCATCACCACCACCTGGGCCTCGCGATTGAGGCTGAGGTCACCGGTGAGCAGGCCGACGCGCTCGGCCCCGAACTGCTCGCGGAAATCGCGCAGCTTCTGGTTGGAGAGGGCCTTCAGCGGCGTCGTATAGAAGACGCGGCGGCCATGGGCCAGGGCGCGGTGGATGGCGTATTCGCCCACCAGCGTCTTGCCGGAACCGGTGGGGGCACTGACCACCACCGAATGGCCCTGGTTGAGCGCATCGATCGCCTCCAGCTGGAAACCATCGAGCGGAAAGGGGAACAGCTGCCCGAGGGGCGGCACGGTGCCGGTGGTGTCCTGCTCGGGCATGGGCCGATCCTATGGGCTGACGGTGGGGAGGACGCTGCATCCCATCAAGCCCGCAGCCACCCCCACGCAGTGCCCCTTCGGGACATCCGCGTCCCGGCCTGGGAAGCCTCCCTAGAGTCAACCTGCTCCAGTCCCCGCAGGGTCATGGTCACGCTGCCGCTTTCGCCCAGCCTGCCGCCTGAGCCAACGCTGCCCTGCGAGCTCACCCTGCCGCGCGAACTCCGTGAAGGGCTGCGGTTCACGCCGGAGCAGTTCGCCCAGCTGTGCGAGGCCAACCCCGATGCGGTTCTGGAGCTGTCGGCCGAGGGCCACCTGATCGAGATGACACCGACTGGAGGCGACACCGGGGCCCGGAACACCCAGCTCACCTTTCAGCTGCAGACCTGGGCCAATCATCAGGGCGGCTGGATCGTCTTCGACAGCTCCAGCGGCTTTCGCCTGGGCGATGGCTCGGTGCTCAGCCCCGACGCCAGCGCCGTGCGGCAAGAGCGCTGGCAGGCCCTCACGCCCGAGCAGCGCCGCGGCTTCCCGCCGCTCTGCCCCGATCTGGTGATCGAACTGGCCAGCGCCAGCGACGAAGGGCCGCGCGGCATCAGCGCCCTGCGCCGCAAGATGAGCGCCTACATTGCCAACGGCGACAGGCTGGGCTGGCTGATCCACCCCGAGCAGCGTGCGGTGGAGATCTGGCGGGGCTCCGGCGTCCCGGCGCCGGCTGCGGCGGGCGGCGCGGCGCTGGACTCCGAGCGCCTTGAGCAGCCGAGCGCGCTGGAGGGCGGCGACGGCTTCCCGGGGCTGCGGCTGGAGCTGGTGGAGATCTGGGCGGTGTGATCTGTCAGGCGTGAACCCAGCTGCGGCCTCCACTGCAGGCTTGGCTATGAACCTGGGGAAATGGAGCGGCACGCTGGACGGCAGCCCATGTCCTGACCCGCGACAGCCTCCGGGAACAGTCTCGCTAGCATTCAACTCAGTATCGGTGCACGGGTTTGATCCGCGGCCGCTTCACGCTTCTGAACCCCAGCCGGCCCGAGCTGGACGCCGTGGAGGTGTCGGCCCTGGCGGACAGCGGCGCCGTGCATCTGTGCATCCCGGAGCATCTGGCGATCCTGCTGCAGCTGAGCGAGCTGGAGCGGCGCGATGGTGCTCGGCAACGAGATGCTGCTGGGAGCGATCCCGATGGAGGACATGGACCTGGTGCTGCGGCCGCAGATACAGAGCGTTGAGGTGAATCCCTACAGCCCAACATGGCGGTGAGCATCGCGATGCAGGCACAGAGCTGAACCAGGAGAGCGCATCCTTCTGCCACGTCCCAACGGCAAGCAGTCCTCCACAGGCGTGATGCCCGGTGCGCCCGCCTGCATCTTGCCCGGAGGACTGGCCAGGGGCCAGGGGGCCGCCAGCTCCGTAGCGCCATACCGCCTGGGCCCATGGACCAGGCACCAGACTGAACAGCAGTCGCGAGGAATTGCCGCGATGTCCAGAGAGTCTCCAGCGGCAGCAGCCACCGCGGCGCTCTGGCGCCAGCAGCTGCGCGAACAACTCGCCCAGCTCCCCCCCGCACGCCGCCGCAGCCTGCTGTCGTTCGCACCTGCGGCCGGCACCCTGCTGCAGCCCACCCCCTGCACGCCGTCCGATCCCCAGGGCATCGGCGCCGCCCCCCTGCTGGATCTGGCCAGCAACGACTACCTCGGCCTCAGCCGCCACCCTGCCGTGCTGGCGGCGGCTGCCGCCGAGCTGGAACGGAGCGGTCTGGGTGCAGGCGCCTCGCGGTTGATCAGCGGCACCCGACCCGTGCACCTGCAGCTGGAAGAGGAGCTGGCCGCCTGGCTCGGCCGCCAGCGGGTGCTGCTGTTCCCCAGCGGCTTCCAGGCGAACCTCGGCGCCGTCACCGCCCTCGCGGATCGCCACAGCCTGGTGCTGGCCGATCGCCTCATCCATCACTCGCTGCTGATGGGGGTGCGGGCCAGCGGCGCCCGGCTCAAGCGCTTTCGCCACAACGATGCCGGTGACCTCGAGCAACGCCTGCGAGACGCACGGCGGGGCGACCCGATGCAGCGCCTTCTGGTGCTGGTCGAGAGTCTGTACAGCATGGAGGGCACCAGCCCGGATCTGCCGCGGCTGGCCGCTCTGTGCGCCGAGCACGGCGCCCTGCTGCTGGTGGATGAGGCCCACGCCCTGGGGGTGCTGGGAGTGGGCGGCCGCGGCCTCAGCGCTGAGCTGCCGCAGGAGCTGCGCGACCACACCCTGCTGAGCGGCACCTTCGGCAAGGCCTTCGGCAGCGGCGGCGCCTTCCTGGCCGGCGATGCCCTGCTGGGGGACTGGCTGCTGCAGCACTGCGGCGCCTTCCGCTACAGCACCGCCCTGGCACCGCCCCTGGCCGCGGGCGCCCTGGCGGCGCTGCGCTGGCTGCGGCAGCAGAACCCGGAGGATCCCGCACCCAGTCCACAGGAACCCCTGCCCGCCAGGGACGGATCAGCAGCGGCACCTCCGTGCGAAGCACTGCTGGAGCGAGCCCGGCGCTGGCGCGACGCCCTTGAGACCGCCGGCTGGCCGCGGCCACCGGGAGAGGGTCCGGTGCTCCCGCTGCTGGTGGGCGGCGACGCCGAAGCCCTGGCGCTGCAGCAACGGCTCGAGGGGGCCGGCCTGCTCACCGTGGCGATCCGGCCGCCGACAGTGCCGGAGGGCACCGCCCGTCTGCGTCTGGTGCTGCGCCAGGATCTTCCCCTGGGGACGCTGGAGCGGCTGCTCAAGGCCCTGGGGCCTCCCTGCTCGCGCCTGTCGACCCATGCCAGCAGCTGAACCGCCCTCGCCAGGTCCTCTGCCCACGATGCATCCGACCTCGTCAATTCAGGCCCTCACCCCGCAGGCACCGCTGCAGGTGATCGCGATGCATGGCTGGAATGGCCAGGCGCACCACTGGGATCCCTGGCGGACAGCCTTCGCCCGCTCCGGCTGGAGCTGGCAGAGCGGCGAGCGGGGCTATGGCGAGGCCGAACCGTTCCTGCCCGGCTGGCAGGACGCCGGACGGCGCGTGCTGATCGGCCATTCGATGGGCCCGCACCTGCTGAACGCGGAGCTGCTCGCGGCGGCCGACGCCGTGGTGCTGCTCGCGAGCTTCGGGCGATTCGTGCCTCCCGGAGCGCCGGGACGCCGCCTGCGGACCGCCCTCGAGGGCATGGCCGCCCAGCTGAACGAGCCCCTGACGGCGCGGGCCATGCTGCAAAGCTTCATGGCGCAGGCGGCCGCCCCGGAGGACCCGGCGCTGCTGCTGCCCGGCCCCGCCGACGGCCCCCTGGGCACACTCCAGCGCCAGCGCCTCCGCCAGGACCTGGAGCTGCTGGGCCGCACCGAGGGGCTTCCCGCCGGCTTCCCCGACGGCATCCCGGTGCTGGTGGTGGAGGCCGCCCAGGACCGCATCGTCGTGCCCGAGGCGCGCGCCCTGCTGCGGCGCGATCTGGAGACGCGGCGGCACCCGCTGCAGTGGCTGACCCTGGAGAAGGCGGGGCACTGCCTGCTGCAGCCAGGGCTGGTGGCGGAGGTGATGGCCTGGCTGCAGAACCTGGAGGCGTGATGAGCATCCCGGCCCCCCCCGACCTCCACCGCGCCATCCACCCCGACGGCGCCCCCTGTCCCGCCCGTGACGACCCCACGCCCCACGGCGACTCTGCTGGCAGCGCCTGCAGCGCCCCGGGCGGCGGCGACAGCAGCGCTGAGCTGAACAGGTTGAACCAGAGCGGCGGTGACCGGAGCGGTGATGGCGGGGACAGCGCGGCCCTTGCCTTCAGCCAGCGGGTGCGGCAGAGCTTCGGCCGCGGTGCCCCTCAATACGATCAGGAGGCCTTGCTGCAGCAGGCGATGGCCTGGCGGCTGGCCCGTCACTGCGCCGATCTGCCGCTTCCGGATGGTCCCTGCGCCGATCTGGGGGCGGGCACCGGACTCCTCAGCCGCGCCCTGCAGCGCCACCACCGCCAGCTGAACCAGCGGCCGCCGCTGCAGCTGGATCTCTGCCCGGAGCTGCTGGGGCGCAATCCCCTCGCCACCGGCCCCTGGCACCACCCTGGGCCCCAACACCAGCTGGCACCCGAGCAACTCCTTTCTCCGGGGCCGCTCCCTGCGAACGGGGACGTCCTCGCGGAGAACGACCCCCTGGGCCGGCTCTGGGATCTCAACGACGGCCTGCCCGAAGACCTGCAGAACGCTTCCCTGCTGGCCTCCAGCTTCGCGCTGCAGTGGCTGAACGAGCCGATCCGGACCCTGGGCCTGTGGTGCCGCGGCCTCGCATCCGGAGGCTGGCTGGTGCTGGCGCTGCCCACCGCCGGCAGCTTCCCCCAGTGGCATCGTGCCGCCGAGCACGCCGATGTGCCCTGCACGGCCCTGCCCCTGCCCGACGCTGCAGGCCTTCTGCAGGCCGCGGAGGCCAGTGGTCTGAGCCTGCGACACGCCCAGAGGCTGCGCTTCACGCGCCACCACCAGGGGGGCCTGCCGACACTCCGCCATCTGCAGCGCCTGGGCGCCGGCGCCAGCCGCCGCAGCCCCCTCACACCGATCCAACTGCGCCGCCTCCTGGCCCACTGGCCCGCCACCAGCCCGCTCACCTGGGAGGTGCTGCTGCTGATCGGCCAGCGGCGGCCATAGGGTGCCGCCGCTGAACCACAAGGCAGGAGCGCAGCATGGCCCCCGGTCCGCGACTGGTGATCGTCGGCACGGACACCGACGTCGGCAAGACCGTGGTGAGCGCCCTGGTGGTTCAGGGCCTGGGCGCCACCTATTGGAAGCCGGTGCAGAGCGGCCTTGAGGAGGGGGGCGACAGCGGCCGGGTGCAGCGGCTGCTGAACCTGCCGCCGGAACGGCTGCTGCCGGAGGCCTACCGCTTCGAGGCGCCGGTCTCCCCCCACTGGGCCGCCGAGCGGGAGGGGGTGCGGATCGATCGACAGAAGCTGGAGCTGCCGACCCTCGAGCAGGTCCCGGGCCCGCTGGTGGTGGAGACAGCGGGGGGGCTGCTCGTGCCGCTGCGGCGCGACTGGCTGCAGATTGAGCAGATCGCCCACTGGCGCCTGCCGGTGCTGCTGGTGGCCCGCAGCGGCCTGGGCACGCTCAACCACACGCTGCTGTCGCTGGAGGTCCTGGAGCGACGGAGCATTCCGGTGCTGGGCCTGGTGCTCAACGGCCCCCTCCACGCCGACAATCCCCGCACCCTCACCGAGCTGGGCGGCGTGCCGGTGCTGCTGGAGCTGCCGCCGCTGGAGCGCCTCGACGCCGCCTCACTGGCCGGGCGGTGGCACGGCAGCGCCCTGGCCCATAGGCTGCAGGCATGAGCAAAACGCATCTTCTGGTCGGCGGGGCCGTTGCCCTTCTCTGCGGCGGCATCCTGGTGTTGTTCACCGACATCGAGGTCAAGGTGGTCGAGTGGGTGAACTGCGGTCCCCTGGCGATCCAGCGCGAGCGCGACTCCGATATCTGCCGCTGAGCCATCCGGCTCCGGATCCTCCGGCGGCAGGGCAGAGCTCCGGCGCAGCTGATCGCGCCGCGTCCTCCACCAGCGCTGCAGCCGACTGGCGCAGTCAGCCGGGATGGCGGGAGCGCAGCGGGCAGTGGCCGGTCATGGCGGCGACGTTGTGCTTGGCCATCGGCAGGGGCCAGCCCTGACGCAGCTGATCGTGCAGCATCTCGATCTGGGTGCAGTTCCAGCCCTGGCGCTCCAGGGTCACCCGGATGTCCTGCCACTGGCCGTCGGCGAATTGCTCGTAGGGACCCCAGCCCCGGTCGGAGCGGGATCGCCGCGTCAGCTCATGCGGTTGGAGGAAACGCTTGGACACGGACGTCTCCGGATCCGATCGGCCGACCCCATCATGGCAACCCTGTCAGGGCCTGCCCACCGCATCGTGACGGCTGCCTGTCGCGCCTGCGCCCTGCCCCCATGCCGGTGCCGTGGCGGCACACTTTCCCTCGCAGGTCCGCACCCACGCACGGGCCTCCACCGCTGCCTCCCTCTGCCAGCCATCCCCATCGACCAGTCCACAAGCCACCCGTATGGCACCCACACGCCGGGATCGGACCGGCAGGACGCCGCGCCCAGGCTCTGGCATCCCCATCTCTGGCACCCCTTCATCCAGCCGGCGAGCGCCGATCCGCCGCGCCGGGCGGTGCGGGGCGAGGGAGCCCTGCTGGAGCTCGACGACGGCCGCCGGCTGATCGACGCCATCAGCAGCTGGTGGGTGACCCTGCACGGCCATGGCGAGCCGACGATCGCGGCGGCGATCGCCGCCCAGGCCCTGCAGCTCGAGCAGGTGATCTTCGCCGATTTCCGCCATCCGGCCGCCGAGCGCCTGGCCGAGCGCCTCAGCGCCCTGAGTGGCCTGGAGCGGCTGTTCTTCTCCGACAACGGCTCCACCGCCGTCGAGGTGGCGCTCAAGATCGCCTGGCAGTGGTGGCACAACCGCTGCACCCCGAGGGCCCGACTGATCGCCTTTGACGGCGCTTACCACGGCGACACCTTCGGGGCGATGGCAGTGGGGGAGCGCTCGCTGTTCAGCGCGCCGTTCGAGCCGCTGCTGTTTGAGGTGGCCCGTGCCCCCTGGCCGGCCACCTGGTGGGGCGACGCCGAGGTGGAGGCCCGCGAGGCTGAGGCCCTGGCCAGGCTGGAGCAGCTGCTGGAGGTGCCGACGGCGGCGGTGATCCTCGAACCCCTGGTGCAGGGAGCCGGCGGCATGGCGATGGTGCGGCCCGCCTTTCTGCAGCAAGTAGAGCGGCGGGTGCGCCAGGCGGGCGCCCTGCTGATCGCCGATGAAGTGATGACGGGCTTCGGCCGCTGCGGCGAGCTGTTCGCCAGCCGGCTCGCCGGCGTCCAGCCCGATCTGATCGCCCTGTCCAAGGGCCTCACCGGCGGCTTCCTGCCGATGGGCGTCACCCTGGCGGCGGAGCGCATCTACAGCGACTTCGTCGACCGCAATCCAGCGCGCACCTTCTATCACGGGCACAGCTTCACGGCGAATCCACTCGGCTGTGCCGCCGCCCTCGCCAGCCTCGATCTGCTGGAGGCCGATCCGCAGCGCCACCGCGGCATCGAAGATCGCCACCGGCCCCACCTCGAGGCCCTCAGCGGCCATCCGGCCGTGCGACGGCCACGTCTGCTCGGCAGCATCGCCGCCTTCAACCTGGCGTCCGGCGAGGAGGGCTACCTCAATCCCCTCGGCCCCACCCTGCAGCGCCTGGTGCTGGAGGAAGGGGTGTTCCTGCGGCCGCTCGGCCAGGTGGTGTATCTGCTGCCCCCCCTGTGCATCAGCGACAGCCAGCTGGAGCAGTGCTACGGAGCGATCACCCGCGCCCTGGATCGCCTCTGAACGGCAGGCGGGCTCTGCGGCTCAGGGACCGGCGAGGATCGCCGCCTCCACATCGGCGCGGGCCAGGCCATAGGGGAAGTGGCGCAGGCGCTCCTGGCCGTCGTGATACCAGCTCACCTGCAGATCCTCCACAGCCAGTTCGATCGTGGCGCTCCACTGGGGCCGATGCAGATCCCAGATGGCCGCATGGGTCCCGCGCTGGCGCGCGCCGAGACCGCGCAGCCACTCCTCCAGAGCCGGCAGTGGGTGGTGATAGAGGGGAGTGCGATCGGGCGGCAGGGTCGCCATCGGAGGGGCGGAAGGATCTAGGGAGCTTGCACGATGCCGTCAGATTCCGCAGAGCCGGCGGTGGGTGACAGAGGCGCGAGCGACGCCTCCGGCGGGGTCTCATGGGTCTGCGAGCGGACCCCCGGCGAGCGGTCGGCCTGCGAGAGAGCTGGCTGAGAGAGGACGGTGTGCGGAAGGGAGGCCGGGGCGGGGGCGGTGACGGATGGCTCCGGCGACGCCGGGAGCGACGGGGGAGCGGCCAGTCGCTCTGCAGCCGGAACGGCGGTGGCCTCGCTCCACCAGCTGGGGCGCGTGATCAGGGCGGCGCCGCGGGCCCAGGCCAGGCCGACCCCCAGCACCAGACTCAGGGCCAGCGCCAGGCCGAGCAGCACCAACGCGAACCATTCGCCCCCGGAGAGGCTGCGCCGCACCCCGATCGGTCTGGCGGCGGCGCCAGGGCCCGTGGGGAGAGGCGGCACCACCACCAGCGGCGGTGCAGGCCGCTGCAGGGCGGCGTCATAGGCGCGGCGGCTGTCGGGATCCGCCAGCACCGCATAGGCCTGGCGCAGGCGGGTGAACGCCTCGCGGGCCTCCGCCGGCGGCAGGGTGGTGGTGTCGGGGTGGTAGCGCTTGCTGAGATGGCGGAAGGCCTGGCGCAGCTCGGCGGCCGTCGCCTGCGGGGAGATCTCGAGCAGCTGGTAGTGGCTCAGGCCGCCCGCCGGGGAGCGCAGGGCCGGCTCGCCGCCCCCGCTCTTGGCACTGGAGCTGGCCCGATGGCTCGACATGGACCGGTGGCGGATCTCTCTGGCGGCGCAGGGCGCCGCGGCTGGGAGATCCTAGGGAGAACGACAGCCCGAACCCGATGCACGCCGATGCACCGCCCGCAGCGGACTTCTGGCAGGCGCTGGGCTGGCAGCCGCAGCCACGCCAGCTGCAGCAGCTCTGCCAGCTCCAGCATCTGCTGCGCAGCTGGAACCAGCGGCTCAACCTGACGCGGCTGGTGGAGGGCGACGACTACTGGATCGCCCAGGTGTTCGACAGCCTCTGGCCGCTCGTACCGCTGCTCAACGCTCAGCAGGGGGAAGTTCCCGCAGCCGCTGCGGGCGAGGCGCCCCAGATGCACGCCCCCGACACGAAGCAGCAGAGGCACTCTGGCGACACCGCCCCGACTGCCGGCTCAGCCCCCGGGGCGCCCAGTGTTGCCCCACTCCTGGCGGGCAGCAGCCTGGAGGTGATCGATGTGGGCACCGGCGGCGGCTTCCCCGGGCTGGCGGTGGCGATCGCCCTGCCTGGCGCCCGCATCACCCTGGTGGATTCGGTGCAGCGCAAGCTGGATGCGGTGGCGGCGATGGCGACCGAACTGGGCCTGGCTGACCGGGTGCGCGTGCGCAGTGAGCGGGTGGAGCGCACCGGCCGGCAGGCGGCCTGCCGCGGCCGCTTCCAGCTGGCGATGGCGCGGGCGGTGGCCGCGGCGCCTGTGGTGGCGGAGTATCTGGTGCCGCTGCTGGCCCGGGACGGCCAGGCGCTGCTCTACCGCGGCCAGTGGTCAACGGACGATCAAGCGGAGCTCGAGCGCGCCCTCCTGCCGCTCAGCGCCCGCGTCGAACGCTGCGAGCAACGGGAGCTTCCCGGCGGCCGCGGCCTGCGCACCGCCCTGACTGTTGTGCCCACCGCGACCTGCCCGGCCACCTACCCGCGCGCGATCGGCGTGCCGGCCAAGCTGCCGCTGGGACAGAGCGCGCCGGCCGGGGGCTCCACCGCACGGCGATCGAGCAGCAGGCGCCCGGGCCGGGCCTGAAGCCAGGCTCACCGCCGCCGTGGCACGGCTCGGCGGGATGCTTTGGCTCGGCGGCACGCTTTTGCCCATCGGCCCGGGCCCTGGTCAGTGGCCGGGCGACCAGAGGCTCACTCCTGCTGCAGGCGCTTCACGGTCTGCCCGCCCAGCCGCTCGCGCAGGCCCCGCAGGATCGCCGGGATCTCGGCCGACCAGGGGCTCCGCCCCAGCACCGCCCGCAGCTCCGCCTCGCTCACCGCGGCATCGAGGGCATCGGCATTGCGCCCCGGGAACCAATGGCCGCCGTTGCCGAGCAGGCCGTAGCGGGCGCGGCCGAACGCCTCCAGATCCCAGGCCTCCAGAAGGGTGTGCAGCCACAGCAGCACCGGCAGGTTGATCTCGCCGGGCGTCTCGGGCCAGTCCGGCAGCCCCTGCCTCCAGGTGTGGAGCCAGGCTTCGCCCAGGGCTTCATGGCGGGCCCTCTCGAGGCGCTCGACGATCGGCGGCAGCAGCTCGGCCGCCCGCGGCAGCAGGGCCACCGCCTCGAGGTGCCGATCGAGATCGGAAGGCCGCGCCGCCCCGAGGCTCAGGGTGTGCACCCCCGGATGGCTCAGGCAGAACAGATCGTTGAACACGATCGGATGCAGCGGCTCGCACAGCTCCAGCAGACGCTCGCTGGGGCTGTGCAGATGGCCGCCCTTGTCGGTGGGACTGATCAGGAACACGCCCATGTCGTGGGCCCGCGCGGCCTCGATGGCGGGGCCGTTGTCCTGGCGGATGAAGTACCAGTGCAGGTTGATGTAGCTGAAGGCGTCGGTCTCGATCGCCTCGAGGATCTCGCCCAGAGCCGCATGGGTGGAGAAGCCGATGTGCCCCACCCGACCCTCGTCCTGCCAGCGCCGGGCCACCTCCAGGCAGCCACCCGGGCGCAGGGTGTGCTCCAGCAGCTCGCGGTTGTTGACGCCATGGATGCTGAGCAGCTCGATCCGCTCACCCCGCTCCGCCAGACGCAGGCGCTCCACGCTGGTGAGCAGCTCCTGCTCGAAGCGGGCGGGATCCGCACAGGGCGGGATCTTGGTCTGCAGGATGCGGGCCGGATCGGGCACCTGCGCCAGCAGATCGCCCAGCTGACGCTCGGAGCTGCCGTAGTGGCGGGCGGTTTCGATGTGATGCATCCCCACCGCCACGGAGCACTCCAGGATCCGCCGCAGGTTGTCCTGGCTGGCGGCCTCGATCTGCTCCGGCGGCAGGTCGCTCCAGCTCTGCTGGAAGCGCATCCCCCCCAGCGACAGCACGGGCATCGGCAGCTCGGTGCGGCCGAAGCGCCGGCAGGGGATCGCTCCCTCGGTCGTGGACATCGCGATCGCGCTCATCGCTGGAGAGTCAGATGCGGGGGGAGGCCCGGAGTCAGCCCCGGGAGCAGTCCCAGCCTGCCTGTGGGCCCATGGGCCGCCGGCTGATCACCCGGGACAAAGAAAGGTGGGCAGGGCCCGCATCCGCTCAGGGATCGGAAGGGGCGGGAGCCACACCACCGGGCGCGCGCGGCAGGGTGCGCTTCAGCCTTGCCGGCGAGGGCACTCCCAGGGGGAGGATCTCCTGCTCATTGAGGCGCTGCTCCAGCTCCGGCAGCTGTTCGTAGTCCACCCAGTGGATGCAGTCCACCGGGCAGGTGTCGATCGCCTCCTGGATCCGCTCGGTGCTGTCGCCGTCCTGGCGGATGGCGCGCGAACGACCCCAGTTGGGCTCCACCAGGAACGTGTTGGTGGCCACGTGGGCGCAATAACGACAGCCGATGCAGACGGCCTCATCGACCCAGACGGCCTTCTGACGCAGCTCACCGCCCAGAACCGGCTCGAGACCGGAGGGGGGCGTGGCGGCCGGACCGGCCGGAGCGCTCCAGGCGAGGGTTGGATCAGCCAAGGGAGGCGTCGGAGGGATCAGGCGTCCCAGCGGGTGACGACCAGTTCGATGCTGCCGTCGAGCTGCTGGCTCTGCTCACTCACCTGGAAGCCCTCCTCAGCGGTGGCAGCCAGAATGGTGCGCAGGGCATAGCGCTGGTTGAGCTGGGAGAGGAAGCGCTCCACCGGCACCGGTTGGCGCCACAGATCGAGATCCGCCACCAGCTCGTAGCAGCCGCTGTCGGGATTGAGGCGGAAGCCGATGTCAGCACCCTGCTCCTGGCGGATCGCCACCTCAGCGGTGACCTGCTGGCCGCGGTAGCCGCGCACGGGCTGGGCTTCCTCGCTGGCGCTGTAACCCAGATCGCCGAGGGCGCCGAGCAGGGCGTCGCGATCACGCAGTTCGGTCTGGATGGTGCTGAAGTGCGACATCGGAATCGGAGGGGTTGGCGGGAGGGATCCCCGTTGAGGAGGGTCTGGCGCCTCAGGACTCGGGGTGCTGCTGGAGGGACTGGAGCTCGGGCAGCGCCTGGGTTTGGGCGGCGAAGGCGTCCGCGGTGCTGCGGCGCTGGCTGACCCGGCCGAGACGGGCCTCGATCCGCTCGGTGAGCGACTCACAGGCCAGGCCCTGCACTCCCTCGACGTGCTCCTCGACACGGCCGTCGGGGCGGATCCGGAATCGGATGGTGCGCTGGGCCATGGGCGCTGCCGGAATGGAACGGACGGCGTGGGGCGATGTTAAGGGGGTTTTCCGAGGTCTGCGCCGCCGTCCGCGCGCAGGAACGACAGGGAGACAGAAGGCACGCGACGAGCGGATGCCCCGCAACACGGTGTCGAGCTCTGCGCCGCGCCGGTGAGACAGCCCATCACCCACGGAGAGCCGGCGTCCTGGGCCGGTTGCGAGCGACGGCACCGTGGCCGACAGTGCCGGCGGAAGTCCCCACGGGCCCAGCCGGTCAGCCGATCAGACCGTCGTCGATCAGGGTCTGCAGGCGCTCGAGCAGTTCCGGCTGCTCCAGCTGTTCGAGGGCGAGGCGCGCCTCCTCCCGCACACCCGACTCGGCGTCGTGGAGCATCGTCTGCAGCAGGCACTCGACCACCTCCTTCTGGCGGGGCTCCACCAGATCGGGATAGAGGCGGCCCAGGCCCCAGGCGCTGTTGCTGCGCACGGCGGGTTCACTGTCGATGCGCAGCGTCAGCAGCAGCTGGGCGGCGGCGGGATCGGCCTTGGCCGCACCGGTGCCGCCGGCATCGGCCAGGGAGCTGGCGGCCCAGAGACGCACCGCCGCCACATCCATCTGCAGGGAGCGGATCAGCGGGTTGAGGATCGGAGCGTCGGTGTAGTTGCCGAGGCTCCAGGCCACCGCCTTGCGCACGTAGCCGTTGTCGTCCCCGGCCAGCAGGCCCAGCAGCGGCTCCACGGCCAGCGGGGAGGGGTTGCGTCCCAGGGCATACACGGCACTCATCCGCACGATCGGACAGCTGGAGCCGAGCAGGGGCAGGAGCAGGGGGATGGCGCGCGGGTCGCGATGCTCACAGAACACCCGCAGGCCCTGGAGACGTTCGTCCTGATCGCCGGCCAGCTGCTGCAGACCCCAGTCGCAGACGGCGGCCACATCGATGGCCTCCTCCTCGACGGTATCGATCTCATCAAGGGGATCACCCAGCAGCTCCTGCGCCAGTTCCGCCGCCAGCACCTCCGGATCGAGCACCAGATCCGTGTTGCTGTCGGTGAAGGGAGCGGGGTGGGGCAGATCCTCGGCCGGCATGGCGGATTCGACGTGGCGCGATTCTCTCAGTCCACCGGCCAGCGGTCGGTTCAGCAGCGGATCTCCCCCAGCCACAAGACGGCAGGAACCGCAGAACCCGGTCGATCAGCCCACCGGAGCCGGGGCCGCCATGTCGCCCGGCAGCCAGATGCGGGCGCTGACAGCGAACAGGGCGACGCCGAAGAGCAGCACGATCGCCGCCGGCAGCAGGGTGGAGCGGAGAAAGTTCACGGGGTTCGGCGTCAACCTCGCCAGTATTGCGCGACAGACCTGATCGGGAGGCTCAGGCCGCCAGGCCCCGCAACCAGCTCTGCAGCTGCTGCCGCCGTTGCAGCGCCGTCACGCCGACCACCGCCACAACGAGGCCGCCCCAGCCCCACACGGGCAGCTTGAGCAGAAAACCACCGATCCCGAGCAGGGCCCCGAACAGCACGGCGCAGCTGAACACCAGCTGGCTGATCAGGTCGAGCAGGCTCTCCTCGGGCTCCACACCAGTGCGTTGACGCCAGAGCGTCCAGCCGGGTCCGGAGGGTTTCACCTGCCGCACGAAATGCTCCAGCACTTCAGGGCTCTCGGGAGGAGTGGCGAGCATCACCAGGATCCACAGAACCGCGGTCAGGGCCGTGGTGACCAAAAGGCGCAGGCCGTAGTCGTCGATGCGCAGCAGCGGCAGCACCGAGGTGGAGAAGCCCACCAGGAAGCCGCCCAGCATCGCCGTCAGTTCGGCGGCGGCGTTGATGCGCCACCAGAACCAGCGCAGCACCAGCACCACCCCGGGGCCGGTGCCGATGGCGATCACCAGCCGGAACACCGTGCCGATGTTGTTGCTGAGCAGGGCGGTGAGCACGCCGAGAGCCACCAGCAGCACCGAGGCCAGCTGGCCCACCAGGAGAAGCTCCCGCTGGCCGGCGGCGGGGCGCATGAAGCGTTGGTAGAGATCGTGGGTGAGGTAGCTGGCACCCCAGTTCACCGCCGTGCTCACGGTGCTCATGAAGGCCGCCACCAGCGACACCACCACCAGCCCCAGGGCCACCGGCGGCAGCAGCTTCACCGCCAGCAGCGGATAGCTCTGCTCCCAGTCGGTGGTCTCGGGCAGAAGCACCACCGCGGCGAGGGCCACCAGAATCCAGGGCCAGCTGCGCAGCAGATAGTTCACCGCCAGGAACACCCAGCTGGCGATGCGTGCCTGACGCTCATCGCGAGTGGCCAGCAGCCGCTGGATGAACTCGCCACCGCCGTCGCTGCGCCGGAAGCTCCACCACTGCAGGGCGATGTAGGCGCTGAAGGTGGCCACTGAAATCCCCGCGCCATCGATCCAGCGCAGCTGGCCCCCCTCGAGCTGCCAGGGCACCAGCGAGAGCAGCTCGGGACGGTTGAGTTCCCGCAGGCTGGCGAGCATCGCGTCCATGCCACCAGCAGCCTGAACAGCAAACGCGGCCACCGCGAGAGCACCGGCCAGAGCCATCACCAGCTGCAGCATGTCGGTGACGACCACCGCCCAGAGCCCTCCGGCAGCTGTGTACACCAGCACCAGCGCACCCACGATCGCCAGCAACGTGAGGCGTGCCTGGGGGGTGGGAGCCAGGCCCAGGGCCTCGCTCACCTTGGCCATCGCCAGGAAGGCGTAGCCGATGCCGATGCAGTTGATCGGCAGGGCGAACAGAAACGCCTTGATCCCCCGCAGCCAGGCGGCGGTTGTGCCGCCGTAGCGCAGCTCGGTGAAGGCGGCATCGGTGAGCACGCCGCTGCGGCGCCACAGGGGAGCGAACACCACCGCCATGGCCACATGGGCCACGCCGAAACTCCACCATTCCCAGTTGCCGGCCAGGCCCCGTACACCCACCAGCCCCGCCACATAGAGGGGCGTGTCGACCGAGAAGGTGGTGGCCGCCATGGAGGCGCCAGCCAGCCAGCCCTTCAGCTGCCGGCCCGCCACGAAGTAGTCGGCCTGATCGCTGTTGCGACGCGCCAGCCAGAGGCCGACGAGCAGGCTGGCCACCAGATACGCGATCAGGATCATCCAGTCGATCGGGGCCATCGGCGCAGGCGCGGTGCAGACGCGAGGCAGTCTGCTCCGCGGTGGCGATCCGCGCCCCTCAGCCCTGAGAGGATGCCTGCAGCTGGCGGCGGCGCAGCTGACCGCAGGCGGCATCGGCATCGAGACCGCGGCTGGCACGCACACTGACGGCGATGCGCCGCTCCTGGAGATTCCGGCGGAAGCTCTCCACCGCCTCGGGGGTGGGACGCCTGAAATCCTCCTCCTCGATCGGGTTGTACGGGATCAGATTGACGTGGCTCTGGAAGCCGCGCAGCAGTCGGGACAGCGCCTCGGCATGGCGGGGCTGATCGTTGAGACCGCCGAGCAGGATGTACTCGAAGCTCACGCGCCGGCCGGTGATCGCCACGTAGCGGCGGCAGTCCTCCAGGAGCTGCTCGATCGGGTAGGCGTGGGCGGTGGGAATCAGACGCTGGCGCAGGGCCTGATCGGGGGCATGCAGGCTGACCGCCAGGGTGAACTGGGCGCGGCCGAGCCGCTCCAGCGCGCGCTCCGCCAGGGTGGGCAGGGCCGCCGGCACACCCACCGTGCTGACGGTGATCTGGCGCTGGGCCATGCCCAGATCGCTGCAGAGACAATCGATCGCCGCCAGCACCGCCTCGAGGTTGAGCAGCGGCTCACCCATGCCCATGAACACCACATGGCTGGGGCGGCGCTCCATCACCTCGCGGATGGCAAGCACCTGATCGACGATCTCGTGCACGGCCAGAGAGCGCTGCAGGCCGCCCTTGCCGGTGGCGCAGAACCGGCAGGCCATCGGACAGCCCACCTGGCTGCTGATGCAGACGGTGAGACGGTCGCCACTGGGGATGCCGACGGTCTCGAGGCTGAGACCATCGCGGGTGCCGAGCAGCAGCTTGACGGTGCCATCGCGCGCTTCGCTGCGCAGGAGCTCGCGGGAGCGGCCGATCCAATCCCCGACGGCAGGGCTGGAATCTGCCGCGGAGGCCTGCAGTTGCTCACGCCAGGCCTTCGGCAGCACCGTGATCGCATCGATCGAGCGGGCACCACGGTCGTAGATCCAGTCATGCAACTGCTTGGCCCGGAAACCGGGCTGGCCCTGCTGCACACACCATCCCTGCAGATCCTGCAGGGACATGCCGAGAAGGGGCCTGGCTGGAGCCCCGTTCAAGGCCAGATCAGGATGCCGTGTCCGAGCTTCCATTCCACGGCCAGCAGGGCGATGAAGCCCAGCATGGCCATGCGACCGTTCAGAAGCTCGTTGTGGGTGTGAAAGCCCCAGCGGGGCAGGCGCCGCACAGGGATCGGCGTGCCGAGCTCGGTCAGGCCGGCCCCGGCTGCTGAGCCGGGGCGACGGGTGGCGGTGGCTGTCCCTGGGGAGTTGGCATCAGTCATCGCTGAGCAGCCCCTCTTCCTGCAGGCCTTCGAGCGCGGCGGGATCGGCGATCAGCTCCTCCTCCAGTCCCTCTTCCGCGGTGGGGCGGGTGAAGGCGGCGAAGGTGCTGGCGGACGCCTCGATGCCATGGCGGCTGCGGGTGGCCTCCAGGTCCTCATCGGAGGGGTCATCAAGCACCGCAGCGGTCTCGGCCGGAGCCGGCATCTCGACGGTGTAGTCAGGACGCAGGTTCTGGGCACGCCGGTAGCCGCCCTCCTCCTCGAGGATGTCGGGATGGGGGCCGGCCTCGGCACGCAGCTCCTCCTCGAAGCCCCCGAAGCCGGTACCGGCGGGGATGAGGCGACCGATGATCACGTTCTCCTTGAGACCGCGCAGCCAGTCGCTCTTGCCCTCGATCGCGGCCTCGGTGAGGACGCGGGTCGTCTCCTGGAAGGAGGCGGCGGAGATGAAGCTGTCGGTGTTGAGCGAGGCCTTGGTGATGCCGAGCAGCACCGGTGTGAACTCAGCGGGAGCGCCACCGGTGATGGCGATGGCGGAGTTCACCTGCTCCACCTGGCGCAGCTCGATCAGCTCACCGGGCAGCAGGGTGGTGTCGCCGGCATCCTCGATGCGCACCTTGTTGGTCATCTGGCGCACGATGACTTCGATGTGCTTGTCGCTGATGGAAACGCCCTGCGACTTGTAGACGTTCTGCACCTCGGTGACCATGCGGAACTGCAGCTTGGAGATCGCCTCCTGGGCCGCCTCCATGGTGGGCTTGCGGCTGCGCAGATCCTCGAAGTAACACTCCAGCAGTTCGTGGGGATTGATCGGACCATCGGTGAGCAGGTCACCGGCCTTCACCTGCTGGCCGTCGCTCACCATCACGGTGCGGCCGAGCAGGATCGGGTATTCGGTGATCACGTCATCGGACTCGATCACCGAGACCGTGATGGAGTCGTCGTCCTCACCCTGCTTGATCTGCACCGTGCCGCTCTTGCGGCAGAGCACGGCCGAGTCGCGCGGGCGACGGGCCTCGAGAAGCTCTTCGATACGGGGCAGACCCTGGACGATGTCGCCGGTCTTCTGGCGCTCGAACACGAGCAGAGCCAGGCCGTCGCCGCGCTGGACGAGTTCACCGTCGCGGACGTGCAGGACCGAATCGGGCGACACCATGTAGGGACGGCCAAGGCGGATGCGCACCTCGCCGGCTTCGATCGCCTCGACCTGGCCGCAGCAGGGAGCAAGCAGACCCGGGGCGAGGATGTCGCCATCCACCAGGCGCTGACCGACCTCCACCGCCGGAGCGGCCCCGCCGAGATCGATGCTGCGGATGTCGCTGGAGCGCTCGACGATCAGGCGGCGCACCGGTTCGCCGGGCAGCGGATCAGGGAGCTGCACCAGGCCGTCCTCCTTGCAGAGGATCTGGGTGGTGGCGACGACGTCACCGCGCTTGACGCTGTCGCCGTCCTCCACCTGCAGCTCGGTGTGGGTGGAGCCGTGGCTGGCATCGGAGAGCGTATCGCGGCGAACCAGCAGGGTCTCAAGGATCACTAGCTGCAGACGCTCGATCGTCTTGGCGCGCTTGTCGGGCACCGCCTCGACATCCACCGTCATCTGCGGCGTGGTGTCGACGGTGTCAAGGATCAGCTGGGTGCGCAGCAGCTCGACACCCTCCACCGACTTGATCAGCTCACCGTCCTTGTAGGTCAGGCGCTGGGTGGCGCGCAGACCCAGGGAAGGACCACCGGCCTGCTTGACCGTACCCAGCTCAGGCAGGTGGGCGGCATCGGGAATCGCGTATTCCTCGACGGGGCGCAGCAGCAGCGCGCCGCCCTCGGGGGTGTCGACGGCCTCGACGAACTTCATCGTCTCAGCCACCAGACCGGGAGCGATCTCCTCGCCGGGATTGACCATACGGCCATCACCGGAATAACGGCTCAGAACCTTGCTGTCGGAAATGAGATGCAGTTCACCGGAGCGAACGATGATCTCGCGCAGAATGTCGTTCTTCTGTGTGACGGTGACGATACCGGCGGTCTGGCTGAAGATGTCCTTCACCACCTCGGTGCCGGCTTCGATCCATTGACCGTCATTGATCATCAACAGGGAGATGTCCTTGTTGATCTCGTGGGTTTCCTGCGGAATCCACAGCAGCGTGCCGCCCTTGCTGACCTCATAACCGTGCTTGGCGGAACGAGCCTTCTTGATCGCCAGGCCGGGTGCGAAACGCACCATGCCGCCGGTCTGGGTGCGGAATCGGTCGTCAGCGAGTTCGGCGATCACTTCGCCGCTTCCGATCTTGCTGCCGGGCTGGGTCTTGAGCAGGTAGCGGATGTTGTCCTTGCCCTCCAGGTGCCAGATCTCACCGGAGTGGGTGGATTCGCCGACGAGCTTGCAGTCCTTGAGGGTGAGGCTGGCGGTGACGATCTGCACCTCGCGCGAGTCGCCGGCGCTTTCGCGCAGACGCACGGCGCCGCCATATTCGCTCTGCAGGCGGCTCTCGGCCAGCACCTGACCGGTGGTCACAGCGGTGTTCGTCTCCACCACCGGCAGGGCATTGGGCGGCAGGTTGTAGACGTCACCGCTGAACACCCACAGACGGCCGAGGCGCTGGGCCTTGTGGGTGATGTTCCCCTGGCGATCGGTGACCTCGCGGGGCTGGATCACATCCTCGAAGCGCACCTGGCCGGCCAGATCACAGATCACATCCTTGGTGGCCTTCTCGACGCTCTTCTTGACCTGGGCGCCCGAGGAGATCTGAGCGAGGGTGGTATCGGCGGGGACGGTGTCACCGTCGTTGACGAACAGAATGGAGCCGGAGGTGATGTCAAGCTTCTGGAGCTTGCCCTTGCCATTCGGCTTGAGGGTGAGCACGAAGTCGGTTTCGGCCAGATGGGCTTCCACCCCGTGCGGCGTCCGGTGGGAGCGCAGGCGGGCCTTGGCACCGAACTCAACCACGCCCTCCTCTAGCGAGCGCACCACGCCGGTCTCGGCGGTGGACACACCACCGGTGTGGAAGGTGCGCATGGTCAGCTGGGTGCCGGGCTCACCGATCGACTGGGCGGCGATGATGCCGACGGCCTCGCCGAGATCAACGAGTTCGTTATGGGCGAGGGCCCAGCCATAGCAATGACGGCAGACCGAACGGGAGGCCTCGCAGGTGAGCGGTGAACGCACCACCACCGAGCGCACGCCGGCCTCCTCGATCGCCCTGGAGAGGGGAACATCGATCTCGCCGTTGCGATCGACCAGAACGGTGCCATCGGCGGCGAGCACCGGCTCGGCAGCCAGACGGCCGATCAGCTTGCTGCCATAACGACCCTTCTCATCGGCATCGATCGGGATACCGCGGGTGGTGCCGCAGTCCTCCTCCCGCACGATCACGTCCTGGGCCACGTCGACCAGACGGCGGGTGAGGTAGCCCGAGTCGGCGGTGCGCAGGGCGGTGTCGACCAGACCCTTGCGGGCGCCGTAGGAGGAGATGACGTATTCGGTGACCGTCAGACCCTCACGGAAATTGGTGCGGATCGGCAGGTCGATGATCTCCCCCTGGGGATTGGCCATCAGGCCGCGCATGCCGACCAGCTGACGCACCTGGGACATGTTGCCCCGGGCGCCTGAGTTGGCCATCATCCAGACCGAGTTGAGCGGATCATTCTCGTTGAAGTTCCGCCGCACGGCGGCCACGAGGCGCTCATTCGTCTCCGTCCACGTGTCGATCACCTTGGTGTGACGCTCAACCTCGGTGATCTCACCGAGCCGGTAACGCTCCTCGGTCTCAGTGATCTGCTGCTCGGCCTCCTCGAGCAGGGCCGCCTTGTCACCGGGGATGCGCAGGTCATCGACCGAGATCGACACGGCAGCCTGGGTGGCGTAGTGAAAACCCAGATCCTTGAGATCATCCGCCATCGCGGCGGTGGCGGCGGTGCCGTGATGCTTGTAGGCCCAGGCGACGAGGTTGCGCAGGGCCTTCTTGTCAATGACGCGGTTCCGGAACGGAGGGGCCTCACGGCTGAGGGCCGGACTAGTGCTCTGGGGAGCCACATCAGCTGCCGCGGCGGCGGCCTTGCTCTTCTTGGTGGACTTCTTGGAGGGGGAGGCGGTCATGAACGGAGAAGCCGGAGGGCGCGCGGGATGGGAAAAGGCGGAAGAGGAAGAGAGCGGAGCGGCTGACCTCAGGTCGCGGCCACGGCGGCGATGATCGTGTGATTGATCACCACCCGGCCGACCGTTGTGAGGAGGTAACGGCTGATCAGGGCGCCGTCTTCATCGAAGCGGTCGCGGCGGTACTTCCATTGCTCGATGCGGGTGCCATCGCTGAGGGTTTCGCTGGACTGAGGGGCGCTGTCCTCGTCGTCGCTCTCGACTTCACCGTGGAAGCGCACCCACACCCAGTCGTGCAGGCTGAGGTGCTTCTCCTCGAAGGCGCCGATCACATCGGACAGCGAGGCGAACAGACGCGAACGGTCATCGGTGCCGCGCGCCGGGAAGGCCGGACGGTTCGAGCCTGGCTGCTCGGCGGTGAGGTAATAGGCCCCCAGCACCATGTCCTGGGACGGGGTGATGATCGGCTCACCGGTGGCCGGCGAGAGAATGTTGTTGCTCGCCAGCATCAGCATGCGGGCCTCGGTCTGGGCCTCGATGGCCAGGGGCACATGCACGGCCATCTGGTCACCGTCGAAGTCGGCGTTGAAGGCGGGGCAGACCAGCGGGTGCAGCTGGATCGCGCGACCGTCGACCAGCTTGGGCTCGAAGGCCTGGATGCCGAGGCGGTGCAGGGTCGGGGCACGGTTGAGCAGGATCGGGTGCCCTTCGATCACCTCCTGCAGCACCTGCATCACCTCATCGTCAGCGCGCTGAATCAGCTTCTTGGCGGCCTTGATGTTGTTGACGATGTTCTGGCGGATGAGGCGATGGATCACGAACGGCTGGAACAGCTCAATCGCCATCTCCTTGGGCAGGCCGCACTGGTGCATCTTCAGCTTCGGACCCACCACGATCACGGAACGGCCCGAATAGTCGACCCGTTTGCCGAGCAGGTTCTGACGGAAGCGGCCCTGCTTGCCCTCGATGATGTCGCTGAGAGACTTGAGCGGGCGGTTGTTGGCGCCCACCACAGTGCGGCCGCGACGACCGTTGTCGATCAGGGCGTCGACGGCCTCCTGCAGCATCCGCTTCTCGTTGCGGATGATGATCTCGGGGGCGAGGATCTCCTGGAGCCTGGCCAGACGATTGTTGCGGTTGATCACCCGCCGGTAGAGATCGTTGAGATCACTGGTGGCGAAGCGGCCGCCGTCAAGCTGCACCATCGGGCGCAGATCGGGAGGAATCACCGGGATCACATCGAGCACCATCCACTCGGGGCGAGCGTTGGTGGCGATGAAGTTGTCGATCACGCGCAGGCGCTTGATCAGCTTGGCGCGCTTCTGGCCCTTGCTGCCGGCGATCTCCTCCCGCAGCTGCTCGGCGATCTCCGCCAGATCGAGATCCTCGAGCAGGCGCTTGAGCGCCTCGGCGCCGATGCCCACCTCGGGCTCATTCTCGATCTCGGAATCCTCAGCGAAGATCTGATCTTCGATCTCCAGCCATTCGTCCTCGGTGAGCAGCTGCTTGTAGGTGAGATCCTTGTGATCGCCCGGATCAAGCACCACATAGCAGTTGAAGTAGACGATCTGCTCGACGTCGCGCAGGGGCATGTCGAGCAGGATCGCCACATAGCTGGGGATCCCCTTCAGATACCAGACGTGCGAGACGGGGGCCGCCAGCTTGATGAAGCCCATGCGGTGGCGCCGCACCCGGCTCTCGGTGACCTCCACGCCGCAGCGCTCGCAGACGATGCCGCGGTGCCGCACCCGCTTGTACTTGCCGCAGTGGCACTCCCAGTCCTTGGACGGGCCGAAGATCTTCTCGCAGAACAAGCCGTCCATCTCGGGCTTGAGCGTGCGGTAGTTGATCGTCTCCGGTTTGGTCACCTCACCGACCACCTGACCGTTGGGCAGCGTGCGCTGGCCCCACTGCATGATCCGCTCGGGCGAAGCGAGCGTAATCTTGACGTAATCGAAGTGGTTTTCGGTGCGGAGATTGCTGTTGGACATGGCGGCGACCGTGCGGTGAGAGGGGAAGGCGGAGGGCGATCCGTCCCGTCAGGAGGGGACGGAGAATCGGCGATCAGTCGTCGTCGTAGTCCGCGACGCCGAGGGACTCATAGGTGGGCCGGCTGGGGGTGCTGCGGCGGGGGTTGACGTCCTGCATCAGGTCGACCTCTTCACCGCTGTCGGTGTAGACGGCGATATCGAGACCGAGCGACTGCAGCTCGCGCATCAGCACCTTGAACGACTCCGGCGTACCGGGGCGGGGGATGGGCTTGCCCTTGACGATGGCGTTGAGCGCCTCGTTGCGGCCCTGCATGTCGTCGGACTTGACGGTGAGCAATTCCTGCAGGGTGTAGGCGGCGCCATAGGCCTCCAGGGCCCACACTTCCATCTCCCCGAGACGCTGGCCGCCCTGCTGGGCCTTGCCGCCAAGAGGCTGCTGGGTGACCAGGGAGTAGGGGCCGGTGGAGCGGGCGTGGATCTTGTCGTCCACCAGGTGCACCAGCTTGAGGATGTGGGCGTAGCCGACGGTGACCGGCTGGTCGAACGCCTCGCCGGTGCGGCCATCGATCAGCTGGATCTTGCCGGGGTTCTCCGGGTCGTAGACCCAGTCCTTGCCGGGCTGGCGGGCGGCCTCCTCGAGATAGGCCTGCACCGTCTGCTTGCTCTTCTCGGCGCCGTACATCTCGTCGAAGGGCACCACCTTGACGCGGCAGTCGAGGTGGGCGGACGCCCAGCCCATCAGGCACTCGAACACCTGGCCGACGTTCATGCGGCTCGGCACACCCAGGGGGTTGAGCACGATGTCGATGGGTGTGCCATCGGGCAGGTAGGGCATGTCCTCGCGGGGGAGGATGCGGCTGATGATGCCCTTGTTGCCGTGGCGGCCGGCCATCTTGTCGCCCACCTGGATCTTGCGGCGCTGGGCCACGTAGACCCGCACCACCATGTTGGCGCCGGGCGGCAGCTCATCGCCCTGCTCGCGGGTGTAGATGCGCACATCGACGACGCGGCCGCGCTCGGTGCTGGGCACCCGCAGCGAGTTGTCACGCACGTCGCGGGCCTTCTCACCGAAGATGGCGCGCAGCAGCTTCTCTTCAGGCGGCTGGTCGGATTCGCCCTTGGGCGTCACCTTGCCCACCAGGATGTCGCCGCTCTCGACATAGGCGCCGATGCGGATGATGCCCATCTCGTCGAGATTGCCGAGGCTTTCCTCGGCGACGTTGGGGATCTCGCGGGTGATCTCCTCGGGACCGAGTTTGGTCTGACGGGCCTCGATCTCGTACTTCTCGATGTGCACCGAGGTGTAGAGGTCGTCCTGCACGAGCCGGTCGCTGACCAGGATCGCGTCCTCGTAGTTGTAGCCCTCCCAGGGCATGTAGGCAATCAGCACGTTCTGGCCCAGGGCGATCTCACCGCCCTCGCAGGCGGAGCCATCGGCCAGCACCTGACCGGCGATGACGCGGTCGCCCTGGCGGACGATCGGACGCTGGTTGAGGCAGGTGTCCTGGTTGGAGCGTTGATACTTCTGCAGGAAGTGGGTGTGCTCCTGGCCGTCGTCGTCGCGGATGACGATGGCGGTGGCATCGACGAACACCACTTCACCGTTGACGCGGGTGATCGGCACCATGCCGGAGTCACGCGCCACCTGGGTCTCGAGGCCGGTGCCGACCAGGGGACGCTCGGGGCGCAGCAGCGGCACGGCCTGGCGCTGCATGTTCGAACCCATCAGGGCGCGGTTGGCGTCGTCGTGCTCGAGGAAGGGGATCAGCGAGGTGGCCACCGAGATCACCTGCACCGGTGACAGCTGCACATAGTCCACCTGCTGGGGTGGCACCTTCTCGAAGTCCTGGCGGTAGCGCACCGGCACCAGGTCGACGGTGATGTTGCCGTCGGCATCGGTGGGCACGTCACCGGGGGCGACGCGACACTCGTCCTCGAGGTCGGCGGAGAGATAGATGGGATTGCCCTTCTTGTGGACAACGCCGTTCTCGACCTTCCAGAAGGGGGTTTCGATGAACCCGTACTCGTTGACGCGGGCGTGGGTGGCCAGCGAGCCGATCAGACCGGCATTGGGGCCCTCCGGCGTCTCGATCGGGCAGATGCGGCCGTAGTGGGAGGGGTGGATGTCGCGGACGGCGAAGCCGGCCCGCTCGCGGGTCAGACCACCGGGGCCGAGGGCGCTGATGCGGCGCTTGTGGGTGAGCTCCGCCAGCGGATTGGTCTGATCCATGAACTGGCTCAGCTGGCTGGAGCCGAAGAACTCCTTGATCGCCGCCACCAGGGGCTTGGGGTTCACCAGCTGGGCCGGGGTGAGCGATTCGGTCTCACCGACCGTCATGCGCTCCTTGATGATCCGCTCAAGCCGGTTGAGGCCGACCCGCACCTGGTTCTGCAGCAGCTCGCCCACCGAGCGAACCCGGCGGTTGCCGAGGTGGTCGATGTCATCGAGGCAGGCGCCACCGACATCGAGCTCAAGGTTGATCAGGTAGTCGATCGTGCTGAGCACATCCTCGGGGGTGAGGGTGCGCACGGCGTCGGGAATGGTGAGACGCAGCTTCTTGTTGATCTTGTAGCGGCCGACCCGACCAAGGTCGTAACGCTTGGGATCGAAGAAGCGGCTGTGCAGCAGCTGCTGGCCGCCGCTCACCGAGGGGGGCTCACCGGGACGCAGCTTCTTGTAGAGCTCGAGCAGCGCCTGATCCTCCGAGGAGATGCCCTCTTCGTTGGCGGCTTCGATCGACTTCTGGTAGTACTCCGGGTGCCGCAACTTGTCGAGAACGTCGTTGTCCGACAGGCCGATGGCTCGCATCAGCACATGGGCGTTGATCTTGCGGGTCTTGTCGACGCGCACGTGCAGCAGATCGTTCTTGTCGGTCTCGAACTTCAGCCAGGCACCACGGTTGGGGATGACGCTGGCATTGAAGGTCTTGCGGCCGTTCTTGTCCTGCTCGTCCTTGAAGTAAACGCCGGGGCTGCGCACGATCTGGTTGACGATCACACGCTCGGCGCCGTTGATGATGAACGTGCCACGCTCGGTCATCAGCGGCAGCTCGCCGATGAACACCTCCTGCTCCTTGATCTCGCCGGTCTCCTTGTTGACGAGGCGGCAGGTGACGTACATCTGCGACGCGAAGGTGGCATCGCGGCGTTTCGCCTCTTCGACGTCGTGACGGGGGCGCTTGAGTCGGTACTCGCTACCGATGAAGTGGAGCTCAAGCTTGCCGGTGTAGTCGGTGATCGGAGAGAAGCTCTCCAGCTCCTCGATCAGCCCCTTCTCCAGAAACCATTTGAAGCTGGCCCGTTGCACCTCCACCAGATCGGGCAGGTAGGTGACGGTCTTGGCGACCTGGATCGCGCTGCTCATGCGGGGAACCTGCAGGAGGGATGGAGAGGGACGGGACGGGGCCGGCGAAGCGGGAAGCGGCCGGAGAGAGAAGGCGGCGGCGGAAAGGACGCCCCTGGAGGGCGCCTCTCCTGACGGCGAGACCCACCGACGGCAACCTGCCCGGACAGGCCGGGAGGGGGCCGTGCAGGAGGAGAACGCCTAGATGGGATCTCCCCAGGCGGGCGGCAGGGACGATGCCCCTAAGATGACCGCAGGCAGGAACAGCCCTGCAGGCGCTGAGCGAGCCAGCGACGCAGAGCTGAATGGCAGACCTGACCGGTGAGCCAGGCAGGGGTGCTCAAAGACAGACGCCTCGGCTTCAACCGGCCGGCGAGCTGCCATGCCCAGCGGCAATGGGGCCGCGCGGACTGAAGACAGTCGGGCTTCTGTGAGGCGCAGCGGCGGAGCCGCGGTGATCGTCGGTGCCGTAGTCGACAAAGGGAGCGCTTCCGCTTCCAGGCCAATGAAACATCATACATCGTCAAGGGCAAACCCAAACAGACGCAGGGCATTGGCTGTGCTGGTCCGGCAGACCTGCGCAACGGGCTCCTGACGCAACGCCGCCACCCGTTCGGCCACGGCTCGCACGTAGGCGGGCTCATTGCGCTTGCCGCGGCGGGGTACCGGGGCGAGGAAGGGGCAGTCGGTCTCGACCAGATAGCGATCAGCCGGCACCTCGCAGGCGCAGGCGTGGGTGTCCGTGGCCTTGGGGAAGGTGACGGTGCCGCTGAAGCTGATGAAGAAGCCGAGCTCCAGAAACCCACGCATCTCCTCGGGCGTGCCGCCCCAGCAATGCATCACGCCCCGGGGGCAGGCACCGCGGCCGGCCCGCTCCCGCAGCTCCTGGAGCATCGGCTCGGCCGCGTCGCGGCAATGGATGATCACCGGCAAGTCGAGCTCCACCGCCAGATCCAGCTGGGGACGCAGCACCTGCAGCTGCTCCTCGAGATTCTTCTGGCGGAACAGGTCGAGCCCCAGCTCACCGATGGCCACCACCCGGCGGTCATCGCGAGCCGCCCTGGACAGCACCGCAGCGGTGTCGCTCTGCCAGTGCTCGGTGTCGAGCGGATGGACGCCCACCGAATAGCGCAGCTCCGGGAGGCGATCGGCCAGGGCACGGATGGCCGGGATCTCGGACGGCTCCACGCAGGCATGCACGAGGGCTTTCACCCCCGCCTCGTGCCAGCGCTGACGGACTGCATCGAGATCCTCCTCGAAGTTGCGGAAGACCAGATGGCAATGGCTGTCGACGAGCACACCCTCCGCCACCGCCGGTGGGGCAGCGGGTGCGGTGGCATCGATGGTGGTGGGAGACATCGCCGGAAAACGACAGGAGCGCGTGGCTGCATCATCAGCAGGCACAGGTCCGACTGGCGCCCTGCGACCGCAGGGGCTGACGCGGCAGCCGATCCCGGACACGGCGCCTGGCGAACGGAATGGATGAAAAAGGCCCGCCGTCCAAACGGACGACGGGCGGAGAACACCATGAGACGAAGGTCGTCAATGTCGAATCAGACAGCCCCTGACCGCAGCGCAGACGGAGGCTTCTGAGCAATCCTTCGGAGAACAAACGCCTGAACCCTGCGGGATGGCGGATCACCGACAGAGACTGACCGCAGCCGGAGGCCGGATCACGGTCATGGAGCACTCTGCTCGCTGAAATGACGTCAGGTCAGCGCACGGGTGACCAGTGGAATCCACCCGACGAACCAAGGGGTGGCCGCCCACCATGAGTCACGGCCTCTGATCCACCCCGACGCGTTCAGACCTGGCTGGGGGAAGCAGCGGGCTCCAGCACCTTCTTGACGGCAACGCTGAGGCGGGACTTCTGATTGGCGCCGGTGTTGCGGTGCAGGACCCCGACCTTGACCGCCTTGTCGATCTTGCTGAAGGCGGCGTTCATGCTGCTCTGCACGCTGACACGCGCCTCATCGCCGGGCTGCTGGCTGTAGGCCTGGCAGGCGGTGAAGCAGCGCTTCATCAGGGTGCGGAGCGCCGACTTGTAGGTGCGATTGCGCAGGCGGTTGCGCTCGGCGATCTGGATGCGCTTCTTCGACGACTTGTTATTGGCCACAGGTGCTGGCGCTGGTTCGGCAGACGGGGATCCTACCCCTTGGGGTGCATGGCCCCCTGGACGCCTGCCGCGTCAGCGGCGCCGGGACGTGGAGCAGCCGTCGGGCCCTAGCCTCGCCTCACTGCCCTGTCCCTCCGCACAGCCGCGCCCGTGAGCGTCTCCCCAACCGTTGCCGCGGGCGACCACCGCGCCGTTGATCCCACACCCGTGCCGGTGGCGATGCTGCGCGGCGGCGAAGCGGCCCTGCAACGCCTCGAGGCGATCGCATCCCGCACGGACGGCGCCAGACTGCATGACGAGGAGCGCCGGGTGGCGGCGATTCTCGAGCAGGTACGGCGCGAGGGCGATGCGGCCCTGCTCGATCTGACCGAGCGCTTCGACGGCATCCGCCCCGATCCGCTGCGTATCCCGATCGAGCAGCTGCAGCAGGCCTGGGAGGCGACCCCCGCCGACCTGCAGGACGCCCTGCGGCTGGCCCACGAACGGATCCTCAGCTTTCACCGGGCTCAGATGCCCCGGGACCTTGCCCTTCAGGGCCCCCACGGCGAGCGGCTGGGCCGGCGCTGGCGGCCGGTGGAGCGGGCCGGCCTGTACGTGCCGGGAGGACGTGCCTCCTACCCGAGCACCGTGCTGATGAATGCCGTCCCTGCCCGGGTGGCCGGGGTGGAGCGACTGGTGATGGTGACCCCGCCGGGGCCGGACGGCATGCCCAACGCCACGGTGCTGGCCGCCGCCCACCTGGCCGGAGTCGAGGAGGTGTACCGGATCGGCGGCGCCCAGGCGATCGCCGCCCTGGCCTGGGGCACCGAGAGCATTCCCCGGGTGGATGTGATCAGCGGCCCCGGCAACCTCTGGGTGACCCTGGCCAAGAAGGCGGTCTACGGCCGTGTCGGCATCGATTCGCTGGCCGGGCCCAGCGAGGTGCTGGTGATCGCCGACCACACGGCCCGCCCCGAGCAGGTGGCCGCCGATCTGATGGCCCAGGCGGAGCACGACCCGCTGGCGGCCGCGATCCTGATCACCACCAGCGAGGCCCTGGCGACGGCCGTGCCCATAGCGATCGCGGCGCAGCTGGAGAACCATCCCCGTGCCGCGATCACGCGCCAGGCCCTCGAGGAGTGGGGCCTGATCGTGGTGTGTGATGACCTGACGGAAGCGGCCTCGCTGAGCGATCGCTTCGCGCCCGAGCACCTGGAGCTGCTGGTGGAGGATCCCGAGGCCCTGGCCGAGCACATCCAGCACGCCGGCGCCATCTTCCTGGGTCCCTGGACGCCGGAAGCCGTGGGCGACTACCTGGCCGGCCCCAACCACACCCTGCCCACCTCCGGCACCGCCCGCTTCGCCGGTGCCCTGAGCGTGGAGACCTTCCTGCGCCACACCAGCCTGATCGGCTTCAACCGCGCCGCCCTGGAGGCCACCGCCCCGGCGGTGGTTCGGCTGGCCGAGAGCGAAGGCCTGCACAGCCACGCCGAATCGGTCAGGAGGAGGCTGGCCTGACACGGGGCTCGGCCTCCGGCTCGCACCCGGCTGAACCGGGCTGACGGGGCCACAGCAAACGTCTGCGCTCCGCGAACCGGCCCCGCCAGGGGCCTGACGCACCACGGCCCCGAGAGGGGCCTAACGGACCATGGCAGCCACATTGCCGCCGTCGACGGTGAGCACGGCACCGGTGGTGCGCTCCATGCGCGCCAGGGCGACGAAGGCATCGGCGACATGGCGGGCCTGCACCTCGCGGCCCAGCAGGTTGCCGGCCATATAGACCTCCTCGCTGACGCCGCGGGCCGCCGCCCGCTCGCGGATCATCTCTCCGTCGAGCAGGCCGGAGCGGATGCGGTCGGCGTTGATCGCGTTGACCCGAATGCCGTTGCCGCCCTCCTCGAGCGCGTACTGGCGCATCAGGGCCAGCAGGGCGGCCTTGCTGATGCCGTAAGCACCGAAATCCGGCCCAGGGTTGAGCGCCTGCTTGCTGACGTTGAACAGCAGCTGACCGCCGAGGCCCTGGGCGCGGAACACGGCCATCGCCGCCTGCGACACGCTCTGGTGGGCGAAGAAGTTGAGCTCGAAGCAGGCCCGCAGCTCCCGCTCCGGCAGGGTGGCGATCGCGCCGGTCCAGGCGGCGCCGGCATTGCTCACCACCACATCGAGGCCCCCGAAGCGGCGGCACACCGCATCGAAGGCCGCGCGCACCTGCTGCGGGTCGGTGACGTCGCAGCGCAGGCCCAGGGCATGGGGGCTGCAGGCCGCCGCCACCGACGCCGCGGCCTCTCCCTCGTAGTCGAGCACCGCCAGATCGGCCCCCTGGGCAGCGAAGGCGCGCGCCGTGGCGGCCCCGATGCCGCCGCCGCCACCGGTGACGAGCACCACCTGACGCACCAGGGGCTTCGGGCTGCCCTTGCCGAGCTTGGCCTGCTCGAGGCTCCAGTACTCCATGTCGAAGGTGTCGTCCTCGCCCACCGGCTCGAAGCGGCCGATGCTCTCGGCGGCCAGCAGGGTGCGGGCCCAGGCCTCGCCGATGTCAGCGGTGATGGCGGCCGCTTCGGCGTTGGCGCCGAGGCCGATCAGCCCGAGGCCCGGCACCGCCACCAGGCGCGGCAGCGGATCAAGGCGGCGCTTGTGGCCGCCGACGCGCAGGTTCTGACGGCCGAAGGTCGCGCCATAGGCGTCGATGTAGGCCTGGAGCGCCGTCTCGATCGCGGCGTCATCGGGATCGGGGGGCAGCACCAGCGGCCGGGCCTTGGTGCGGATCACGTGATCGGGGGTGGCGACGCCACGACCGGCCCAGTCGGCCAGACGGGCGTCATCGCTGATGGCACGGGCGTCGGCGGTGGCACGCCAGTCCAGCAGCCAGTGTGGGGGGGCGCCTGAGGCGGCGGCGGCCCGGCCGAGAGCGCCGCGCAGGCGGGGCAACAGGCTGGCGGCATCCGGAGCCGGCGGCGGTGAGGCCAGGGGAAGCAGGCGGCGTTCGCCGCGCTCGAGCCGCTGTTCGGCCAGGCGCACCAGCTCGATCATGCGGCCATAGCTCTGCTCGGCGGTGCCTCCGAAGGAGAACAGACCGTGCTTGAGCAGCACCATCCCCTCCAGGGGAATGCCCGTTGCGGCGGAGCGGGCGGCGGCCTGTTCGTAGAGATCGGCGCAGGCCTTGGCCAGGGCGAAGCCGGGCATCACGTAGGGCACCAGCACCACCCGCTCGCCGTACACCTCGCGGCAGACCGCCTCGGCGTCGGGCTGATCCGCCAGGGCCAGCAGGGCCGTGGCATGGGTGTGGTCGACGAAGGTGTGGGGCAGGAAGGCATGCAGCAGCGCCTCCACCGAAGGGTTGGGCGCGGCAGGGTCAATCAGGTTGCGGCGCTGGGCGGCCACCATGTCCTCGTCGCTGAGGCGCTCCAGAGCCCGCAGCTCGCGCAAGGGCTCGAGACGCACGGCGGGATGGCCGGCGGGCTCGATCGTGGCCAGGTCCCAGCCGCTGCCCTTGACGCAGAGAACATTGATCACTTCGCCCAGCAGGCCCGTGACCTGGGTCTTCACCGAGGTGTTGCCGCCGCCGTGCAGCACCAGCTCCGGATCGGCCCCCAGCAGGCGGGCTGAGTAGGTGCGCAGGGCCAGGGGCTCGCTGATCCCGAGGCCGCCGTAGTGCTCCACCGCCTCACGGGCACCGGCCTCGGACCAGCGGTGTTGCACGGGCATCGGTGGCGGGATGAGCTCGGCTGAGGCTATGCGGCGAAGCGCGGCAGACCGGGAGCGTCGCCACGGCTGAGCCACGTGGGCAACGGCGACATGGTGACGATGACGCTGCTGCAGGGCGTGGTGAACGCCTTCGTGATGTTCCTGGCGCGGGCGATCGTGATCCTGCTGCCGCGCAGCGAACGTGACGGTGATCGGCAACCGCCCCCGCCGACGGCCCTGATCTGGCCCCTGGAGCTGCTGCTCGGGATCGCCGGATCCCTGGTGACCGCCTGATTCTCGCGCCACCGGGAGTTCCGCGCCGATGCCGGGGCAGCGCAGCTCACCGGGCCGGCGGCGATGGCCGGGGCCCTGGCGCTGCTGGGCCAGACCAGCGGCGCGGTGGACCGGCGCGATGGCGGCCGCCTCAATGCCTTCAAGATCGCCGTTCCCGATGGCTGGTTGTCGCTGTTCGCCAGCCATCCGCCCCTGGAGGCGCGCATCCGGGCGCTGCAGGCGCTGGAACCGGGAGGAGGCGCGACGGCCTGGCTGCGCTGAGGGAACGGGATGCCGCGGGCGGTGGCCCTGGGCGGTGGCGGCAGCGACGATCCGGCTCATGCCCCGGAGGACGGGCCGGTCCGAGAGAAGCGTGGCGTAGAACGTGCCTGGCGCCTGTCTCTCTCCAGCCCCTGCCATGAAGGCCGTTCTTGCGACCCCCGAGCTGATCGACGCCGTGGTGGCCGACCCGATTCCCGGCCCCGACGACGTGCTGTTGCGGGTGGAGGCGCTGGCGGTGAACCCCGTGGACACCAAGGTGCGTGCCGGCATCGCCCCGGGCGGCGACGGGCGGATCCTGGGCTGGGATGCCGCCGGCGTGGTGGAGGCCTGCGGCGAGGCCGTCACCCGCTTCCGGCCCGGCGACGCCGTGATGGTGGCGGGGGACATCCGACGCCCCGGCTGCTACGCCGAGCGGCTGGCGGTGGACGCGCGCCTCTGCGGACGCAAGCCGGAGAACCTGAACTGGGCCGAGGCCGCCTCCCTGCCGCTCACGACGCTCACGGCCTGGGAAGGGCTGTTCGAAGGGATCGGCTTCGATCCGGAGGGCAGCGGCTGTCCTGGCAACGAGGAGGCCCGGCGCTCGGTGCTGATCCTGGGGGCGGCCGGCGGCGTCGGCTCGATCGCGATCCAGCTGGCCCGCCGCGCCGGCCTGCGGGTGATCGCCAGCGCCTCACGACCCGACAGCCAGGCATGGGTGAGGGAGCTGGGTGCCGAGGCCGTGGTGGACCACCGCCAGCCCCTGGCACCGCAGCTGCAGGCCCTGGGCCTGGAGCAGGTGGATGCGATCGCCAACTTCGCCGACACCGATGCCTACTGGGAGCCGATGGGCGAGCTGATCCGGCCCCACGGCTCGATGCTGGTGATCGTGGGCAACAAGGGACCGCTGGCGATGGAGCGGCTCAAGGAGAAGAGCGTGCGCCTGTGCTGGGAGTTCATGTTCAGCCGCAGCGCCCAGGGGGGCGAGGCCCAGCTGGCGCAGGGGCGGATCCTCGATCGCCTGGCCGATCTGGTGGAAGCCGGCGAGATCCGCTCCACCCTGACGCGCACCCTCGGACCGATCAGCGCCGCCCATCTGCAGCAGGCCCATGACCTGCTCTCCAGCAGCCGCACCCTGGGCAAGATCGCGCTGCAAGGCTGGAGCTGAGGTTCAGCGCGTCGCCACCAGCACCCGGTGACGCGGATCGGCCGCCTCGCGCCGCACCTCCCGGAAGCCGGCCGCCTGCAGGGCCGCAGGGAAATCGAGCCGGAAGTAGTCCTCCAGGTAGGGCTCGGTGCTCTTGAGCAGGGTGGCGATCGGGGCCGGCAGCCGCCGGATCACCTCCGAGTCGGGATCCTGATCCACCACGGCGATCACGCCGCCGGGACGCAGCAGGCGGGCCGCCTCGCGCAGCACGGCGCCGGTGGCCTCGCCCGGCAGCTCATGGCAGACGAACTGCAGGGTGATCAGGTCGTAGGCGCCGGCGGGCAGGCCGGTGGCCTCGGCGGCGGCGTGGTGCCAGGTGATCGGAGGCGCCGTGACGACGGCAGGGCTGCCGGCTGAAGCCGGGCCAGAGGCAGCCGCGCGCCTGGCGGCCTGCCGCTCGGCTTCGCGCACCCTCGCCACCGCCAGCATCTCGGCCGAGAGATCAAGGCCCTCAACCTGCACGGGAGCATCAGCGCCTCGGGCCTGCTGGCGCTGCTGCAGCCAGTCGCGCAGGGCCAGGGTGCCGACGCCCACCGAGCAGCCGAGATCCAGCGCCCGGTGCACCGGACCGCAGAGGCTGGGCTCGATCGCGCTGAAGATCGCCGACCGCAGCCGCTGCTGGGCCTCCCCGGCGGGCAACGCCTTCTCCAGCGGCCACACCCTGAGCGCCATCGAATCGGTGGCCTGCTCGGCCTCGCAGGCAGCTTGCCAGCAGAGATTGCCCTGGTCGTAGGCGTGGAAGCGGGCGCGGTAGTAGGCAGGCACCTGGGTGGCCGGATCGGTGACCTCGGCCAGCAGCGGTTCGGCGGCGGCCTGCAGCTGCTCGCGCCGCTGTCGCCAGGCGATGCCGCGGCCCTCGGCGGTGCGGATGATCAGGCCGCGGGCCTGCCAGAAGAGCAGCTGCCGCAACGGCTCCACCGCCAGCAGCCTGTCGATGGCCCAGCCGAGGGGATGGCGGCTCTCCACCCAGTTGGGCGGCGGGCTGGCGGCGGCGAGGGCCTCGGGCATGGGGACGCAACGGAACGGGGGGCCATTGTCGGAGCCTGGGGCAACGCTGGGGACAGCAAAGGAGGGAAGGCAGCCTGGAACTCCGGCGCTGCGGCGCAGGGGCAGCCACCTCGCTCAGCCCGCCTGGCCGCCGTACAGCCCGCGCAGGCCCGCCTCGGTCGCCGGTGCCACGCCGCGTTCGGTGATCAGGGCGGTCACCAGCCGGGCAGGGGTGACATCGAAGGCGGGATTGAAGCCCTCGCTGCCATCGGGGCTGAGCTGCACGCTGGCGATCTCGCCGCCTCCGGAGCCGCTCAGGAGCCGGCCCTGGATGGCGGTCACCTCAGCGGCGCTGCGGGCCTCGATCGGGATCTCGGCGACACCGTCGTCGATCGTCCAGTCGATGGTGGAGGCGGGCAGGGCCACATAGAACGGCACGCCGTTGTCGTGGGCGGCGAGAGCCTTGAGATAGGTGCCGATCTTGTTGCAGACGTCGCCGCGACGGGTGGTGCGGTCGGTGCCGACGATCACCGAATCCACCTGACCGTGCTGCATCAGGTGGCCGCCGGCGTTGTCGACGATCACGGTGTGAGGCACCCCCTCCTTGCCGAGCTCGAAGGCGGTGAGGCTGGCGCCCTGGTTGCGGGGCCGCGTCTCATCCACCCAGACGTGGATGGCCATGCCGCTGCGATGGGCCTTGTAGATCGGCGCCAGCGCGGTGCCCCAGTCGACCGTGGCGAGCCAGCCGGCGTTGCAGTGGGTGAGCACGTGGAACGGCTGCCCCTGGCGCTCCGCCGGCCTGGCCGCCGCCAGCTGCTGGAAGATCGCCAGGCCGTGGTCGCCGATCGCCTCACACATCGCCACGTCCTCCTCGGCGATGACGCCCGCCTCGTCCCTCGCCGCCTCGGCGCGCCGGTCAGGGGGCAACGGGGCCACGCGATCCCGCACCCGCTCCAGGGCCCAGCGCAGGTTCACCGCCGTGGGCCGGGTGGCGTTGAGCTGCTCGAAGGCCGCCGCCAGCACCCCATCGGACGGATCCTCCTGCAGGGCCAGCATCAGCCCGTAGGCCCCGGTGACGCCGATCAGCGGTGCGCCGCGGACCACCATCGTGCGGATCGCCTCGGCGGCCTGCTCGCAGCTGGTCAGGGTGCGGGTCTCGAAACGGTGGGGCAGCACGGTCTGATCAATCACCCAGACCGAACGACCGCCCGGATCCAGGCCGATGGTGCGCCAGGCCTTCCCGTCGATGTTCATGGAGGAGCACTGCGTGCGTCGCCTGCCGATCATCTCCGCCCGCAGGAGCCCGGAGCGGCCACCACGCGCACCCGAGCTGGCCTGCACGCATGCATCCGGGGCTCACCGCCTGGAGGACGACTCAGACAAGCCGCAGAGTCATGGGCCCTGCTTCAGCGCGGCACCTGCTGCCCAGACATCCCCGGAATGAGGCCTGCGGGAACAGGCCGCCGCTCCCGGACCCTGGCCTGCTGCCGAGCGACTGCTCCATGCTGAGCGGCAACCCACCCTTGTGCCTCCGTGCCCCTGCGCCGCCGCCAGCTGCTTCAGCTCGCCGCCTCCGGACTGGGAGGCACGGGCTGGCTGCTGGCCCGGGGCCGTGCCGCCGCCGCACCTCAGGCCAGCTTGCAAGCCGCACCGCAGGTCGCGCCTGATCTGCGACTGGGCCTGATCAGCGACCTCAACAGCAGCTACGGCTCCACCACCTACATCCCCCAGGTGAGCCAGGGGCTGCGCCAGCTGCTCGCGCTCAACCCCGCACTGCTGATCTGCGCCGGCGACATGGTGGCCGGCCAGAAACCGGGCCTCAGCACCGCCCAGCTCGATGCGATGTGGGAGGGCTTCGCCCGCACGGTGCTCACACCGGTGCGCCAGGCGGGGGTGCCGTTCCTGCCTGCCGTGGGCAACCACGACGGCGCCCCGGGCTTCAGGGCCGATCGCGCCGCCGTTAGCCGCTTCTGGAGCCCGCGGCGGCAGGCGCTGGGGCTGCGCTTCGTCGACGCCGCCGACTTCCCCTTCCACTACAGCGTCCTGCAGGAGCAGGTGTTCGTCCTGGTGTGGGATGCCAGCTCCAGTCGCATCCCCGCTGATCAGCTCGACTGGGCGCGCCGGCAGCTGGCCGGTCCGCAGGCCCGCCAGGCGCGGCTGCGGCTGGTGGTGGGGCACCTGCCCCTGGCGGGCGTCAGCCAGGGGCGCGATCGCCCCGGCGAGATGCTCGATCAGGCGGCTGCCGTGCAGCGCCTGCTGGAGGAGGGGCGGGTGCAGGCCTACATCAGCGGCCATCAGCACGCCTGGTTTCCCGCCCGCCGCGGCCAGCTCGATCGGATCCAGCTCGGCGCCCTGGGCAGCGGCCCCCGCCGGCTCCTGCAGGGCACCATCCCACCCCAGCAGACCTTCACCACGCTCGATCTGCGCTGGCAGGCCGAGTCGCTGCTGGAAACCACCTACGCCGTGGCCACGGGGCAACCGCTGGCCTGGAACCGCCTGCCGGCGACCCTCAGCGGCCGCAGCGGCAGCATCAGCCGCAACACTCAGGAGCGATCGATCCGCCGGTAGCCGAACCAGTCCGGCACCTGGGGCTGGCTGAACCCCTCAGGGTGCCGTTCGAGCCGCACGTGCCAACGCTCGCCGCCGAGCAGCTCCAGCTGCTCGATCGCCAGACAGTCATCCACGGCGCAGAGATCGTCCTTGTGCTGCTGGAGTGCGCCCCTGAGCCACTGACGCCTGGCCGCCGCCTTGGCCGCCTGGGGTGAGCGGGCCACCACCAGGCCGAAGTGATGCAGCTCCGCCAGGCAGTCCGGGCGGTAGGCACCGAGATTGACGAACCACAGCCGCTCGGGCCGGGGCGCATCGGGCTGGCGCTGCAGACGCACCATCCAGCCATCCACCGCCTGCACCGCCATCCAGGCATCGAGGTGCAGGCCTTCACGCGATCCGAACCACTGCCGCCGCAGCTCCGGAATGGCCGCATCGATCGTGGTGCCCACCACAAAGCGAACATCGTGCAGCTCGATGTGGCAACCGTGGGCCCTGCCGCCCAGCACCGCCAGGAACAGCCGGGGCTCGGCCGGGAGGAGAGGGCTCATCGGCATCAGCACGCCCTTCGCCCCCGCAGCTTGCCAACCTGGGGCCAGCCGCACCGCCACCCATGGCGTCCCCGCTCACCTCGATCCCATCCCTCGGGCTCGGCACCTGGAAGGCGGCCCCGGGTGAGGTGGGCGCGGCGGTGCGCCATGCCCTGGAACTGGGCTACCGCCATATCGACTGCGCCAGCATCTATGGCAATGAGGCCGAGATCGGCGTCGCCCTGGAGGAAGCCCTGCGTGCGGGGGGGGCTGGAGCGCGACGACCTCTGGATCACCTCCAAGCTGTGGAACGACAGCCACTCCCCGGAGTTGGTGCGACCGGCTCTGGAGCGCAGCCTGGCCGATCTGGGCCTGGAGCAGCTGGATCTGTATCTGATCCACTGGCCGGTGGCCCAGCAACCGGGAGTACTGATGCCGAGCCGGGCCGAGGAGTTCATCCCGCTGGAGCAGCTGCCCCTGACCGACACCTGGGCGGCGATGGAGGACCTGGTGGAGGCCGGCCTGGTGCGGCAGATCGGCGTCTCCAACTTCAGCGCCCGCAAACTGGCCGGGCTGCTGCCGCACTGCCGCATCCGCCCCGCGGTGAACCAGGTGGAACGGCACCCCTGGCTGCAGCAACCCGAGTTGATGGCCTTCTGCCGGCGCGAGCAGATCGCCATCACGGCTTACTCGCCGCTGGGTTTGGCGCCCTCCGGAGCGATCTCTCCCCTGCTGCAGATTCCGGAGGTCATGGACATTGCCGCAGCGCACGGCTGCAGCGCGGCCCGGGTCCTGCTGGCCTGGGGGATCGCCTGCGGCACCAGCGTGATCCCCAAATCGGTGCGGCGCGAACGGCTTGCTGACAACCTCGCCGCATCCCAGCTGCAGCTGCGCGCTGAGGAGCTGGCGCGGATCGACGGACTGGATCGCCATCAGCGCTTCGTGGATGGCAGCTTCTGGGATCTGCCGGGTGGCCCCTATCCAAAGCACGTCGTCTGGGATGCGTGAGCCTCAGGGAGCGAACAGCACGCAGACACGGGAATCGGACGCACCGGAGCCTCAGAAACTCTCCTGCGTCTGGCCGGCGAAGCGACCCTGATACTGCTCCGAACCTTCGAGTTTCTGAAACACGAACTGACAGATCGCAATTCCCGGTACCACCGCCAGGGGAGCGGGACCGAAATTGCTCATCTCCAGCACCTGCTGACTGTCGATGCCGGGACCCATGAAGGGGGCGCTGATATGCACCATCAGGCCCAGACGGGCGAAACGGCTGCGCCCCTCCAGCCAGCCGCACAGACCGGGCCCCAGCCGCAGACGCTCCTGCGTGATGCCGAGGATCGTTTCTCCCGGCATGATCAGGATGTGACGGCCATCGGCAACGGTGATCTTCTCGGTGAGCTCGCGATAGTCGGTGTGTTCGCGCACCTCGATCACCTGATGCACCTTGCGGAACACCCGGAAGGAATTGGCGAGCGTGAGATCCACCGAGGCGGGCCCCACCCGTTCCGCTGCAAAGGGCGTGATCTGAATGTCACCCTGCTCGATCGCCTGAAGAATGGCCGCGCGGCCGAGAACGGACATGACTTGAGCTGAGGTGGCGCAACAGTAACGCTGCAGCTGCGGCGCCAGCATCAAGCGAGCGCGATCTCACCAAAAGTGGGGGTCTTCGAACGCAGCAACACAGGATGGACGGTCGATCAGGGTGGGGATCGCCTCGCCTGTGAGCGACTGTCCGAGCCAGCCCTGGGGCATGGAGAGCGGCATCGGCGCCCTCAGGCTGGACTCCGCCAGCGGCAGAAAGCCGACCTTGCCATAGAAGGCCGGATCTCCATAGGTGACCGCAATCTCCACACCGCGCTGCTGCATGACACCCAGGCCGAAACGGATCAGATCCTTCCCGATTCCACGCCGCTGGAAGGGCCGCAGCACCGCGACGGGAGCGAGCATGAACACGCGCACATCGGCGGCGAAGACAAGTTCGGAAAAGAAGATCGCGGCCACAAGGGCATCATCCTCCTCAGCACCGAAGCAGAACAGACGCTCCGCATCGATCGCCCTGGACAACCTGGAGACAAGCCTGGCGATCGCCTCACCCTCAGCCTCACCTTCGGAGGCGGCAAAGCTGGTACGGAAGAGCTCTGTCAGCTCGCCCACGCGGTCAGATCCAGGGCTGGTGAACTCCATCTCGGCTCCAGCCCCTCAGATCGTCGCCCGGCCGCGATCGTAAGCCTGCGCAGGCAGCCCGCAGGCCTGCACCGCCTGACGCCAGGCCGCCTCGAAGCGGTCCCAGCGGAAGCTGCGCGGATCGCGGCGCGAGCGGCTGCGGTCCACTGCCTGGTGGGTGGTCACACGGGTCATCGGGATGCCGTGGGCCGCCTGCCAGAGCAGCACCTGCGCCGCAGCCGCCTTGTACTGGGCTTCGGTGTAGCCCGAATGGGCATCGTCGTCGCCGCGGCCATCGGGCGGCGTCTCCAGGCTGAGATGCAGGGCCACATTGTTCAGCGAACCCACCGATTGCGGCCGGATGCGCACCGTGAAATCGCCGAACGCCGCCATGCCCGCCCCGAACGCCCGGCCGGCATCGGGCACGATCCGCAGCCGGTTCCCAAGGCGATCGACCAACAGGTGATAGCTGGCCTGATCGTCATCCCTGGGGTGGGGTGTGGCGAACAGCCTGACGGTGTCCGGCGCTGAGATCACGGTTTCATGCAGCACGATCAGCTGGGGCGTATGCGGCACCTCCCTGCCGAAGGCATCGAGGCGCTGCCGTTCGCCGTAGTTGGTGCGGTCGGCCGGGCGGGGCAGCTCCGCCGGCAGTCCCAGTCGTGTGGCACAGGCCTGCAGGGCCTCGGCGCTCAGGGGCCTGAGTCCGGCATCGGCGAGGGTCTGAACCGGGAAGGGCGCCTGCGGCGGCCTGGGCCCGCATGCGCTGAGCAGCAGCAACGGCGCCAGGACGAGGGGCAAGCGCCGATTGCGCCTCACGATCGTTCTGACTCCCCTCCCGGTGGCGCCCATCGAGGCCAGGCCCCCCATGCCGGAACTCACGACGACGGGGAGGCTGCTCGCACTGCTGTCCTGCATCCGTTCGGGGCTCCGCCAGGCCATGCTGCCGGCCATCGGCCCCACCTGGGTCGGGACAACGCTTTGAGACCGCAACGGAATGGGCTGCCCCCGCGCCCCTGGCCACTGACCCCATGCAACGCCATCGCGATGTCCCCGCCGAATCAGCGTTGAAGCGGAATCACTCCTGAATCGTCACCGGCGTGCCGACGGTGGTGCGCTCGAACAGCCAGCGGGCCGTGGCGCTGCTCAGCCGCACGCAACCGTGGCTGCGCCGTACCCCGAAACACTGGCGGGCCTCTTCCTGCCAGGGGGCCGGATGCAGGCAGATGGCATCCCGCCTGAGGCCGCCGCCGCCCAGGCAGAGCACATCGCGCACGCCCGGCACCCGGTAATCGGCGCCGGTGAGGGTCGTTTCGGCATAACGACCGACCACCTGGAACTGTCCGATCGGGGTGGGGGTGGCGGGAAGTCCAGTGGAGACGGGTGCCCGGTAGATCAGCCGACCGGCGGCGTCATAGGCGCGCAGCTGCTGCTGCGACAGATCGACCACCAGGCTGGCCACCATCTCGAGAGCCGCGAGCAGCAGACCCCCGGCGAACGGGCTGGTGGCCAGCAGAGAGGTGATCGGCATCGCCGCGGCTCAGCTGTGCTCGCGCAGAAAGCCGATCGTGCTCTGCAGCTCCTCGGCGAAGCGATCGATCTCCTCAAAGGTGCTGGTGAAGGCCAGGCTGGCTCGAGCCGTGGCGCTCAGGCCGTAGTGGCGATGCAGCGGCTGGGTGCAGTGGTGGCCACTGCGGATGCAGATGCCGGCCGAATCGAGCAGGGCGGCGATGTCATTGGCATGCAGGCCGTCGACATGGAAGGCCGCCAGGGCGGCCCGGTGCGGCTGCTGCTCGGGCGTGGGCCCCAGAATCCGCAGCCCGTCGATCGCCTGGAGCCGCGTGAACAGGTGCCGGGTCAGCCGCTGCTCGTAGGCATGAATGCGCTCCATGCCGATCGCCTCGAGGTAGGAGATGGCGGCACCCATGCCGATCGCCTCACCGATCGCCGGCGTGCCCGCCTCGAACTTGTGGGGCAGATCCGCCCAGCTGCTGTGTTCCAGATACACATCCTGGATCATCTCGCCACCACCAAGGAACGGCGGCATCGCCTCCAGCAGCGCCTCGCGGCCCCACAGAAAGCCCATGCCGGTGGGTCCGCAGAACTTGTGGGAGGAGCCCACCAGGAAATCGCAGCCGAGCTGTTTCACGTCCACCGCAAGGTGCGGCAGGCTCTGACAGGCATCCACCAGCAGCAGGGCGCCGGCGTCGTGGGCGAGGGCGGCGATCTCGGCGATCGGGTTGAGGCAGCCGAGGGTGTTGCTCACCTGCACCAGGCTCACCAGGCGGGTGCGCTCATTGAGCTTGGATCGCAGATCGTCGAGATCCAGCTCACCGCTCTCGGTCAGGCCCACATGGCGCAGCACGCAGCCGGTGCGAGCCGACAGCAGCTGCCAGGGCACCAGGTTGCTGTGGTGCTCCATCACCGTCAGCAACACCTCATCACCGGGGCGCAGACTGGCCTCACCCCAGGTGCGCGCCACCAGGTTGATCGCCTCGCTGGCGTTGCGGGTGTAGACGATCTCCCGGGCACTGGCGGCACCGATGAAGCGGGCGACGCTGTCGCGGGCCGCCTCGAACTGCTCGGTGGCACGGGCACTCAGCTGGTGAGCACCGCGGTGCACATTGGCGTTGTCGTGTCCGTAGTAATGCTGCAGGGCCTCCAGCACCTGGGCGGGCTTCTGGCTGGTGGCGGCGTAGTCGAGATAGATGAGCGGCTGGCCAAGGCAGGCGGTCTGGGCCAGGAGCGGGAAATCAGGCCGGGTCAGGGCCGCCAGATCCTCCTGGGGGGCCAGCGGGACCCCAGCCACTCCGGAGCCGGCGGCATCTGCCGGGGATCCGGTTGCAATCCCAGCAGCCTGGGCCGCTGCGGACTCAGCCAGGGTCTCGGTGTCCCTGCACACGGGGCCGGAGGCCTCCTCAGAACGGGCGGTGGGGGTGAGCGTCATCAGTCGGTGGTCTCCCCCAGCAGGGTGGGCAGGGGCTGCCAGGCGGCAGCAGCGGAAGGCAGGCTGCGCAGGATCTCCTCGCAATAGCCGCGCAGGAGCAGGGCAGCGGCCCGATCGGCGCCGATACCGCGGCTCTGCAGGTAGAAGAGCTCATCCTGCTGCAGCTGGCTGACGGTGGCGCCGTGGGCACAACGCACGTCGTCGGCCACGATCTCCAGCTCGGGTTTGGTATCGACCCGGGCGCGCTCGCTGAGCAGCAGGCTGCGGCTCAGCTGGGAGGCATCGGTGCGCTGGGCGGCCCGGGGAACCCGCACCGCGCCGTTGAACACGCTGCGACCGGCATCGCCGGCCACCACCTTGTGCAGCTGATCGAGACGCCCCTCGGGTCCCTCAAACGCCACCTGGCTGTGGGTGTCGGCCAGCTGATGGCCGCTCACCAGCTGCAGGGCGCGCAGGGTGGTCTGGGCCTGGCCGCCGGCCTGCTGCACCCGCGGCTCGAAACGCAGCAGGCCCCAGCCGGCCGTCGCCGAGCTGAGACTGAGCTCACTGCCAGGCTCCTGGCATACGGCCAGGTGCGCCAGCAGCGCAGCTTCGCTGTGGCCGTGGGCGAGCAGGCCGTGCTGCAGCCTGGCGCCCTCGCCAAGCTGGGCTTCAACAACAACGCTGCTGAGGTTGGCCCCCCGGCTGCGGTGCACCTGCAACACCGCAAGGCTGGCACCCGCCTCCAGCACCAGCAGGATGCGCACGGGGAGAAGGCAGGCTTCACCGCCTGCGTCACACACGAGTTCGAGAACCGGTTGCACCGGTCCCTGCACCCGCAGGGCGAGCAGCTGACCGGCGGCGGCCTTGTTGAGCAGCACCGGCCAGGCCTCACGGCAGCCGTTGGCCTCGAGGGTCTGGCCGAGCCGCTGCTGCAGCTCCGCCTCACTCAGCGGGGAGAGGCCCTCGGGCAGGGTCACGCCGGCGAGCGGATCGCCGCGGCCGTCCAGCACGAGTCGAACCGTGCCACTGGCCGCCGCCGGCAGCGAGACCGGAGGCTCGGCGCCGAGGGTGAGCAGGGATGGATCCAGGGCCGTGAGCACCTCCAGCGGCGTGAACCGCCAGGCCTCATCGCGCCTGGAGGGCAGGGGCAGGGCCGCCAGGGCATCACGGCCACGCTGCTGCACCGGGGCCAGAACACCGGCAGGAGCAGGCAGGGCCTGCAGCAGAGCCTGGCTCCAGGCCGGCGCCGCGGCGGGTCGGGAGAGGGATGCGGCCACCATCAGGCCACCTCCAGGGCGGCGAGCTCCTGATCCACCCAGTCGTAGCCGCGCTCTTCGAGCTCCAGAGCCAGCTCCTTGCCACCGGTGCGCAGGATGCGGCCCTTGGCCATCACATGCACGTAATCGGGCGTGATCACATCCAGCAGTCGCTGGTAATGGGTGATCAGCAACGTGGCGTTGTCGGGGCTGGCGAGGTGGTTGACGCCACCGGCGACGATGCGCAGGGCATCGATGTCGAGGCCGGAATCGGTTTCATCGAGGATCGCTACCAGCGGCTCCAGCAGGGCCATCTGCAGGATCTCGTTGCGCTTCTTCTCGCCGCCGGAGAAGCCTTCATTCACGGAGCGCTCCAGGAAGGCAGGATCCATCTGCACCACCGCCAGCCGTTCGCGCACCAGATCCTCGAAGGCGAAGGTATCGAGCTCGTCGTCACCCTTCTGGGCGCGGCGGGCGTTGGTGGCCACCCGCAGGAACTCGAGGTTGCTGACGCCGGGAATCTCGATCGGGTACTGGAAGCCCAGGAACAGGCCGATGCGTGCCCGCTGCTCGGGATCGAGCTCCAGCAGATTCTCTCCCTGGAACAGCACCGAACCGGAGGTGACGCTGTAGGCGGGGTGGCCGGCCAGCACCTTGGAGAGGGTGCTCTTGCCGCTGCCGTTGCGGCCCATCACGGCATGAATCTCCCCGGCACGAAGGGTCAGATTGACGCCATGGAGGATCGGCTGATCCTCCACGCGGGCGTGCAGATCACGGATCTCGAGCAGGACCGGAGCGTCGGGGCGAATCACGGCGGCGGGGAAGGCGAAGAGGAGAGAAAGGAAGGACGCCGGGGTGGCAGTCAGGGCGAGAGGAGAGATGACGAATGGGCTGGTGATCAGCCCACCGACCCTTCCAGCTTGAGGGCCAGCAGCTTGTCGGCCTCTGCGGCGAATTCCATCGGCAGCTGGTTGAACACATCGCGGCAGAAGCCGCTCACCATCATCGACACCGCCTCTTCGAAGCCGATGCCGCGGCTCTGCAGATAGAACAGCTGATCGGCGGAGATGCGGCAGGTGCTGGCCTCGTGCTCAACGTTCGCGCTGGGCTGCTGCGAGCGGATGTAGGGGTAGGTGTTGGCGGCGGCGCGATCACCGATCAGCATCGAATCGCACTGGCTGTAGTTGCGGGCCCCCACAGCCTTGGGGCCGATCTGCACCAGACCGCGATAGCTGTTGCTCGATTGACCGGCGCTGATGCCCTTGCTGACGATCGTCGAGCGGCTGCGCGGGCCGACATGAATCATCTTGGTGCCGGTGTCGGCCTGCTGGCGGTTGTTGGTGAGCGCCACCGAATAGAACTCTCCCACGGAGTCCTCGCCCTGGAGCACACAACTGGGATATTTCCAGGTGATCGCCGAGCCGGTTTCCACCTGGGTCCAGCTGATCCGGCTACGGGCACCACGACATTGACCACGCTTGGTGACGAAGTTGTAGATGCCACCGACACCATTCTCATCACCGGCGTACCAGTTCTGCACGGTGGAATACTTGATCGAGGCGTCGTCGAGCGCCACCAGTTCCACCACCGCCGCGTGCAGCTGGTTGGTGTCGAACATCGGCGCCGTGCAGCCCTCGAGATAACTGACCGACGCGCCTTCCTCAGCGACGATCAGCGTGCGCTCGAACTGACCGGTGTCGCCTGAATTGATGCGGAAGTAGGTGGACAGCTCCATCGGGCACTCCACCCCTTTGGGTATGAAGACGAAGGAGCCATCGCTGAACACCGCTGAGTTGAGGGCAGCAAAATAGTTATCATTGCTGGGAACGACGGTGCCCAGATATTTCTCGATCAGCTCGGGATGCTCTTTCACCGCCTCGCTGATCGAGCAGAAGACAACGCCATGCTCAGCCAGCTTCTCCTTGTAGGTGGTGGCAATCGAAACGCTGTCGAACACCGCATCGACGGCCACATTGGAGAGACGCTTCTGCTCGCTCAGCGGAATCCCGAGCTTGTCGAAGGTCTCCAGCAGCTTGGGGTCCACCTCATCGAGACTGGCCTTCTTGGCCTGTTGCTTGGGGGCGGCGTAATAAATGATCTCCTGGTAATCGATCGCCGGATAGCCCAGCGCCGCCCAGTCAGGCTCCTGCATCTGCAGCCACTGGCGGTAGGCGCGCAGTCGGAAGTCCAGCAGGAAGGCAGGCTCCTGCTTCTTGCTGGAGATCAGCCGGACGACATCCTCGCTGAGACCCTTGGCGATCTTCTCGGTTTCGATGTCGGTGACAAACCCGTACTTGTACGGCTGGCTGACCAGATCGCCGACGCTGGCTGCGGGAGAACTCATCGGGGCAACGGCTTCAGCCGGCAACGTGGGACTGGATTTCTTCGATCGAGATGGTCTGCTTCTCGCCACGGAAGGGGTTGTCCTCCGTCAGGAAGAGCATGCAGTGGCACTCCTTGCGCTCCCGCATCGGCACACAAGGGCAGTTCCAGAAGGCCTGGGCCACCTCAGCCTCCTTGTCCTCGTAGTGCCGGCAGGGGCAGAGAGCGCCGCCCAGCTCATCCTTGTGGCGCGCGAGACCCTCAAGCACCACGGCGGTGACGCCGGGGTCACTGCAGAAATAGGTGCCCGTGCGCTGGGCGTAGGTCTCGGCGAACTTGCGGATCACCTCCAGGCTGTCGGACGCCTGAGGAGCAGGCGCGGCGCTGGAGGCGTTGACACTGGAGCCAGTGGCGGCGTCGGACATGGGGACGGGGTCAGGGGGCAGCGGCAGGCGGGATCGCGTCAGCGGAACCTGCGGGTGACCATTTACGAAACGCCAGGGTTTCGTTAGTCAGACCATAGGGCACTGAAGCGATGCGCGGGTGCAGCTGGTCATTGTGCCCACCGTCACGTCCTGGGCGCGCCGGGCGACCGGAGCCTCAGCCCCGTCGCCGGCCTCGCACATCGACAGGACCATCCACGCCAGTTGCCATGAACGCGTGGCATGGTGAAGGCGTTCCGCCCCCGCCATGAGCGTCCCGCCGCCCACTGGAATCGAATCCGCCACCGTCCCGGCGCCCGGCATGGTGGCGGCAGTCCCCGCCGGGAACGACACTCCCACTCCGCAACCTTCCGGCTCAGGCGGAACAACGAGCCAGGCAACCACCCGCGAGGCAGCCCTCACTCTTCTCCTGCGCGAAGGTGAAGCCACCGCCGCCGACCTGGCCCATCGCCTGGGCGTCTCGGTGCAGGTGATGCGACGTCACCTACGCAGTCTCGAAGAGGACGGGCTCGTGGAAGCCTGCTCCTCCCACGACGGCCCCGGCCGCCCCAGCAACCGCTGGCACCTCACCGCCCAGGGGCATGAACGCTTCCCCGACGGTAGTGAGCATTTCGCCCTTGGATTGCTGCAGTCGATCTCCAGCAGCCTTCCCCCCGAGACACTGCGAGCCCTCCTGAATGATCAGGCCCGTTCCAAGGCGACGCTCTATCGCCAGCGGATCGGGGAGGGCACCCTGCACGAACGCCTCGAGCGGCTTGTCGAACTCCGACGTCAGGAGGGATACGTGGCAGAACTGCGGGCCGATGCCGAGCTGCCGAGCAGCGCCGCACCCCACCAGGGGGGCTGGATTCTCAGCGAATTCCACTGTTCGGTGATGCGCATCGCCGAGGAGTTCCCGATGGTCTGCGACCAGGAGCTCCAGCTGATCCGCCACACCTTCCCCGACTGCCAGGTGGAGCGGGTGCACTGGCGGCTGGAGGACGACCATTTCTGCGGCTTCCGCCTCTCCCCGGGCCACGTCAGCGCCTGAGCGGATGCTCACGCCCGACGAACTCGCCGGCCTCGAGGCCACTCTGCTGCCCGCGCTGGAACGCCACCACCTGCGGCTGCTGGCCCACGGCCTGCGCACCCTGCAGCAGATCGCCGGCCGCCGTCAGGGAAACCCTCCCAGCAGCGAGGCCATCCGCAGGTGGGTGCTCGAGCAGGACGCCACCGCAGGAGATCAGCCCTTCGCCGAGGCCTTCAGCGCCCAGATGCTGCATGTCGCCGATCAGCTGCGGGCGATCGCCGGCCCATCGCGCATGGCTCTGGATCTGGAGCTCGACGACCTGGAGCGCTGGGCCCGCCGACAGGCCGATTGCCGCCTCGCCGGCGGCCCCCATCCATGACGCACCACGGCCACCCGCGGAACCGAGCCTGAACCGGGCCTCAGCCCTCTTCGAGGCACAGCGGCCGCCATCCGAGGGGGATCGCTCCGCATCCGGCCGGGCGAGCCGGCAGCGAGGGCCAGCCCCACTCCGGTCTGCCGCATTGCGATCATGCTGAACATCGAGCCGTGCCCCGAGGCTTCCCGTGAGCGGATCCATCCCCGACGCCCTCCACTTCTTCCGCCTCAGCTGCGGCCGCTGGCGCTCCCAGCGCAGCAGCCATCATCTGCTGCACCGCCGCGCCGAAGCGGGCGGCTCCTGGATCGAGGTGGTGGAGCTGAAGCCGGACGACCCGCGGCTGCAGGCGATCGCCACGCTGCATGGCCAGGACCCAGGCGCCCTCGTGGGCGGCTGCCGCGTCACCTGGAGCGGCTCGATGGCCTGGGACAAGGCCGGCGAGGCCCATGAAGGCGAGAGCGTCTTCGGGCTGATCCCCCTGGACGACCGCGGCCGCGCCGGCCTGCTGCTGCGCGACCGCGGCTACGCCGAGACGGCGCCTGTGGCCGGCCGCTTCGCCATGGACGAGCGCGACGGGCTGCTGCTGACCACCGAATACGAGACGATGCAGTCCCTGGAGCGCTTCAGCTTCGCCGGGCCCGACGTGCGCCTGCGGACCAGCACCGTGCAGGGACTCTCCAACACCGCCTCCTTCTGCGTCGAGACCCGCATCACCGCCATGGAGGCCGGCGAGCCCGGCGCCGCGGTGACGACCACCGGCAAGGACGCACCCCTGACAGCCCTGGGCTGGTGAGCGCCGGCCCCGGGCGCGACGGTGGCCAACGTTACGGACTGTGAGTCCTGACGCGAGCCCGGAGACCCCACCGCGAGCGCACTTCTACGATCTCGTCCGACGGATGACCGGACCCCGCGTGGCTCTTCCCCTCCTCAAGTACGCCCCCACCTCCCAGAACTCCCGGGTCGATGCCCTCCGGGTGGGCTCCGACGAGGATCCCCGCGCCGCGTCCATGGACAAGGCCATGGATCGCGAAGATCAGAACTTCGTGATTGAGAGCGCCTACCGCCAGATCTTCTTCCACGCCTTCAAGGTCGACCGCGACCGCACCCTGGAGAGCCAGCTGCGCGACGGTCAGATCACCGTGCGTGACTTCATCCGCTCGCTCTGCCTGTCGGACACCTTCACCCGCAGCTTCTACAACCTCAACAACAACTACAAGGTGGCCCGCCACCTCGTGGAGAAGCTTCTGGGTCGTCCCACCCACGGCAAGTCCGAGGAGATCGCCTGGTCCGCCGTGCTGATGACCCGCGGCGTCCGCGGCATGGTCGACGACATCCTTGACTCCCAGGAGTATCTCGACGCCTTCGGCTACGACACCGTCCCGTACCACCGCAATCGTGTGGTCGGCTCCCGCGAGGTCGGCGAAACTCCCTTCAACCTCACCTCCCCCCGCTACGACGAGTACTACCGGGGCATCTTCGGCTTCCCGCAGATCGTCTACACCGGTACTGCCAAGGCCTTCCCGCAGCGTGCCCAGCAACGTCGCGGTGGCTTCCCCGAGGACTACCTCCCCTGGGTTCGCACCCTGCCCGCCCTGCGTGGCGTCGGCAGTGCCCAAGGCAACACCGGCATGGACTACCTCTCCAAGGTCCCCTACCGCAGCATCAGCCGCTGAGGCGACCTCAGGGGCAGGCAACACACACCGACCGGGGGTGTCCGTCCGCTGGACGGGCACCCTTTTGCGTGGGATCAGCGCGGTCAGTGGTCCCTGACGACCTCCCGACCCAGCACAGCGACCCTGGGCAAACTCAGCCAGACTGATCCCAAACGAAATCTTCACTGTGGGCCAGTCGCCGCTTTCGTCCTTGGCTACGCAGACCCTGCGTCAACTGCGCCAGATCGCGAGCGAACTCGGCGTCACGCTGTACAGCCGCAAGACCAAGGAAGAACTGCTCGAGGCGATCAGTGCCCGCCAGGAAGACAGCGATCTGCCGATCGAAAGCCTGATGCGCGACGAGCCCCCGATGGCCGCCCCCGTTCAGCGCTCCGACGCCGAGACCCGCGTCGTCTTCCTCCCACGCGATCCCCAGTGGGCCTACGTCTTCTGGGACATCGCCGACGCTGACCGCGACCAGGCCCTCGCCGCCGGTGCCTCTCAGCTCTGTCTCCGCGTCGCCGACGTCACAGGCCTCGCTCCCGGCTCCGCCCACCCCCACACCCTTCAGGAAGTGGTCGTCGATGCCCACGCCTGCGAGTGGTATCTCCCCGTTCCACTCTCCGATCGCGACTACCGCGTCGAGCTCGGCTACCGCAAGGGTGCCGCCGGCGGCTGGATCTCCCTCGCCTTCTCTTCCGTCGCCCGCGTCCCCGCTCTCCATCCCTCCGAGCAGATCCTCGATCAGTTCGTCCCCTTCTCCCTCGATCCCGGCAACGCCCCTGCTCCCGCTCCCCTGACTCCCGCCGCCGCAGACACCGGCCTCCACGAGCGCCTCTATCAATCCGCCACCACAGGCTGGCGACGCCTCGGACGCGGCTCCGAGGCCTTCCATGAATTCGCCGAACACGACTCCTCCCTCTCCGGTGAGGGCTTCTCCGCCTCCGCCGCAGGCGTCTGGGCCTCCGGTCGCAGCGAGTCCGGCGCAGGCCTCCCGCCCCGCCAGCGCTCCTTCTGGCTCGTCGCCGACGCCGAGCTCATCGTCTACGGCGCCACCGATCCCGCCGCACGCCTCACCATCGGCGGCGAGGACGTCCCCCTCTCACCCGACGGCACCTTCCGCATCCAGGTCCCCTTCCGCGACGGACAGCAGCTCTATCCCATCGAGGCCATCGCCGCCGATGGCGAGCAGCGACGCAACATCACCCTCGAGTTCCGCCGCACCACACCCGAGGACAACAGCAATCCGGCCAGCCAGGCCGTCGCCGAGTGGTTCTGATGGCAGCACCCTCCTCCCCTTCGGTGGCCCTCAGGACCTTCGTGGCCCTGACTCCCCTTCTGGGCACAGTGCTCTTCCCGCTGGTGGTGGCGCTGCTGATGGTGCGCCACGGCATCGGCACCGGCGTTCTGGCCGCTGTGGTCCTGGGCAGCGTCTGGTTCGTGACGATGCTGCGCACGGCTGAGATGCCCGGTCACGACTGACGGGCCCTGGGAAACCTGGGGGGCAGGCCCGCCCCCCACCGATGACCGCCTGCCGACAACGACACCGCCTCAGGCTGACGCTGCTGCTCGTTCTGGCACTGCTGTGGCCATTGGCGGGCTGCAGCACCACCACCGCGGCCGTCCGCAGCGGCGCCCCCAGCGCCGATCTTCCCCTGCCGGAGGGCATCCGCGTCGCCTTCAACCATCGAGCCGACCGGCGCTATCGCAGCCCGGTCAGCGGGCAGTGGCGCCAGGGCGACAACCTTGAAGCGCTGATCCTGGAGGCGATCGGCGAAGCCCGCAGCGAGGTTCTGGTGGCTGTGCAGGAGCTGTCGCTGCCGGCCGTGGCCGAGGCTCTGGCGGATCGCCACCGGCAGGGCGTGCAGGTGCGGGTGGTGCTTGAGAACACCTACAGCACTCCCTGGAGCGAGCTGCACGCGATCGATGTGGAGCCCCATCAACGCCAGCGCGTGTCGCAGCTGCAGGCCCTCGGCCAGGGCGACGCGGTGGCGATCCTGCGCCGAGGCGGCGTGCCACTGATCGACGACACGGCCGACGGCAGCGCCGGCAGCGGACTCATGCACCACAAGTTTCTGGTGGTGGACCGCCGGGTGGTGATCACCGGGTCGGCGAACTTCAGCCCCTCCTGCATCCACGGGGACGCCGACGATCCCCGCACCCGCGGCAACGTCAACCACCTGCTGCGCTTTGACAGCCCGGCGCTGGCGGAGCTGTTCGCCACGGAATTCGGTCGCCTCTGGGGTGATGGCCCAGGCGGCCGTCCCGACAGCCGCTTCGGCACGGGCAAGGGGGGCGGCGCACCGCAGCGGATCCGGATCGGGAGTACCCCCGTGGAGGTGCTGTTCACCCCCCATCGCCGTCAGGATCCGGACAACGGACTGGCCTGGCTGGAGCGGCAGCTGCGGGGTGTGCGCCAGCGGGTGGATCTGAGCCTGTTCGTGTTCTCGGCGCAGGGCATCGCCGACGCCCTGGCGGAGCTGCGCCAACGGGGGGTGACGCTGCGGGTGCTGGCCGATCCGGGCTTTGCCAGCCGTTCCTACAGCGAGGTGCTTGATCTGCTGGGAGTGCAGATCAGCGACCACCACTGCCGTCTCGAGGCCGGCAACCGGGTCTGGACGACGCCGATCGAGGCGGCCGGCACCCCCCGCCTGGCCCGGGGCGACAAGCTGCATCACAAGGTGGCGATCCTCGATGGCCGCAGCGTGATCAGCGGCAGTTTCAACTGGAGTCCCAGCGCCGCGCACACCAACGACGAAACGTTGCTGCGGATCGACTCACCACAGCTGGCGGCCCACTTCGAACGCGAGATGGCGCGGATGTGGCGTGGTGCGGAACTGGGGGTGAGCGCCAGGCTGCAGCGCAAGCGTGCGCGCCAGTGGCGCCGCTGCGGCAGCGGGCGCCTGCTGACAGCCAGTGCACGGCCTACGATCGCAGTTCCCCCCCGGCCTCAGCCCTGAAATCCGCGATGTCGTCGGCGCCCTCCCCCCGCACCATCACGCCCCGGCTCGACGCCATCGACCTGATGCTGCGTGATCTGAACACCCGCCACGATGAGATCCGCCATCGCGCCGCCTTCCGCGGCTGCACACGCGAGCTCCTGACCGTCCAGCAGGAGCTGGTCGACTACCTGCTCGCCAAGAAACACCAGTTGCTTGGCGTGGACACCAGCACCTCCATCCCCACGGGCGACCCCCTCTGAACCCTCCCGGCGGTCCCAGTGACCCGGCAGGCTCGACGGCCGGCCACACCCTCATCATCGGGGCCGGCCCTGCGGGCATGGCCCTGGCGCTGCAGCTGGCCCGACGGCAGCTTCCCGTCACCCTGGTGGAAGCCAGACCCGGCCTGAGCGGAGGCTTCCGTGGCGAGGCCCTCATGCCGAGTGGCCTTGAGGCGCTTGCACACCTGGACCTGCTGCCGCTGGCCGGAACGGTGCCGCAGTTGCCTCTGCGCGGCTGGAGCTTCTGGCTGGAAGGTCGGCCTCTGTTCCAGGTGGAGGAACCGATGGGCAGCCGCCATCCCTGCACCCTGGTGGAGCCTGGGGCGCTGTTGCACAGCTGGGCCGAGGAGCTGCGGCAGCTGCCCGGGGCACGGCTGCTCCTCGGCCGGGCTGTCGCCGGACTGATCCACACCGATGACGGCCTCTCCCAGGGGCGGATCGAGGGGGTGCGCCTCAGCGACGGCGAGCGCCTTCAGGCAGACGTCGTGGTGGCCTGCGACGGACGCGCATCGCTGCTGCGCCGCAGCGCCGGCCTGGAGCTGACCGACACGTCACCGACGGTCGATGTGCTCTGGTTCCGGCTGGGCGGCCCCACCGGTGAGGCCCTGGCTGCCCAGCTGGCGGGACGGTTTCACACGGTGATCGGCAACGATGGCTCAATGGCGTTGTTCGCCTCCGCCAGCGGCGGCGTGCAGCTGGGCTGGCCCCTGCAGGGCGGCGAACGCATCGAGCGCAGCACGGAGCAGTGGCGCGAGCTGTGGCGGCGGCTCTGTCCGGATGGACTGTCGGAAGCTCTGGCCTTTGTTCCGCCGGAGGCGATCGAGGGGCCGCTGCGCCTGCCGGTGCGGGTGGGTCTGGCCCACCGCTGGTGGCGGCCGGGTCTGCTGCTGCTCGGCGATGCGGCCCATCCGATGAGTCCTCTGCGGGCCCAGGGCACGGCGATGGCCCTGCGCGATGTGGTGGCCGCCACCGACCTGCTGCCGGCCGCCCTCGAGCAGCCTGCCGGCCAGGGTCGGGATGGGGCGCTCGATCGGGCCCTGGCCGCGATGGAAACGCTGCGCCGTCCGGAGATCGAGCGCATGCAGGCCCTGCAGCAACAGGAATGGCAGCGGGCCGAGCGGCTCGGTCACCGCCCGGCCCTGCGCAGGCTGCTCGCGGCGCTGGCCCCAGGTCTGGCACCGCTCCTGGCGGCGGTCTGGCAGCACAGCCAGGGACCGCTGCGGCAGGGCCTGGCGGGAGCGCTTCACCCCGCTCCACCACAGGCCGCCATGATGGAGCGAGCTTCCGCCGCCCGATGAGCCGGCCCACCGCCCCTTTCACCCGTGCCGGACAGGCTGGTCGCCGGGCCGGTTGCAGCCTTGCCGCGGTGGCGCTGCTGGCGGCTCCTGCCGGCGCCGAGACCGCCAGTCTCTATCCACCGTCCAGCACATTCCGCAGCCTGCAGCTCACCACCCTCGCCTGCGCCCGCGACAACGATGCCGCCAGCTGCGACAAGGCCCGGGCGATGGCGGATCCGCTGCTGGATCATCCGCGCCTCTCCGCAACCTGCAAGGACAGCCTCTGGGCGATCCGTCAGAAGGCCATCGCCGCCACAACGAACAGCCGGGAACGCCGCGACGCAATCGACCGTGCCGCAAAGGATGTGACCGTGTTCTGCCGGCAGCCGGACCGACCCTCCACCAGCGGCTCCGGTTCAGGCAGCGCAGGCAGCGGCGGTGGCAGCCCGTCCTTCAGTGCCCCGGCACCCCGCTGAGCCTGAGCCACCGAAAGCCCAGACCGCTCAGGGTTCCCCAGGCATCTCCGTTTCAGGCGCCACACGGCCTGCCGACGCCTGGGTGGTGGAGCCCACGGGGCGGATCAGATCCAGCAGCTGGTGGGAGGTGTCATCCATGAAGGTCAGGCTCATCGGCGTGACCACCACCGCCTTGTCCGCGAGGGAGCAGAGGGAGTTGCGGGTGCCGCTGGCCTCACAACTGTTCGACAGCTCGAGCAGGGCTCGGGTGAGCTTGCCGCGCAGGCAGGATTCACGACCGGCGCGGGCCAACACCGCCCGTGCGGCGGCCTCGCTGTTGGCCACCGCCTGGGGATAGGCAGGCGGAGCGGCAGAGGCCGCCGACGCCGAGAAGAGCGCGAGGGCCGCGCCCAGGCCTGCCAGCCTGGAGGAGGGGCGGAGCAGCTGGAAGACCCTGACGGAGGGGATCATGGGGAACTGGATCATCGGCGCACCCTAGGAAGGCGCGCTCTCCGGGCAACAGGGACGACAGGAGCTGCGGGCTAACTTGGTGCCCCCGCGGGCCCGGCGACGGGCGATGCCGATGACCGACCTCGCTGATGCGCCCGTCCGCCAGGTGACGCTGGATCGTCCCTTCGAGGACCAGAAGCCCGGCACCTCCGGCCTGCGCAAGAGCAGCCAGCAGTTCCAGACCCCGCACTACCTCGAGAGCTTCATCGAAGCCTCCCTGCGCGTCGTTCCCGGCATCACCGGCGGCACGATCGTCGTGGGCGGCGACGGCCGCTACGGCAACCGCCGGGCCATCGATGTGATCGCCCGCATGGCGGCGGCCCACGGCGTCGCGAAGCTGATCACGACGACCGGCGGCATCCTCTCCACACCGGCCGCCTCAAATCTGATCCGCAGCCACGCTGCCGCCTGCGGCGTGATCCTCTCCGCCAGCCACAATCCCGGCGGCCCCGATGGTGATTTCGGCGTCAAGATCAACGGAGCCAACGGCGGCCCTGCCCCTGAATCGGTCACGGACGCCATCTACGCCGCCACACGCCAGCTGGACGGTTACCGATTCCTCGAGGCTGAGGCACTCTCCCTGGACAGTCCTGGCAGTTTCCGCATCGGATCCATGCAGGTGGAGGTGCTCGACGGCGTCGACGCCTATGCCGAACTGATGCAGACGCTGTTCGACTTCGATGCCATCGCGGCGCTGCTGCGCGGCAACTTCCGGCTGGCCTTCGACGCCATGCATGCGGTCACCGGGCCCTACGCGAAGCGGATCTTCGAGCAGCTGCTGGGCGCCCCGGCCGGCACGGTGCGCAACGGTCTGCCGCTGGAGGATTTCGGCGGCGGCCACCCCGATCCCAACCTCACCTACGCCCACGACCTGGCGGAGCTGCTGCTGCAGGGCGACCTCTACGACTTCGGCGCCGCCTGCGACGGCGACGGTGACCGCAACATGATCCTGGGCCGCCGCTGCTTCGTGAATCCCAGCGACAGCCTCGCCGTGCTCACCGCCCAGGCCACGCTGGCGCCAGGCTATGCCGCGGGGCTGGCGGGCGTGGCGCGCTCGATGCCCACCAGCGCTGCTGTGGATGTGGTGGCCAGGGAGCTGGGCATCCCCTGCTTCGAGACACCGACCGGCTGGAAGTTCTTCGGCAACCTGCTCGATGCCGGCCGCATCACCCTCTGCGGTGAGGAGAGTTTCGGCACCGGCAGCAATCACATCCGCGAGAAGGACGGCCTCTGGGCCGTGCTCTTCTGGCTCAACATCCTGGCGGTGCGGGGCTGCTCGGTGGCCGAGATCATGACCGAGCACTGGGGACGGTTCGGGCGCCACTACTACTCCCGCCACGATTACGAGGCGATCGCCAGCGAGGCCGCCCATGGCCTCTACGACCGGGTGAAGAGCATGCAGCCCACCCTGGTGGGCCAGGCCTTCGCCGGCCGCACGATCGCGACGGCCGACGACTTCGCCTACAGCGACCCGGTGGATGGTTCACTCACCAGTGGCCAGGGTCTGCGCCTGCTGCTCGATGACGGCAGCCGCGTCGTGCTCCGCCTGTCGGGCACGGGCACCCAGGGCGCGACGCTGCGCGTGTATCTCGAGAGCTATGTGCCTCCGAGCGGTGATCTGCACCAGGATCCCCAGGTGGCCCTGGCGGAGATGATCACAGCGATTGATGCGCTGGCCGAGATCAGAACGCGCACCGGCATGGAGCGCCCGACGGTGATCACCTGATCCCTCGCGGATCTCTTGAGTGACTCCACGCCGCGATCCTCGGGCTGGCTGCCAGGCCTGACCAGCCTGCGGCGCTATCCCCTGGCCTGGTGGCGGGGTGATGTGATCGCCGGAATCACGGTGGCGGCCTACCTGGTGCCTCAGTGCCTGGCCTACGCCGAACTGGCAGGCCTGCCGGCGATTCATGGCCTCTGGGCCATCCTGCCGGCGCTGTTGCTCTATGCCCTGCTCGGATCCTCCCCGCAGCTGTCGGTGGGGCCCGAATCCACCACCTCGGTCATGACCGCTGCGGCGATCGCCCCCCTGACCGCAGGGGATCCGGAGGCCAGCGCCGGACTGGCCGCCCTGCTGGCCCTGCTGGTGGGCCTGGTCTGTGGTCTGGGTCGACTCGCGCGGCTCGACTTCCTGGCCGAACTGCTCTCCCGGCCGATCCTGGTGGGCTACATGGCCGGCGTGGCGGTGATCATGATCACGGGCCAGATCGGCAGGATCGCGGGCCTGCAGCTGAACAGTTCCGCGTCGCCGGCGCAGGTGCTGGAGCTGCTGCAGCGTCGTGGGGAGATCCATCTGCCGACATTGCTGCTGGGCCTCGGGGTCCTGCTCTTCCTGCTGCTGCTGCGGAGGCTGGCCCCCAGGGCGCCGGGCCCGCTCGTCGCGGTGCTGCTGAGTGTGGTCGTCGTCAGGCTGGGGCGGCTGGATCAGCTGGGAGTGGCGGTGATCGGCGCTGTCCCGGCAGGGCTGCCCCATGTGGCGCTGCCGGCGGCAGTCCCGATCGAGCAGCTGAGGTACCTGCTCTCGGCGGCGGTGGGCATCGCGCTGGTCGGCTACTCCGACAACATGCTCACCGCGCGAGCGTTCGCCATCCGCAGCGGCGGGCGGATCAACGCCAATCAGGAGCTTCTGGCGCTCGGGGCGATCAACCTGGGGGCCGGCCTGCTGCAGGGTTTCCCGGTGAGCAGCAGCGGCAGTCGCACGGCCCTGGGCGACAGCGCAGGAAGCCGCAGCCAGCTCCACTCCCTCGTTGCCCTGGTGATGGTGCTGCTGGTGCTGCTCGTGCTGCGGCCGGTACTGGCCCTGTTTCCGCGCGCCGCCCTGGGTGCGGTGGTGATCTTCGCGGCGCTGCGCCTGATCGACATCGCCGAGCTGCGGCGGATGCATCAGTTCAAGCCCAGCGAGTTCAGGCTGGCGCTGGTGACTGTGGCGGGAGTTCTGGTCACAGACATCCTCACCGGCATCGGTGTGGCGGTGGCGCTGTCGGTGATCGATCTGTTCGCCCGCCTGATGCGACCGAATGATGCGGTCATGGGGCGGGTTCCGAATCTGGCCGGCCTGCATGACATCAGCGACTGGGAGGGAGCCACCACCACACCGGGACTGCTGATCTATCGCTATGACGCACCCCTCTGTTTCGCCAATGCCGAGCATTTCCGCAGCCGGGCACTGGCAGCCATCGACGCGGAACGCACCCCCGTGGAATGGTTCGTCCTCAACGCCGAGGCCATCATCGAGATCGACATCACTGCCGCCGACATGATGCTGGACCTCCAGCAGGCCCTGGCGGCGCGGGGCATCGTCCTCGCCATGGCCAGGGTCAAGCAGGATCTCTATCAGCAACTGCAGCGGGCGGGGCTGGTCGCGCGGATCGGGCCGGAACGCTTCTTCCCCACCCTGCCCACGGCTCTGGCCGCCTTCCACGCAAGGAAGCAGCCACCACGGGAGGCGCGGGCCCAGGGCCCGGCACGCCCCATCCCCTGATTCCCGGCAAGGAGCCTGCGCCGCCCGTCACACCTTGATTGATGGACACGGCGAAGCCGTCCTCCGATCGCACACCGGTTGGAGCGAAGCGAGCCCATGAGCACCTGAAGGGAATGAGCGGAGCCCAGCGCCTACACTTGCGCGGCCGCAAGAGATCAACCCATCCATGAATGTTGTCGATGGTGAGATCCAGATCGCATCCTTTCTGACAGTCACACTCGGGATTCTGGTTCTCTTTCTCGGGAAGACCCTCAACCGCCGTCTGCGATTCCTGCGCGAGTACACCATTCCCGAACCGGTCAGCGGTGGTCTGCTCGTGGCGCTGGTGATCACGGTTCTGCATCTGATCTTCGGGCTGGAGATCAACTTCGGGATGCGCGCCCGCGATCTGCTGCTCGTCTACTTCTTCACCACGGTGGGCCTGAACGCCAGCTTCGCGGACCTGCGACGCGGCGGTCGCGCGCTGGTGGTGCTGCTGGTGCTGACGATCGTGCTGATGCTCGCGCAGAACCTGGTGGGCATCACCCTGGCTCGCTGGAGCGGCCTGCCGCCGGCCTCCGGACTTCTGGTGGGCACTCTCTCACTGATCGGCGGCCACGGCACCACCATCGCCTGGGCACCGCAGTTCGCCTCCGAACACGGTGTCGCCAACGCGCTGGAGATCGGCATCGCCGCGGCCACCTTCGGACTGATCCTGGCCAGCGCCAGCGGCGGCCCGATCGCCCGCTTCCTGATCCGCCGCCATCGCCTGGCCCTGCCAGCCCGCCAGAGCGAATCCCTTCCACAATCGTCCGGTGCTGTCGCCGAGACGGATGCGCAGCCGCCCTCCACCAGCGGCAAGCTGATCGGATCCGAGGAGTTCCTCTCCGCGGTGCTGGCGATCCACATCTGCATCATCCTGGGCTCGATCCTGCAGGAACTGATCCGTGATCTCGGGCTGTTTCTGCCCCTGTTCGTGCCCTGCCTGATCGTCGGCATTCTGCTGAGCAACCTCTTGCCTCGAAGAGCGGCCTGGATGCCCTTCCGCTGGCCGTCGCGCACCCCCTCGCTAGGAGCGTGTCGCGCGTAGATCCCGCCCCGATCTCCCCACAGACGCCCCTGAATCTGCCCAGATCCCAGTGACTGCAATGGTTCTGGCTGAGACAATGGGGCATGCAGAAGCCCAAGTCCTTCCGTCCCTGGCAGCCGGAGCAGACAACCCTGCTGCCGCCATCACCCAGTGACTGGCTCTCGGATGACCACCAGGTGTATTTCCTGCTGGATCTGGTGGATGAGCTTGATCTCTCACAGGTCCTGATTCCCGCTCAGGCCAAGGATCCTCGTGGGGAGAAAGGGTTTGATCCGCGGATGATGACGCTCTTGCTGCTCTACGCCTATTGCGTGGGCATCGTCTCCTCCCGCAAGATCGAGCGCGCCTGCTACGAGGACCTGGCGTTCCGGGTGCTGACCGGTAACCAGCAACCGGATCACAGTCGCATCAGTGAATTCCGCCGTCGCAACCTTGATGCCCTGAGCGATCTGTTCGTTCAGATCCTGCGGCTGTGCCAGAAGGCCGGCATGGTGAGCCTGGGCCATGTGGCCCTGGATGGCACCAAGGTGCAGGCCAATGCCAGCAAGCACAAGGCCATGAGCCACGAGCGGATGCTCAAAGCGGAGAAGCAGCTGGAGAAGGAGATCAACGCCTTGATGCGTAAGGCCGAGATCCTTCATGCCCAGGAGGATCGGCGCTACGGCAAGGGCAACCGCGGCAGTGATCTTCCCGATGAACTGCGTCGGCGTCAGGACCGCCTGGCCAGGATTCGCCAGGCCCGTAAGGAGATGGAAGCGGAGACCGCAGCAGCAACTGCGCGTCAGCGCCAGGAGGAAGCAGAAGAGGCCAGGGCCAAAGCAACGGCTGCCCGAGAGGCCGCTGCACCGGCAGCGGAGCAGGCCGCGCTGAACAGGAAAGACGAGGCGGCAACGGCCAAGGCCAAAGCTGCGAGGGAGCAGGCGATCGATGCCGCCGAGAGCGCCGGCATCGAACCACCGGATCTGGAGCCACTTGCGTCTGATGCGATGCCCAGGCGGGGCCTGTCGAGAAAGGCTGATGGCACTCCAACCAAGGCAACCCAGCGCAATTTCACTGACCCAGACAGTCACCTCATGAAAACCGATGGCCACTTCATCCAGGGCTACAACTGCCAGCTGGCTGTCGATCGCGACCATCAGGTGATCGTGGCGGTTGGCGTGAGCAACCAGCCACCGGACTTCGAGCACCTGGAGCCCATGCTGGATCGCATCGCGACAAGCGCTGGTGCACTGCCCGCGGTGATGACGATGGATGCGGGCTACTGGACTGATGAAAATGCCAAGGCCTGCGTGGATCAGGGTATTGATGCCTACATCGCCACCGGCCGCCTGCCGCACGGCCAGCCACTACCGCCGAAACGCGGCCCAATGCCCAAGGATGCCGACGCCAAAGCCCTCATGGCCCGCAAGATCAGAAGCAAGAAGGGATCAAGGATCTACGCCCAGCGCAAGGAGGCGATCGTGGAGCCGGTGAACGGACAGATCAAGGAAGCGCGGGGCCTACGGCGCTTCCTGCTGAGGGGGCTGGAGAAGGTGAATGGTGAATGGCACCTGATCGCTGCCACGCACAACCTGCTCAAGTTGTTCAGGTGCAGGCGATCACTGCAGCAGGCAATGGCGGAGGCACCGGGATAAGAGGCAGCGGCACTGGCCACAGCGGCCAGAGCCGGCTCAGGCCTACGTGCGATGGGCACGCTCACCAGAAGAAACGTGCCTTAGCACCGTCTCAGCGGTTCACCTCAGCAGATGATTCGTCGCAGCCAGGATTGCTGCTCTATGGGCAACAAACTCCTAGGGAACCCCTGAAAAACCCGATAGAATCAGTACAGTTCCAATAATGAGACTGGCAGCGGATGGCGGCCCCCCTCCAGTTGGGTTTCACGGACTACGAGCAGACCTACGCCAAGAAGAAAACGCGCCGGCAGCGCTTCCTCGATGAGATGGAAGCCACAGTGCCCTGGGATCCTTTCCTGGCCTTGATTTCGCCTGTGTACCACAGGCCTTCTGCCAAGGGCGGGCGCCCACCGTTTCCGCTGGAGGTGATGCTGCGCATCCACCTGCTGCAGCAGTGGTTCACGCTTTCCGATCCCTTGATGGAGGAGATGCTGATCGATACCCCCTGCTTCCGCCGCTTTGCTGGGATCGACATGGTTGAGGACCGGATCCCTGACGAGACGACGATCCTGAACTTCCGCCACCTCCTGGAAGAGAATCGGATAGCAGAGCAGATCCTGGAGACGGTGAACCAGAGCCTGCGGGAGAAGGGCGTGATGCTTAAGGAGGGTACGATCCTCGATGCCACAATCATCAACGCTCCCAGTTCAACCAAGAACAAGACGGGCGAGCGGGATCCTGAAATGCACTCGGTGGCCAAAGGCAACCAGTGGTTCTTTGGGATGCGGTGCCACATCGGTGTGGATGCAGCCTCGGGTCTGGTCCATTCCGTGGTGAGCACGGCTGCCAACGTCCATGAGCTGAACACGGCACCCGATCGCGTCCATGGCGAGGAACGCGTGATCTACGGCGACTCTGGCCACATCGGCATCGAAAAGCGTGAGGCGTTCAAGGACTGCGAAGCAGAGATGCGCATCGCCATGAAGCCCGGACAGCGCCGAGTTCTACCGGACACCCCAGAGGGAAGACTGCTGGATCTGATGGAGGCGGCGAAAGCACATGTCAGGGCAAAGGTGGAGCATCCATTTCGGATCATCAAGTGCCAGTTTGGATTTCGGAAGGTCTTCTACCGAGGCATCCGCAAGAACAACCTCAAGCTGACGATGCTGTTTGCCCTCGCCAATCTCTGGATGGTGCGCGAACGTTGTCCTTCTACAGCGTAAATGACAGAATAAGTGTGCCATCTTGAGGGTGAGCAGCCAAAAATGATCGGGGAACTCACGAGAAATAAGCCAGTCAGGCCCTGGATTGGAGCACCTGGCGAGTAGCCAAGGACAAAATACCCCACTTGTGTCTCATTGGCGAGAATGAGACACGCTTGCGCTCAATTCCCGGTCTTGATCAGAGCTTCCCTAGACCTGATCGCCGAGATCTCCCTGGGTGCCTTCCTGGCGATGTCGCTGATGACGATCCAGTTCTGGACCCTGGTGGGGCTGGCGGGCCCACTACTGCTGATCCTGCTGGCCCAGTTCCTCCTGGCGCTGGCGATCAACATGCTGCTGGTGTTCCCTCTCCTGGGCGGCACCTATGACGCCGCTGTGATCGCCGCCGGCTTCAGCGGTTTCACCCTGGGCTCCACCCCCACCGCCATGGCCAACATGACCGCGGTGACCCAGCGGTTCGGCCCCTCTCCGAAGGCCTTCATCGTGCTGCCGCTCGTGTCGGCCTTCTTCATCGATCTGCTCAACGCCGTGCTGATCCCGTTCTTCCTGCACCGGGTCTGAGGGCGATTCAGAACGGTGCCAGTGGCCGGGAGGCGAACAGATTGAGGCCGAGGCGCTCCGAGAGAAAGCGGGCGGTCAATTGACCGCGCACGCTGTTGCCCGACTCATCCAGCGGCGGCGAATAGGTCGCCAGGCCACCCTTGCCCGGGCAGACCGTGATCATGCCGCCGGACACCCCGCTCTTGCCAGGCAGACCGGTGTCATAGAGCCAATCGCCCGAGGTTTCGTAGAGCCCCGCGGTCACCATCACCGCGAGCACGTGCTGGCAGATCAGCGGCTCGATCACCCGCTCACCGCTGCACGGCTGACAGCCACCATTGGCGAGCGTGGCGGCCATCAATGCGAGATCGCGGGCGGTGACGCTCAGGGCGCACTGTCGGGTATAGAGGTCGGTGGCGGCATCGGGGTCAAACCAGATGCGCTGCTGCTCCTCCAGCAGGGTCGCGATGCCGAGGTTGCGGCGGTTTGAGGCGATCTCCGAGGCATACACCGCCTGATCGACCTGCAGCTGCCGGCCGGCGAAACGGGAGAAGCCCTCCTCGATGAAATGCCACTTGGCCTCAGCGGTGTCACCCGGCACCAGGCTGGTGGCCGCGATCGCACCGGCATTCACCATCGGATTGGAGAGCCCCTCTCCGCTGCGCTCCACCGCCAGCACCGAATTGAAGGGCAGACCGGTGCTGTTCACTCCCAGTCTGGCGCGGGCGACGTCCTCACCGATCGCCTGACAGAGGAGGGCGAACAGGAACGGCTTCGACAGGCTCTGAATGCTGAAGGGCTGGGTCGATTCGCCCGCTTCGAACAGCAGGCCGCCGGTCGAGGCCACACAGAGGCCGAAGTGGCCTGGGTTAGCCGCCGCCAGAGCCGGGATGTAGCGGGCCACCTCGCAGTCCTGCACGGGAGAGAAGCGACGATGGGCTTCCGCCACCAGCTCCCTCACGGCCTCCTCGCCCGGCAAGTGGCCGGTGGAGACCCAGTCTGTGACGGAGCCGGGAGCGTCGGTCGTCATGAGGCCTCAGCCTCGGGCTGGCGCTCCCAGGGCAACTGGGGCAGACGATGCAGAGCCTCCCGCTGGGCCTCACTCCAGATCTCGATCATGGCCCTGAGATCGGGGTCATCCGCCTCGATCCGCAGCTTCTGGGCGATGCGCAGGCTGCCGGCGGGAATCACCACCAGTTCGAACGGCGGACCGACGCTGAGGTTGGAACGCTGGGTGAGCACCTCGGAGATGAGGCAGAGCCGGGCCGCATCCTCGAGGGACAGATGGGTGTGGCCGACGTTATCGAGGGGAGGTTTGCCATATTTGCTTTCACCGATCTGCAGATAGGGGGTTTCGGGCGTCGCCATGATCGCGTTGCCCTGGGGGTAGATGAGGTACAGGCCGTGGGGCTCACTTCCGATCTGGCCGCCAAGCAGGAAGGAGGCGGCACCGCTGGCACCCGCTGCGCGCAGTTCCGCCTCATTTTCCTTCTGAACGGCCACGCTGACGCGGCCGACATAGGCTGTCGCCTCGAACAGGTAATCGCAGTGGCGCAGATCCCTGGAGCCACCATGCTCCAGCTCGGCAGGTCGATCGAGATCGCGGCGGATCCAGTTCACCACGGCCTGGGTGGTGGCAAGGCTGCCAGCGGCGAGAAGCACGAACAGCCGATCCGAGGATGGCTGGAACACATGCATCTTGCTGTAAGCGGAGATGTAATCGACCCCGGCATTCGTGCGCGAATCCGAGGCGAGCACCAGACCCTTTTCAAGCCAGTAGCCGATGCAGTAAGTCATCGCCTGCGTGGTGCGAGATGTTCGCCGGAAGCGGCTGACCCGCCGGCGTGAAGGCAGAAATCAGGCAACACGAGATAACAGGTGGATGAAGACACAACTCAGACCCCGCCCGATTCGCCGGGGAGGGGCTCCTCCTCCGGCCTGGCGGGGAAGAGCCGCTCCTCCAGCCCCTTGATCACCACATAGAAGGGTGGAACCACCCCGAGAGACAACACGGTGGCCACCAACAGGCCGCCGAAGATCACGGTGCCCAGCGACTGCTGGCTGTTGGCGCCCGCGGTGCTGGCCACCACCAGGGGCAGGAAGCCGGCGAGAGCGGCAATGGCCGTCATCAGAATCGGCCGAAGCCGCGATTCCGCCGAAGCAATGGCGGCCTCGGTGGCGGTCATGCCGGCCTGCATGTGCTGCTCGGCCACCTCCACGATCAGGATGCCATTCTTGGCCGCCAGACCGATCAGGGTGACCAGGCCCACCTGGGCATAGATGTTGAGATCGATCGATCGCAGCGCCAGAAACACCAGCGCCCCGAGCATCGCCAGGGGCACGGTCATCAGAATGATCACAGGCGTGACATAGCTCTCATACTGGGCCGAAAGCACCAGATACACCACGAGAATGCCCAGCCCGAACACCAGAACGCTGGCGTTTCCAGCCGATAGCTGCAGGGCCGCCAGGCCGGTAAAGGCATAGCCAATGTTATTAAAGTTGAGATTTTTGAAGACCTCCTGAATCGTGTCGAGGGCCTGGCCTGAGCTTGTACCGGCGGCCTCAATACCCTGAACCAGGATGGTGCGATAGAGGTTGTAATGGCTGATGATCGGGGGTGCACTGGTGAGTTCGGGCTTGGCGAATTCCGACACCTGCACCATCTTGCCGTCGCGACTGCGGACGTAATAGGCGAGGATATCCTCCAGCTTGCTGCGATTGGCTGCCTGGGACTGGACGTAGATATTGCGGACCTGCCCACTTTCATAGGTGAGACCGGAATAGTTGCCGCCTGCCAGCACGGCAATGGTGTTCATCGCCTCCTGGAAATCAATGTTCAGGGCGCCCATGATCGAGCGATCGACATCAAGACCGAATGCTGGGGCGCTCGGGATGAACTGGGTATAGAGAGACCCGAAGGCACCGGTCGCCCTCCCCGCAGAGACCAGCTTGTTGGCCTGCTCATCGAGCTCCACGAAGCTGTAGCCGCCATTGCTCTCATCATTGAACTGGAAGTAGAAGCCCCCCTGCGCCGAGAAGCCCGGAACCGCAGGGGGTTGTCCCGCGATCACAGTCGCCTCGCTGAGGGTGCTGAACTTCTGGTTCAGACGCGCCACGATGGCCGGGGCCTTCTGGGCGTTGCCCTTGCGCTCGTCCAGCGGCTTGAAGCCATAGAAGAACACCCCCTGATCAGGGCTGGTGCCATTGAAGCCGTAGCCGCTGATCACCGATCCCGCGATGATGTCCTCCTCCTGATTGAGGACCTTGGCGATCTCCATGCCGACACGCTGTGTCTGGGTGAGTGAGGCACCATTCTGGAGCTGGTAGATGCCGAGTCCATAACCCTGATCCTCCTCGGGAATGAAGGCCGAGGGGAGGGCCGTGAAGGCGATGGCTGTGAGCACGATGCCGCCACCGAGGCCGGCCAGAATCAGACGACGACGACGAATCAGCAGACTGATCAGAGCGGCGTACCCTTTCTCGACGCGGGCGAAGAAGGCATTGAAGCGATCAAACACCCAGCGCAGATTTGCGCCGCCGAGCACACCCAGCACCACACCAATGAGATAGGAGATGTTACCGAACGAGGCCGAACTGAAGCGTCCGAAGGCCAGGCCGACGATCAGCCCCGCGATCGCGCCCAGCACCCGCCCAGGCGGTGGCGCTTTCTCATTGCGCAGGATCAACGCCGAGAGCATCGGCGAGAAGGTGAGCGCATTGAAGGCGGAGATGGCGATCGAGAAGGCGATCGTCAGGGCGAACTGGCGATAGATGATGCCGATGCTGCCCGGATAAAAGGCCACCGGCACGAACACGGCCATCAGCACCAGAGCCGTAGCGATCAGGGCCCCGATCAGCTCGCCCATGCACTCCAGGGCTGCCTGGCGTGGACGCATGCCCTTCTCGATGTTCTTGGAGACGGCCTCGATCACGACGATGGCGTCATCGACCACCAGGCCGGTGGCCAGCACCAGACCGAGCAAGGTGAGTTGATTGATCGAAAAGCCGAAGATCTTGATGAAGGCGAAGGTGCCGACGAGGGAGATCGGGATGGCCAGGCTGGGCACCACGGTCGCCCGCCAGTCCTGCAGGAACACGTACAGGATCAGCAGCACCAGCACGATCGCCAGGCCAAGGGCGTCGACGACACCGTCGACGGCAGATTCAATAAATTGACCGATGTTATAGATCTGATTCACCGTCACGCCGGGCGGCACGCCCTGGCGGAACTGATTCATCACAGCCACCACCGCCTCGGAAACATCCAGGGCATTGCTCTCCGGAGTCTGGAAGACAGCCACGGTGATCGCCGGATATCCCTCCTTGCTGACGGCTGCCTGGCCGAAAGAATTGAAGCCATAGGTGGCCTGACCCACATCCTGAAGTCGCAGCAGATTGCCCTGAGGAGAGCGACCGACGATCAGGTCATTGAGCTCCTTGATGGAGACGAGATTGCCGTTGTCCTTGACGAGAATTGGATAGGCGAATTGCTGGTTTCCTCCGGCCGGCGGGCCACCGACGATGCCCCCGACGGAGACGAAGTTCTGACTCTTGACAGCCGTGACCACCTGATCGGCGGTGAGGTTGTTGGCACTGAGCCGCACCGGGTCGACGAACAACCAATAGGCTGGGTTGCTGCCTCCAAGCAGGCTGACCGTGGCCACACCCGGGACCCGCCCGAGCTGGTAGTAGAGATTTTCGTAGATCAGGCCATTGAGATAGGCGGCGTCGAACTGACCGCTACTGGAGGAGACCTGATAGGCCAACAGAATCGACGGCGTGCTCTGACTCACCGACACACCGGTCGCCTGCACCTGCTGGGGCAGCTGCGGCATCGCCAGTGACACACGGTTCTGAACATTGACCTGGTCAATGTTGATATCAGTGCCTTCATCGAAGTAGACCGAGATCACACTGTTCCCGGTCATGTTGCTGGTGGACGAGATGAAGCTCGCCCCCGGCACACCGTTGATCTGCTGTTCGATCGGATTGGTGACGGCCTGCTCAGTCACCAGAGAGTTGGCGCCGCCGTAGTTCGCCGTCACCTGAATCAGGGGCGGCGCGATGTTGGGAAGATTCTCGATCGAGAGGGTGGGAATGGCAATCAGCCCCACCAGCACGATCAGGATGCTGCAGACGGTGGTGAGGACCGGCCGCTTGATGAAATTATCCGACAGGGACATGGCCGCCTCAGTTCATGGAGCCGCTGCCCGTCACCCGCACCGGGATGCCAGAACGGAGCAGGGCCGTGTTGGAGACGATCACCTGATCGCCCTTGCTCAGCCCGGACAGAACCGGGAACAGATTGCCCTGCATCTGGCCCAGCGTCACCGGCACCTGAACCGCGATCGGTGTGCTGCCGGGCAGCTTGGCCAGCGTCTGCTTCTGGGCCTCTGGCAGCTGGTCGGAGGCCTGGATTCGGGGCAGCACCTGACGCAGCGGATAGACCTTGAACACGAACGCCTGCGACGCCTTCATCTGCACGGCCTGCGCCGGAACCGCCAGCTGATCTTTGACATCGGTGATGATGCGATTGCGCACATACTGATTGGTCTTCAGCTGGCCGGTGAGGTTGGGAAACTCTGCCTTCACAAGAACGGTGTTGGGGGATGCCTTCTCGTTGTTTTCCCCGTAATAGGGGGAGATGAACACCACCCGGCCGACGCCTCGCACCGGCGGGTTTCCCTGGCTCTCCACCTGGACGGGCTGGCCGACCTTCACCTGGGAGGCCTGGGTGGCCGGCACATCCATCAGCGTCCAGAGCACGGCGTTGTTGACGATGCCGGTGATCGCCTGGCCCTGATGCACGTAATCACCCAGCTTGACCGAATCGAGGTTGCCGAGTTCGCCATCGATCGGCGCCGTGACGAATTTGTAGCCCAGCGTCGCGGCATTGGCGCGGACCTGCTCACGGCTCTGGATGGCCTGGGTGACGTAGTAATCACGGTCCTTCGTGGAGACCGCACCCTGCTGATTGAGGAAGATGTAGCGCTCCGCGTTGGCGCGATCCTTGAGCGCCTCCGCACGGCTGGCATCGAGGGTGGCGGACTGCTGCACGTTGTCGAGCACAAGGATCGGCTGTCCCGCCTTCACCCGCTGTCCCTGGCTGGCCAGGATGCGCACCACCCGACCGTCGGTTTCGGGGCGCATCACCACGTTGCTGGTAGACTGGATGCGGCTCACCACATCGATCGCCGGTGCAAAGCGTGCCGAACCGACGATCACCGTCTGGACGGAGGGGGGCGGTGGGGTCTTGGCCTGCGGCTTGGTGCAGCCGCCCAGCATCACCCCCGGCAGCAGCAGGGACATCCCGACCAACCGGCGCAGCGGGGCGGCAGAGGGTGGGGGAGGAGCCGTCCGGAGCACTCGGGTTGCTGCATGTCGCCGCAAGTTACCGGAAAACGCCCGGTCGTCCCTCCTTCCATGGGAATCAGGGGGAGATGGCACGCACGGGCTGGCCATGGCGGAGGTTCTGCTGATTGGAGGTGATCACCTCCGCGCCTTCCGGCAATCCTTGGAGCACCGGATACCAGCCCCCCTGCAGAGGACCGAGCTGCACCGGAGTCTGAAGGGCGAAGCGGGTCTGGCGGGGAAGCCTGGCCGCCTTGGCCAGATCGCTGCGGCCCGGACGGCGACGCAGCGCCTCCAGATCACCGAGAACGAACACGAAGCTCTGGCCCCACTGGCGGCTCACGGCCGCAAAGGGCACAGCCGGAGAGGGGCGGTCCTGGAGCACCAGGCGAGCGCGGGTGCGCAGGCCGTCGCGCAGCGCGTCATCCGGGTTGGGGAACTCGGCCTTCACCAGCAGGGTCTGGCTGGCGGGATCGATGCCGGGATCGACCGAGATGACCGGGGCCTGGGCCAGGGGGGCGGCACCGGATGGCTGGAGCAGCTGCAGAGGAAGACCCGGCCGGGTCGCTGCGGAATACACCGCGGGCACCTCCATCCGCGCCAGGAGGCGGTCATTGCGGATGATGCTGGTGAACGGGGCTCCGGCCTGGATCAGATCGCCTTGCTTCACCGTCAGATCGGCCACGGTTCCATCGATCGGGGCACGCAGGTGGCGGAAGGCGAGATCGGCGCGGCGTGCCGCCAGCTCCTCCCTCGCCGCCACGTAACGCTGCCGGAAGTCATCCCGCTGGAAGGGGGTGGCAGCCCCCTGACGCACCAGCACCTCGAAGCGGCGGTAATTGAGCAGGTTGGTCTCCATCTCCGAACGCAGCCGCACCACGTCGGCGCGGGCCTGGGCCTGATCAAGCACCAGCAACAGCTGGCCTCGCCGCACCCGGTCACCCTGCCGCACCAGCAGCCGCTCGATGCGCCCCCCGGCCTGGGCCGCCAGGGAAACCTCCTGCAGCGCCTCTAGGGTGGCGATGCCCGCCACGGTCTGGGAGAAGCTCCTGGAATTCACCTCGGAGCTGCGCACCGACGGCAGCCGTTCGCCCGGAGGCGGTGTCGGGGAACAGGCCGTGATCAGCCCGGCCAGGAGCAGCGCCGGCGGCAGAGCCATCGCCGGGAAGCGAACGCTGCGAGCAACCACCGAACGCCTGAAGCACAGGCCCGATGATGGCACCGTCAGCGCGGCACTGTGTCGTCGCTGCGCGCGACGCCGCGGCCCCCGTGATCGAGGCGCCAGCAAGGCCGATAGCCCGCTGTCGGTCGAGCCTCCGCATCCGCAATCCCTCCGGGCCTTGAGCGACCTGTTCAGCCACAACCGCGAGCAGACCCTGCGGCGGATCGCGCCACTGGCGGACCGGCTCAGGCCCACCACCCTGGAGGACTTCGTCGGCCAGGAGGCGATCCTCGGTCCGGGGCGACTGCTGCGGCGTGCCATCGCCGCCGACCGGGTCGGCAACCTGATCCTGTACGGACCGCCTGGCACGGGCAAGACCACCCTGGCGCGGATCATCGCCCACAGCACGCGCGCGCACTTCAGCAGCCTCAACGCCGTGCTGGCCGGGGTCAAGGAGCTGCGCAGCGAGGTCGAAGCGGCACGCAGCCGACTGGCGCAGCACGGGCTGCGCACGATCCTGTTCATCGACGAGGTGCATCGCTTCAACGCCGCCCAGCAGGACGCGCTGCTGCCCTGGGTGGAGAACGGCACCGTGACGCTGATCGGCGCCACCACCGAAAACCCGTTCTTCGAGGTCAACAAGGCGCTGGTGAGCCGCTCGCGCCTGTTCCGGCTGCAGCCCTTGGAACGACCCGACCTGGAGAAGCTGCTGCAGCGAGCCCTGCGGGATGCGGAGCAGGGCTACGGCGCGCGGCGCGTCGTCCTCGATCCGGATGCGGGCGAACACCTGCTCAACGTGGCCGGAGGCGACGCCCGCAGCCTGCTCAACGCCCTGGAACTGGCGGTGGAGACGACGCCACCCCGCCCGGATGGCGCCATCACGATCGATCTGGCGATTGCCGAGGACTCGATCCAGCAACGGGCCGTTCTGTACGACAAGCAGGGCGATGCCCACTTCGACACGATCAGCGCCTTCATCAAGTCGATCCGCGGCTCCGACCCCGACGCGGCCCTGTTCTGGCTGGCCCGGATGATCGAGGCCGGCGAGAATCCGCGCTTCATCCTGCGCCGCCTGCTGATCAGCGCCGGCGAAGACATCGGCCTGGCCGATCCCCAGGCGATGGTGGTGGTGGAGGCCTGCGCCAGCGCCTTCGAGCGCATCGGCCTGCCGGAGGGGCTCTATGCACTGGCCCAGGCGACCCTGTACCTGGCCGCCACCGAGAAGAGCAACAGCAGCCTCGGCTTCTTCGATGCGGTCAAGGCGGTGCGCGACACGAACCGCCAGCAGGTGCCGGCCCATCTGCGCGACGCCAACCGCGACGGCAAGGCCTTCGGCGACGGGGTGGGCTACCGCTATCCGCATGCCTACAGCCAGCACTGGGTGGCGCAGCAATATCTGCCCACCGCACTGCAGGGAGAGGTGTTCTGGCAGCCGGGTCCCCTTGGATGGGAGGGCGGCCTGCGGCCCCGGCTGCTGCAGCGTCGGGCCGCCCAGCTGGCGGCCGCGGCAGAGTCGGCCTGCGATCCGCCCGAGCTGCTCAGCAGCGGCCCGGAGGATCCGGTGCTGGCACGGTGGCTGCGCCGCCAGGCGGCGGCTGAGGGGGAGCGGCTCGACCGGTTGCGTCAACGCTTCTGGCAGGAAGCCGCGATCGGCCGGCTGGACCGGGTGCTCGTGCTGGAGGCCCGTTCCCTGCTCTGGGCCCTGGATCCTCTCGAGGCCGCCGCCGAGGGTGAGGTGGTGCTGGCCGTGGGAGACACGGCTGAGCGCGACCGGATCGAAGCCCAGCTGCAGCTGCTTGAACCGCTCCGGCGCCCGCGGCTGCTGCTGGCGGATCGGCAACGCCCGATGGATCTGGCAGAGCAGCTGGAGCCTGACATCAGGTTCGAGTGGGTGGCCGCGCGCCAACCCTTCCGCGACCTCAGTCCCGGCCAGCTGGAGGCGCTCCTCGACTCCCTTGAACAGCGCTGCAGCCCCGGGGCCCAGGCCCGCTTCCTGTTCAGCGATCCCCTGCTGGGACCGCTCGGCAGCCTGCTGGCTGCGGTGCCCGAGGCCGCCCAGGCGCTGCAGCCGCAGGCGACACTGAGCGCGGTGCTGGAGATGGAACGCCTGCAGCAGCTGCAGCGCGTGGGGTGCTCCGAGGCGGTGGCCGAGGGGCTGAGCCAGCGGGGCTGGCAACTGGAGCACGAAAGCTGGGAGGAAGCCCTGAGCCTCACGCTTGCGGATGGCCTGCTGCAACGCTGGTTCGGCCCTGGCGGCGACTACCGCCAGCGGCTGGAGAGCGGGCTGGAAGCCGCGGCGCTCACCAAGGTGGAGCAGCTGTTCCGCCGCCACCGGGGGGTCGCCCTGCCCCAGCCCCTGCGGCATCTGCTGCTGCGGGGACGCCGCATTGGCGCGGCGGATCCGGCCGGAGCGGAGCGCCGAAAACGCCGGCCGGGCCCCCGCTCCTCCCGCCGCCCGGCAGCGGAAGCACACGACAGCGGGTGCCCATAAAAAAGCCCCGGCAATGCCGGGGCCCGGAACAGAGGAGCGGACCCTGAGGGTCCGGCGAAATCACCAGAGACCGCGGATGGGCTCGGCCATCGGGGCCGGAGCCGGAGCGGGGGCGACGGTGCGCACCTGGGCCACGGGATCGGCCATCTGATTGGCCTGGATGCAGGCAGGCAGGAAGACGTACCAGGAGAGCAGCGAGGTGCACTGGGCGGTGCCTTCCTGGCAGCGACCCTCGGCACAGATGTTCTGCGCACCGGTGTAGGTGTTGCAGAAATCGGCAAGACGGAAGTCGGTCGGCAGGGCACGCATGATCGTGGCCGAGGAGATGACGCCGTCAGCGGCATCGGCAATGATCGCCGAGCGCAGAGCCTGAACCGCGTAGGTGTTCATGCTCCAGTACGGGAAGTAGCTGTTGGTGGCGTTCTTGAGAAACTTCACGCCAGCATCCGAATACAGGAAGCGGGACACACCGACCAGATCGACGTTGTAGGTCTTGGTCATGCCGGTGCGGATCTCATCGGAGGTCCAACCGGAGCGGGCGAGACCGCCGGCGAGGCCACGGTCGGTGACTTCACCGCTGCCCAGGAAGGTGTCGAAGGCGTCCTGGTTGGTGGACCAGACGGCACCACCGGTGTTCCAGCGGACCGGCAGGTTGTTGTCAACGGCAGCCGAAGCGGGAAGAACAGACAAGGAGAGGGCCGATCCCATCGCGAGACCGGCGATCAGACGCTTGAGCACAGGATTGAAGGCACAGGACTTCCCCCGAAACTTAGCGTTCGGCGGCAACCATGACCACATCCGCGACAGGGTTAGCGCATCTAAGCTCTCGGCGCCAGCACCCCGTCTCGTAATGGACCTGAAGATCGGCGATCCCGCCCCTGAGTTCACCCTGCCGGACCAGGACGGGAATCCCGTGAGTCTCAGTTCGCTGCGTGGTCAGCGGGTGGTGATCTACTTTTATCCCAAGGATGACACCCCTGGCTGCACCAAGGAGGCCTGCAACTTCCGCGACCGCTGGGATCGCTTCGAGGCCAACGGCATCCGGGTCCTGGGGATCAGCAAGGACGGCGCCTCCTGCCACGGGAAGTTCATCAGCAAGTACAGCCTTCCCTTCACGCTGCTCACGGATGCCGAACCCTGCCCGGTGGCCGCGGCCTACGGCAGCTACGGCCTCAAGAAGTTCATGGGCCGCGAATACATGGGAATGATGCGCCACAGCTTCGTGATCGATGCGGAGGGAAGCCTCGAATGCATCTACACCAAGGTCAAAGCCGAAACGATGGCCGATCAGGTGCTGGCCGATCTCGGCCTGGCCTGATCCCCCCTGGGGACACCGGCCGCAGAGCCACCAGAGCCCGCAGGGCCAGATCCGGCTCCAGTGCCGCGCTTTCCTCCCCTCCGGCCAGCTGATCCCTCACCAGTGGCAGCAGGTCTGAGGCATCGCCACCGGTGAGCACCAGGCGGCAGCCCGGCAGCTCAGCACGTGCCTGGCGGAACGCCACCGCCACTGCCGCGGCCAGCCCATGGGCCACCCCCACCGCCATGGCTGCGGAGGTGCCGTCCGGCCAGAGCTGCTCCCCCAGAAGGTCTGACCACTCCCCCGCAGAGGGTGCCGCCGGCAGGGCCTGCGTGCCCATAGCCATTGCCAGCTGCTGCAGCCGCCATCCGGCCATCAGCCGCCCCCCTGCGAATCGACCGTCACGGTCGACGCGGGTCAGGCTGAGGACCGTGCCGGCATCGGCCACCAGCACCGCCTCACGACGCTGTCGCCAGGCCAGCCAACCGGCCAGGGCTCTGTCCACCCCCAGCCAGGCGGGCATCGCCTGCAGCGGCACATCAGCCGTCAGCACGCGGCCCGCAGGCTCATCGCACAAGCCGGTGGGGAGATGGCCGACCGCCGCCCAGGCAACAAGGGGAGCCGGCCAGGGTTCCTCGATCGCCACCGCCGCCTCCCGGTGGTGGATGCGCAGCCCGGCATCGGCGGCTTCAGCCCGGTGCCAGCGGCTGTTGCCCACCAGCAACCAGCTGGGAGCCAAGCCGGCCTGGCCAGCCGCGACGCTCAGATGCCCTCGCCCATCAGTCCGGGCAGGTGGATGCCGCACTCCTGCTTGAGACCACCGAAGCGGGTGGCGCGACCACTCACCTCCCCGGTGTCGGGGGCGCTCGAGTGCCAGTCGCCGACGGTGGAATACCCCTGCTCGAACAGCGGATGCTGGGGCAATCCGTGCTCCTGCATGTAGTAATAGACGTCTCGGCTGGTCCAGGAGAGCAGCGGCCTGAGTGCCCAGGAACCGCGCACCGCCTCCAGCAGACGCATTCCCCTGCGGTGATCGGTCTGGCCACCGCGGACCCCGCTGGCCCAGCAGCGCACCCCCAGATCGGCGAAGGCGCGATCGAGGGGCTCCACCTTGCGCAGGCGGTTGTAGAGCTGCAGATCCTCCACACGACCGGATTCCCACAGGCGTCCGTGCAGGGCCTCCATGCGGGCGGGGCTGAGCTCCGACTGGATCACGCGCAGATCGATGCAGAGGCGCTCACGCAGCTGCTCGGAGTAGTGATAAGTCTCCGGAGGCATGTAGCCGGTATCCACCCACAACACCGGGATCGGGGCGAGGCCTTCGCGCTGCGACAGCTGATGGGCCAGATGCAGCAGGACCGCCGACTGAATGCCGAAGCTGGTGGTCATCACCAGCCCATCGGCGAAGGTGCGATGGGCCCAGTGCAGTCGCCCCAGGGCGTCGAGACTCTCCAGTTGCGCCTGCGCCTCCTCGAGCGGCAGGGGCAGATCAGGCGCCGCAACCGGACCGGAACCGGGCCGGCGCTCGGCGGACTGGCTCTGGGATGGTGCGCTCAGCATCGGGCCATCATCACCCCTGGCGGCATCTGCTGCGACGCCTCCGGCTGGGTAGGGTTCGCCCATGGAAGGTGCCTCCGACATCGGCCCCGAGGGCCTGAGCGATCCAACCTGGGAGGCGGACAGCGCGGCACAGGCCGTCGTCATCGTCGGCGGCGGCTTCGGAGGCCTCTACACCGCCCTGGCGCTGTCCCAGCGGCCCGAGCACCCGCCGATCCTCCTGATCGAGCCCAACGAACACTTTCTGTTTCTGCCGCTGCTGTACGAACTGCTGAGCCGTGAGCTGCGGCGGTGGGAGATCGCTCCGCGCTACGACGCGCTGCTGGCCGGCCGCGGCATCGCCCACCTCCGCGATCGCGTCGAAGCCATCGACACCGACCGACGGCAGGTCCACACCCAGGGCGGCCAGACGATTCGCTACGGACGGCTGGTCATCGCCAGCGGCGCGACCACCACCACCTTCGGGGTTCCGGGCGCGGAGCGCCATTGCCAGGGCTTCCGCACGCTCGCCGATGTGGAGCGGCTGCAGAAGCTGCTGGGCAATCTGGCGCGCCATCCCAGGCCGCTCCAGCGCCTTGCCGTGGTCGGCGCCGGCGCCACGGGCGTGGAGCTGGCTTGCAAACTGGCGGATCTGGCCGACGGCAGCGCCGTGATCGAGCTGATCGAACAGGGTCCGGAGCTCCTCCCGCAGAGCCGCTCCTTCAACCGCGAGCAGGCCGCGCTGGCTCTGCAGCGTCGCGATGTCCGCCTGCGCACACACACCGCAGTGGTGGCGGTCGAGGCAGACCGACTGCGCCTGCACCGGACCGATGCGGCGGCGGCCAGCGCTGCCCCGACGCCCCCGCCGGAGGAGGAACTGGTGGTGGCCGCGGTGATCTGGACGGCGGGACTGGCCTTCCGCCCACCGGCGATCACGCCCGCCCCACCGCAGGACGCACGGGGCCGCCTGCGCTGCGAGCCCACCCTGCAGCTGGAGGGACGTCCCGAGGTGTTCGTGATCGGCGACCTGGCCGCGCCGGGCGGCCTGGACGGTCCCTTGCCCAGCTCCGCCCAGGTGGCCTTCCAGCAGGCGCCTCTGCTGGCGGCGAACCTGCTGCGCTCCCTGGCGCAGGAGCCCCTGGAGCCCTTCCGCTGGAACGACCTGGGGGAGATGCTCTCGCTCGGGCGCGGCGAGGCGAGCCTCTGCGGCGCCGGCGTCACCCTGGCGGGGCGGGCGGCCTTCCGGTTGCGGCAGCTCGCCTATCTGAGCCGCATGCCTGGCCTCAGCCACACGCTGCGGGTGGCCGCCGGCTGGCTGGCGGACTGGCGCTGATGCTCGGCATGGTCGGCGCGGAGATCAACCGGCTCGACTGGCCCCGGCCCAGAGCCCTGCTGCTCGATGCCATGGGCACCCTGATCGGCCTGCGGGCCTCGGTGGGCACCACCTACGCGGCGGTGGCGGCGGAGCACGGGTTGCAGCTCGATCCTGTCGCCGTGGATCAGGCCTTCCGAGAGGTCTACCGAGCCGCACCACCTCTGGCCTTCCCGGGCCTGGCCGGGGACGCGCTGGAGCAAGCCGAGCGCGACTGGTGGTCGCAGCGCATCGCCGAGGTGCTCCGCGGCGTCGGCGAGCAGGAGGGAGGCCCAGCCGCGCTGCATCAGCAGCTGTTCGATCTCTATGCCGACCCGCAGCTCTGGCGGGTCTACGACGAGGTGCCGGAGGCCCTGGCCCGGTGGCGCGGGCAGGGGCTGCGCCTAGCGGTGGTCAGCAACTTCGATCAGCGGCTGGAGCGCCTGCTGGAGGCCTTCGATCTGCTGCGCTGGCTGGATGGGGTGATCCTGTCCAGCCGGGCCGGGGCGGCCAAACCCTCAGCGCGCCCCTTCCAGCTCGCCCTCGAACGGCTCGGCCTGGCCCCTCATCAGGCCTGGCATGTCGGCGACAGCCCCGAGGACGAGGCCGGTGCCCGGGCGGCGGGGCTGCCCTGCGTGCTGGTGCGGCGCCCATGAGGCAGGGGGTGCTGGGCGGCCGCACGGTGGGGCTGCGCCCCTCGCAGCGGCGGCAGCTGGAGCGGCTCTGCCACCGGCGCCATCCATCCGAGAGCCTTGCCGATCTGCTCACCCTGCAACGGCTGGGTGAGCAGGCGCGGCAGCTGGAGCTGCCGCTCAGCCTGGTTCTGGATACGCGCGGCCTGTGCCGACTGCTCTGGGTGGGGGATCTCGACAGTTCCGGACGGCTCCGGGATCGGCTCAGCGGCAGCGAACGGCGCAAGGCCGGCGAGCTGCGCCTGATCACCTGCCACGGCAGCGGCCGCCATCCCCAGCTGCAGCCGGGTCCCAGCGAGGCGCTGGTGGCGCTCGATCTGGCCCCCAGCCTGTGGCTGCGCTACAGCCACGACGCGGACGCTGGCGGGCGATGGCCTGCGCGGCTGCTGCGTCCGGGTGATGGCCAGACGCCCTGGCGGGCCGAGGCCGATGGAGACCTGGCCGATCTCTGCGCGCAACCGGCGGACCTGCCCCGGAGCGCAGCCGGCCCGGAGCCCCAGGCCGATCCGGCCGGCGTGGAGCGGGTGCTGCTGCTCTGCCTCAGCGGCGCCGACCCGGGGCAGACGCGGCGGGAGATCGCGGAGCTGGAGGGACTGGTGCGCAGCGCCGGCGGCGAACCGGTGGGCGTGGTCGAGCAGAAGCGCCGGCCTCAGGCGGCGGCCGCCACGATCTGGGGCGAAGGCAAGCTGCGCGAGGCCGCTCTGGAGGCACGGCGGCTGCGGGCGGATCTGGTGGTCACCGACCGGGAGCTGACGCCGGTGCAATCACGGAACCTGGAGCGGCTCCTGGATCTGCCGGTGAGTGACCGCAGCGAGCTCATCCTCGACATCTTTGCCCAGCGGGCAGCCAGTGGTGCCGGCCGCCTACAGGTGGAGCTCGCGCAGCTGCGCTACCGCCTGCCGCGGCTGAGCGGCCGAGGAACCAGCCTCTCGCGCCAGGGCGGCGGCATCGGCACCCGCGGTCCTGGCGAAACCCAGCTGGAGAAGGACCGGCGGGCGATCAGCCGCCGGCTGGAACGCCTGCAGCGGGAGGTGAGCCGCCTGGGGGAACACCGCAGCCGCCTGCGCCAGGGCCGCGGCGGCCTGCCGCGGGTGGCCCTGGTGGGCTACACGAACGCCGGCAAGAGCTCCCTGCTCAACGCCCTGACCAGAGCCCCTGCGTCGGAGGCGGTCCTGGCCGAGGACAAGCTGTTCGCCACCCTCGACCCGACCACCCGCCGGCTGACGCTGCTGGAAGAGCAGCAGCAGCCCCTGCGCACCCTCCTGGTCACGGACACGGTGGGCTTCATCCGCGCCCTGCCGCCCCAGCTGGTGGAAGCCTTCCGCTCCACGATCGAGGAGGCCCTCGACGCTGATGGGCTGCTGCTGGTGGTCGATCTGGCCGATCCGGCCTGGCCCGAGCAGCTGCGCACCGTCCGCAGCATCCTGGCGGACCTGGGCTCCCGGGAACCCCAGCTGGTGATCGGCAACCAGATCGACCGCTGCCCCGCGGGCGAACTGGAGCGGGCGCGCAGCCTCGAACCGGGCATGCTGTTCGTTTCGGCCACCGCCGATCTCGGCCTGCAGAGCCTGCGTCAACGCCTGCTGCAGTGGCCGTTGCAGGCTCCACAAGGCGACACTGCCACGATTGTGGCAGGATCGGCCAGCTGATCTTTTCTTCCCTATGGCGCTGCAGCTTGGTGACACCGTCCCCGACTTCACCCAGGATTCCCAGCTCGGCCCGATCAACCTCTACGACTTCGCTGGTGACAGCTGGGTCGTGCTGTTCTCGCACCCTGCCGATTACACCCCCGTCTGCACCACCGAGCTGGGTGAGGTGGCACGCCTGCGTCCCGAGTGGGAGAAGCGCAATGTCAAGACGATCGCCCTGAGCGTCGATTCCGCCGAGAGCCACAAGGGCTGGATCTGCGACATCAACGAAATCCAGAAGACCACCGTCGACTACCCGATCCTCGCGGATGCCGACAAGAAGGTGAGCGATCTGTACGGGATGATCCATCCCAATTCGCTCAACAACCTCACTGTTCGCTCGGTGTTCATCATCGATCCGAATAAGAAGCTGCGGCTCCAGATCACCTATCCCGCCAGCACCGGCCGCAATTTCAATGAGATCCTGCGCGTCATCGATTCGCTGCAGCTCACCGACAACCACCAGGTCGCCACACCGGTGAACTGGAGGGACGGTGATGACTGCGTCGTGGTGCCCTCGATCCCCACCGAGGAAGCCCGCAGCAAGTTCCCCAAGGGGGTCACCGAGGTGCGGCCCTACCTGCGCATGACCCCCCAGCCCAACCGCTGATCCGGTCGTCGTCGGAACCGCACGGTCCCTGGCCTCGGCGCCCCTGCCTGCCCCCCTCCGGCCCGGCGACAGCGCCGGGCCATCCCCGATCCCCCGACCTGCCCCCGTGTCGAACGCCCGCCCGACCAACCAGTGGTGGCAATGGCAGGGTCATGCCAGGCAGGCCCGCAGCTTCTGTGTGATCGGTGTCGGGCGCTTCGGCAGCGCCGTCTGCCGGGAGCTGGTGTTCCACGGCGCCGAAGTGCTGGCTCTCGACCAGAACCAGCGGGCGATGGACGAGCTGCTCAAGCTCGAACCCAGCATCGAATCACGCCTGCTGGATTGCACCGACGAGGAGGCCCTGCGTGCCGCCGGCGCCCTCGATGTCGACACGGTGGTCGTGGCGATCAGCGAGCCGATCGAGGCCAGCATCACCGCCACCCTGATCGCCAAGGATGCCGAGGGCAGCCGCGTGCAGCAGGTCATCTCCCGCGCCACCAGCGACCTGCACGAAAAGATGCTGCTGCGGGTCGGCGCCGACCGCGTCGTGTTTCCCTCCAAGATGCAGGGCACCCGGCTGGGCCTGGAGCTGATGCGTCCCAATCTCCTGGAGCGCCTGCGTCTTGATGAGCGCAACAGCATCGAGGAGATCAAGGTGCCGGCCAGCTTCGCCGGCCGCTCCCTGCGGGATCTGAACCTGCGCAAACATTTCAGCGTCAGCGTCCTGGCCGCCGGTCCTGCCAACCAGCTGAAGGTGAACCCACCCGCCACCCAGATCCTGCAGGAGGGAGAACTGCTGGTGGTGATGGGCAGCAGCAAGGACCTCGAAGAACTCTCCAATCAGTGAGAAGCAGCTGCGCAGGCTCCCGCCGCCGCCGCGACGACGCCAGGGGAGCCCGCAGTCCCAAGCGACCTGTCGTCTGCGGGCGCGGCTCTGCAGCGATGCGAGCCGACGCCTGGGAACACCCCCATCTGGCGGGAGATCGGGCGGCGGCGCGCCACGCCGCCAGGATCTGGCGTTGAATCGGCCGGAGGCGGCAGAGCGGCGATGCGCGTGTTGGGTCTGATGAGCGGCACCAGCGCCGACGGCGTCGATGCGGTGCTGGCCACCTTCCAGGGACCGGTGGGACGCCCCCGCTGGCGGATTCTGGCCAGCGCCGCCCATCCCTACCCTCGCGATCTGCGCCAGCGGCTGATCCGGGCCGGGCAGGGTGAGCCGCTCGATGCGGCCGCCTGGCTGGAACTCGCTGAGGCCGTCACCGAGGCCCAGGCGGAGGCAGCACGGCTCTGCGACCCGGAAGGCCTGGCGGAGCTGGTGGGCTGCCACGGGCAGACGGTCTGGCACCGGCCCCCCAGCCCCCGGGCAAACGGGGCCAGCTGGCAGCTGTTGCTCGGGCCACTGTTGGCCGAGCGCCTCGGCCGCCCCGTGGTCCACGACTTCCGCGCCGCCGATCTGGCTCTGGGTGGCCAGGGAGCCCCCCTGGTGCCCGCCACCGACGCGGCACTGCTGGGGGGGAGCGGTGGCTGGCGCGCCCTGCTCAACCTGGGGGGCATCGCCAACCTCACCCTGCTGCCGCCGGCCGCCGGCCCCGATCGCCTGACCGCGGTGCGCGGCTGGGACTGCGGACCGGCCAACACCCTGCTGGACCTGGCCTGCCAGCGCTTCAGCCAGGGAAAACAGAGCTTCGATGCCGGCGGCGCCTGGGCGGCCACGGGCCGGGTCGCCGAGCCGCTGATCGAGCGCTGGCTGAGGGAGCCCTACTTCCAGCAGGCCGCTCCCAAGTCCACCGGCCGCGAACTGTTCGGCGCGGCAGACCTGGAGCGCCGACTACGGGATCTGGAGGAGGCCGCGCCCGGCCACAGCCCGGCCGATGCCCTCGCCAGCCTCACCGCCCTGAGCGCGGCGGCCGTGGCCCAGGATCTGGGTCGCGGCATTCTGCCGGTGGAGCTGCTGGTGGCAGGCGGTGGCGCCCGCAACGCCACCTTGATGGGCGAGCTGCGCCGGCGGTGCCGCGGCGTGCGGGTGCGGCCCCTGGCGGAGCTGGGCATCGGCGACGATCAGCGGGAAGCCCTCGCCTTCGCCCTGCTGGCCTGGTGGCACCAGCGCCGCCATCCCGGCTCGCTGCCCTCGGTGACCGGAGCCAGCCGGGCCGCGGTGCTGGGCGTGCGGGCTGAACCGACGCGCTGAAGGATCAGGCCTCATCCGGTGTCCACAGGAACGGACGAGACTCCGATGCCGTTCGACCCGATGACGCATCCGGGCTGACGCATTCGGTATCAGGCCAGGCGCCGGAACGCGTGTCGGCGAGGAATAGCCCGTCTGAGCCCGGGGAGAATGGTCGGACGGAGGAGCATCGTCAGACCGAGGGCCGCTGCAGGCGCACCCGCCGCGGGCCACGGCGCAGGGGACGGGGCACCTGCTGCTGCCTCTGCTCCAGCTCGGCGCGGATCTCAGCCGAAGAGGACGACGGTGTGCCGGGGACAGCTGGATGGAGAGGCTGAGGCGCCGGCAGGGGCGCCGCCGGAGGCACCTCCGTCGCCTGGCCCGCCAGCTGGCGCTCAAGCCGTTCCACCCCCTGCTGAATCAGCACCTTGGCCATGTTGCTGACGGTGCGTGATTCCGCATCTGCCAGAGCCGAGAGACGGGCGCAGAGCTCCTCCGGCAGGACGACCTGAATGCGTGGCGACTTGGGACGCCCGCTCGATGAGGTCTGTCGGGTGGGCACGTCCGGCGGGGCGAAGCCTGGGAGTGACACCGTCCGCGGTGGAACCTCCAGGGCGCCCGGCCCCGGAGGGAAGCGGACAGCGAGGAGCCCCACGGGAGGGATCGGCTATCACCCAGTGTACAGAGACAGTCATGGATAGTATCCAGCACTATGCTGGTGGAACTCCGGGTCGCGGATCCCCTCCCCGCCCCACCACACGGCTCCCCAGCCCTCCTCACCCATGGCCCGTTCGTCTCAGGCCCAGGCCCCCGGCACACACCGCAACAGCGCCGGCCGCAGCACCAGCACCCGTCGCCGCCGCACCGCCGAGCGCAGCGATGTGCTCGGGTCCGCCGTGATCAGCACCTATCTGCTCACCCACCTGCACCACGTCCTGCAGCGGGCCGAGTACGGAGCCCTGCAGGAGGGACACAAGGCCCTGGCCGCCAACTACGCCCAGCTGCGCAAGGTGCTCTGCCTCGATGCCCGCAGCATGGAGGACGCCTCCGCGAGCGGCAGCGAGGAAGCCTGCGGCACCAGCGCCGCTGCCTGAGCCATCCACCTTCCCGAGCCGGGGGCACAGCCCGTTAAGGCCTGCAGCAGCCACGGACAACGGAGGTGATCCGTTCATAGGGTCAGAGGATCCGAGCCGGATCGGGGCCTGCCCCTCCTGCTCAGGCGGGGCCGCTCCCCTGGCGGTCCGCCCTCCCCTTGCGGGTTCACCCCTTCGCCGCCACTCCGCCATGGCCAACGGCAACGCCGCCGAGCTGTACCGGCGCATCAGCGCTGACAACGATCTCACCCAGTCCCTGTTCCGCCAGGCACTGCAGGATCCGACCGGCGCTCTGGCACGCATCGTCGAGATCGGTGCGGGCGAGAATCTGCCGGTGACGGCCGAGGAAGTGCGGGAGCATCTCGGCAGCCTCGATGACGGTGCCACAAGCCAGTGGCTGATCAAGGCCCGCGGCGGTCTCTGACGCCGGGAGCAGGTGCGACTGACGGGTGGGGAGACGACGCTCGGAACCACCGCCCTGGGCCCAGCTGAAGAACAGCCAGTAACTGACGATCGCCAGTCCGGCGGCGACCACGAGAGCGGCAACCTGCTCCAGACGTTTGATCATGGGCGGAGGGGCACGACGGCTCAGTCGCTGATCATCGCCGACACGCCCGCCTGCTCCTCTCGCCCCGGAGAGGCACGCTGCAGGTCAAGGAGAACCGCCCGTGGTGCCGCCAGGTCGGCATCGCCGCTTCCCAGGCCAGGGGAGATGATGCAGCCATCCCTGGTTTCCCGCTCCCGTGCTGCGCCTGGAACGCATCGGCAAGATCTACCCCACCGGGGAGGTGCTGCGCGACGTCACCTGGGAGGTGCGCACGGGGGATCGGATCGGCCTGGTGGGAGTCAACGGGGCGGGCAAATCCACCCAGATGCGCATCCTCGCGGGCCTGGAGGAACCCAGCAGTGGCCAGGTGATCCGCGAGGGCTCCCCCCGCATCGCCTATCTGCAGCAGGAGTTCGACGTCGATCCCAGCCGCACGGTGCGCGAAGAGCTGTTCCAGGCCTTCGGCGAGGCCGCCGAGGTGCTGCGCCGCCAGCGGCAGGTCGAGGAGGAGATGGGCAGCGAGCGGGCCGCCGACGATCCCGACCACCTCGACCGGCTGATCGAGGAGCTGGGCCGGCTGCAGAGCCGCTTTGAGGCCCTGCACGGCTACGAGCTCGACGCCCGCATCGACCGCCTGCTGCCGACGTTGTCGTTCACGCCGGAGGGAGCCGAGCAGCTGGTGGCGAGCTATTCGGGTGGCTGGCAGATGCGGATCGCCCTGGGCAAGATCCTGCTGCAGGAGCCCGATCTGCTGCTGCTCGACGAACCCACCAACCACCTGGATGTCGAGACGATCCAGTGGCTGGAGGACTATCTGGTCGGCCAGACGATCCCGCTGGTGGTGATCAGCCATGACCGCGCCTTCCTCGACCGCGTCTGCAACCAGATCGTGGAGACCGAGCGGGGCGTCTCGCGCAGCTATCTGGGCAACTACAGCCAGCACCTCGAGCAGAAGGAGCTCGAGCGCGAGGCGCGCCAGTCGGCCTACGAGCGCCAGCAGAAGGAGCTGAGCACGCAGCAGGCCTACATCGACCGCTTCCGCGCCAGCGCCACCCGCAGCACCCAGGCCAAGAGCCGCGAAAAGCTGCTGGAGAAGGTGGAGCGGATCGAGGCCCCGATCGAAAGCGTCGCCGGCCCGCGCTTCCAGTTCCCGCCCGCCCCGCGCTGCGGTCGCCAGGTGGCCCTGATCGAGGACATGACCCACGCCTACGGCGATCGCATCCTCTTCCTGGGGGCCAGCCTGGAGGTGGAGCGAGGCGATCGCATCGCCTTCGTGGGCCCGAACGGTGCCGGTAAATCCACTCTGCTGCGGCTGCTGCTGGGGATGGAGCAGCCCGACGAGGGGATCGCACGGCTGGGCGAGCATCACGTGGTGCCCGGCTACTTCGAGCAGAACCAGGCCGAGGCCCTCGACCTCGATCGCCGCGTGATCGACACCCTGTTTGAGGCGGTTCCGGACTGGACGCAGACCCAGGTGCGCTCGCTGCTGGGCAGCCTCGGCTTCAGCAATGACAGCGTCTTCAAGGATGTGGGCCATCTCTCGGGTGGCGAGAAGGCAAGGCTGGCCCTGGCCCTGATGCTGGTGCGCCCCTGCAATCTGCTGGTGCTCGATGAGCCCACCAACCACCTCGATATCCCGGCCAAACAGATGCTCGAAGAGGCGCTGGGTGCCTATGACGGCGCGGCGCTGCTGGTCTCCCACGACCGCTACTTCATTGGCCGGGTGGCCAACAGGATCGTCGAGGTGCGCGATGGCGAGCTGATCCTCTACCGCGGCGATTACGCCTATTACCGCGAGAAGAAGCGTGAGGAGGCCGATGCGGCGCGCGAGGCGGAAGAGCAGCGGCGCCGGGAGGAGCAGAAGCAGGCCAACCGGCTCAAACAACAGGCCCGCACGCAGGCCCGTAAGGCAGCGGCCAAAGCCCAGGCCTCCTGAGCGGGGCGATCGCGCCTGGCCGGACATCTCCCCGCCGGCTCTGAATTCAGACCACCGATGCTTCGGTGCCTCAACGGCGGCTGGACCCGATGACCGCAGCCCAGGGCGAGAAGGGCAGGCATCGCTCCCCTGATTGCGGCCCAGCCCCACAGGAGCTCAGAGAGCCTCAGGAAGCCGTAGGCAGAAACACCAACTGAACACACACAACTTCACAGAGCTATAGGCATCTCGGCTCATTCCGCTGGTCAGGCCACGAATGTGTGCATAGGCTGACTTCAACCCTTCTCACCTCCCGCCATGAGCATCCATCCCGGGGCCTCCTCCCTCCACTCGGTGAGCTCCGCCCTGCAGAGCTGGGAGGAGCCGAGCCGTCAGCACGCCGAAACCTGGGATGCGATGGAGACCTATTTCGAATGCATCACCACCTGCTCGCTCGAGGATGGCGAGTGCGTGACCCGCTGCGTGGAACAGCTGCGGCAGACGGCCTGAGCGCCACTGCCGATCCCCTGGCCCCTGGTGGACGGGGGATCGGCAGGCCTTGATTTCCTGACTCGCCAGGCGGGGATGTCGCAACGGCTACGTGCGGCATCGAAACACTTCGTAGCTTTGCGGTGTCCGCGACGTCACCGCGTAGCCCGTCATGTCCGAACCGCTTGCCCTCAGCCTTGGTCAGCAATTCGAGCTCGAACGCATGAGCCGGGCGATCGATGCCACCGTCGACCCCCAGGCCCTGCGTGGTCTGGCCAAACAGCTCCTTCAGGCCTGGCATAGCCAGAAGGCCGCCACCCAATGGGTGATGCGCCAGCAGCTGGGCAGCCCGCCCAGCGTGTCCGCGGGCCTGGCGTTGGATCCCGCCTCCCTCGATGCACTGCTGCCCGAGGGGAACCCAGGCTCCGATCCCGCCTGACCACCATTCTCTTCCCCATCATCAAGCCCTGAGCCCTTCCGGGATCGCTTCACACCAGAAGCGTCCCGGATTTTTTTTTGCAGCCGATCGAGCAGATCCACCGGGCCCAGCCGCATGGCGGCGGCCAGGACAGGCGAGGGGCAGGGACCCAGAGGCCATGGAAGGCAACCGCGTGGGGTGTGGCTCCTCAGCGGCAGCCGTGCCAATGGGCGTCGGGAGATCCTTCTGCTCACCGCAAGCCGACGGGCGATCACGCCAGACCTGAAAGCCCGGGTGTCTCCCCCCCCGCCGACCCGGAGCTCAGGGCCGGGGCCGCACAGTCGAGCGGTCAGAGTGCCTCCCGGATGGGCAGCCACTCCGCCTGGAGGCCCACATCCGGCACGCCGGATTCACGGTTGATGCGGCGCAGCCACTGGTAGCGGCCGATCCGGTACCCCCTGCGCACGGAGCGCATCCCCGGCGGTGTTTCCGCGGCGGCACAGCGGCGGCTGCCATCGAGGCAGGCGCCGCCGCGCTCCGAAAGTCCACAGGCCGTCAGACACACCGTCAGCAGGAGGAGGGTGAGCCCCCGGCAGGGAGAGGCAAGCGGCAGCCGCACCGGGTGAAGGGCCCGGCGAGACCATCGCGCGGGTTCAGGGAGCCCCACTCACCCGCAGGTCGGTGGGCACCACCGCCAGGGAGATCTGCTGGCCGTTGCGCAGCAGGGTGAGGGTCAGGGGATTGCCGACACCGGCAGCCTCCACGGCCTGCACCACCGCGGCTGGATCGGGCACCGGACGGCCCGCAACGGCCACGATCACATCACCACGGCGCAGGCCGGCGCGCGCGGCCGGCCCTCCGGGCTGCACGGCCATCACCACGGCACCGGGAACGGTGGCCCCATTGCTTCCCCGGGCCAGATCGAGGCCGACGCCGATCATCGGATGGCTGACGCGACCGCTGCTCGCCAGCTGCTGAGCGATGCCACGGGCGCGGTTGATCGGGATGGCGAAGCCCAGGCCGGCACCGGGGCCGGAGCGCACCAGGGTGTTGATTCCCACCACCTCTCCTTCACTGTTGAGCAGCGGTCCGCCGGAGTTGCCGGGATTGATGGCGGCGTCGGTCTGGATCAGATCGAGACGCTTGTCGGTGATGCCCAGCTTGCTGGCATTGCGATTGAGGCTGCTGATGATCCCCAGGGTGACGGTGTGGTCGAGCCCGAAGGGATTGCCCACGGCGATGGCCCAGTCACCGACCTGGAGCGCATCGGAATTGCCCAGCGCCGCCACCGGCCAGTTGCCAGCGGGCAGTCGCACCACGGCCAGGTCGGTGATCGGGTCCAGACCCACGACACGGCCCTCCACCTGCTGCCCGTTCTGGAAGCCGACCGTGACCCGGTCGGACTTCTCCACCACGTGAGCATTGGTCAGCACCAGACCATCGGCCTGATAGACGAAGCCGCTGCCCTGGCCGCGCACGGTGCGCTGGGAGGGCGGCATCTGCATCTGGGGCAGGCCGAAGAACTGCCGGAACAACGGATCACGCATCAGCGCCCCCGGCAACCCACCCGCGCCACGGCCACCGGCCACAGCCTCCGTGCGCTCGGTGTCGATCGTGACCACCGCCGGCGAGGCGCGACGGACCGCGACAGCGACGAAGGACTGCCTGGAGAGGGCCGCCGCCGACGCGGCGCTCTGAGCCAGCCCCGGCTGGGGAGTCAGCAGGGGCTGGGCCCCCAGCAGCAGGGTGGCGATGGCTCCCGCACCACCCAGACCGGTGGCAGCACGGCGAAGGGAGGCGGATCCGGCGGCGGACCGGATGCAGAAAGATCGCATCGGGCGACCAGGCGAAGAGAAAGACCGTAGGCAGCGGGGCCAACACCTGGAAGGGGAGGCAAACCGCCCACCCAGGAACGGGTGGGATGCCCACGCTCACGGCATGCAGCGCCGGCCCGACAGAGAGAAGGGCGCCACCGGCCGCGAGAGACAAACGATCACGAGCGCACGCCCCTGGACCGACAAGCGCGATCCGGGAGGCGAGCCACCTAGGATTTGTGAAATTTTCTATCGATCTGTGGACACAAGTCGTCTCTTGCTTGCGTTCCTGGCCTTTGGAGCTGCCACCACGACCCTCTGGGCGTGGATGCTGGCTTCCAACTCCTCATCGCAGGGGCGATGATGGTGTCATTCGGCTGGACGCCGCAATCCAATCTGCCTGCGGGGACCCCCCTTCCGGTCATGGCCTCGTTCCTCTCCGATCTCTTCCCGTTCCTCTACGCAGCCTGCTTCCTGGCGCTGCTCTGGCAGGCATTCCGAATCATGGGGCAGGGCTTCAGTGCCGTGCCCCGTCCCGGCGACCCGCAAAGCGCCGGCGGAGCCGGTCCAGCCGCCGCTGATCGCACCGGCCGCCTGACGATTCACCCCGAGCTGCTGGATGCCGACGGGCAGCTGACCCGCGAGGACCTTCTCACGGTTCGCTTCAGTGAAGACCAGGACGCTTCGGCCCGACCCGGGGAAGCAGGCTGACCGGCCAGGGCTGCCGGGCGCGAACCTGCCGCTGAATAGGCTCCCCACAGTGAACGCGCTCTCCTTCGGAGGTTGATGGTGGACCAGAGAACCCGAATCGTTGGGGCCGTGCTGAATTCGCTGAAGCTCCCCCCCCGCTTCCGCCTCAAGCTGGTCAAAAACGACCCGGTCCGTCTCGAGCTCAGCCTCACCCCTGCCTACGGCAAGGATCCGATCCTGGTGGGCATCGTCGAATCGCAGGATCTGGTGGCCCGGCGCGACCGGGAAGGCCGCATCCCGCGCGACCTGCAGGGCACCTGGGACTGGACCGTGCGGCACGGCAAGGTGAGCACCGGCGGCTGGAACCCCTACCTCAAGGAGGCCCTGCAGACGATGTTCGAGACCGGTCTGCCGGCGATCGTCTACGAGGAGTGCACCGGCGAGACCTACCACCCGGTGGATGGCAACCGCCACGTGCGTTGATGCCTGAGGGCAACGCGGCGCCCCTGCCGATCGACCGCCATCTGCCGGCGGTGGCCGAAGCCCTGGCACCCGAAGGGGCGGTGCTGGTGCTGCAGGCCCCGCCCGGTGCCGGCAAGACCACGCGCGTGCCGCTCACCCTGCTGCAACAGCTCGGTGATGAGGGTCGGATCCTGATGCTCGAGCCCCGGCGCCTGGCCGCTCGCAACGCCGCGCTGCGCCTGGCGGGCGAACTGGGCGAAGGGATCGGCGAACGGGTCGGCTACCGCGTGCGCCTGGAGAGCCGGGTGTCGCGTCGCACGCGGCTGGAGGTGCTCACCGCCGGACTCTTCCTGCGCCAGCTGCAGGAGGATCCCGCCCTGGAAGGGGTGTCCTGCGTCATCCTCGATGAGTTCCATGAGCGTGGCGCCGAGGCTGATCTGGCCCTGGCCCTGCTGCGACAGGCCCGTGAGCTGCTGCGGCCGGATCTGCGCCTGCTGCTGATTTCAGCCACCCTGGCCGGCCAGTCGCTGCAGGAGAGGCTGGAGGGGGCATCGCTGATCGAGAGCGAGGGACGCAGCTGGCCGGTGGAGGTGCTGCATCAGCCCCCCCGCCCCCAGGAGCGGCTGGAGCGCCAGGTGCTGCGGGCCCTGGAGGAGCACTGGCTGGAGAGCCCCGGACCCAGCGGCACCGTCCTGGTGTTTCTGCCCGGCCGGCGGGAACTGCTGGCCTGCGAGCGCGCGATCCTCGCCACCTCCTGGGGAGGGGATATGGACCTGGCCCTGCTCCATGGCCAGCTGGAGCTGGAGGCCCAGAGCCGCGCCCTGGCTCCGCCCCGCGGTGACGACGGCAAGATCGTGCTTGCAACCGCCGTGGCCGAGAGCTCCCTGACGATCGAGGGGGTACGTCTGGTGATCGACAGCGGCCTCAGCCGCCGCAGCCGCTTCGACCCGAACACCGGCCTGGATGGGCTGGTCACCGTGCCCGCCAGCCAGGCCAGTGCCGAGCAACGCCGCGGACGCGCCGGCCGCCTCGGGCCCGGGCGCTGCCTGCGGCTGTGGTCTCCCGCCGAGCAGCAGCGCAGACCCCCCTTCGATCCGCCGGAACTGCTGGAGGTGGATCCCCTGCCGGTCGCCCTGCAGCTGGCGCGCTGGGGTGCGGGGAATGGCGAGGGATTGCCCTGGCTGGATCCGCCCCCCGCCTCTTCCCTGAGGGAAGGCCAGCGACTGCTGCATCAGCTGGGAGCCCTCGACGAAGACGGCCGCTTGACCACCCATGGGCGTGCCCTCAGTCAACTGGGGCTGCATCCCCGCCTCGGGCACATGCTCCTGCGGAGCCAGTCCATCGGGGCCCTGGAGCTGGCCTGCGAACTGGCGGTGCTGCTCAGCGAGAGCGATCCGCTCGATCGACGCGAGGCGGGAGCGGATCTGCTGCTGCGGCTCGACTGGCTGCGCAGGCCGGGGGGGCGGCAGCGGCAACTGCAGCGCCTGCAGGAGCAGTGGCGCCGGCAGGTGGTCGAGGCGATCAGCGACAGAGCCGCGGAGGCGGCTCCGGAGCCATCGCTCCCTCAGCCCCCGGAGAACGAGGCGGTTACGGCGGCCCGGCTGGTGTGCTGGGCCTATCCGGAGCGGATCGCGCTGGCCCGTGGCCGCGGTGACGGCCGCTTCCTGATGCGGGCGGGCCGAGGGGCCCAGCTTGCGCCGGAGGACCCTCTGGTGCGGCACCCCTCTCTGGCGATCGCCTCACTGGATGGCCAGGGGGCCGATGCGCGCGTCCATCTGGCGGTGACACTGCCCGCAGACCTGCTGGACGAGCTGGCTCTGACGGAGGGAGAACGGGTGAGCCAGGTGAGCTGGGACCCGATCGCCGGACGCGTCCAGGGAGAGCGCTTGCTGCGCCTCGGAGCGCTGATCGTGGAGCGGAGCCCCTGGCCGGATCCGGATGGAGACCAGACGCTTGAGGCGATGCTGGCGGGGTTGCGCCAGCTGGGGCTGGAGGCGCTGCCCTGGAACAGCCGCAGCAGGGGGCTGCAGCAACGGCTCACCCTGGCGCACCAGCATCTGGGCGCACCATGGCCCGACCGTCGCCCCGAGGCCCTGGAACGGGATCTGGAGACCTGGCTTGGACCGCAGCTGCTCGGCCTGCGCAGTCAGCAGGATCTGCAGCGCCTCGATCTGGAGAGCGCTCTGTGGGGAGATCTGACCTGGGAGTGCAGGCAGGAGCTGGATCAACTGGTGCCGGCCAGCCTCAAGGTGCCGTCGGGGCGATCCGTGGCGCTCGACTACAGCGGTGGGGAGGCGGTGCTGGCAGTGAAGCTGCAGGAGCTGTTCGGCTGCAGGGGACTGGAGCCCCTCCTGGAAGGGCGCCTGCCGATCACCGTGCAGCTGCTCTCACCAGCGGGCCGGCCGGCGGCGATCACCCGGGACCTGCAGGGATTCTGGGCGAGCGGCTATGGCGAGGTGCGACGCGACCTGCGGGGGCGCTACCCCCGCCATCCGTGGCCGGAGGATCCGACCGGTGCCGAGGCCACCAGTCTGACCAAGGCAGCCCTGGCACGCCGAGGCAACACCGGAAACCCGAACACCTCCCGGTAGCGACGGATTCGTCAAGGCAGCGCAACGGATCGTTACTGTTCATTGGCCATGCATTCCCACCCCGTGTCTGAGTCCACCTCCTCCCGCTTCGGCTTCGTGCAGTTCGCCGAGACCTGGAACGGCCGACTCGCCATGCTCGGCTTCGTGATCGGCCTGGCCACCGAACTGCTCACCGGCCAGGGCATCCTGTCCCAGATCGGTCCCGGCTGATTTGGCCCATAAGGCACAGCCCCTCCAGCTCTGCGGAGATGGAGGGGCTTTTCGATACCACCACCGCGGGCGATCACGGAGACCGGAAGGGCATCTTCCCGAGCTCCGCCCAGTCCTCTGTGAACGGTCCCCACCCAGGCCGAAGCAGCGCTGAATCATCCCTTCACCCGGGCAGAGGGGCTGATCAGCCCCGGCTCCTAGGGTGATTCCTGGTCTGAGTCGACCGTCTTGAACTCCTCTGCACCGAATCCGACACCCGATGCCGGGGAGATGCTGGTTCAGCCTCGCGGACCTCGATTTTTCGCCCGCAACCGCCGCGATGGCGCCCGATTGCTGAGCAGCACCCTGACCATCGCCGTGATCGGCCTGGTGGGCTGGCAGCACACTGCCGGTCGTGTTGTGGCATCCATCGCGGGCGCCCTGAGCCTGTTCTGGTGGCTGCAGTATCGCCAGCTGAAACAGTGAGTCCCGCCAGGAAGCGACCGACGTGGTGATGGGAGGCGATCGCGACGACCCGCTGCCCCGTTATGGCGTCCAGGAGCTGAACGAGGCGATCGGCACCCTGCTGGAGCGAGGCTTCGCGCCCCGTTTTCTGGTCGAGGCCACCATCAGTCGCCCGCAGCTGCACAAAGGGCATCTCTGGCTGACCCTCACCGACGGGCAGGCCTCGGTTCCCGGGGTGATCTGGGCCTCCCAGCTGGCTCGGCTGCGGTTCGTGCCGGAAGAGGGCGATGGCGTGGTGGTGGTCGGCAAGCTCAACTTCTGGGCGGCCCAGGCCCGCCTGACGGTGCAGATCCTCGATGTGCGTCCCAGCCTCACGGCCGTGCTGCGCCAGTTCGAGCGGGTGCGGGCCCTGCTGGAGCCCCTGGGCCTGTTCGCCATGGAGCGCAAGCGCCCACTGCCGGCCTGGCCCAGGCGCATCGCCCTGCTGACCGCCGTTCCCAGTTCCGCCCTGGCTGACATGCTGCGCACGGCACGGGAGCGTTGGCCGGCCACGGCGATCCTGCTGGTGCCGATCCCCGTGCAGGGTGCGGTGGAGGCCCGGATCTGCGAGGCCATTTCAGGGCTGGGGGAGCGGGCCGAAGCCCTCGGACTCGACGCGCTGGTGCTGGCCCGCGGCGGCGGCAGCCGCGAGGACCTGGCTGTGTTCGACGGCGAGGACCTCGCCCGCAGGATTGCCACCTGTCCCCTGCCGGTGGTCTGTGGGCTGGGCCATGAAGACGACACCACCATCGCCGACCTCGTGGCCGACTACAGAGCTGCGACGCCGACCGCCGCCCTGGTGGCCCTGCTGCCGGATCGCAACGCGGTGTTGGCCCAGCTGCAGCTGAGCCGGCGCCATCTAGGCCAGCTGGTGGCCCTGAGACTGGAACGGACCGGCGAAGCCCTGCGTCGACAGCGCCAGCGCCTGCAGGATCTGCATCCCCGTCTGCTGTTGGAACGGGAGCGACGGCGGCTCAGCGAGCAGCGTCGCCTGCTGCGTGCGCTCTCCCCGACCCATCTGCTGGAACGGGGGTTCACCTGGCTGCGGGACTCTCGGGGTCAGCTGATCCGGTCGGTGCGGGAGCTCACCCCGGGCGACTGCATCGCCATCGCGCTGCGGGATGGCAGTCTCACGGCACGTGTTGAATCGCTCCGGCCGGAATCCCCCGAGGACGAGTCGGCACCGATCGCCCTCTGAAGACGGGGGGGCCACTCCGACATCACCTGGCCTGCATGCCGTGGCGAGCCTTGCAGCCGACTGCTCCCACCGTTGCCCCTCATCGACGATCTGCACACAGGCCATGCCCCCTCAGCAATCCTCCTCGGATCAGCCCTCCGCAACAGGCGCGCGGCGCAAGAGTCGTGGGACGAGCGACACGCCATGCGAGGAGCCGCGAACCCGAGCGTCTGCGGCGTCATCTGCTCCCGACGGCCCCGCACAGCCTGCAGATGTCGATGACGACATCGCGGGAGAACTCAGCTTCCGTGAGGCACAGACCGCCCTGGAGCTGACTCTGGCTGAACTCCAGGCCAGCGATCTCGATGTGGAGCAGATGGCAGGGCTCTACCGACGGGCCAGCCGTTATGCGGATCGCTGTGAGCAGCTGCTCGAGCGGGTGGAGCAGGAGGTGATGCAATGGGACCCCGGGCAGCCCGAAGTCACGCCGCAGCCCTACCAGGCCTGAGCGCCGCCCTGCGCAGGCCATTGCCCTCCCCCGCCGAACCATGAGCGACGAGACCACAAGCCCCGGCCAACCCACCACTCCGCTGCTGAGCTGGCTCTATCTCACCCTGGCCATCGCCGGGGCGATCCTCCCCTGGCTCGCCAACTGGGAGTTCATCCAGACCTATGGCGCCAGCTTCAACCTGGGATTGTTCGTGCAGCTGGCCAACGCCAATGCCGCCGCACAGTCGCTGTCACGGGATCTGCTGATCGGCGCCTCCGCGGTGACCATCTGGATGGTGGCTGAAGCCCGTCGCCTGCAGATGCGCGGGCTGCCATGGGTGCTGCTGGGCTGTGTGACGATCGCCTTCGCCTTCGGCGCCCCGCTGTTTCTCTATCTGAGGGAAAGGCGCTTGCAGGAGATCGCACGGAACGGCTGAAGCAACGGCAGCGTCGTCTCTCGCGGAGACTTCCAGAGACATCGACCACCCGGGGGACAAAACGGTCAATGTGAGCACCAGATCAAGGTGGTGCGGTACGACTGAACCGCACGATCGAAACGCGCTCTGCTGAGCCTCAACATCGATGGCGGAAAGGATCTCTCCGGGGCAGATCCTTCACGCCATGGTCAGGATCAGCCGGGTGAACGGTGCTGTTCGCTGCCGCTATCGCTTGTCTCGACTTCGACAGCCTCGACGTTGATGGTGACCTGGGTGACGTCGATCTCGGTCGCAGGCGCAGTGAAGCCAGGTGAAACGCTCCCCGAAGCCTGCATCGAAGACCCACAGGCCGGGCAACGATCGACCGCCAGGCTGCTGACGCCACAGACCGGACAGGGTCGCAGTCGGGAGCGCAGGACCTGCCAGCCAATCCAGGCGGCGGCACCCGCGAGCAACGGCAGAAGCAACAAGGTGAGCGTCAGACCGCCCAACAGATCCAGCAGGAAACGTCCGACCGGCATCGGCAACAGCAACAGAACCGCCGCCAGAGCAATCCAGAACCAGGGCAGAGGACGGGACATCAGCGATGGAAGCGAGGATCGTTCTCAAACCACCGTTCCAGCGCCGCCAACGCTTCAATACCGGCCCAGCCAAGCAGAAGCAGGGCGGTCACCCAACCCAGGGCGACCGCCAGGGTGAAGACCACGGGGATCACGGCCAGGCCGGCAACGACGGCAAGCAGCACCGCCCCAACGGCAGCGCTGAGCAGAAGCAGGCTGGCCGCCAGAGGAGGGACCTTCCAGAGCCGGGAGGGCCCGGCAGGACGAGGAGAGGGGAGCACGGCAGCACAGCAGTCAGAAAGCCATCCTCACCCCATCAGGCCCGATCACAGCGGCAGCATCGGTGTGGATCGCCCCCCCTGGCGGTCGCGGCGTGCCAGCACCACCCCGAGACACTGGCCGTAATAGAGGGCCACCCCAAGCAACCAGATCCAGAGGGTCAGGATGAGCACCCCACCGACCACCCCGTAGGCCTGAAAGCGGATACCGATCGCCACCAGAACCCGGCCGAGCAGCAGATTGAGCGTCGTGAAGGCAACGCCGACCAACAGCGAGGGGAGCAGCAGGGGGCGAAGCGGCACCGGACGAGAGGGCAGCAGCCACAGAATCAGAAGGGCGGAGAGGCAGCCGATCAACAGAGAGATCAGCACATCGGCACCACTGGAGACCTTCATCAGCCAGTGCAGCTTCCAGGGGAGAGCATCGACCAGCCACTGTCTGAGCACCTTGAGACCAAGAAAGCGCAGATTGCTGACGATCTGATCCAGAACAACCAGCAAAGAAATGAACAGCAGCAACACGAAGGCTTTGAGCCGCAGCCAGACAAAGCGACGCACCAGGCGAGGCCAGGGAAGGGGGGGCAGATCAAAGGGTCGATTCCACCAAAGTCGGTCCGCACCCCGCTGCAGGGTCAGATAGATGTTGTTGGCACTCCACACCAACAACAGAACACCGAGGATTCCGGCACCGAAACCCTGGCGGGTGAATCGCTCCAGAGTCTGGACAAAGAACGGCATACTTGATGGCGGCAATAACTGCGCCATCTGCTCCTGGATGCGCAGGAGCAGATCCTGGTCACGGCCCAGAAATCGGGAGAGCAGCGACAGAATGATCAGCAGCGCGGGCAGAAAGGATTGCAGACTGTGATAGGCGAAGGCGGCACTGAGATCGACACAGTCCGCACGCAGCCAGAGGATGTAGGCCGACCAGGCGGGACGCAACAGGCCGCGGCGCAGCTCCAGACGCCTGGGGGAGCGACGGAGACGAAGTTCTCCAGAATTCCATCCACCAGTCCCTCTCCCCATGCGCAGAGCCCTCCTTGCAGCAGGATGCAGTGATCCTCCTACAGAAACTCCACACCGGAGCTGAAAGCCTGCTCGGCGGGCGACGGGAAGTGAAGACCTGGTGGGGTGCCCTCAAGACGGGAGCAAGGGTGGCGAACCGATCAGGCCTCGATGGCGGACGGCATCCCCTGAACCCCGAGAAACCATGCCTAGGGATCAAATGGACAGAAGACCATCAAGAACAGGGAGTACACCCACCCGCATCATCAGTGAGGTGACGGCCCCAGCGCACACCACCCAGCGGAGGCACGCCATAAAAAAAGCCACCCATCGGGTGGCTGATCTCGGTGCAGTAACTGCATCCATCATTGATCCTCCATCACGCCATGACACGGCAGTCCGGTCATGGCTTCACTGGAGGCTGGAATCAAGGTTTTACCTGGCATCGTGCTGCTTTCGCAGGGGGCTACCCCCCAACTATCATCGCCGCTGCTGCGTTTCACATCCGAGTTCGAGATGGATCGGAGTGGGACCACAGCGCTATGGACACCAGGATAGTCTTGATCCTCAGGTGAGCCCTGAGAACTGCATAGGTTGGGTCGTCCCTGCCTTGACAGAAACAACACGCCTGGAAAAGAAAGCTTTGAGTTGAGTGGTGGTCAAGCCCTCGGTCTATTAGTACTCCTCCGCTTCACACATTACTGCGCTTCCACGTAGAGCCTATCAACGGGTGTTCTTCCCGTGACCTTACTGGCTAACGCCATGGGAATACTCATCTTGAGGTGGGCTTCCCACTTAGATGCTTTCAGCGGTTATCCTCTCCGCACATGGCTACCCAGCGTTTACCGTTGGCACGATAACTGGTACACCAGAGGTGCGTTCCTCCCGGTCCTCTCGTACTAGGGAGAACTCCTCTCAATATTCCTGCGCATGCACCGGATATGGACCGAACTGTCTCACGACGTTCTGAACCCAGCTCGCGTACCGCTTTAATGGGCGAACAGCCCAACCCTTGGGACCGACTTCAGCCCCAGGTTGCGATGAGCCGACATCGAGGTGCCAAACCTCCCCGTCGATGTGAACTCTTGGGGGAGATCAGCCTGTTATCCCTAGAGTAACTTTTATCCGTTGAGCGACGGCCCTTCCACTCAGAACCGTCGGATCACTAAGGCCGACTTTCGTCCCTGTTCGACTTGTAGGTCTCACAGTCAAGCTCCCTTCTGCCTTTACACTCGTCGGCTGATTTCCAACCAGCCTGAGGGAACCTTTGCGCGCCTCCGTTACCTTTTAGGAGGCGACCGCCCCAGTCAAACTGCCCACCTGATACTGTCCAGCCCCCGGATCACGGGTGGCTGTTAGAACCCTAGCTCGCAAAGAGTGGTATCTCACCAGTGGCTCACATCGACCCGCAAGCCGATGATCAAAGCCTCCCACCTATCCTGCGCATTGCGAGCCCGGGCACAATACCAAGCTACAGTAAAGCTTCATAGGGTCTTTCTGTCCGGGTGCACGTAGTCCGCATCTTCACAGACAATTCTATTTCGCCGAGCCTCTCTCCGAGACAGCGCCCAGATCGTTACGCCTTTCGTGCGGGTCGGAACTTACCCGACAAGGAATTTCGCTACCTTAGGACCGTTATAGTTACGGCCGCCGTTCACCGGGGCTTCAGTCGCCAGCTTCGCTTGCGCTGACCAGCTTCCTTAACCTTCCGGCACTGGGCAGGCGTCAGCCCCCATACATCGTCTTGCGACTTAGCGGAGACCTGTGTTTTTGGTAAACAGTCGCCTGGGCCTCTTCACTGCGACCACCTTGCGGTGGCACCCCTTCTCCCGAAGTTACGGGGCCATTTTGCCGAGTTCCTTAGAGAGAGTTACCTCGCGCCCCTCGGTATTCTCTACCACCCCACCTGTGTCGGTTTCGGGTACAGGCAGTCATGCCTTAACGGGTATAGGGCTTTTCTTGGAAGCTTGACATCACCTGCTTCGCTGCCGTAGCAGCTCGCACTCACGCCTCAGCTCAAGCTGTTTTCGCCAGCTCTCAACGCCTCGAACGCTTGGACCAGTAACCAACTTCTGGCCAGGCTAGCCTTCTCCGTCCCCCTTCCCAAAACATGACCGGTACAGGAATGTTGACCTGTTGTCCATCGACTACGCCTTTCGGCCTCGCCTTAGGTCCTGACTAACCCTCCGCGGACGAGCCTGCCGGAGGAACCCTTAGGGTTTCGGGGCATGGGATTCTCACCCATGTTTTCGCTACTCAAGCCGACATTCTCACTTCCATGCAGTCCACGCCCGCTTACGCTAACGCTTCGCCCCACATGGAACGCTCCCCTACCATTTAACAAGTTAAATCCGCAGCTTCGGTACGATGCTTAGCCCCGTTCATTTTCGGCGCAGGATCGCTCGACCAGTGAGCTATTACGCACTCCTTTGAGGATGGCTGCTTCTGGGCAAACCTCCTGGTTGTCTGGGCAATCCCACCTCCTTTATCACTGAGCATCGATTTGGGGACCTTAGCTGGCGGTCTGGGCTGTTTCCCTTTCGACCATGGAGCTTATCCCCCACAGTCTGACTGCCTGGCTACACATTGGGTATTCAGAGTTCGTCTCGATTTGGTACCGCTCTCGCAGCCCGCACCGAAACGGTGGCTTTACCCCCCAATTGGAGCACCAGACGCTACGCCTCAACGTATTTCGGGGAGAACCAGCTAGCTCCGGGTTCGATTGGCATTTCACCCCTAACCACAGCTCATCCGCTGATTTTTCAACATCAGTCGGTTCGGACCTCCACTTGGTATCACCCAAGCTTCATCCTGGCCATGGTTAGATCACCCGGGTTCGGGTCTATAAACACTGACGATCGCCCTATTCAGACTCGCTTTCGCTATGGCTCCACCATTTCCGGTTTAACCTGCCAGTGCCTATAAGTCGCCGGCTCATTCTTCAACAGGCACGCGGTCACCCGATCAGTCGGGCTCCCACTGCTTGTAAGCTCACGGTTTCATGTTCTATTTCACTCCCCTCCCGGGGTTCTTTTCACCTTTCCCTCGCGGTACTGTTGCGCTATCGGTCACACAGGAGTACTTAGCCTTACGAGGTGGTCCTCGCGGATTCACACGGAATTTCACGTGCTCCGTGCTACTCGGGATACAGCTAGGCCAGATTCGTTTTCAGATACGGGGCTTTCACCCTCTATGGCGCGCCTTTCAAGCGCTTCTCCTAACGGCACTGGTACCACAACGCTGTCCCACAACCCCGATGGGCGAACCCATCGGTTTAGGCTCTTCCCCGTTCGCTCGCCGCTACTGAGGGAGTCGTTTTTACTTTCCTTTCCTCCAGCTACTAAGATGTTTCAGTTCGCTGGGTTGGCTCGCACCGCCCTATGGATTCAGGCGGCCGTTCTAGGGGTTGCCCCATTCGGAAATTCCCGGATCAAAGCGTGTTTCCAGCTCCCCGAGACTTATCGCAGGTAACCACGTCCTTCATCGCCTCTGTGTGCCAAGGTATCCACCGTGAGCCCTTTGTAGCTTGACCTATAAAATCTTTCCAATGCCATAGGGCTGTTGAGGCCCCTTCTCCCAGCGTCAAGGTTTGAGCTGACCATCCTGCTTTCGCAGCACAATCCACTCTCCTCCTGACGTCCAGGATCAAACTCCCTTACCCTCGGCAGGCTTGGAAGAACATTGGAAAGTCTCAGCTCTTAAACTCCATAGAATCCCAGCTCGCGCTGGGCATCCATGAGATGCTTTCTTTCCAAACTCACCTATGCAGTTGTCAAGGTTCTTGCTGAATTCATCGCTTCTCCTTCAAGAAGCCTGAATCCAGCTTCCAGGCAGCTGATCGTTCAGAATGCCTGGAGGCTAGATTCCTTTCCGCATCCTCACCTCTGTTGAGGCAACATGCGTTCAGCAGTTCGGTCACCACCGCAGCGACTCCTTCCTTCGCTACTCGAGATTCCTCGTTGGATGGAGGTTAGCGGACTCGAACCGCTGACATCCTGCTTGCAAAGCAGGCGCTCTACCAACTGAGCTAAACCCCCAGCAGTCAAGTCCTGCCTGCTCAGCAGGCGGTGAATGGGCCATCCTGGACTTGAACCAGGGACCTCACCCTTATCAGGGGTGCGCTCTAACCACCTGAGCTAATGGCCCAGGAGTACTTACCCTTGTGGGGTGACCTAGACAGAGTTCAGGAACTGAAACCACCATCACCATCGATCAGAAGTCTCCTTCTCATCATGGCAACCTGGCTTGAGGTACCGATCGACCTTCGAGATGACAGGACATCGGCCGGATCACAGAATGGATCCAACAGCAATGTCTGGTTTGTCTCCCTGTTAGGAGGTGATCCAGCCGCACCTTCCGGTACGGCTACCTTGTTACGACTTCACCCCAGTCATCAGCCCCACCTTCGGCGTCCTCCTCCACAAGGGTTGGAGTAACGACTTCGGGCGTGGCCAACTTCCATGGTGTGACGGGCGGTGTGTACAAGGCCCGGGAACGTATTCACCGCAGTATGCTGACCTGCGATTACTAGCGATTCCTCCTTCACGTAGGCGAGTTGCAGCCTACGATCTGAACTGAGCCACGGTTTATGGGATTTGCTAACTCTCGCGAGCTTGCTGCCCTTTGTCCGTAGCATTGTAGTACGTGTGTAGCCCAGGATGTAAGGGGCATGATGACTTGACGTCATCCACACCTTCCTCCGGTTTATCACCGGCGGTCTCGCTAGAGTGCCCAACTGAATGCTGGCAACTAACGACGTGGGTTGCGCTCGTTGCGGGACTTAACCCAACATCTCACGACACGAGCTGACGACAGCCATGCACCACCTGTCTCTGCGCTCCCGAAGGCACTCCCTCGTTTCCAAGGGATTCGCAGGATGTCAAACCCTGGTAAGGTTCTTCGCGTTGCATCGAATTAAACCACATACTCCACCGCTTGTGCGGGCCCCCGTCAATTCCTTTGAGTTTCACACTTGCGTGCGTACTCCCCAGGCGGAACACTTAACGCGTTGGCTACGACACCGAGGGGGTCGATTCCCCCGACACCTAGTGTTCATCGTTTACGGCCAGGACTACAGGGGTATCTAATCCCTTTCGCTCCCCTGGCTTTCGTCCATGAGTGTCAGTGATGGCCCAGCAGAGCGCCTTCGCCACTGGTGTTCTTCCCGATATCTACGCATTTCACCGCTACACCGGGAATTCCCTCTGCCCCTACCACACTCTAGCCCTGTAGTTTCCATCGCTTAAATGGAGTTAAGCTCCACGCTTTAACGACAGACTTACAGGGCCACCTGCGGACGCTTTACGCCCAATAATTCCGGATAACGCTTGCCACTCCCGTATTACCGCGGCTGCTGGCACGGAATTAGCCGTGGCTTATTCCTCAAGTACCGTCAGTTCTTCTTCCTTGAGAAAAGAGGTTTACAGCCCAGAGGCCTTCATCCCTCACGCGGCGTTGCTCCGTCAGGCTTTCGCCCATTGCGGAAAATTCCCCACTGCTGCCTCCCGTAGGAGTCTGGGCCGTGTCTCAGTCCCAGTGTGGCTGATCATCCTCTCAGACCAGCTACTGATCGTCGCCTTGGTAGGCCTTTACCCCACCAACTAGCTAATCAGACGCGGGCCCATCCTCAGGCGAATTTCATTTCACCTCTCGGCATATGGGGTATTAGCGGCCGTTTCCAGCCGTTATCCCCCTCCTGAGGGCAGGTTCCCACGCGTTACTCACCCGTCCGCCACTCACCCGAAGGTGCGTTCGACTTGCATGTGTTAAGCACGCCGCCAGCGTTCATCCTGAGCCAGGATCAAACTCTCCGTTGTAGATCAATCCCTCTTGAATCCACTCACACTTGCTTGCACAAGCACAATTGGTCCTCAGACTGATTTGCAATCACCCAAATCACTGATCTCTCAATCAGCCTTCAGTTGTTGCCCCTTCGCTGACACAAAGGTTTCGAGAGTGCTATCTTGATACAATCTCCATAGCTTTCCAGGATCTCAGATCCGGTTTGCCGTCCCATCGCTCGTCACTTTCGACAGCCCTCGGTCGTGAGAACCTCAGGCCATCCAACATCGCGATGCTTCAGCGTTGTTCTTTGACGGGACCTCACACCTTCACTGCTCGTTCATCGTCTCCCTCCGGCCGGCTCTCGCCTCCTTCCCTCCACCCGGTATCGACTGATACGCGAGGCTTTCGGAATCGCTTCTACAGTCACCTGCAGTTGCTTCCTTCAGGGACGACGCAGTGAAAGCGTCAGTTCCTAAACTCTTTACTTGTCCAGGTGCTCCCGCTTTCGGTCCCTCTCGGAACCTCGCGGGCTCGTCGTCTCGCGACGACTTCTGAAGCCTACACCATGGGGGACCGGAGTCCTTTTTGGTTTCGGCCTGCGTAACTGAGGGCGTTGCCTCCGCCGCGCAGTTCAAAAATTTAGCACAGCTCCCTGCCTCTCCACCAGCCGGTCTGCATACAAGGGGATCCCCAGCCCCACCCTTCACCGCAGACACCAGTGCTACTAAGGGATACAGGCTGACAGCCCAGCCAACTGCGTCACAGCGGCGATCGTCGGGCCGAGCATCCAGAGTCAGTCTTGAAACAATCGGCAACCAGGGCGGCCTTCCGAGCGGGGACCTTCCGCGTTGGGAGCCTGCTGCTGCTCACCCTTCGGCCCAGGTCCTGACTTGAATGCTGCCGGCTTCTCTTGCTGAGCTTCCGAGGAAGTAGCTTGCGGAACCTGGGCGATTCAGGCCATGGCGACCTGTGATGACTGGGGCCGAGAAAGCGACTGCGGTCTTCGCCCCCGATCCTCGCCGGGGGATCGGGATCAGCACCACTCCCATGACCAGCGGATCCTGCTGGATTCAGCAGACGGCCAACACAACTGGGGAGTACGCCTGCACAACAAAAAAGCCGCGGCATCAGCCGCGGCTACTGGGAGATGGGTTGGGAGAAGGCCCCTCCAAGGCCCGATAACTCAGAAAAGACCAAGGGTGAGGGACTTGTCGATCGGCAGAGCAGCGCCGATACCCAGGTAGATGGTGAACAGAGTGCCGAACAGGAAGACCGCCATGGCGATCGGACGACGGAACGGATTCTGGAACTTGTTGAAGCTCTCGATGAAGGGCACGAGCATCAGACCCAGAGGAATCATGGTCTGCAGAGCGATGCCGAGAAGCTTGTTGGGAACCACCCGAAGGATCTGGAACACCGGGTAGAGGTACCACTCGGGGAGGATCTCGAGAGGAGTGGCGAAGGGATCGGCCCGATCACCCAGCATGGCCGGATCGAGGACAGCCAGACCGACGAGGCAGGCAATGGTGCCGAGGATGACGACCGGGAAGATGTAGAGGAGGTCGTTGGGCCAGGCGGGTTCACCGTAATAGTTGTGGCCCATGTCCTTGGCGAGCTTGGCCCGCAGCTTGGGATCGGTGAGATCAGGCTTCTTGAGGATGTGCATGGCTGGGGGGGCGTGATGGGAAGCGTAGGGCGGTTCGACCAGATCTCGTACCGATCAGAGGGGACCGGAAATACCTTGCTTGCGGATCATCAGGAAGTGGATGAGCATGAACACCGCCAGAAGCCAGGGCAGGACGAAGGTGTGAAGGCTGTAGAAGCGGGTGAGGGTGGCCTGGCCAACGCTCTCACCGCCACGCAGCAGCTCAACCATGAAATCGCCGACGACGGGAACGGCAGCAGGGACACCGCTGACGATCTTGACGGCCCAGTAGCCAACCTGATCCCAGGGGAGCGAGTAGCCGGTGACGCCGAAGGAGACGGTGATGACGGCCATGGTGACGCCCGTGACCCAGGTGAGCTCACGGGGGCGCTTGAAGCCACCGGTGAGATACACGCGGAAGACGTGCAGGATCAGCATCAGCACCATCATCGAGGCGCTCCAGCGATGCACCGAGCGGATCAGCCAGCCGAAGCTGACATCCGTCATCAGGTACTGCACCGAGTTGTAGGCCTCCACCACAGTGGGCTTGTAGTAGAAGGTCATCGCGAAGCCGGTGGCGAACTGGATCAGGAAACAGACCAGCGTGATGCCACCGAGGCAGTAAAAGATGTTGACGTGCGGGGGCACGTACTTCGCGGAGATGTCATCGGCGATCGCCTGGATCTCCAGACGCTCGTCGAACCAGTTGTAGATGGGGTTCTTGGCGTCAGGTGCGGCAGGAGACGAGTTCGCCATGCAGCGTGGGGCTTTGGTTGCGAGAGTCTACCGACCGTCTCGACCCGCCCGTGAGCCCCTCCGGCCCCCCGTTTCCCCCCGCTCAACCGTTTGCAACAGGGCTCTGCGGCCGGATCCGGACTCGGCAGCCCCGTCGGTTCGGGTTGAACCTCCGCTGCGGCTGGGCAGCCCTGCTGACCATCGCCCTGCTGCTGGGGCCTGCCATCCGACCCGCCCTGGCCCTGAGCGACGCCCAACAGCTCGTGGTGGAAGCGTGGCGGCTGGTGAACCAGAGCTACGTCGACCCCGACCAGCTGGAACAGATGCACTGGCGGCAGGTGCGACAGAAGACGCTGGAGCGACCGATCCTGAGCTCGACGGACGCCTACGACGCGATCGAGTCGATGCTCACCCCCATCGGCGATCCCTACACCCGATTGCTGAGGCCCGCTGAATTCAGCAGCCTGCGCTCGAACACCCGAGGCACCGTCAGCGGCGTTGGACTGCAGCTGGCCCTGCGCGACGGCCAGCGGATCGTGGTGATTGCCCCTCTGGAAGGCTCACCCGCTGCTGAGGCCGGCATCCTGTCCGGGAGCGAGCTGCTCTCGGTGGATGGGCAACCCTGCACCGAGCTGGGGCTGGAAGCCACCGCCGCCAGGCTGCGTGGCAGTTCCGGCAGTGAAGTCCTGGTGAGCCTTCGACCACCGGGAAGCGGGAAGCCGCGAGAGGTGGTGCTCAAACGCCGGGACGTGGACCTCAGGCCGGTGCGCACCGCCCGCCTCCAGCGGGACGGCCACAGCCTGGGACTCCTGCGCATCACCCAGTTCAGTGAAACGGTGCCCCAGCAGGTGCGCGAGGCCCTGATCTCCTTCAGCAGCGACGCACCGAAGCAGCCGCCGATCGAAGGGCTGCTGCTGGACCTGCGCAACAACTCCGGTGGCCTGGTGCAGGCGGGACTGGCGGTGGCCAACACCCTCCTGGATGGCTGCACGATCGTGGCCACCGAAGACCGCGGCGGCCTGCAGGACATTCAGCAGGCCGGCCCTGGACAGCTGTTCGACGGACCGATGCTCACCCTGGTGAACGGAGGCACCGCCAGTGCCAGTGAAATCCTGGCGGGGGCCCTGCAGGACGACGGGCGCTCCGCCCTGGTGGGCAGCCGCACCTTCGGCAAGGGACTGATCCAGACCCTGATCCCGCTCGGGGATGGCAGCGGCCTGGCGGTGACCGTGGCCCGCTACCTCACCCCCGGCGGCCGCGACATCCAGAACCTCGGCATCGAGCCGGATCTGCCGCTGCAGGGTCCGGAGCCGCTGAACCCCGGCGGAGCCGACGACCCCTGGATGACGCAGGCTGAGGACCTGCTGGTGGAGCGGATCCTCCAGGGCGACGCCCCATGAGCCTGCGCACCTACCACGACCCCCTGCATGGGGCGATCCGGCTCGATCACAACGACCCCGCTGAGGCGCTGGTGATCGACCTGATCGACACCGCGCCCTTCCAGCGGCTGCGGCGCATCCGCCAGCTGGGCACCGCCTACCTGACCTTTCAGGGGGCCGAGTCCAGCCGCTTCACCCACAGCCTCGGCGTGCTGCACATCGCCCGCCTCGCCCTGGACCACCTGGTGCGGCTGGCCCCGGAACTCGCCACGCAGCGCAGCGCCCTGTATGCGGCCGCCCTGCTGCATGACATCGGCCATGGCCCGTTCAGCCACTCCGGCGAGGAGATGTTCGGACTGCGGCACGAAAGCTGGTCCGGCCGGCTGATCCGTGAACATCCGCAGCTGCGGGACCGGCTGGAGGCCGAACGGCCCGGACTGGCCGGCGAGGTGGCGGACCTGCTGGAGCACGGGCGTCATCCCTGCCGCGCCATCGCCGCCCTGGTGAGCAGCCAGCTGGACTGCGACCGGCTCGACTATCTGCTGCGCGACAGCCACAGCACCGGCACCAGCTACGGCCAGCTGGATCTGGAGCGGATCCTGGCCTCGCTCACCCTCGCCCCCGACGGCCAGCTGGCGGTGCACCCCAAGGGTCTGATGGCGGTGGAGCACTACCTGGTGGTGCGCCACCTGATGTATCGCTCCGTCTACAACCACCGGCTGAATGTGGTGAGCACCTGGCTGCTCTGCCGCGCCGTCGCCGTGGCCCGCCGGCTGGGGCCCGACCATGTGCCGGCCGATGGCCCCATGGCCCGCTGGCTCTGGCAGCAGGGGGACCTGGACATCGACGGCTACCTGGCCAACGACGACATCCGCAGCGGCTACCACCTGCTGCGCTGGCGTGAGGAGGGCCCGCCGGAGCTGGCCGATCCGTGTGGCCGGCTGATGGACCGCCGCCTGCTGCGGGCCGCGGATGTGAGCACCTGCAGCAGCGGCGAACGGCTGGAACTGCTCGCCCGGGCCCGCAGCCTGGCCGCGCGTGCAGGGCTTGATCCGGAAGGCACCTGCGCGCTGCAGCAGCGCTCCAGCCGCGGATACCACTCCTACAAAGGCGGCCTGCGGCTGTGGGATGGCCAGGACCTGCGAGCCCTGGAACAGCGCTCGCCCCTGGTGGAGACCCTGGCCCGAAGCCAGCAGAGCGCCTGGCTGATCCATCCACGCGAGGTGAGCGAACCACTGGAGCGGGAACTGAGGCAACGGGAACCGCCTTCGGGCCAGGGTTCCGGAGCGGGGCCCCTCTCCTTACCCTGAATCCACTGATCGCCCAGCGATGGCCGCCTCCCTGATTCCAGGCCTCCCCGCGGGTCAGCCTCACCGGCTGCGGCTGCCGGAGCTGCGCAGCGCCTCGACGCCGATCGAGGAAGTGCGCTACTGCCTGGGGAACACGCCGCTGCGGGGCGCCGTTGTCCTGGAGGCCGGCGAATGGTGGCTCAGGCTGCGGGAGCTGCGCGCCATTCAGGACCTGCTGGAACGCCAGGAGCTGGTGCTGCAGCGGGTGGCAGCGCGGCGTGCGGAAACGCTCGTGGCCGCTGCCGCCCTGGGGCTGGAAACGGAAGCCGGCAGCGACCTCACCCCGACGACGTCGACGGCAATGCCTGGCGACCTGACGATCCACCGCGGCACCCTGCGCTCCGGCGACCACCTGCAGAGCGAAGGTTCGGTGCTGCTGCTGGGGGATGTGAATCCCGGGGCCCGGGTCAGCGCCGCCGGTCACGTACTGGTGTGGGGGAGGCTGCGGGGCATGGCCCACGCCGGCTGCCATGGGGATGCCCAAGCCTGCATCACGGCCCTGCAGCTGCGCCCACTGCAGCTGCGCATCGCCGGGGCCGTCGCCCGCGGCCCGGAGGAGGCTCCGGAGGCCGGCCAGGCGGAGGAGGCCAGGTTGGTGGATGGCGAGATCCGCATCGATCCGGCCTCCCCGGTCTGGCCGCTGCCCAGCTGAACGTCAGCGGTTGATCACCCCGAAAGCGCCGAGCACACCCGCCACGGCCATGAACCAGAGGGGGGAAATGCGAGTGCGCAGCATCAGGATGCAGACCACCACCGACACGATCACTCCAGGGGTGTTGGTGTCGGCGGTATGCAGGATCTTGAGGCCGACGGCGAACAGGATGCCGAGGGTGATCGGCCCCATCGCCCGCTCAAACGCGAGCCGCCAGGGCGAATCGCGCATCCGGTTCCAGCTCAGGCAGGCGACGACCATCACCAGCGTGGAAGGCAGCAGGATCGCCGCCTCCGCCGTGAAACCGCTGAGCACCCCCCAGAACGGGCCCTCCTTCCAGGCGGCTCCGAGACCCAGCAGGCCCACGATCATCGAACTGGGGCCTGGGGCGGCCTCCGCCAGGGCATAGATGTCGGCGAACTGGCTGGAGGTGAGCCAGCAGTACTTGCTGACGCTGAGATAGTGATATTCGCTCAGCAGCGTGTTGCCACCCCCCAGCGAGAACAGCGACAGGCTGAGGAAATCCCAGATCACCGCCACCAGATTGCGCCAGTCGCCGAGATCGGTGGCCTGACAGGCCCTGGCGACGTCACCGCTCAAGGCGGCCTCAGCCTGGGTGCCGGTGGTGTGCAGAACAGATGCGGCAGCCAGGAGGGAAGGGATCAGGCTCACGGCTTCTCCTCAGCCGCCGGCATCGCCTGGCCCCGGCGCGGCCAGTACCAGGCCATCGCCAGGGGACCGGCAATCAGCACCAGTGGGACCAGCCGCACATGGAAGAACTGCATCGCCACGAAAGTGGCCGCCGCCAGGAGCAGAGCGACGGGATCCTTCCAGTACTGATCGAGGATCTTGAAGCCCATCGACAGGGCCATCCCGGCCGCGGCGGCGACCACACCGGCCAGCACCCGGTCGACGGCAGGCAGCTGATGGACGCTGAAATAAAGCACACCGAACCCCATCAGCAGACTGAAGGGAACAATCAACATGCCGGCCAGAGCAGCCATGGCTCCACGGATGCCATGGAAATGGGCACCGATGTAGACCGCCATATTGATCTGATTCGGCCCTGGAAACAGGCGCGCCACCGTGAGCCCCGTGAGGAACTGCTCGTTGGTGAGCCAGCGGTGCTGCTCGACGACGATGCGCTGACTCCAGGCCGAGAGCCCACCACCGAATGCCGATAGCGCCACCTGCAGCATGCCGATGAACAACTGGCGGTAGCTCGGTGGTGGCGCGGAAGCGGGCGAGGCGGCCTCAGTCATGCACGAAATGGGGATCGGGCGGCAGCTCACCGTGCTCGTGCGCACTGGGATCGAGCGGATCGGGGGCCCTGTACTTGCTGGCCTGATCCCAGTCGGACTGGAACACGTCCTTCATCCGGCCGACGACTTCCGGGGCATCGCATTCAATGCCCAGCTCGCGGCGCACATCGAAGGCGCTGCGATCGATGTTCATCGATCCGGTCTGGGCGAAGTGCCCATCGACGAGAATCAACTTGGCATGCAGCTTGAGATGCTTCTGCCGGCGGATCTTCACACCGAATCGCTCCATGATCCGCAGCGAGGAGAAGGTGTCGTAGATGTCCCAGTCGCTGATGCCATGCTTGCCGCCGCACAGCACCCGCACCTTTACGCCCCGATCCCTGGCGCAGACGATGCGCTCGAGGATCACCGCGTCGACGAACTTGGGATGCTGAATCCAGAGGGTCTCGCGGGCAGCATCGATGATGCGGGCCATCTGACCGCGGCTGTGGGCGCTGCTCCAGACCAGCCCGACGGAAAGCTCGGGCTCGAAGAAGCGGCGATGCCAGTCAGCCTCAAAGCCGGCGATCACCTGGGCGACGACGGCAGGGTCATGGGAGATGACGCCGTAATCGCGGGTCTGGGTGAAATATTTGTCAGACAGATTGAAGGTGGCGATCAGCGCCGCCTCACGGTCGATCACGATCGACTTCTCATGGGTGACCGGGAAGGCCTCATGGCTCCAGGCCACCTGCAAACCCCATTTCTTGCACGTGGCGTAGGCCTCGTCATTCCAGCGGTCGCCGCCGGAGGTGTGGGGATTGAGCATCACCCGCACCTCAACGCCCCTCTGATGAGCACGCTCAAGGGCCTGCAGGATCGCCTCGGACTGCAGCTTGAACTGCTTGAGCAGCAGCTGGGTGCGTGCGCCATCGATCAGATCGACCACCGCCTGCGCCCTGTCATCCGGCATGACCAGCAGACGCTGGTGTGACGGGGGGGCCAGGGTCATCGATCCGACGCACAGGAGAACGGCCGTTCTAGGCGAGGCAGCAGGTGCTGTCGAGTCGCTCCGGCCACCTCATGGTGGTCCGGCCGCAATCGCCCGGCCTCCGGACGACTGGCCTTAGTCTGCGGCGACGCCTTACGCCGCCGTGTCGTCCGTCTCCGCCCGCACCATCGTCATCTGCTCCGGCAAGGGGGGGGTCGGCAAGACCACCCTCACGGCCAACCTTGGGATCGCCCTGGCCAGGTTGGGGCACAGGGTGACCGTCCTCGATGCCGATTTCGGCCTCCGCAATCTCGACCTGTTGCTGGGTCTGGAGAACCGCATCGTCTACACCGCCCAGGACGTGCTCGGTGAGACCTGCCGGCTGGAGCAGGCCCTGGTGAAACACAAACAGGTGCCGTCACTCACGCTGCTGCCTGCAGGCAACCCGCGCATGCTGGAGTGGCTCACGCCGGAGGACATGCAGCGCATCGTGGCGCTGCTGGCCGCCCGCGCCGACTATGTGCTGATCGATGCTCCTGCCGGTGTGGAGCAGGGATTCCGCAACGCCGCGGAGGCGGCCGCCGAGGCCATTGTGGTGACCAACCCGGAGGTGTCGGCGGTGCGCGACGCCGACCGGGTGATCGGCCTGCTGGGCACCATGAATGTGCAGCCGGTGCAGCTCGTGCTCAACCGGGTGCGCCCCAGGATGGTGATGAACCAGGAGATGCTGTCGGTCGATGAGGTGAGCGACCTGCTCGCCCTGCCGCTGCTGGGGCTGGTGGTGGAGGACGAGCAGGTGATCGTGTCCACCAACCGCGGTGAGCCACTGACCCTCAAGGACAATCCGTCTCCCGCCGGCCGCGACTACCGCGACATCGCCCGCCGCCTCTGCGGCGAGAAGGTGCCGCTCAACGACCCCACCCGGGAGCGCCGGGGCCTGCGGGCCCGGCTGCTGCACAAACTCAGGACCACCACCGGATTCTTCTGAAGGCGATGACCCTGCTGGACTACGTCAACCGCCTGCTGGGCCGCCAGAAACCCAGCGGCGCCACCGCTCGCGAGCGCCTGCAGCTGGTGCTTGCCCACGACCGCAGCGACCTCAATCCGGAACTGCTGGAGCAGATGCGCCGCGAGATCCTGGCGGTGGTGCAGCGCTACGTGGAGATCGACCTGGACAGCTGCGATGTCAGCCTGGAAACCGAGGACCGGGTGACGGCCCTGCTGGCCAACCTGCCGATCAAGCGCACGCGGCCGCAACCCCTGCCCGTCGAGGGTGATGCCGAAGCAGGAGCGGAACCGGGCGCGGCTGCGGCAACCGAATCAGACACTCTCAACGCTGACGGCGAGACAGCCGAGGGCAACGCCAGCAGCGATCCGGCCGTGGCGCCCCTTCCGGGTTGAGCCCCCGTTCCATCGGCGACCGAAGCCGGGAACACTCAAGGCAGCAGACCTGCCGCGATGCGTCTTCGCAGCCCCCAGTTGTCCAGCCTGCAGCCCGCGGCCTTCACCCCGTTGGGGACGATCACCCCAGCGGAGGCCAGGGTGCTGGCGTTGCTCCGCCTGGGGGAGAGCAACCGGGGAATCGCCCAGGCACTCGTGCTCAGTCCGCGGACTGTCGAAAGCCATGTCTCGAGCCTCCTGGCCAAGACCGGCTGCCGCAACCGCACTCAACTGACGCTCTGGAGCCAGGCGCACGCGTAAAGTGAATTGCCAGCCGGCTTAGCTCAGCGGTAGAGCAGCGCTTTTGTAAAGCGAAGGCCATCGGTTCAAATCCGTTAGCCGGCTTCTGAATGCGACGCACTCTGATCGGGCTGAGGGAGTGGGCCGCTCCAGGTGTTCAGCGCCTCGCCACGCTGGTGGATCTGCCTGCGTCGGCGTCGGTCGACATTGGCGCTGCAGCAGATCGTGCGTCCTCCGTGACCTGGCGTACCGGTCCATCCAGCCATCGTCATCGACCGCCGTTCAGCCGCGTCCCAGCTGCTGCAGCTGATTCTCCAGACGCTGCCGCAGCCTGTTCTGCACCAGGGCGCAGAGATCCTCCACCAGATCACCATCGGCATGCCAGATCGTGCGGACACCATCGCGCTCGCACCGCACCAGGCCGGCCCGCTGAAGCTGGCCGAGCTGGCGGCTGATGTGCGACTGGGAAAAGCCGGTGGCAGCAATCAGCGACGCCACATCCATCGGCCCCTGGCGCAGATGGCAGAGCAGCTGCAGCCTGGCCGGTTCACTCAGCAGCCGGAAGAACTGGCAGTACTCGTCCAAAAGCTGTGGAGAAGGCATGGTGCCCGGCACTGCCATCAACGGACCCGAATCTGATGGCTCATTCTGCCGAATCGGCTCCGGGACGCGAGAAGCGGCCGTCGGGGGATCCACAGCCGCTGACCGGATTCAGGCCCGAACCACCCGGTCCCGGCCCGCCTGCTTGGCCTGATAGAGCGCACGGTCGGCGCGGGCCAGCAGCGCATGCTGGTCTTCCCCCGGCTGCCAGCCGGTCAGCCCGATGCTGACCGTGATCGGAATGTGGAGCTGGTCATCACAGAGGGGCTGGGCGCGCATCGCCCTGCAGAGATCCCAGGCCATCCGCTCCGCCGCCTCCGGCTCGCAGGCTGGGAGGAGCAGCAGAAACTCCTCTCCACCCCAGCGGAAGAGCTGATCGCTGTGACGGATCCGGGCGGCCATCCGCTCACAGACAAGCTGAATGGCCCGGTCGCCGACCGGATGGCCCTGGCTGTCGTTGATGGCCTTGAAGTGGTCGATGTCCACCAGCAGGGCGGAGAGAGACTCGCCGCGACGCAGGGCTGCCTGTGTGAGGCCAGCGAACAGCGGATCGAAGGCCGTGCGGTTGAGCCGGCCGGTGAGCCGATCGGTGGTGGCGAGCTGTTCAAGGCGCCGCTGATAGTCGCCGATCGTGAGATTTGCCAGCCAGAGCACCACCAGGGTGATCAACAGCGCGATCAGCAGATTGTTGAACAGCGTGGTGAGGATGCCTCCCTGATTGGGGCCACTGCGCTGCAGCACCAGCAGCCACCAGTCCAGCTCGGGCAGGCGGCGGCTGTTGATGAAGATCTGCCCACCTCCATTGGCGTACTGAAACGCCGTGTTCGCCCGCGACAGGATGCGGTCCACATGGGGGCGCAGGCCGGGCAGATCGGCCAGGACCTTGGGCCCTGAGATGGCGTTGCCCGCGCTGGAAAGCAGGATGCGGCCCTGGGAATCGCTGAACAGCACCTCACTGCTGTAGCGCTCTTCCATGTGCCGCAGCAGGGAGGTCAGGGTGTTCACCTCGACGCCGATCCCGATCACGCCCAGCAGCTGTCCCTGCGGGCCACGGATCTTCTGATTGATGAAGGCCGTGACGCGACTCCGATCAGCCGTATCGCGATCGATGTTGATCTCGAATGGAGCCGGATGCTCTCGGAAACGGAAATACCAGGCGTCACGGAGGTCACTGCGGGACACCCGCTTGAGGACACCGTCGGGGTGGTAGTAGCGGCCACTCGACTCCGACACGAGAAAGGCCGTGGTGGCGCCGATCTCCCTCCGCACACCCTTGAGGTAAGCGATCACCTGGGCCGGATCCTGCTCGCCAGCCTCAAGCCACTGCTCCAGGAACGTGTTGGCCGCCATCGCCCGCGCCACCGCCACCTTCTGGAACAGCTGGCTCTCGAGCTCCGCATCGATTGTCTCGGCACTCAGGGGCAGGGTGGTTCCGGCAATCTGAGACTCGTTCGAGGCGCGGGCTGCCAGATAGCTGATCAGGGCGGAGCTGCCGAAACCAAGAGCCAGCAGCAGGCCAAGGGCGGGAAGCAACGGCATGCGGGGCAGCACCGCGATGCCGCTGCGCCACGGCACTCTCCGATCGGAAACGGCCGAGGCGCGTGGACGTCCCTACAGGCGTAGCCCCAGACGCGACTTCCACCCGGCCCATCGGCCCCGGCGCCCACCCCGGCCCGCCATCCGCAGGGTCTTCGCCAACGCCTGCACGACCGCCGGCCTCTTCTCCGCGGCGGGCACGACAGCCAGAGGGCTCATTCGATTCCCCTTCTTTCTAGAGGAATGGCGCGGAAGTCGCCATCGATGACGGTGATCCGGACACACGGGGAAGGGACCAGCTGCTGCGACCTCACCTGAACGGCCCGCCGTGTTTCTTCACGGGAGGCCCTCCAGAGTCTCCAGCAGCACCTGCCGCAGCCGGGGCCGTTGCAGCAGGGGCATCGCCCCCATCCCAGGCGCCAGCGCCAGCAGGCTGTCGGTGAGCCGGTTGGCGGCCAGGGCCAGCGGCAGAACAGCCGGGTGGGCACCGCGGCGGCCCTCATGGCGCCAGGGCAGGGCCGTGGCGTCCTCGAAGGAGGCCGGCAGGCAGACAGCTCCGCAGCGCCGGGACAGCAGGGAGAGAAACCGCTCCGCCAACGGGCCCTGCAGGGGATGGTGCAGCAGCAGCGGCGCCCCGGCCGTGTCCACCGAAGCCGCCAGCTCACGCACTTCCGCCGCCAGGGCCCGCTGCCAGAGGGGCCAGCTGCCCAGAAACGGCAGGCGCCGCAAGGGGAAGCGCCGTCTCATCTCCGCCGTGAGTCTGGGCAGATCCTGGCGGACATGGCCTCCGGGCAACAGCAGCAGCGGCACCAGCGTGGCCACCGGCGCCAGGGGCTCGGCGGGCGGGGGGCAAGGCAACCGCGGATCGGTGAGCGCCAGCAGCTGCACCGCCGCCCCGCGCCGCTGCTCCAGGTCGGTGGCCAGGGATTCCAGCTCGGTCGGGATGCGACCACCGGAGCGGCCATGCACCAGCAGCAGCAGCGGCGCGGCGGGCAGGGCAGACAGACGACGCCGCAGGCGCGGCTCCAGAGAGGGAGCGAGGGGGTGACGGCTGAGGCGCAGCAGGTCGGCTCGCGCGCAGGGCAATCGCGCCAGCAGATCAAGCGCCGAGGCGGCCAGGCCGGGATGCAGATCCCGGACAACCTCCGCCAACGCCTGACGCAACCGGTCTCGGGGCCATGCGCTCAGTCCGACACTCAGGGCCTCCAGGGCGGCCTGGCGCAGCGGCAGCGGCCCGGGATCGCATAGCCGGGCGCTGAGCAGGGAAAAATCAGTGGGATCGCGCTGATGACCAAGCAGAGGAAGCAGCAGGACCTGCCGATCGCCCCCCTCTTCGTTGAGAGCCTGACGCAGTCGCTCCGCCCAGCGGGGATCGCGACAGCCGCCGATCAGGGAGGGGATGGCAGCCTCGCCCGGCCACCGCGCCAACCAGCAGTCGAGAAGCCGGCAGGCCATGCCCCCATCGAGATGGGGGGCCAGGACGGCGATGAGGTCGGCCTGAAGGGAGATCTCCCCGAGCTCGATAGCCACCACCCAGCTCGCGGCGTCGAGGAGGGCCTGACGCCGGAGCCGCTGCAACGCCGCCCAGCGTCCCGGATCCCCGACCGGAGGCAGATCCGCCGGGGTCGGTGGCAAGACGGCAACCGGCGGTTTCATGGCGGAGGTTCCAGCCTGTGGTTTCACCATGGCAGATGTGGCGGTCGGTCATCGAAGTGGGACGATCAGCACCGGCCTGGGAACCGCCGGAGCTTCAGCACAAGAAGCTGAGGTCAGCGGCACGCACGCAGTGGAGGTGCCTGCAATGAAAGGCGAGGCACTGAAGTGGAGGGCGGCGGCTGATCGGACGCGCGAACGGTCTGACACGGGCCGCCTGGAGGCAGACGATCAGGCGATGGGGATGTAGATCAGGATGTGACCCCAGCACGACGAATCGATGCACTGAAGGGTGGTGACGACCGATGCCTTTCCTGAAGCCATCACATCCGAAGAACCGTCCCCTCCTCGATCGAGAGCAGTCCGTCGAACACGGCTCCGGTGAACTGCACAGGCGTGAGCTACGCCGGGCTCCGCACCTCCGGGACCGTCCCTGTGCGGACATCGAAGCCGGCGCTGGGTACAGCGGCCCGTAAGGAGCAGAAACTGGTGTTCCTGCTTCCACGACAGCTGGTGAATGCCGAGATCATCCACACCGACCAGGACCGAGGGAGCCGCTCTGGCAGGACGCGGCTGCTCTTGGGCGGGTCCCCGACCGGAACAAGGCGCTCCTGGATGGCGTCAGCGACCACAACGACATGCAAGTGATGGTGACGCTCGATCGTCGTCTGAAGATCCGGCACACCGCGAGCGGCCGTCGGTTCTTCTGGTTCATCTGGCGACGCGCGGCCGAGCTCCGTGGTGCTCCACCAGCAGCACCTCCAGCGCATCGACAAGCTGGCTGAGCGGCACCCCCTTGTGGTGCAGCTCAGCCAGCTTCGGCTCGGGCCCCATCGACCCGCCCAGATAGATCTTCGCCGCCTCGACCATGCAGCCGTCCTGGCGTGCCTTGGCCCCCATCAGCCCGATCTGTCCCATGTAGGGCTGACCGCAGGCGTTGGGACAGCCCGTCCAGTGCAAGCGGATACCGTGGGGCAACGACAGACGCGACTCCAGTTCCTCGACCACCTGCTGGGCCGTGGTCTTGGTGGGGATGAGAGCGAAGCTGCAGTAGCGATTGCCGGTGCAGCTCACCGCCTCCGCCATCAGCGGTCCGGGATCGCGGCGGAAACGGTGGTGCAGGGCGGGGTGATCCAGTTCAGCGCAGAGCGGTTGGAGCGACTCCTGCGGCACCGAGGCGATCAGCACGTTCTGGCTCTCGCTGAAGCGCAGCTCGCCCGTGCCGTGGCGCCGAGCGAGATCGGCCAGGGCGAACATGCCCTCGCCATCCAACCTCCCCATCGGCACGTTCAGCCCGACCCAGTACAACCCTGGCTGCTTCTGGGTCTGGATGCCACAGATGTCGCGCGGCGGACGGCAGACCAGATGGCTGCCGTCATGGGGGAGGGCCAGGCTGCGGGCCTGCTCACCGGCGAGCTCCACCAGCTCCTGCAGCACCTCTTCTCGATAGGCATCCAGGCCCATCGCCTCGATCAGATACCAGAGGCGTGTGCGAGTGCGCACCCTCCGATCGCCGCAGCGGGAGAAGTGGCGCACCAGCGCCAGGGTGAAGTCAGGCAACAGTTCCGCTGGAACCCAGACACCCAGTGGAACCGCCAGCTCATTGCGCTGGCCGGAGAAGAAGCCTCCGACCATCACACTGAAGCCCAGGGCGCCATCGACCTGACGACGGGCCGGCAGGAAGGCAAGATCGTTGTGGAGCAGGAAGCTGTCGGGGGCGCCGCCCACGGCCACGTTGAACTTGCGCGGCAGGTTGCGGGGCCCGTGCGGGCCGAGCAGGTTCGTCTGGATCGCGTCCACCAGCGGCCGGGTATCGACGAACTCCTCCGGGTCGAGGCCGGCCAGGGGGTTGCCGGTGATATTGCGGGGGTTGTCGTGGCCCGACTGGCGACTGGTCAGCCCCACGGCCGCCATCGCGGCCAGCAACGGCGGCATGTCCTCAAGGAGCAGTCCTCGCAGCTGCAGGTTCTGGCGAGTGGTGATGTCGGCACTGCCGTGCTCGCCGCACCGATCCACAACCTCGGCGAGGACCTCGAGCTGATCGGAGCGAATCACGCCGTTGGGCAGACGCAGTCGCACCATGAAGCGCCCGGGGGTGACGGGCCGGAAGAAGATGCCCAGCCACTTGAGCCGGATCGTGAGCGTGGCCTCATCGAGAGTCTCCCAGCCCTGGGCGGCTAGCTCCGCCAGCCGCGGCTCCAGCTCCAGACCGCAGAGCTCGGCTTTGGCCTGCTCGATCTTGCTGAGCGGCGGCTGGTTGGGCGCCATCGAGGCTGGGGGCGCATCGGCGGGAACTTCGGAGCGATTCATGGAGTGGCACGTCAGGACGCTGGAACTTCACCCTGCCCAGGCCGCTCCTAACGAATGGAATGCGGTTGGGCCCAGGTCAGCGTCAATGAGAGCTACGCCGCCGGGAGCGGATTGAATGCCAGGCCGAGCTGATGACCGCGGCAAAGACCTGACGTCACTTGGGCTCCTTTGACAGGAGACAATCTGGATTGTGCAACCCCGTTATTCGTTTCCGTGTCGCAACCGCTACCGAGCAAGCGGACCACGCCGCAGAGCGCAATCGCTGACGCGGTTACGTCCGACCGGCAGCAACGGCGGCTGGCGGCACTCGGACCAGAGCGAGCCCGATTCCGCGAGCTGATCGCCAAGGTGGGCAGCGGCGAACACACCAGCACCGGGCTGAGCCGCGACGAAGCCCGTGAAGCGATGGACCTGATGCTGGGGGGCAAGGCGAGCGAGGCCCAGATGGGAGCCTTCCTGATCGCCCACCGGATCCGGCGGCCGCTGCCGATCGAACTCACCGGCATGATCGACAGTTACCGGAACCACGGCCCAGTGCTGGAAACTCCGGGGCGTCGGGCCCTCTGCTTCGGCGTGCCTTACGACGGGCGCAGCCGCACCGCACCGTTGCTGCCGCTGACCGCCCTGGTGCTGGCCAGTGCGGGGGTGCCCGTGGTGCTGCACGGCGGCGATCCGATGCCGGTCAAATTCGGCGTCACCCTGGCCGAACTGTTCAGGTCCATCGGCATCAACTGGCAAGGCCTCAGCCTGACAGCGGTGCAGGAGCGCCTGGAGCTGCACAATCTGGCGCTCACCCATCAGCCCGACCATTTCGCCGCCGCCGATCGACTGTTGCCGGTTCGCGACGCGATCGGCAAGCGGCCGCCGGTGGCGAGCCTGGAGCTGCTGTGGACCCCCCACCGAGGTGAGCACCTGCTGGTGAGCGGCTTCGTGCACCCGCCCACCGAGAAGCGGGCCTGGGAAGCCCTCGCAGCCGCCGAGGAGACCGATGTGGTGACCGTGAAGGGCCTGGAAGGGTCCGCCGACCTGCCCACAAGCCGGGCGGGCATCACCGCGCGGCTGCGGGCTGATGCAGCGCCGGAGCGGATCCTGCTGCATCCACGCGACCACGGCCTTCATGGCAACGAGGTGGCCTGGCAGAACCTGGAAACCTGGCAAGGGCAGGCTCTGGCAGCCCTCAGAGGAGCAGGCCCCCTTGCCGAGCCTCTGCGCTGGAATGTGGCCGCTTATCTCTGGCTGGCTGGCCTGCACCCTTCACTTCACCAGGCCCTGGAGCAGTCCAATGCGCTGTTGGCAGCCCGTTGCGGAGAAGGGCATCGCAGCAGGCTGCTCGCCTGACTCCCCCGCTGGAGGAATTCCGTTCTGGTGGACAATCCTGACAGCCATTGACTTCAGGGCTGGCCCAGCGTTTGCCAAAGGGCGGCCTGATGCGCCAAAACAGGTTCAATCCGGACGCTGGCCGGAGCCACGACCGCATCACCTGGTGCATAGCTGCGAACCAACTGCACGGCCAGGGATGCCACAACGAAAGCACCGAGGAAACCGGCAGACACAGCCAGAGGACTGCGTCCTGTGATCCCTGCTGCCACCTGCCTTGCCATGAGTCAGACTTCGATTGCTGACTCCACTATTGCCGCGCTTCCATCAGGAAGTCAGTCGCGGGATCAGAAAGTGTTACAAGGCTTACAGACAGAGCAGAGGCAGCGGTTTTCGTCCGGGCATTCGGATCCGAAGCAATCCAGCCATGGCAGAGGCCCAGGCTCATTCCCAGCACGATGGCCAGACGCATGACTCGCTACAAAGAAAAAGAAATCCTGTAGGAGCGTCGAGGTCATCGCTGCATCGATTCACACCGATCAGGAAACCAGCTCTGCAGCCTTCTCAGGCTCTGCTGCGAGCAGAAGCATGACCATCTCGAAACAGACGGCGCAACAATTCCAGACGGCCCTGACTGTGCTCCGTGGGCTTCACCACCGACACCGCCGGAGCCACGATCACGGCAGCCGCCTTCAGTTCCGGCTGCCCGGAGATGGGACAGGACTGTTCATGCATCAGAACATTGACCTCACAGGCCGATTCCTGGCTGAACCCCCAGTGCATCGGCAGAAACACCGAACCGGGGCGAATGCGGTCGCTCACCAGCACCTTGGCGGTGACGCTGCCACGCCTTGAGCTCACGGCCGCCAGCTCGCCATGCATCACCCCGAAGCGCTTGGCGTCATCGGGGTGAATCTCGAGCAGCGGCTCGGGATGCATGGTCTGCAGGCGCTCAACCTTGGCCGTGCGCGTCATCGTGTGCCACTGCCCCAGATAGCGGCCCACCGTGAGCACAAGGGGATAGATCGCACAGGGGGGCTCCGCCAGGCCCATCACAGCGTCAGCCACAAAGCGAGCGCGCCCTGATGGGGTGGGGAAGCAGGCATCGCCATACAGCCGCTTTGAACCACCGCAGGGCTCGCTGCCCTGCGGGAAGGGCCACTGCTGCGGACCATGTTCCACGAGGAGCCCATGACTCAACCCGGACACATCACAGACCCGGCCGGCCGTGAGAGCAGCGAATTCCGCATACACTTCCGCAGCGGAACCATAGCTGAACTGATGCTCGAATCCGAGCCGCCGTCCCAGCTCAGCGAACACCTCCCAGTCAGGCCGGCTCTGACCATGGCGGGGGCGGTAGGAGGGGCAGTAAGTGACACGCCTCTCGGAGTTGGTCATGGCCCCAGCCTTCTCACTCCACTGACTGGAAGGCAGCAGCAGATGGGCATAATGCGAGGTTTCAGTATCAGCATAAGCCTCGCTCACCACCACCAGCTGACAGCTTGCTATCGCGCCCTTCACCCGCTCGAGGTTGGGCAGACTGACCAAAGGATTGGTGGCCACCACCCACCACAGATCAAGCTCCCCGCGCTCCATCGCCTCGATCTGCTGCCAGGCCGACAGCCCCCTAGCCGATGCAATCGACCCGGGGGGGAAGCCCCAGGCTTTCTCAACCTCAGCGCGGTGCTCGTCATTGACCACAAGGCGATAGCCCGGCAGCAAGTGGGCCAGACCGCCGGCTTCACGACCTCCCATGGCATTGGGCTGCCCCGTGAGCGAAAAGGGCCCGGCGCCGGGTTTGCCGATCTGCCCGGTGAGCAGGTGCAGGTTGATCAACCCGCACACCACCGCCGTGCCCTCGCGTCGCTGGTTCACGCCCATCGACCAAAGGCTGAGAATCCGATCCCGCATCGCCCAGAGGGCAGCCACCTCCCTGAGCTGCTGCTCGGTGATGCCACAGATCTGGGTCGTGCGGGCCGGCGTGGCCTCGGCGATCAGCTGGGCAAACTCCGACAGTCCTTCGGTGGCCTCCTCGATAAAGTCGGCATCGAAGCCGCTGACCTCCAACACCAGATGGGCAAGGCCATGCAACAGGGCAAGGTCGGTGCCCGGACGGATGGCCAGATGGTGATCGGCGGCCTTGGTGGTGTCAGTGGAACGGGGATCCACGACCACCACAGTCACGTCCCTGGGATTGCGTTTCTTGCGCTTGAGCAGCCGCTGAAACAGCACCGGATGGCACTCGGCGGTGTTGGTGCCGATCAGAAAAGCCACGCTGCAGTGATCGAGATCGTCGTAGCAGCAGGGAGGCCCGTCGGAGCCGAAGCTGCGGGTGTAGCCCGCCACCGCCGAGCTCATGCAGAGGCGGGAATTGGCATCGAAGTTGTTGGTGCCAAGTGCTCCCTTGAGCAGCTTCTGGGCGAGGTAATAGTCCTCGGTGTGGAACTGCCCGGAGCCATACATGGCGATGGCCCGCGGCCCCTTGCCGGCCAGGGTGCTGCGGATACGCCACTCCAGGAGCTCCAAAGCCTGGTCCCAGCCGATCGCCCGGAATTCCTGGTCTAGACCTGCGCGATACAGCGGTTGCGTGAGTCGCCCCCTGGCCAGGGTCTCCCCCACCGTGGCTCCCTTGATGCACACCTGGCCGAGGCTGGATGGATGCCGGCGATCGCCGCGGGCGGTCCAGATCGGGTTACCATCTGAATCGCGCTTCACTGCCTGACCAGGCTGTGCTGGCGGCATGAGCTCCAGGCCGCAACCTACCCCGCAGTAGGGACACTGACTGCGCACACTGTCGGCAGACGAATCGGTCATCAACAATGGAAAGCTGAGCGGAACAAACAGCGAAGGGGGCGCCTCAGGGCACCCCCGCGACTAATTACACGCACCGCAGCTGAGATCACACCCGAGCCAGAGACACTTCGTCGGCATGTTCATCAGCGAAGGATCCCTTGGGTTCCCTGAGGAAGAAGTAGCAGAGAAGACCCACCACCAGGCCAGCGATGCCAAGGATCTGGAAGAAAGCGCTGTTGGAGGCGGCCACGATCTCGGCGCTGGGCTCGGCTGAATCGCCACCCATCCAGACGGGAAGCAGGCTGAAGATGGTGAGATAGGCCACAGCTCCGACATTGCCGTAAGCACCTACCATGCCGGCGATCTGACCGGTGACTCTCTTCTTCACCAGGGGGACCATCGCGAAGGTGGCGCCCTCACCCGCCTGCACAAAGAAGGAGCAGGCCATGGTGAGCAGAACTGCGATGGCGATGCCAGCTGTACCAGTGAAGGCGCCAGGCTTGATCATGCTCATGACCAGATAACCGAATCCGAGACCAACGGTGAGGAAACCCATCGTGTTCTTGCGGCTGCCCATGCGGTCGGAGATCAGGCCTCCACCTGGGCGCGCCACGAGATTCACGAAGGCATAGCAGGAGGCCAGGATTCCAGCCGTGGCCTTGGGCAAGTCGAAGGTGCTCTCGAAGAAGGCGGGCAACATCGAAACCACCGCAAGCTCGGAACCAAAGTTCACAATATAGGTGAGCTCAAGAATGGCTACCTGCTTGAACTCGTAGCGATCCTCTTTGGAGTAGGTCTTGTTGCCGAGGATGAGGTCGCGGTTGGTGCGGACAATACCCCAGGTCTGGAAAGCAAACCAGATGAGCACCAAGACCATGCCGATCGTGTAGCCAGTCGCATCGAGGAATTTCACCTTCTGCAATCGCCACACCAACACTGCAAGAATGACAGCAAACGGCACATTCATCCCGAGAAGACCCCAGAAATCCCTCAGAGAAGTGACCTCAAGACCAGCAGACTTGGCCGGCTTCTGGTAAGCTTTACCGGGGGGAGTATCGGTTATATTGGCATAGTAGATGAAACCGTAGACGGCTGAGATGACACCGGTAAGCGCAATGGCGCCGCGCCAGTTAAGAATTTCGCCAGTGGGCAGCTCAAAGCCTCCGGAAAACGAAAGCCACCCAGCCACAATCACCATGGTCAGAGCAGAGAAAGCGGATCCGAAGTTTCCCCAACCTCCATAGACGCCTTCAGCCAGGCCGATTTCCTTAGGGGGGAACCATTCCGCCACCATCCGGATACCAATCACAAAGCCGGCGCCCACGATGGAGAGAAGTAGACGGGCTACGACCAGTTGGCTGAAGTCCTGAGCGGCAGAAAACATCAGACAAGGAATCGCGGCAAAGACCAGCAATGTGGAATAAGTGATGCGCGGTCCAAACTTATCGAGGAGCATCCCGATCAGGATGCGGGCCGGCACGGTGAGGGCAACGTTGCAGATTGCCAGGGTACGGATCTGCGGCACAGACAGACCAAAATCGGCCTTGATCGTGGTTGCCAGGGGAGCAAGATTGAACCAGACAACAAATGTCAGAAAAAAGGCGAACCAGGTGAGATGAAGTGTTCGATATCTACCCTGGAGCGACCAAAGATCGCTTAACATAAAAAATGCGCGATTGAGGGTAAGGTCCCTGGCCCTCAAAACGAACGCGACCGGGCGATGGCTGTGACGGCGCATATGCAAACCGTCTGTTGATTACACCACCCTGCCCTGCGAGACCATTGTGGCTATTGCTACGGAAGGTGAACCTGGCACCACGACCCATCGGACGCATGAGCCGCCATCCGACCACACTGGGATCATCTCGTCACAGGTTCATAGCCCTGAGCCCCTCTCACGCCAGCACCTGCTTCGGCTTTGAGGCCGACTTCACGGCCGAACTGCGCTGCATTCCGATGGCGGTCCGGCGCAAGCTCGATCTTGCCGGCGTGAAGCTCAAGCTGCAGCACTGGAGTGAGCTGAGCCCCGCCGAACGGTCCCAGCTGCTGACCTGGCCCGACGATGCCGCGGCGATCGAAGCGCTTCACCGGCACCTGCTCGCCCGAACGGAAACTCTGGGGCCGGGCCGGGCCCGGGAACTGCCGCGCCCCTCAGCGGAACCCTGGCAGCAGAGGGAGCGTGTGCCGGAATTGCTGGCCGCCTCCTGCGCCCAGCTGGGCCTCCCCCTGCGGACGGACGGCTGGGCTGGGCTCAACGAGCTGCAGCGCTTCGCGCTGGTGAAGCTCAGCCATCCCGGCCACGAACACCGCAATCTGCCGCGGGCTCTGGCCGAGTTCGGCCTGCTGGAGCAGGAAGCTTGAGCGATGCGCCGCTGAGGGAGCTCCTGCACTGCTGCATGCTCTGCGGCAGCGGGAGACGGAGGACGGGAGCAACAAGGCCCTGCTCACCCTCGCCGAGGGCGGCACCTGGCTGGAGTGCACACTCAGCTGGTGGCGAAGCTGTGGCGGCGGATCAACCTGACCTTGCTGAGCCGCTACCAGCACCACCTGGAGTGTGCCGAGATGCTGCCGAACCCGGCGGTGATCTGCGCCATTGCCGATAAGGCTCCCTGGGAAGGGCCGCTGCTGACGCCTCACCGGCGATTGCCGGGCCATACCGACCAATCCGTGCAGCACTGACCCGTCGACATTCCGGGGCAGGGTCTCGAGACCCTCCACACTGCACGAGACGGGCGGAGACGGACCGGATCCACCTAGCCCACGACGGCCTGCGATCCCAGCCCCCGCTGGGCCTCTACCCGTTACAGGCCTTCTCCCATCGAACCTGTGGCGTCCAGGCTGGCCAGGGCACCTCAAGATCCATCAACCCAGTGGCGTGGGTGGTGATGACAGCGCGATCAAGACCCTCTCGCTCGGGCACCAGGTAGCCGACGGCGCACTGCAGGGCCATGCCGATCAGCGGCCGGGAGAGCGACATCACAGCAGGGGAACCATCACTGCCACGGCTGTGGCGGCAGCCGGGCGCTGCCCCGAGGCGAGCGGCTGGACCCATCAGACCTATCAGCCAAGCCAATCAATCAAGCATTGACCCATAAGCAGAGGCCCCGTAATTTTGCGGGCCAACCGAGCCGAGCTGATGACGATCTCACCTCTGACAACCGATGAACGTGCCGAGGCCTCCCTTCTCCAACCGGGACGCGCCGCTCCGCCCGGAGAGGCCGTCCAGCCTGATCCGACCGCGGCGCCGCCTCCCTTCTCGCGCGTGCCGTGGCACCAGCAGTTCCGCCGGCCGCAGATCGTTCAGGCTCTCGAAGCGGTGCAGGATCTGATCGCTGTCTCGCTGTGCCTGGGACTCTTCTGCGTGATGGCACTGCAACTGAAGGGCATCTTCGCCTCCCTGCTCAGCAAGCCGCAGTTTCACGCCATCACCGCCGATATTCTCTTCATCCTGATCCTGGTGGAGCTGTTCCGCCTGCTGATCATCTATCTGCAGGAACAGCGGGTGTCGATCGGTGTGTCGGTCGAGATCGCGATCGTGTCGGTGCTGCGCGAAGTGATTGTCAACGGTGTGCTCGAGACGGAGTGGCAGCAGATGCTGGCGGTCTGCCTGTTCCTGGCCACCGCCGCCCTGCTGATGGTGGTGCGTGTCTGGCTGCCGCCCACCTTCGCCGGCGTCGATCCCGAAGCGCGGGTCTCGGCGCGGATGCGACTGCACCACGAGGGCGAATGAGCCCGACGGGCCTGCCCATACCCAGGGCTGGCGCAGCATCGGCCCCGCTCCTGGAAGACTCTCCGCCGCTGCGCGCCTGCCTGCTCAGCGGCGGCGTCAGCCGGCGCATGGGCCGCGACAAGGCACTGCTGCTCCACCCCGAAGGCGGCACCTGGCTGGAGCGCACCCTGCGGCTGCTGCTGGCCCTGCAGATCCCGGTGACGCTGTTCAGCCGCCATGAGCAGCATCTGAGGATCGCCCATGCCCTGAGCTGGGATGCGCCAGGCAACTCCGAGACGCCGGCGGACCCTGCCACGGCAGCGACGCGCCAGGGAGACGTCGTCGCGCCAGCCAGGACCGCTGCGATCACACCTCTGGAGGAACCGCCGCCCTGGGAGGGCCCCCTGCTGGCGCTGCAGCGCCTGATGCAGCGGTATGACGGCGAACGCCTGCTGCTCTGCCCCGTGGACATGCCCGATCTCAGCCTCGCGGTCCTGCAGGACCTGCTGACGGCAACCGCAGAGAGCCCCGGCGGCAGGATCCACCTGGCCCACGACGGCAAGCGCCTGCAGCCCCTGCTGGGGGTCTATCCGAGCCTGGAACCGCTGCGTTCCGAACTGACAGCGGCTGTGCAACGGGGCGAACGGCGGCTGCAGGGCTGGCTGGCCACCCAGGCGATCAAGACCGTGCGGCTCGATCCAAAGGCCCTTCGCAACGTGAACCATCCGCAGGATGCAGCCGCACCCGGCGCCGTCAGTCGCACGGAACGTGAACCCTCGACATGACCCGGCCTGAACCTGAACGCTCCAGAGGGAACGCTCCTCGATGGGATCGGGCGGCCGGCCGGCAGCCAGGAGGAAGCTGAACCTCCGACCGGGACGCTGCCCGAAGCGGTCAGCCGGCCGAGCCCCCGGACCGATCCCCTGGCGATCCGCCCAGCTCCTCCGCCCTGCGCTCACAGCGGCCCAGCTCCGCCTCCAGCAACGCCAGCAGCTCCTCGCGCGGCGCCGGCAGCGGGAACGGCCCCTGCTCGTAGCGGGCCTCCACGGCAAACACCTGCAGCTCAGCCAGCTGGGGCAGCAGGGGCTGATCCGCCAGCGCCGCCAGGTCTTCGAGCCGATGGAGCCGGGGGGGCCGCCGGTCGGCAAGCACAATCCAGGCCTTCATCAGCTTCTCGGCTGCCTGCTGGGCGGTGAAGCCCCAGTCCTCCTCCGGATAGGCGCCATCCAGGGTCAGCCGCAGGCTCCGCAGATGGCGGCGCACGATCGCCAGCAGCAGCAGCGCGTCTTCAGCCGGAGACATAGAGCACCCGCCCCTCACGCGCCACATCGCCGAACACATGCCAGCGCGAGCCGCTCAGCCACTCGGCATCCGCGGCGCCCGCCACCACCAGGTCGACACCGACGCCAAGCCGGCCCAGTGCCCCATGGAAGCGCTGCCAGCACGCCATCTTTTCCGCGGGAGTGAGCTGGGACTGGCGCACGATCACCGCCAGATCCAGATCCGAATCGTCCCGCGCCTGCCCCCGAGCCCGCGAGCCAAAGGCGATCACCGCCTGCACATCGGGCTCGTCGCACAACCGCGCCAACGCTTCGCCACACAGGCCTGGATCCAGACCCGGACCCAGATCAGGCGAGGCCTCCAACTCCCGGGGCTCTCGCCAGGGAATGGCCGGCGGTGTGAACGGTTGCGTGGAAAGTGGCGTGGAAGGTGGAGCGGCGGCGGCATCCATGGCAAAACGCTACCGCCAACTCCAGGCCGGCAGCCATAGCGTGGCGGCGATGGCCAGCGTCAACGACCAGCTCGATCGCCCCATGGGGGTGCTGCGCCTGTCGCTGACGGCCCGCTGCAACCTGGCCTGCCCCTACTGCCTGCCCGATGGGGTGGAACCGCCTGGGCTGCTGACCCTGCCCCAACGGCTGGCCGTGATCGAAGCGGCGGTGGCCCTGGGGGTCACCAGCCTGCGGCTCACCGGCGGCGAACCGCTGCTGCACTCCGGCCTCGAGGACCTGGTGGCGGCGGTCCAACCGCTGCGGCGGCAAGGCCTGCGCGAGATCGCGCTCACCAGCAATGGCGCCCTGCTCAGCGGCGAGCGGGCGCGGACGTTGCGCCAGGCCGGCCTCGACCGGATCACCCTCAGCCTCGATGGTGCTTCGGGCGAAGCGGTGGCGGCGATGGCGGGTCTGAGCGGCGGCGAACCTGCCGGCGAGGCGCTGCTGGCGAAGGTGCTGGCGGCGATCGAGCACGCCCGGGCCGCCGGCTTCGCACCGGAGCGGGGGGAGCTCAAACTCAACGCCGTGATCCAACGGGGCCGCAACGAGGATCAGCTCCTGCCCCTGGCGGACCTGGCACGCCAGCGGGGCATCGAGCTGCGCCTGATCGAGTTCATGGATGTGGGCAACCGCAACGGTTGGACGCCCGAAGTGGTGGTGAGTGCCGCCGAGATGGTGGCCGTGATCGCTGAACGCTGGCCGCTGCTGCCCCTGGGCCGCGGCGCCGGCAGCACGGCGCGGCGCTGGCGCTACTGCGATCGGGACACGGCGGACAGTGGCGGCACGCTGGCGGTGGTGGCCTCGATCACGGCCCCCTTTTGCGGTGACTGCAACCGGCTGCGGGTCACCGCCGACGGCCTGGCCTACACCTGCCTCTTCGCCGCCCCCGGCAGTGGCCTCGACCTGCGGCCCTGGCTGACGCCGGAGGCAGGGCAGGCGGACCTGCGCGAGGCCCTCGCCGGGCTGTGGAGGCAGCGGAGCGACCGCTGGAGCGAGGAGCGTCTGGAGGTCTGGAACACGGCGGGGCCGCCGGCCAACGGGCCGGCCTCCGCCGAAGCGCCCCGCCATGCCGAGATGGCCTACCTGGGCGGATGACCGCCGCAGCGCCCATCCCTGTCAGTGGTTCCCGGCCTCCGGTGGACTACAACCGCGCCCATCCGCGTCGCTTCCCTCCCATCCCGTGCGTCTGGCAGGCCGGCGGCCCGGGAGGGCCCCTGCAGCACCGGGAAGTCGAACCGATGACGCCTGGCCCCGGAGAGCTGGCGCTGCAGGTGTGCCACCGCTTCGTGCTCGACGGGCGGACCTGAACCCAAGGCCCGCGCCAGCCTGTTCAGCCGGCGAACCCAAGCAGTTTCCAGGCCGCCAGCAGCAGCACCAGCGCCAGAACGCGCCGGATCCAGCTCACCGGCCAGTGGCGGCTGCCCAGGCGCGAACCCAGCCCGCCGGCGAGCAGCACCGTCAGCAGGAGCCAGCCCAGCTGGGGTGCCGGCGCCAGCCCGATGCCCTGACGGGCCAGCAGCAGGCCCATCAGACCACTGAAGGAATTGACCAGGATGAACAGCGACGACACGGCCGCCGCCTGGCGGGTGGTGGCCCAGGCGGCCAGCAGCAGCAGGGGGGTGAGGAACACGCCGCCCCCGGTTCCGGTGAGACCGGCCAACAGGCCCAGCCCCGCACCGCTGAGCAGCAGCAGGGGCAGGGGCGGGGTGTGCAACCGCTCGGGGTCGCGAGGTTGGCGCAGGAAGCGCAGGGCTGAAGCCAGCAGCACCAGCGCCACCAGCCGCTGGAACCACTCCGTCGGCAGATCCAGCCAGCCACCCAGGAAGGCCGCCGGCATGCCGCTGGCCAGCAGCGGCCAGAGCAGCGACCCGCGCAGATGGCCTGCGCGCCAGAACTGCCAGCTGCCCTGGGCTGCCACCACCAGGTTGAGAAGGAGCGCCAGCGGCTTGATCAGGGCTGCGGGCAGGCCGGCGAGGGCCAGCACGGCGATGTAACCGGAGGCGCCGGCATGGCCGACCGTGGCATACAGAAAGGCCACCAGCGCCAGCGGCGGCAGCAGCCAGGGCGACAGGGTCAGCGGCAACAGGGGCAGCGGCAACAGCGGTGGTGGGATCAGAGCGGCCTCGGATCGGGCTGGGCCTGCCTCACCACCATCCCTTCACAACCAGTGCACGGGATAGGGCTGGGCGCCCTTCACCCAGCGGCTGAAGCCTGCCGCCAGCAGTACCAGCAACAGCGAGCCGTTCAGCACCGGCGTGAGCAGAAAGGAGGGCCTGGCTCCCAGCGCCACCCCCAGAAAGGCCAGACCGCCGGCGGGGGGATGCAGGCAGCGCAGCTGCTGACCCAGCAGGATCGTCAACGCCACCGCCAGGGCGATCACCAGCGGGCCGCGCCCGAGCCAGGCCACCGCCAGCACACTCACCAGGCCGCCCACCAGATTGCCGAGCACGAGGTTGCGGGGCTGGGCCAGGGGACTGGCGGGGTATCCGAAGAGCAGCACCGAGGAGGCCCCCAGCGGCGCCGTCAGCAGAGCCATGCCGCTCCAGGTGCTGAGCAGTCCCAGCAGGGCGAGGGACAGCAGGGCACCCAGCCAGGTGACGGACAGGTGGCGTCGCTGGAAACGGGGCTGGTAGGCCCGTCCGAGCCGGCGTTGCTCCTGCAGCCAGCGCCGCACCATCGCACTCCTCGGCTCCCTGAAGACCAGCACCGGCTTCAGGCCAGGGTCTCGGCGGGCGTCCAGCGCACCGCATCTCCGACCGTCAGCGTTCCGGGCTGCTCGACACTGAGGCGGATGCCGGCGGTGACCCGGTTGTGGCGGGCGGTGGCGCGGAGGATCTCCATCTCCTCCGGCAACGTTCCCTGGGGGAGGGTGGTGATGACGCAGCGGGGGCAACCGCCATCGACACGCAGGATCAGCCGGTCGCCGATGGCCAGGGTGCCGGCCTCCCATCGCTCCTCCACGAAGCCCTCGAGACCGGGCGTCGGTTCGATCAGCAGTTTGGGGCGAAAGCGTTCCACGGCGAAATCGAGCGCGGGTTCGAGGCGGCGCAGGGTCGCCAGCGTGGCGGTGGTGATCGCATGGATCGGGCAGGCGTCGAAGAACGTGCCCTCCGGCAGCACCAGTTCGTTGGTCACATTCTGGAAGGCACGCCCCTCCACCTGCGGCCAGTACTGGTCCAGGCTCGCCCCCACCGGCGGCTGATCCAGCAGGCGGACGCGACGCCCCAGTCGCTGGCTCAGCCGCTCCACCAGCTCGGGATCGTCGCTGCGCAGGCTCAGCGGCGGGGTCTCCGGGCCCGCCAGGGGCCCTGCCACCTCCACCGCCGGCAGTGCTTCACCCGAGCGGGGCTCCTCCAGGTAGCGGGCGCTGTAGGCGAGCAGGTCCGCCCAGCGGCGCGGGTTCTTGGCACTGGCCACCCGTCCTGCCTCGGGATCCCAGAGGGCGTAGCCCCGGTCCCCGAGCACGCCGCGGGAATCGACCTCCAGGCGCTCCAGCCGTTCGCCCAGCATCGATTTGACCGGATAGCGCCACAGCGCACCGATGTGGCCCACCAGTTCCATCCCCATCTCCTTTCCCCACGCCTCGCCGGTTGCCCCTCACTGTCGGAGGGGCCCTGACCCGCCAGGGTGGCGATCGCTACGGATCGGGGGTCAGCCCCGCACCAGCACCGACACCCGCTTGAAGGCCGGCGTGCCGCTGCCTGGATCCGTCTCGGCCCGCATCAGCACGTTGGCCTCGGGATAGAACATCAGCGCCGCGCCGGATCGCACCGAACCGGGAATGATCTCAATGTGCTCGAGGAGGCCGGCCTCTCCCTGCACCGTGACGCGCTGATGGGCCCGCAGACCGCTGGCCGCCAGATCCTGTGGGTTCATCAGGATCGTCTGGCGGTGCGGCATGCCGCGATAGGCGTCACCTTTCTTGTAGACGACGGTGTTGTGCTGGCCGTAGCTGCGGGCGGTGATCAGGCTCAGCACCACCCCCTTCTCACCGGCGGCCAGGCCGCCGAAGGCATCGGCGTCAGGAAGCGCGAGCTGCGGCAGGGGTGTGACCGCCAGCTGAGCACGGCCGCTTGGCGTGGGGAAGGACGGCTGATGGAACACGCGCCCGGCCACCTCGAATTCACGACGGCTGGTATCGATGTCGACGATAGCCTCATAACCGGGCACGGTGCGCGCGATCAGTTCGCGCACGTAGACCGGGTCGCTCAGGCGACCCCAGTCGATCGGGTCGGTGCCATGCAGATCCCTGGCCAGGCGCGAGAGAAAGGCCACCTCGCTGATCAACAGGCCGCTGCGCAGATGGCTGCGACCCGGTTCGTTGAGCCGCACCCAGTTGTTTCCCGATTCCACCGTGGTGCGGTGCGGCGTCTCGAAGCGGTTGAGCACCGGCAGCAGCAGCGTCTGACGCGCCCCGAGGCCATGGAAATGCCCCGTGTTCGGCTTGGTCGCCAGATGGATGACCGTGTCGATCCGCCCCAGGGCGCGGCGGGCCTGGGCGCTGTCGGGGTTGGCGCCGAACAGGTTGCCGCCCAGGCACAGCAACGAATCCACCTCCCCCCGCTCGGCGGCCTCGATCAGCGAGCGGGTGTCGTAGCCCGGCACGCGGCTGAGGGGCCGGCCCAGCAACGCCTCGAGCGCCTGCTGCATCGGTTTGCGAAGGCGCACGGTCACCCCCATCGACCCGAAGCCCTGCACGTTGGAGTGGCCCCGGATCGGCATCGTGCCCGCCCCAGGACGGCCGACGTTGCCGCTGAGCACGGCGGTGTTGGCGATCGCCTGGACGTTGTCGGTGCCGTTGGCGTGGTGGGTGATGCCCATCGCCCAGGCGAACACCACGGCCCGGCTGGCGGCGATGCGGGATGCGACCAGCTCCAGTTCCTCGCGGCTGAGGCCGCAGCAGCCGCTGATCGCCTCCCAGTCGGTGGCCGTGATCTGGTCGATCAGGGGCTGCCAGCCATCGCTGTGGGCCTTCACGAAGTCCCAGGCGATGGCCCCGCTCTCCAGCAGCGCCTTCTGGATGCCGAGAAACACGGCCGTGTCGGAACCGGGGACGGGCTGCAGGAACAGCGAGGCGATCTCGCTGCCGCGCAGCAGCGAGCGGATCGGGAAGGCGGGCGAGCCGAATTTCAGCAGGCCGCCTTCCAGCACCGGGTTGATCACGATCACCGTGCCGCCGCGCTCGCGCAGGCGGATCAGCTCGTTCATCAGCCGCGGGTGATTGGCGGGGGCATTGGAGCCCACCAGCACGACGCAATCGGCCTGCTGCAGGCCCTCGAGATTGACCATCGAGGTGCCGCTGCCGAACACCCGGCTGAGACCGATGGTGGAGGGGGCGTGGCAGAGATCGGAACAGTCGGCCAGATTGTTGGAGCCGAGGGCGCGCAGCAGCAGCTGCAGCAGGAAGGCCGCCTCGTTGGAGGAGCGGCCGGAGCTGTAGGAGGCGACGCGTTCCGGCGGCGGCGTCCGGAAGGCCTCGGCCACCAGGGCGTGCACCTCCTCCCAGCCGATCGGTTCGTAGTGGCGGGAGCCCTGGCGCAGGATCAGGGGCCGGTCCAGCCGACCCAGCCGGTCGCAGCCGTAGGAATCGAGCCGCTGCAGCTCGGGGAGCGTGCGGCCGGCGAACACCTCCGCAGGCACCGGGGCCATCAGCTCGGCCTGGATCGCCTCGACGCTCTTGAGGCAGCGCTGCAGCGGCTCACCCAGCTCATCGCGGAAGCCGCCGTTCTGCCCGCCGGTACCCCAGGCGCAGGAGAGGCAGGCGCTCTGATGGGTGAGCGTCTGCCAGAGCTTCGGCCCGGTGGGCGAGAGGGTGGCGCGAGCCCAGCCGTCGATCACTGGCCAGCCGCCGCCGGAACTCAGATCCTCAGGGGACGGCGCAGGGCCCGGCGCATGGGGCGCGGACGCGGGAGCTGCGGGCCGATCCCCCGACACGGCATCGGGGCTCGACGGCCCGGCACCATCGGCAGGAGCTGTCATGGCGTCGACCGGCGCGGATCGCCTCACACCCTATGGACGACTCCGAGGCGTCGGCTGTCGCAGCGTTGCCAGGAACGCGCTGCCGGAGCCCCCTTGATCGGAGGGCTGGGGCGGTCCCCATAGAGAAGCCCCGAGCCTCGCCCAGCCCGCGCTCCCCGCAACCAGACCAGGCCAGGTTGCGGGGACTCCCTGGCGCTCAGCGCTGACAGCAACGCCGCATGAGCGACACGCTCAGCCACCAACCAGAGGAGTGCTTGATGCGGAAACTGAATAATGAGATGCAGATCTTCATGTTCAGGGGCCCACGGCTGATGTCTGCCGGGGTACGGGGCGATACTTCGCCTGATCATTTCAGCCTTACCTGGTGGTCACACTGGAGTGCCTGGATGCCCTTGATCACCTGATCTGGCTGAGAACCGGAGCAAGGGCGGCCGAGGCCCTGGGCTGCAACCAGTCCACGATCAGCCGCCATGCCAGCAAGTGCGAGCACGTCTTCGCTGTGAAGCTGAGGCGCCAATCGGCGGAATGGGTGGTGAATGGTGACGTCGAATTGCTCGCCGCCGAACGCAGGCTGCATCAGCTCTACCGCTGGGAGATGAATCTGCCACTGCGGTTCGAGACGCAGCACTGGATGCGCGATCTCTATGCGACATGGCAACCGGCCGACTGGAGGAAAGGCAATCTCAATTATCTGGAATATCAGCGACCTGTTGATCTCCTCCGGAACCGCATCATCGATGCCTGGCTGTGTGGGGCACCCGATCTTCCCGATGATCCCGATCTGATCTGTGTGCCACTGTTCGAGATGGCGATGCTCCTGGCCGCCCGCCATGACCACCCCCTGCTGCGGCAGCAGTCACCACTGACCCTGGCGGATGTGGCCGCCTATCCGCTGCTGCCCCTGCCACAGGGAGCCTTCCCTGTGTTCGAGGCCCGGCTCAGGGAGCTCGGACTGGGGACTCCCGCCGACGGAATGCCGCCCCAGGACAGCGCAGGGCCGGCGAACACGGAACTCTCGTTCGCGGAGCTCTGCCTGGGCATCGCCTCCGCCCTGACCCTGCCGCTGTACGGTCCGGAGTATCGATCCCTGCCGCTGGAGATCCCCGTTCACTTCGGGGATGTGCTGGTGATCCATGCTGATTTCGCCGGGCATCGCCGCAGCCAGGCGCTGATCGACAGCCTGCTGGCCCACATTGGTGAGGCCACTGCCGAGATCGCCTCAGTGCGACTGCTGGGCGACAGGCGACATACCGCAACCAGTCCATCGGCATGAACAACAAAGATAGCCAGGCAAGGGGATTGATTAAAAAATCCCAGATTACACCTGACTGAAACTAATTATCTATAAAATGCCAGGACCCAGATTTGAACTGGGGACACGGCGATTTTCAGTCGCCTGCTCTACCAACTGAGCTATCCCGGCCCGTCGCCTTGGCGACTTGCAGATCTTAGATCATGGCGTCCGCAGCCAGTCCCGCCGACTGGGGGTCCGCGCCAGACAGGCCGCGCCCAGCACCGGCCAGCCGGCCTGCTCCAGGCAGAGGGCCGCATGCCGGAGGGTGGAGCCGGTGGTGAGGATGTCATCGACGAGCAGCACCGGCGCCGGGCGACGGCCTCGGCTCGCGGGCCCCAGCTGGAAAGATCCCTCCTGGTTGGTCCGGCGCAGCTGAATGCCAAGGCGGTGCTGGCCCAGCACCGGGTGCCTGCGCACCAGCAGATCGCGTCGGCGCAGCCCCAGCCCACGGGCCAGCTGATCAGCGATCAGACCCGGCAGCGGGTTGGAGCGGCGCTTCCAGCCCGGGATGGGCACCACCAGAACAGCCCGCGGGCCGTGCCGGGACAGTGGCTGTTCCTGCAGGGCGCCCAGCAGGGGCTGCAGCAGGGCTCTGATCACAGCGGCATCGGCACGCCGGCACTTCTGGTCGAGGAGTGTGCGGCGAAGCGCGCCGGCATAGGCACCGCTGCTCCACCAGGGCAGGGGCGCCAGGCCGCGCAGCCCCGCTGCGGGCAGCTCCAGCCGTGTCGTGCAGGCCTCGCAGAGGCCATCCACCGACGAGCGGCACGGAGACAGGGCCGGCGGCAGCCGACGGCAGAGGGGACAGGGACGTGCCAGCAGCCAGCCCAGCTGAGGCCACCACGGCTGCCCTCCCGATCGCGCCCCTGTCCGGCGCGACGTGGCGGCCGTCGCTTGAGCTGAAGTGGCTGAAGCGGCCCCTGCCGGCCGATCGGCCGCGGGTCGCCATACACAGCCCGCGGAGCCCTGACCGCTCGGCGCGGCCATGCCGGCAGGGTGCTGCACAGGGGTCTGGCCCGGTGGCCACAGCACCGCCAGGCCGCGCTGCAACAGACTGGAGAGCAGACGGGAAGCTGCCCCGGGGGCAGGCGATCTGCTTCAAGCCTTCCCAGGCAGCGACCGCAGCATCGCCACCAGGGTGCGGTGGGCGTCCTCGCTGTCGGTGAGGGTGCGATCGAACGGAATCTCGACCACCGCGCCATCCACCTCCAGGCGCATCGCCTCAGGAGCCACCGCGAGCATGCGTACCGATTCGGCAGTCGCAATGCCGCCGTAGTGACGGGCGTAGGCCACGACCGCGTCGGCGTGGTCGTCGTTCATGTGCCGGCAGATGCGGTCGCTGACAGCGGGGGTGAGAGGGTCGGCGGCCATGGGCGTGGTTCAGGCGACGGTCGGCCGATTCTGGGGGCCGGCGGCCGGAGGCGTCGCCGCTGGCATCCAGCCGGTTGCAGGGGAGTCGGCGACGGCAGGCCAAGGGCTCAGGCGGCCCCGAACCGCTGCCACAGGATCAGACCCAGCCGCACGGCGCTGAAGCCGACATAGCCCGCCAGCACCACGAACAGCGCCATCGACAGGATCGAGCCCAGCCTTGAGTTCATGCGTCCGCGGGTGCAGGGGCCTCCATCCTGCCTGCGCTGCGCAGAGCCAGCCGCGCCATGCCCAGGGCGGCCGACAGGCCCGGCCGCTGCAGCACCGGCACCCCGAGGGCCCGCTGACGCAGCAGCCGCCACTGGGGATTGCGGGCGCCGCCGCCCAGGGTGAGCACCCGCTGCAGCGGCGGCGCTCCCAGCCCGCGCAGGCGCTGCCATCCCTGCCGCTCCAGCTCGGTGAGCCCCTCCAGCAGGGCCTGGAGATACAGGGCATCGCTGACGGGGCGCGGCTCCAGGCGCGGCTCCAGCAGCGGATCATCGACCGGGAAGCGCTCGCCGCGGGCCGGCAGCGGCAGCAGATCGAGGCCGCTGGGGCGGCGCGGATCGATCTGGCGGCTGAGTTCAGCGATCTGAGCATCGTCGAAGAAACGACGCAGGATGCCGGCGCCGGCGTTGGAGGCACCGCCCAGCAGCCAGCGCCCATCCACCCTGTGACAGCTGACGCCGGGGGCCTGGATCGGCTTGTCCACGAACTGCTTGAGCACCAGCGTCGTGCCCAGCACGGTGATCCCGTCGCCCTCCCGGGCACCTGTGGCCAGCACGCCGGCGTTGGCATCGGTGCTGCCGGCCACCACCCGGCAGCCTGCGGGCAGCGCGAGGCTCGCCGCCACCTCGGGGTGAAGACGACCGACAACGGCGCCGCTGGGGCGGATCTCAGGCAGTGCCGCCGCCCAGGGTTGCTGCGCGATCGTGCCGCCCCAGGTCTGGCGCTGCAGATCCCAGCCCAGACGCAGATTGTTGCCCTCCTCGCCCCAGCGCATGTCGCCCAGCAGCCAGCCCATCAGCCAGTCCGCCTGATGGCGCAGCAGGAAGGGCGGCTCGGCAGCGGCGATGAGCCGCAGGGCGCGGGCCAGGCTGCCACTGGCACTGGCAGCGGGGCTGCCAGGGTCGCCGCAGATCCGCAGCGCCTCCTCCGCCTGCTCCGGGCAGCTGAGGTGATAGGGGAGGGCCAGGCCCGGCTCGCCGGGCAGTACGGTGCCATCGGGGCGGCAGCCCAGCAGGGTGCCGGAGGTGCCGGCGATGGCGATGGATCCCACCCGTGCCCGCAGGGCGGGATCCAGCCGTGCCACCAACAGCGTCAACCCCTCTCGCCAACCGTGTGGATCGGCGAAGGGGCGCGGATAGGGGGCGCTCTCCTCGCTCAGCAGCCGCAGCTCGCCCGCGGGAGTGGTCTCCGCCAGGGCGAGCCGCAGGCCACTGCTGCCGAGATCAAGCCCCAGCGCCAGCGGCGACACGATCGGCGGTGGCCTGACGCAGGGTTTCAGCGATGGCGCCCACCTCCTCCCAGGGCAGATTCAGATCGGAGCGGCCGAAGTGGCCGTAGGCAGCCACATCCTGGTAGAAGCGGCCGCCGCGCTGCTGAGGCAGATCGCGCAGGCCGAAGTTGTTGATGATGGCGCCAGGCCGCAGGTCGAAGTGCTCCTGCACCAGGGCGGTGAGATCGGCGTTGCTGATCGCGCCGGTGCCGAAGCTCTCCACCAGGATGCTGGTGGGGCGCGCCATGCCTATGGCGTAGCTCAGCTGCACCTCGGCGCGGCGGGCCAGCCCGGCGGCCACCAGCGCCTTGGCCACAAAGCGGGCGGCGTAGGCGGCGGAGCGATCCACCTTGGTGGGGTCCTTGCCGGAGAAGGCGCCGCCGCCGTGGCGGGCATAGCCGCCATAGGTGTCGACGATGATCTTGCGGCCGGTGAGGCCGGCGTCGCCCTGGGGACCACCGACCACGAACTTGCCGGTGGGGTTGACCAGGAAGCGCGTGCTCTCCTGACTCGGCTTGAGAGTGAGGTCGCTGGTGGCGGGCTCCACCACGTGGCTCCACAGGTCGCGTTTGATGCGTTCGCGCAGGGCGTTCTCCTCGCTCACCCCATCGATCTCGGCGGTGTGCTGGGTGGAGATCAGGATCGTGTCGATCGCCACCGGCTGCTCGTTCTCGTAGACGACGCTCACCTGCGTCTTGCCGTCCGGCAACAGGTAGCCGAGCGTGCCGTTGTGGCGCACCTCGGCGAGGCGGCGGGCCAGGCGGTGAGCCAGGCTGATCGGCAGGGGCATCAGCTCCGGCGTTTCATCGCAGGCGTAGCCGAACATGATCCCCTGGTCGCCGGCACCGATGCGGTCGAGCGGATCGCCGTCGTGATCGTCGGCCTCGTCGACGCCCATGGCGATGTCCGGGGACTGCTGATCGAGGGCCACCAGCACGGCACAGCTGTGGGCATCGAAGCCCCCGGCGCGGGCACCGCTGTAGCCGATGCGCTCGATCACACCGCGCACGAGCGAGATGTAATCCACCTTGGCGTTGGTGGTGACCTCACCGGTGATCAGGCACAGGCCGGTGTTGACGACCGTCTCACAGGCCACGCGGCTGGCCGGATCCTGGCTCAGCAGAGCATCGAGCACCGCATCGCTCACCTGGTCACAGATCTTGTCGGGATGGCCCTCGGTGACCGATTCAGAGGTGAAGACGTGACGGGAGGTGGACCCGGAGGGGCTGCTCATGCCGGACGGGGTGGACACGGAAGGCCTAATACCTTATTCGGCGGCATCTCGCGCCGATGTCAGCGGCGCCACGCCGCTCAGGCCAGGCTGAGCTCGCTCCAGTGATGCACGCGCGGGTGCGGTTCGGCCAGTGGCGGCGGCGTGCTCCAGGCAGCGGTGTAGCCCAGGGCCAGCTGGTGGGGGATGCCGGCGGCCACCGCCATACGCAGGTCGCTGTTGGCATCGCCGATCAGGGCGCAGTCGGCCGCCGCCAGGCCCAGTTCGGCGCAAAGGCCATGCACCGCCGCAGGGTCGGGTTTGCGCGGCCGGTGCTCGGCGCTCCAGATCGCCGTGAAGTGCGACTCCAGGCCATGGCTGGCCAGAAAGTGCTCGATGCCAGCGACGTCGTCGTTGCTGATCACGGCGCACAGCACCGAGGCGGCACGCAGTTGCTCCAGCCACTCCCGCAGGCCCTCGGTGATGCGGCTGGTGCCAACGGCCGGCCGGCCAGCACTGTCGAGATGGGTCGCGGCGCCGGCAGCCATGGCCTGCGCGGCCGCATCCCCGCCGCTGGCCATGGGCGATGCTGCGGCCTCATCAACCGTGCCCTCGGCGTACGCCTTGGACGCGTTGGCGCTGGATGGCTCACCTGCCTCCCCAAGCCGCTCGTTGACTGGGCGCGCTGAAGCGCTGATGGATGGGCGCGCTGAAGCGCGACGGGCATCGGCCCGGTCGGCGGCGGCGAACACCTCCTCACTGAGGCTGAGCGCCTCCGGCCAGCCGAGGCCCACCTGCACGAGGGCGGTGGCGGTGGCGATCAGGTTGTGGTCGCGGCTGGCCACTGCGGTGATGCCCGCGGGACAGATGACACGATCCACCGCACCGGCTGCCTCACCAGCGCCGGTGCCAGACGCCCGCTCGCGCAGCCCATAGGCACGCATCAGCAGCGGTCGCAGTTCCTCCCGGAGGCCGGCCTCGACCCGCTCCAGACAAAGAAAAACCCTGGCCTCGGCCAGGGTGATCAGCTGGGGCTCGCTGATGCTGAGGGTGCCATCCTTGTCGAACAGCACCGCCTTCACCTCACCCAGAACAGTGCCGCGCAGCAACAGCCGTAGCATCACTGGGTTGCCTCAGTCGAGGCTGACACCCATCGGTTCACCGTCTTCGGCCTGCTCAAGCAGCATCTGCTTGTAGCGGGCGGCCATCTCCTCGGCCCGGTCGAACACCTTCTGGGGATCGCTGAGCATGTCGCCCGGCTCGGGCTCGAGGGCCTTGGTGGACAGGGAGATGCGGCCGCGCTCGGCGTCGAGATCGATGATCATCACCTTCATCTGATCGTTGACGTTCAGCACGGTGTGCGGCGTCTCGATGTGCTCATGGCTGATCTCGGAGATGTGCAGCAGGCCGCTGACACCGCCGATGTCGATGAAGGCGCCATAGGGCTTGATGCCGCGGACGGTGCCGAGCACCACCTCGCCCACCTCCAGGCGGTTCATCTTGCGCTCCACCAGGGCGCGGCGATGGCTGAGCACGAGGCGGTTCCGCTCCTCGTCCACCTCCAGGAACTTGAGCGGCAGGAAGTCGGCGACCAGCTCTTCCTTGGCCTTGCGGGTGCTGATGTGGCTGCCGGGGATGAAGCCGCGCAGGCCTTCCACCCGCACCAGAGCACCACCGCGGTTGGTGGCGAACACCTCGCTGTAGATGGTGGCGTCCTCCTTCTGCAGCTGGCGCACCCGCTCCCAGGCGCGCATGTACTCAATGCGGCGGATCGAGAGGGTGAGCTGACCGTCTTCGTTCTCCTCGCTGAGGATGAAGAACTCGCGCACCTCACCGGGCTCGAGCACGTCGGAGAGATGCTCCACCCGGTTGATCGACACCTCCTGCAGAGGCATGAAGGCAGCCGTCTTGGCGCCGATGTCGATCATGGCGCCCTTCGATTCGAGGGCGAACACGGTGCCGTTGACCACGTCGCCGGGCTTGAAGTTGTAGTCGTACTTGCTCAGCAGAGCGGCGAACTCATCGAGCGTGAAGCCGACGCCATCGCCATCGCGGCTGACGACCCTGCTGCTGGAGTCGTCCGCGCTGGGCACATCCTCAAGCAGTGCCGGATCGAGGCCGGCCTCTTCATTGCTGAGATCGGCTGCGCTCAGGGCCTCGCGCTCGGACGAAGGGGTCAGGGTCATGGAAGGGGGGCGGTCTGCCCGCGGGCAGTGCGAAGGGAGAGCATCGGCCTGCCGCCTGCAGTGCTGATGCAATCCTGAAACTTAGCAAGCGACCCCTGCGCCACCTTCCTCTCGGCATCGAGCCGTTGCAGCCTGCAGCGTCACGCCAGGCCTCTTGCGGGCGGAGTCGATCCAGGAACGACACCGGCTCCCTCGGAACTGGGGGGATGGCGGCCTGTCACACCACCACCATCAGGTCCCCCCATGCTTGCGGCGGGCTGCCGTTATGGGACTCTCCCGTCCTGAGCGGGCGCAGACAGAGGGTCCCAGCCTGGCCGCCCGCAGCGCGCAGGCGCTGGCTGACGGGATTCGGCCCGTCACCTGCCGCCGGCTGGCCGACGCCATTTGCCACCGGCCCCCGCTCCTGGCGGAGATGCCGGTCCCGGCCCCATGACGTGGCAGGCGGGCAGCCCTTGGGATCGGCCTGGGAGATCTCGGCAGCGTCCGGCCTCACGTGCCCAGGCGGTGCATCTGACTCCGGCTGCCTGGCTTCGTCATCCATGTCAGGCCATTCCCGCCGGCAGAGTTCCGGAACGCCCTGATGCAGTGTCGGAAGGCAGGCCCCCGGGCAGGTCGAGAGCTGACCCTCAGCCCACGGCCAGGAGTTTGTCCTGCCCCTTGTGCGGGGCGGAGCGGCGCTCGTTGAGGCCCTCCAGTGTGGCAACGAAATCGCTGACGCTCTGGAACTGGCGATAGACGGAGGCGAAACGCACGTAGGCCACCTCGCTCATGTCACGCAGACGCTGCAGCACCAGTTCTCCGATCTCGTTGCTGCTTACCTCGCGGCTGCTGCGCTGCTGCAGCAGCAGCTCGATGTCGTCGACGACCATCTCGAGCTGGGCGGGTTCAAGACCCGTCTTCTCACAGGCACGCAGCAGACCATGCAGCAGCTTGGAGCGATTGAAGGTTTCGCGACCGCCAAGCCGTTTGATCACAGTGATCGGAACGGTTTCCACCCGTTCATAGGTGGTGAAACGGAAATCGCAGTTGAGGCACTCACGGCGTCGGCGCACACTGCGACCTCCGTCGGCGGCCCGTGATTCGAGCACCCGGCTGTCGGTGTGCTGGCAGGAGGGGCATTGCATGCCCGGAGTCGCTCCGTTTCCGTGTGTTGCAAGTGTAGACAGTCCACGGCACAAGGGAAAGGGGCAGAGGCATCTGAATCGCACGCTTGAAGTGATCTGGGGTTCACTTCCTCTTCAGCCGCTGATGTTGCCCTGCACAGATCTGGCGTCGAACTGCAACGACCGAGGCACGACAGCCAGGCTGGGATCGGCTGGAGCGCAACGGATTCGCCACATCGCTCGCTCATTTCTCCGCTCTTGGCTGCCGCTCTGGAGAGGGGTTTCAGGCTCTTCGGCCTGTTGGATCGGCGATCACGCTCGGCACCGCGGGCCTTCGCGACCGCTCAGGTCTGCCACACCCGACGTGCCTGGTCAGTTCTGAAGCGGAAGAACTCTGCTCGTGGCGTGAGGTGGACCAGCCCGTCAGCCCCGGTCCGCGCATCTGCGGCTGTCGCTCCCGCGAAGGATCCGGAACATCCCGGATGGGGCAGGCGGCGCTGGTTCTGCCGGTGCCCACCCGGGCAGACCTCTGCAGCCGGATGGCCCGCCAAGAAAAAACCCCCGCTATCGCGGGGGCCTGGACCGGGATGAACCGGGATTCACTTGCCGATCTTCGGGGGATCGCGGAAGGCGATGGCGAAGAAGAGAGTGGACAGAGCCAGGGCAAGGATGAGGATGTAGGCGAAGCTCTCCATGGCGGATCGTCAGGTGAGGAGTGACGGCTGAGATCAGCCGAGGGTGGAGCCGGCCGGAGGAACGTATCCCTCGGGCAGGCGGCGGGTCGACTTGTCGCCGAGCTTCTGGAACAGACCGAACTCCACCTGTTCGCCGAGATCGGGGTCGATACCGGCGAACACATCGCGGTAGAGGGTGCGGGCGCCGTGCCAGATGTGCCCGAAGAAGAAGAGCAGCGCGAAGCAGGCATGGCCGAAGGTGAACCAGCCGCGGGGCGAGCTGCGGAAGGTGCCGTCGGAGTGGTAGGTCTCGCGATCGAACTCGAAGGCCTCTCCGAGCTGGGCCTTGCGGGCCAGGCGCTTCACATCGGCCGGATCGGTGAACGACTGACCGGCGAGGGCACCGCCATAGACAGTGGCCGTGACGCCCTGCTGCTCGAACGAATACTTGGCTTCGGCGCGACGGAAGGGAATGTCAGCGCGGACGACGCCACTCTGATCCTCGAGGACGACAGGGAAGTTCTCGAAGAAGTTGGGCAGGCGGCGCACCTCGAGCTCGTTGCCCTGCTTGTCGGTGAAGCTGATGTGACCGAGCCAGGTGGTGGGCAGGCCATCACCGTTGACCATCGGGCCGACGCGGAAGAGACCACCCTTGGCTGGGCTGTTGCCGACGTAGTCATAGAAGGCAAGCTTCTCGGGGATCGACGCCCAGGCCTGCTCCTTGCTGGCACCGTTGTCGATCGCCGTTTGAACACGGCGGTTGATCTCGGTCTTGAAGTAGCCCTGATCCCACTGATAGCGGGTGGGGCCGAACAGCTCGATCGGGGTGGCGGCGGCGCCATACCACATGGTGCCGGCCACGATGAAGGCAGCAAAGAAGACGGCAGCTATGGCACTGGCCAGCACCGTTTCGATGTTGCCCATGCGGAGAGCCTTGTAGAGGCGCTCCGGCGGACGGGTGGTGATGTGGAAGATGCCGGCGATGATGCCGACGATGCCGGCGGCGATGTGGTGGGCCACGATGCCGCCCGGGTTGAAGGGGTTGAAGCCCTCAGGTCCCCAGGCGGGCTGCACCGCTTCGATGTGGCCTCCCAGGCCATAGGCGTCACTCACCCACATGCCCGGGCCGAAGACGCCGGTGAGGTGGAACGCCCCGAAACCGAAGCAGCCGAGGCCTGCCAGCAGCAGGTGAATGCCGAAGATCTTGGGCAGGTCGAGCGCCGGTTCACCGGTGCGGGGGTCCTGCCAGATCTCGAGATCCCAGTAGGTCCAGTGCCAGATGGCGGCCAGGAACAGCAATCCGCTGAAGATGATGTGGGCGGCGGCCACACCTTCGAAGCTCCAGAAACCGGGGTCGACGCCGGTTTCGCCGGTGATGCTCCAGCCACCCCAGCTGCCGGTCACGCCCAGACGGGCCATGAACGGCATCACGAACATCCCCTGCCGCCACATGGGGTTGAGGACCGGGTCGGAGGGATCGAAGATGGCGAGCTCGTAGAGCGCCATGGAGCCGGCCCAGCCGGCGACCAGGGCGGTGTGCATGAGGTGCACGGCGAGCAGTCGGCCCGGGTCGTTGATGACGACCGTGTGCACCCTGTACCAGGGCAATCCCATGGGGGGTCAGATCTGGGTTGGGTTGGCGATCGGCCAGGCCGATCCGTTCGGCGATGGTAGAGGGTGCGGATGGCCGCACGGGGAGCAGGTAACGGACCGCAACCGCCGCCGCACCCGACAGTCTCAGAATGAAGGCTGCCGCCGGTGATCCGCCATGCCTGTGATCCGTTTCATGCGCGAAGGCCGCGAGGTGGAGTGCTACCCAGGCGAGAACCTGCGCGAGGTGGCCCTGCGCGAGGGCATCGAGCTCTACGGCCTGAAGGGAAAGCTCGGCAACTGCGGCGGCTGTGGTCAATGCATCACCTGCTTCGTCGACGTGGAGGGAGCTGCTGATCTGGCCCTGTCTCCGCGCACGGCGGTGGAGGAGCGCAAGCTGCGGGGCCGCCCCCAGACCTGGCGTCTCGCCTGCCAGGCCCTGGTGCAGCAGTCGCTGGTGGTGCTGACCCGGCCCCAGGTGGGGCTCGCCGATCGGGAGCGGCTCCTGGCCGCCGCCCTCGCCGAACCGCTGCCGCCCGGCCCCACCGCCTGGCCGACGCCTCCCAGGACCGAGGACGAGGAGGACGAGGGGGACGCCGAGGACATGGAAGGCGCCGCGGCAGCTGAAGACGCCGACGAGGTGTCCTGATCCGCCGTCCAGCATGTGCCGCTGAGGGTGTTGACGCGCCGCCGGGGCGCGCCGTTTCTCTGACGGCCGGGCCCAGCGCTCACCCCGTTGGGCGAGTGCCGTCGCTGGAGGCCCACAACCGGCCGATGCACTGCGCCTGGCTGCCTGCCTCAGCCCGGGAGGGTTGGCCGGCGCTGGCGCTCGAACTCGGTGCCTCCATCGACGCGTCGAGGCCGGCCAGCCGGTGGCGCCGGCAGCGGGCGCCTCTCCGCCAGCGGGCCGCAGCCTCTGCAGGCTCAACCGCAACGAGCGATGAAGCGGCCGCCGGAGGGCCCGAGGGGCGGTGATACGTTCGGCGGGATCTTCCCGTCAGCCATGGAAACCAACGATCTCGGATTCGTTGCCAGCCTCCTGTTCGTCCTGGTTCCGGCTGTCTTTCTGATCATCCTCTACATCCAGACCAACAGCCGCCAGGGCGGCTGAACACCGCTCGCCTTCCTGCCGAGGGCGCGGAACTCTGGCTGATCCACGCTGTGGCACGCCGAGGCATGCCGGATTCGCGGCAGCGTCGCTCTCACCGAGTCCAGCATCGGGGCCTGGCTCCTCCCGGAGCCGGATCGGCTGCGCCGATGGGCGATCGCCGTGCGCGAAGCCCCTGCGCCCAGGGCTGCCCCGCCAACGCGTTGCGACCCAGTCCATCCACCACGATCGAGGCGGAGAGGATGCCTCCAGGGGCAAAACGGACTGACCGGGGAACCCACGAAGCGGGTCAGAGCCGCACGGAGCTTCGGGGACCCTGGACTGTGAATCCAGGTCTTTCAAAGGAGCGGCACAACAGCGGCCGATCCTCGGGGAGACGGCCGCGGAGACTGTGTTGGCCTCCCGTCAGCGGCGACCCTCCGGCTCGCGCACCAGCAGCACCGGCGCCTGGGCATGCACGCGGATGTAGTCGCTCACCGAGCTGCCCAGCAACCGGTCGAGATCGACCAGCCCCTTGGCCACCAGCGGGCGACGGTCCTGGGAGGCGATCACCACCAGGTCGGCCTTGGTCTCCTCCACCACCGTGCAGACGGCGCGCCCGACATCGCCGGTGCGATGCAGCGGCTGCATCGTCACCCCGAAGCTGCGGGCCCGCTGCACCGCCTTGTCGAGCACCTCGTCGGCGGGACTGCGGCCGCCGCGCGAAGGGGCGATGTCCTGACGGCTGACATGCACGCCGGTGAGACTGCCTCCCGGGATGTCCTTCACCAGTTCGCAGGCCAGGCGGATGGCGTCATCACCGACGCCCGTGCCATCCACCGTGACCAGCACCCGGTTGATCGCCCGGACGTAGAGATCGTCCCGCACCAGCAGCATCGGGCGGGTGGAGAGCTGGAAGACGTACTGGCTGGCGCTGTTGGAGAGGATCGACTGCAGCCGACCCAGGCCGCGGGAGCCCATCACGATCAGGTCGGCGTCGATCTCGTCGGCCACCTTGAGCACGGTCTGCTTGGTGTCGCCCTGGCGCACCAGCGTGGTGGCCTCGGCGCCGCTCAGGCCGATGCGGGAGAGGGCCTCGTCCACCACCCCCTGGGAACGGGCACGGTGCTCCTCCAGATCGGTGCCGGCCTGCTCGGGGATCACGTGCAGCAGGGTCACCTTCGCCTGCCGGCAGGGGGGGATGTCCCGCAGGATGCGGACCATGTCCTCCACCTGACCCTTGCCGGAATCGGCGACGAGAAGATTGCGGAACACTGGTGCTCGGGTGTCTGCGTCGCAGCCTATGGCCGATCTCCATGCTTCTTCGCCGTTCCGCGGTACTCCGTGATGCAATCGATTCCCGCCCTGTCTGAGCCTGGCCCCCGCCCCTGGAGCCTGCGGCGGCGGGTGCTGCCCCAGCACACGGACCATGCCGGCGTGATGTGGCATGGGGCCTACCTGGCCTGGCTGGAAGAGGCCCGCGTCGAAGCGCTGGCCGCAGCAGGGCTGGCCTACAGCGATCTGTCGGCCCGGGGGCTGGAGCTGCCAGTGGTGTCCCTGGCGATCGACTACCGCCAGGCCCTGCTGCACGGCGATGCGGTGGAGCTGCAGAGCGAGGTGCTGCCCCGGCAGGGTGTGAAGCTCCCCTGGCGCAGCCGCTTCATCGGGCCGGCCGGCGTGGTTGCGGCCGAAGCGCGGGTGGAGCTGGTGCTCGTGGATCTCTCCGCCGGAGCGGATCAGCGCCGCCTGCTGCGCCGCCTGCCTGACGACCTGGCGACGGCGGTGGAGGCGCTGGTCCGCGGCCCGGGCCGGGACGGCGCCTAGTACATTTGTTCTGTTGCCGTCGGTGGTGTGGTGGCTCGGCCGTCGCTGCGTTCCCTGGAATCTCCCGCTTCAGCGGTGCAGCCTGCTTCTGGCGCTGCAGCCCCACTGCCGCTGGAGCCTGCGCCGGACATCAGCCCTCCGAAGCCACCACGGCTCGTCGTCGTGCGCCCGCCGGCACCCACGCAGCAACAGCGCCTGTGGCGCATGCTCTGGAGTGACTGCCCGGGGGTGGGGGTGGTGCGCCTGCAACAGCTGGAACGCCTCCCCGGCGGTCTCGCCGGGGCCTGGGCCGCCTCCCCCGAAGCCCTGGCCCATCTCACCGGCTGGCCGACCTCGCTCCTGGCGGCCATCGCCGCCTACCGCGAGCGCTGGGGCGACGATCCCCTGCCTCGGCTGGGGCGGCTGCGCCGCGGCGGCAGGGGCCTGCTGCTGCCGGGCGACAGGCGATGGCCGGCGGCTCTGCAGACCCTGGCGCGGCCACCGCTGTGGCTGCACTGGCAGGGGCGGGGCAGCCTCTGGCCGCTGCTGGCCCGCCGCCAGGCCGTGGCGGTGGTCGGCACCCGCCATCCCTCCGAGCACGGCCTGCTGATGGCCCATCGCCTCGGCGCCCACCTCGCCGCCCAGGGCTGGCCGGTGGTGAGCGGTCTGGCCGAGGGCATCGATGCAGCGGCCCATCAGGGCTGTCTCTCCCGCAGCGGCTCGCCGGTGGCCGTGCTCGGAACGCCGCTGCAGCGGGTCTACCCCCGCCATCACGGGCCGCTGCAGGCCGAGGTGGGGCGCCGCGGCCTGCTGGTGAGCGAATGGCCCGCGGGCGCGCCCGTGCGGCCCGGACATTTCGCCAGTCGCAACCGGCTGTTGGTGGCCCTGGCGGCCGCCGTGGTGGTGGTGGAGTGCCCGCCGGAGAGCGGAGCGCTGCACTCCGCCGAACTGGCCTGGCAGCTGGGACTGCCGCTCTGGGCCGTACCGGGTGATGCCGCCCGCCGGACCGCCCTGGGCAGCAACCGTCTGCTGGCCCGCGGGGCGACGCCCCTGCTGGAGCCAGGCGATCTCACCGATCAGCTGGGCCCCGGACCTCTGACGGATCGCGGCTGGCGGCGCGCCACGCCGGCGCCGGCAGCGCTCGAGCCCGGTGGCCCCGCCGCCCGGGTTCTGGCCGCCCTGGGCGAGGGGGCCGGCCTGGAGGATCTGGGTCAGGCGCTCGCCCTGGAGGCGCCGGTACTCTCGTCGGCGCTGCTCCAGCTGGAGCTGGCCGGGCTGGTGCGGCCGGAGCCCGGTCTGCGCTGGCGGCCCTGCTGAGTGAGAGAGCGGCTGGGGTTCTCTAGGGGGTCTGTCAGCGCTTCTAGGCTGCCGCCATGGCCATCGCATCGCCGAGCGGGAAGCCCGCCGCCGCCCGCCACTCCCTCGACCTCAGCGCCACCGAGCTGCTCGCCTGGCGCCGTTCGATGCTGGCGCTCGCAGGCGGCGGTGCCGATGCCGCCTCGCGGCTCGACTGGCTGCTCGATCTGACCGGGGGCCTCAGCTGGCCGGCACTCCAGGCGTTGTGGCTGCATCCGCAGCGCCGCATCCAGCTGCGCTGTTCGCTGCAGGAGCTGGAGGATCTCTGGCAGCGGCACCACCGCAATGCAGAGCCGTTGCAGTACCTGGTGGGACGGTGCCCCTGGCGGGATCTGGAGCTGTCCGTGGCTCCGGGGGTGCTGATCCCGCGCCAGGAGACCGAACTGCTGCTGGAGCTGGCCCTGGCCGAGGCAGCGGCTCAACCTTCAGGCAGCCCGCTCTGCTGGGCCGACCTGGGCACGGGCTCGGGCTGTCTGGCCGTGGCCCTGGCCCGGGCGCTCCCCCACGGCTGCGGCCTGGCAGTGGATGCCTCCCAAGAGGCGCTGCGCCAGGCCGCCTCCAACCTGCGGGCTCTGCTGCCGCCCCGCACACGCATCGCCGGGCCGTACGCCACGGAGCCGGAGGCGACGGTGGGTGCGGAGCCACAGACGGCCGTCGATGGCAAGCCGGAGCCAGGGGCAGAGCCGTCGAGCCGGATGCTGCCCGGCGTGCAGCTGCTGCAGGGCTCCTGGTGGCAGGCGATCGAGCCGTGGTGGGGGCGGCTGCAGCTGGTGGTCAGCAATCCGCCCTACATCCCCTCGGCCGTGCTGGCAGCTCTCGAGCCGGTGGTGCGCGATCACGAACCGGCCTTGGCCCTTGATGGTGGCGCCGATGGCCTGGCAGCGATCCGCCGCATCGCAGCGGGTGCTGCGGTGGCCCTGGCCCCCGGCGGCGTGCTGCTTCTGGAGCATCACCACGATCAGAGCGAGGCGGTGCTCGCCCTGCTGGCCGAGGCCGGCCTGGAGGAGTGCCACGCCCACCGCGATCTTGAGGGAGTGCTGCGCTTCGCCAGCGCCCGCCGACCTGCTGAGCCCGATGGCCCGATGGCGCTCAGCCCTGCGGGGATTCATTCATGAGTCCCTCTGCCGGCAAGGCCTCCCTGGAGGAGCGACTGCTGGAGGCGCCGGCCATGGCGGCGCATCTGCTCGGTGGCGGCGCCGCTCTGCTGCCCACCGACACCCTGCCTGCCCTGGCCGTGGCCCCAGATCAGGCGAGCCAGATCTGGACGCGGAAGCAGCGGCCCCCCGACAAGCCGCTGATCCTGATGGGCGCCGATCTGGGGCAGCTCCAGGCCCTGCTGGCGATTCACTGGCCGGAAGCCTGGCTGCAGGTGGCGAGCTGCCACTGGCCTGGACCGGTGACGCTGGTGCTGCCGATCACAGGGCCGATCACCGAGCGCCTGAATCCCGGGGGGAACACCCTTGGCCTGCGCGTGCCGGCCTGTGCGCCGATGCAGGAGCTGCTGCGACTCAGCGGCCCCCTGGCCACCAGCAGCGCCAACCGCTCCGGTCAGCCGTCAGCGCTCGCTGCGGCCGAGGCCGCGACCCAGTTCCCCGAGCTGCCGCTGCTGGCGCCGCTCCCCTGGCCACAGGCCTCGGGTCAGGCCAGTTCCGTGTGGCGCTGGCAGGGGGAGGCCCATCCCTCCGAGCCCTGGCAGGTGCTGCGACCCGGGGCCGTGCAGCCAGCTCAGGCCGCCGACACTGCGCCTGCGGGAGGGCACCGATGATCGGCGTGTGTCTGGTGGTGTTGCTCACCCTGGCCGTGCACCAATGGTTGGTGGAGCCGTTCGCGGCGCTGCTCCATCCGCTGCTGCACGGCTCCTGGGCCCCCTGGGCTCTGCTGCTGCTGGGCGTCTGGCTGTTCGCCGGATCCCGACGCAGCCCGTGAGGGCATCAAGGCGGGCAGCGACCGAGCCGGGACAGACCGCCAGGCCACTGGATCCTCTCCCGCATCGTCCCCTGGCCTGGATCCGGCAGATCGTCGCCTGCGGGCTGCTGCTGCTGCTCAGCGCGCGCATCCCCGCCCATCTGGCGGCCTTCGCCGCGGCACTCTCCCACCCGGCCCGGGCCCCGTTCGATGGCCCGCTCTTCGCCCTGGCGATGGTGGGCCTCGATGGCTTCGGGGTGCTGTGTGCGGGGTATCTCTCCCACGCCCGCCTGCGGGGCGTGCCGCTGTTGCGCTGCTATCCGCCCCGGCGCCTGATACCCCTGTCGCTGCACTTTCTCGGGCTGCTCTGGGGGCTGCTGACCCTCGGGATGGGAAGCGCTTCAGGGGGTTGAACGCCGCTCCTCGGGGCTGATGAGCACCTTGTCGATCCGGTGCCCATCCATATCCACCACCTCGAAGCGGAACCCATCCCAGCTGAAGTGCTGGCCGGTGCCGGGCACACGTCCGAAGCGATGCAGCAGGAAGCCCGCCAGGGTGTGGAAACCACCGGCTTCCTCGCCGGGAAGCTGATCACGCTGGAGCAACTCCTTGAGCGCCTCGAGCGGCAGCACGCCATCGATCAGCCAGGAGCCGTCCTCACGGCGCTGGATCGCCGGCTCCTGCGCCTGTTCAGCGCTGGGCAGGTCACCGATGATCGCCTCCATCAGGTCGGTGAGGGTCACCAGACCCTCGATGCCTCCGTATTCATCGGTGACGAGGGCGATCTCGACACCGTTCTCGCGGAACTGGCCGATCACCGACAGGGTTCCAGCCGTCTCCGTGACGTAGAGCGGTTTCTGGAGCAGGGCGCTCACCTCGACCGTGCCCTGCTCCAGGCGGGCGGCCAGGAGCGCATGGCTGCGCACGATGCCGACGCAGTCATCGAGGCGGCCGCGGCCCACCGGCAGGCGCGAATGGCTGGTCGCGAGCACCTCGGCCAGCTGGCTGTCGAACGACTCCTCCAGATCCAGCCACCGGATCTCGGTGCGCGGCGTCATGATCGCGCGCACGGGCCTGTCGGCCAGATGGAACACCCGCTGCACCAGCTCATGTTCCGCCTCCTCGAGCACGCCTGATTCCGCCCCCTGGCGGATCAGGGCGCGGATCTCCTCTTCGGTGAGGACGGGCTCGCTCGCGATCGCGATGCCCAACAGGCTCAGCAGGGCATCGGTCGAGCGTCCAAGCAGGTGCACCAGGGGAGCCCCCGCGCGCGACAGCCAGCGCATCGGCTGGGCGACGGCGCAGGCGATCGCTTCGGGATTGCTGAGAGCGATCCGCTTGGGGACCAGCTCACCGATCACCAGCGAGAAATAGGTGATCACGCTGAGGAAGCTCTGATCAAGACCGGGAATTGAGCGCAAGCGTGTCTCATTCTCGCCAATGAGACACAAGTGGGGTATTTTGTCCTTGGCTACTCGCCAGGTGCTCCAATCCAGGGCCTGACTGGCTTATTTCTCGTGAGTTCCCCGATCATTTTTGGCTGCTCACCCTCAAGATGGCACACTTATTCTGTCATTTACGCTGTAGAAGGACAACGTTCGCGCACCATCCAGAGATTGGCGAGGGCAAACAGCATCGTCAGCTTGAGGTTGTTCTTGCGGATGCCTCGGTAGAAGACCTTCCGAAATCCAAACTGGCACTTGATGATCCGAAATGGATGCTCCACCTTTGCCCTGACATGTGCTTTCGCCGCCTCCATCAGATCCAGCAGTCTTCCCTCTGGGGTGTCCGGTAGAACTCGGCGCTGTCCGGGCTTCATGGCGATGCGCATCTCTGCTTCGCAGTCCTTGAACGCCTCACGCTTTTCGATGCCGATGTGGCCAGAGTCGCCGTAGATCACGCGTTCCTCGCCATGGACGCGATCGGGTGCCGTGTTCAGCTCATGGACGTTGGCAGCCGTGCTCACCACGGAATGGACCAGACCCGAGGCTGCATCCACACCGATGTGGCACCGCATCCCAAAGAACCACTGGTTGCCTTTGGCCACCGAGTGCATTTCAGGATCCCGCTCGCCCGTCTTGTTCTTGGTTGAACTGGGAGCGTTGATGATTGTGGCATCGAGGATCGTACCCTCCTTAAGCATCACGCCCTTCTCCCGCAGGCTCTGGTTCACCGTCTCCAGGATCTGCTCTGCTATCCGATTCTCTTCCAGGAGGTGGCGGAAGTTCAGGATCGTCGTCTCGTCAGGGATCCGGTCCTCAACCATGTCGATCCCAGCAAAGCGGCGGAAGCAGGGGGTATCGATCAGCATCTCCTCCATCAAGGGATCGGAAAGCGTGAACCACTGCTGCAGCAGGTGGATGCGCAGCATCACCTCCAGCGGAAACGGTGGGCGCCCGCCCTTGGCAGAAGGCCTGTGGTACACAGGCGAAATCAAGGCCAGGAAAGGATCCCAGGGCACTGTGGCTTCCATCTCATCGAGGAAGCGCTGCCGGCGCGTTTTCTTCTTGGCGTAGGTCTGCTCGTAGTCCGTGAAACCCAACTGGAGGGGGGCCGCCATCCGCTGCCAGTCTCATTATTGGAACTGTACTGATTCTATCGGGTTTTTCAGGGGTTCCCTGACCACCAGGGCCAGGCTGAGGGGCTCACTCCAGGGGCGCAGGGGCGGGATCGCATCGATCACCGGCCGCAGACGGCCCGAGAGGGTGGCGCCTCCGAGCGCGCCGCTGAGGATCCCGATCAGGGTGATGCCGATCTGGACAGTGGAGAGCAGGTCGTTGGGGGAGGTGGCCAGCCGCAGGGCCACCGATGCGCGGCGATTGCCCTGATTCGCCAGCTGCTCCAGCCGCACGCGCCGCGCCGAGACGATGGCGATCTCCGAGCCTGAGAAGACGCCGTTGGCGACGATCAGCACCAGGATCAGCAGGATCTCCAGACCGGCGGAAGCAAGCAGCGGGGACACGAGCAGGCTGCAGGCAAGGTCGGCCAGGGCCGGACCCTAGCAGGGTTGTCAGAACACCCCGACGCAGGCTGCGGTTGGCCTCGAGGGAGGGTGGATGCCGTTCGCAGAGCGCAGGGTGCCTGCTGCTGAAGCGCCCCTGGAGTCCTCTCAGGGAACGAGGCGCAGCCCCGGCCCCGCAGCACCGGCACCGACACCGGGGCGCAGCCCTGCACCGGACGCCGGCCCGCCGGCACCACCGGGATTGGCGGGGTAGGCGACGGGATCCACTCCCGGAGCACGGGTGACACCGGCGCCAGGAGCGCCGATGCCGACTCCCGGGCGAAGGCCCGCGCCGGAAGCGGGACCGCCGGCACCACCGGGGTTGGCGGGGTAGGCGACGGGATCCACTCCCGGAGCACGGGTGACACCGGCGCCAGGAGCGCCGATGCCGACTCCCGGGCGAAGGCCCGCGCCGGAAGCGGGACCGCCGGCGCCGCCAGGGTTGGCCGCCGCCTGGTGAACCGAGCCCAGCAGCGCCCCGGCCAGGGCAAGGCTGATGCTGAGGCTCGGGCACGCTCGCGTCATGGCCGGGGGAGTGTGGCCTTCCGGTCTAGCCCCCGGAGTGACGCCACACCTGCCTCCCTGCAGGTCAGTAGGGGGTTGGCCCGGGCAGGGACTCAGCCGCCCGGCACGATGCGCTGGAACATGTAGCCCATGCCGCGGGCGGTGATGATCAGTTCCGGATTCTCAGGGTCTTCCTCGAGCTTGGCCCGCAGCCTGGACACATGCACATCGACCACGCGGGTGTCGGCATGGCGCTCCGGGGTGTAGCCCCAGATCTTGGTGAGGATGTCGGAGCGGCTCAGGGGCTCGCCGGAACGGCTCAGCAGCAGTTCCAGCAGGCCGAACTCCATGCCGGTGAGGCGGATGCGCTCCTCGCCGCGGAACACCTGCCGCTTGGCGGTGTTGATACGCAGGCCGCCCACCTCGATGCCCTGGGAGGCGATCGGCCGGGCCACGCCACCGGAACCGCCCTGGGACTGGACCCGCCGCAACACGCAGCGGATGCGGGCCTCCAGCTCCTTGGGGCTGAAGGGCTTCATCAGATAGTCGTCAGCGCCCAGTTCGAGGCCGAGGATGCGGTCCTTCACCTCCGAGAGGGCGGTGAGCATCACGATCGGCACGTCGGAGGTCTTGCGCAGCTCCTGCACGACGCCGTAGCCATCGCGCCGCGGCATCATCACGTCAAGCACCACGAGATCGGGCTCGACCGAGGCGAACATCTCCAGGGCCTCCTCTCCATCGCAGGCAGTGGCCACCGTGTAGCCCACCATCGTCAGGCGGGTTTCGAGGATGCGGCGGATGCTCGCCTCATCGTCGACCACCAGAATCGTCGCCTTGGGGGCCTGGGGATCGCGGCCGGCAGAGCCAGGGGCACCGCCAGCAGTGGATCCCCCGGAACCCGCAGGGGTGTGGGAGCCGGATGAGGAAGCGGAAAGACTCATACGGGCGTCGATCGTGCCGGGTGAGCGGGCCTGTTCAACGACGATCCTGTCAGATCATGAAGGGTCGGAGGCACGGCTCGCGCCGTCGGAGGGCGTCCTCCGGCTTCAGCCGTCCCAGTCGGATGGCGGCTCGGGTTTGTCGCTGTCCTGAAGCGAGGGATAGGTGGCGCGGGTGAAGGCGCAGATCTCGGCGCGGACCCGGCTGCGGAACGCCGCGGCAGCCTGGGCGTCGAGCACCGGGTAATCGCTGGCGGCGGCATGCGCGTCGCCTCGCAGAGGCTTCCAGCGACTGCCATCAGCGGGCAGGTCAGCCATGGCGGCACTGAAATCGTGCTGCAGCACCCGCCCGATCTGAGCCGCCTCGCCGGCCCAGCGCTCCCGCTCGGGGAAGAAAGCCTTGCTCTTGAGCGTGTCGGGCAGGCCCAGCACCGGCTGGTAGTAGCGCAGGGCGCGCAGCTCCTCCTCCAGCAGGATCGGCCAGGCGCCACACTCACCCTCCAGCAGAGAGGTCTCCGTGGCGCCGGCTCGGAGCGCCTCGAGATGGTGACTGAGCCAGCGGTAATGCGACTTCTCGCGGATCGTCTTGCGCTGGGGTCCGCGACCGCTGGTGCGCCTGGGGAGGAGGGCCTCCGCCTTGCGCAGGAGCTGCCGCTCCTCCGGCTCGAGGTTGATCGCGCCCCAGCGCTGGCGGTACTCCCAGAGCTCCTCGTAGGTGCGCACCTCTTCGGCCGACCAGCCCAGGGCCCGCAGTTCCTCGGCCCTGCTGCCTTCTTCCTTCACCATGTCTTACCGGTGGAATCCCGCCTTCGCTCAGAGGCGCACAGTAGGGCCCCACCACCTGGCCACCCGGCCGGCGGACCGTCAGCGGCACAGCCTGCACCCAGGCCTCCCATCGCCGGCTGGGCCGTGCCGATGCAGGTAGCCACGGGTGGGGAGACCGACGATCAAGCATCGAGGCGGAGGGAGCGCAGGTGCTCCACCAGTCGCAGGCGGTGCTTCTCAAGCTGTTCAATGCTGAACAGTATCCACATCAGTTCGCGCTCCACGGTCGCGTCCTGATTGGCGAGCTGGAACGCCTGCATCTCCTGGGGGTGGATCTGACCAGCCTCCAGCCGTTGCAGCAGCTGGTCATGCAGCGGATCCATGGTCACATCACAATCCGGGTCCCAGGCTATGGAGCTGCGGCTTCGGCGACACCGGGCAGCAGAGCGGTCAGATCCCGGGTGCCCCGGCAGCCGGGGCCTCGCCGCACAATGGAGCCAGACGCTCGGATTGATGCCGTGCAGGGCCACGTCCCATCCCTGCCGGAGCCCTCCCGCCAGCGCCTGCTGCTCGCCGGAGGCGGCCACAGCCATGCTCTGCTGCTGCGGATGTGGGCCATGCGGCCGCGGCTGCGGCCCGCCGGCACCGAGATCACCCTGGTGAGCCGCTGCGGCTCCAGCCTCTATTCAGGCATGGTGCCGGGCCTGGTGGCGGGGATCTACCAGCGCCGCCAGTGCAGCATCGATCTGCGCCAGCTGTGCCGGCAGGCAGGAGTGGCCTTCGTTCAGGCCGAGATCGAAGGCCTCGATGGCGCCGCCCGGAGGTTGCGGCTGCGGGGGCGACCGCCACTGGCGTACGAGCTGCTGAGCCTGGATGTGGGGGCCGTCACCGATGCGGGCGGGGCTGCTCCAGGAGCCACGCCGATGCCCGTCAAACCGCTGGAGCCCTTCCTGGCCTGGTGCGAGCGGCTCGAACCCGGCCGGCGATTGCGCCTGCGCGGTGGTGGTGCCGCCGCCGTGGAGCTGGCCCTGGCCCTGCGGCGCCGCGGCACGGACTGTGTCGTGCTCCTGCGCGGCGACAGCCTGCATCTGGGCTCGGAGGCCGCCAACCACTCCGGCGAGCGGCTGCTGCGACGCGCCGGAGTCACGATCGCGCGGCAGGCGCCGCCGCAGGCCCCTGCCGATCTGCTCTGCACCGGCAGCCGGGCGCCGGCCTGGCTGGCGGCCGCCGGTCTGCCGGTGGATCCCGTCAGCGGCCGCGTGCTGAGCGAGGCCGATCTGACAGTGTGCGGCCATGACGCCCTCTTCGTCAGCGGCGACTGCGGCCTGATCCACACCGATCCTCGGCCGCCTTCCGGGGTGTGGGCGGTGCGGGCCGCGCCGGTGCTTGCCGAGAACCTGTGCCGTCGGCTCCGCGATCCCGGCGCTCCGCTGCAGCGCTGGCGGCCGCAGCGATGGGCGCTGCAGCTTCTGGCCGATGGCTCGACGGCGGCTGGAACCCAGCCTGGGGAGAGCCCGACGCCCTTCGCCGCTCTGGCCCTGTGGGGGCCCTTCGCCTTTGGGCCCAGCACGGCCCTCGGCCGCTGGAAGGACCACATCGATCGGCGCTTCATGCGCAGGCTGGGCACAGCGGATGGCGAACCCGAGCCGCCGCCGGCCCAGACCACCGCTGCGATGGCCTGCCGCGGCTGCGCCGCCAAGCTGGCCGCCGCACCGCTGGCCGCCGCCCTGGCCCGGCTCGATCCCGAGGATCCGGCGCCGTCAGCCGAGGATGCGGTGCCGCTGGGCCGCAGCGAGACCGGTGCGCTGCTGCTGCAGAGCGTCGATGGCTTCCCCGCCCTGGTGGAGGACCCCTGGCTCAACGCCCGCCTCACCACCCTGCACGCCTGCAGCGATCTCTGGGCCTGCGGCGCCCGGGTGGACAGCGTGCAGGCATTGGTGACCGTGCCCCAGGCCGCGCCGGATCTGCAGGAGGAGCAGTTGGTGCAGAGCCTGGCCGGTGTGCGCTCGGTGCTCGAGCCGCTCGGAGCGCGGCTGATCGGAGGCCACACCCTCGAAGCTCGCGACGGCGCCGGGCCTGCGCTGGCGCTGACGGTGCAGGGGCCGGTGGTGGTGGGCGATCCCTGGCCCAAGGGCCCCCTGCAGCCGGGCGATGCGCTGCTGCTCAGCCGGCCCCTCGGCAGCGGCGTGCTGCTGGCGGCGGCGATGGCGGGCGCAGCCGATCCGGCCGATCTCGATGCCCTGCTGGCGGGACTGCAGGGGTCTCAGGCCCCTCTGGTGGCGCTGCTGGCCGCCCACGGCTGCCACGCCTGCACCGACATCACCGGCTTCGGCCTGCTGGGCCATCTCGGCGAGATGGTGGCCCTCAGCCCGGGTCTGAGCGTCCATCTCGATCCGGAGGCGATCCCCGCCTGGCCCGGTGCGCTGGCGCTGCTGCAGCGGGGCTTCGCCAGCACCCTCGCCCCGGCCAATGCCCGCGCCCTGGCCTTGCTGGAAGGGCCGATCCACCTGGTGGGGGCGGAGGGAGAGACCCTGGCGGAACCGGAGCAGGGATCGCCGGCGGCGGCACGGCGTGATCTGCTGCTCGATCCCCAGACCTGCGGGCCCCTGCTGGCCGCCCTCCCCGGACAGCGGGCGGCGGCCGCACTGGCGGCGCTGCAGCAGGCCGGCTTCGCCCAGGCCGCCGTGATCGGCACGGTGCGCTGAAACTCCGGCATCGAGGCGACCGCCCCCTGCTCAGGCGCCTGCGATCAGCCCCCGCTCCAGCAGCAGCGCCGCCGCCGCCTCGGGATCCAGCGCGCCCAGGTCGACGGGATCCACCGGGTGGGAGGTGAGCTCGTGGTCGTAGCAGCGGTCGTAGTAATTGAGCATCTGGGCGCAGGCGGTGTGCCAGTCGCGCTGCTCGATCGCCGCCAGGGCCGCGGCGGTGCGCTGCGGGCCCAGCCTTCGGGCGATGCGGCGGGTGGCATCGGCCAGGGCACCCGGATCCTGCACGCCGTAGATCGCCACCAGATGATCGAGCCGTTGCTGCAGCGGCCGACGCACCTCCAGCACCGGCGCCTGCTGCATCTGCCGCCACAGGCCGGCCGGGATGCGGCAGCGGCCCACCTGGGAGCTCTCGGCCTCCAGCCAGATCTCGCGTGCGCCGCGCAGCTGCCGCAGGGCCATCGCCAGCCGGTTCTCGTAATGCTCCGTGCTGGGCTGGGGCGGCAGCCCCAGGGCACCGAAGCTGCTGCCGCGGTGGTGGGCCAGCCCTTCCAGATCGATCACGGCGACGCCGCGCCGCTGCAGAGCCAGCAGCAGCTCGGTCTTGCCGCTGCCGGTGCGCCCCCCCAGCAGCCGCACCGGCCAGGGCTGCTCGAACAACTCCAGGGCCCAGCGGCGGAAGCGTTTATAGCCGCCCTCGAGGAGCAGCACCGGCAGCTCGAGCGTGCCCGCCAGCCAGGCGACGCTGCCCGAACGCATGCCGCCCCGCCAGCAGTGCAGCCGCAGCGTCTCACCACCGGCCGCATCGGCATGCCGCTGCAGCTCCGCCGCCAGCGCCTCCAGCCGCGGACCGACGACGGCCAGACCACGCCGCACCGCCGGGCCGCGGCCGCGCTGCTTGTAGAGGGTGCCGATCTCGGCCCGTTCGGCATCGCTGAACAGGGGCAGGGAAATGGCGCCGGGGATGTGGGCCTGGGCGTATTCCCCAGGGCTGCGCACATCGAGGATCGGGCCGCTGGCATCCAGGAAGGGCTCGACAGCGAGGCTCTGGGGATTCATGCCGGCCCTCCCGGCCCCATCCGCCGTGGATCGGTGGCGCGCGCTTCTCCGAGCGGAACGGTTTCCCGCCGAAGGCCGTCCAGGGCAGGCGGCATCTGGCGCGAGGTGGGGAGTCCCGGCAGGGAAGGGCTGAATGGGACGGCAGGCCTCCAACGGGGATCGTTCCGGCTTCGCTCCGGCGCACCTGGGGCCACGTCCGCGAAGGCGGTGTCCCTCCGGCGGGATGCCGGTGACTCGGAAACGGATCTCACGGCACCCGGCAACGCTCGGACAGTCTCCGCTGCGGCCGGAAGCGGCAGTTCCAGCCGCACCTCGACACCCCCCAACTCCGCGGAGCGGCTGAAGCGCAGACCACCGCCGTGGCTCTCGGCGGTGGTCTGCACCACGAACAACCCCAGGCCGGTGCCATCAGGATTGGTGGTGGCCCCCGGCAGCGGCAGCGACTCCAGCGGCAGCAGCAGGCCCAGCGACCCGGCCTGGGCGGAGGCGGACATCGGCGCGGGACCGGGGGAGGAGACGAATCAACTCACTCTGACGGGCCTGGAGAAGGATCGGGGCCCGACGCCTCCGGTGGTGGGGCAGCATGAATGGCCCTGATTCCGATCGCCACACCGATGGACAGCCGCTCCTCCCGCGCGTCGACGCCTGCCGAGCGTGCCGGCTCGGGCGGGAGCGGCCCGCAGCCGATCGGCCGCCGCTCGCTGCTGAGCGGCCTCGGACGGATGGCCCTGCGCACCACCGTGCTCACCGGCCTGAGTGCGGCGCTGGCCGTGGCTGGTGGGGTGCTGCCCCAGGCCCCCGGTCCGCTGGGCACCGCCCTGGCCGCCCCGCCGCAGGGCGAACGGGTGCTGCGGCTGGGCGCCATCCCCGATCAGAAGCCCGAGAAGCTCAACCGCCTCTATCCGCTGGTGGCCTCCGAGCTGAGCCGCCAGCTGGGCGTCCAGGTGAAGTACGTGCCGGTGGTCGATTACGCGGCGGCGGTGAGCGCCTTCCGCACCGGCGACCTCGATCTGGTCTGGTTCGGCGGCCTCACCGGCGTGCAGGCGCGGCTGCAGAAGCCCGGCTCTCGGGTCATCGCCCAGCGCGACATCGACGCCCAGTTCCACAGCATCTTCATCGGCAGCACCAGGAGCGGCCTCAAACCCTTCTTCCAGCAGTCGGGGCTGCGCACGCTGAAGGGCAAGCGCTTCACCTTCGGCTCGGAGAGTTCCACCTCCGGCCGCCTGATGCCCCAGCTGTTCCTGCAGCAGGCGGGCGTCAAGCTCACCGATTTCGCCGGCGCGCCGGGTTTCAGTGGCAGCCATGACGCCACCATCGCCCTGGTGTCGAGCGGCGCCTACGACGCCGGCGTGGTGAACGAGCAGGTGTGGCGCGCCAGCCTGCTGGACGGCAAGGCAAAGCGCAACCGGGTGATCGCCCTCTGGCGCAGCCCCGGCTACCCCGACTACCACTGGCTGGCGCAGGGCAATCTCGATGCCCGTTTCGGCAAGGGTTTCACCGCCCGCCTGCAGAAGGCGATCCTGAGCTGGCGCCCCAGCGATCCGCAGCAGAAGACGATCCTGGCCCTGTTCGGCGCCCAGCAGTTCACCACCGCCAAGGCCTCGGACTACGCCCCGATCGAGAAGGTGGGGCGGCAGATCGGCAAGATCCGCTGAGCGCCATGACCCTGCCGCCCGACACCTCCGCTGCAGGCCCGAGCGGGAGTTCATCCATCGTGGACGGACGATCCGCGGCAGGGCCCAGGGGCCTGGAGTCTCGGCCTGGGGCACCGAACGGCGCGGCACCACTGCTGGAGCTCACGGACATCCAGGTGCCCGGCCGCGGCGTCCCCCGTCTGGATGCCGTGTCGCTGACGGTGTCGGCAGGGGAGCGGGTGGCGCTGCTGGGAGCCAGCGGCGCCGGCAAGAGCTCCCTGATCGCGGTGGCCAACGGCCTGCTGACGCCCGAGGCCGGCAGCGTGCGGTGGCAGGGCGAGGCCCCGTCCCGCTCGCGGCGGCGGCGACGTCTGCAGCAGGCCCGCATCGGCACCCTCTGGCAGGACCTGCGCCTGATCGAGGAGCTGACGGTGCAGCAGAACCTCAACGCCGGCCGGCTGGCCCACTGGGGCTGGCCGCGGGCGGTGCTCAACCTGCTGCTGCCCCTGGAGAGCGACGCCTGCGCCGCGGCGTTGCTGGGGGTGGGGCTGGATCCGGCGCTGCTGGATCAGCCGGTATCGGCCCTCTCCGGCGGCCAGCGCCAGCGGGTGGCGATCGCCCGGCTGCTGCGCCAGGAGGCCCAGCTGCTGCTGGCCGATGAACCGCTGGCCAGCCTCGATCCACGCCTGGCCGCCGAGGTGCTGGAGCTGCTGCTGCGCCAGGGTGAGGCCCCGCGGGCCCTGCTGCTCAGCCTGCACCGCCCCGATCTGCTGGCCGGCTTCGACCGGGCGATCGGCCTGCGCGACGGCCGGGTGCTGTTCGACGGGTCGGTGGCGGCGCTGAATGCGGCGACGCTGAAGGAGCTGTATGGCAACGCTGGCGCGGAGGCGATGGCGACCAGCGCTGGCGAGGCGGGGTGAGCATGCGCGTCGCCCTGCGGCCCGCCGCGCCGCTGCTGCCCCTGCTGCCGGCCCTGGTGCTGCTGCCGATCCTGCTGCTGCTGCCGGGCAGGGTGCATGGTGGCGGCTGGGAGCTGATCGGCACGTTCCTGCTGGCGGCCATCCAGCCATCGCTGGATCCCCTGGTGCTCGGCTCGCTGGCCCGCGGCTTGGCGGTGACGCTGGGGATGGCCCTGCTCGGCTGGGCGCTGAGCCTGGTGGCGGGCCTGCTGCTGGGGCTGGCAAGCTCACGCACCCTGTGGCGCACGGTCTGCGGGGTCGCCTGGCCGGCGCAGTGGATCCGGCGGCTCCTGGCACTTCCGCGCGCGATCCACGAGCTGCTGTGGGGCCTGCTGCTGCTGCAGCTGCTCGGTCTGCAGCCCGTGGTGGCGGTGCTGGCGATCGCCATCCCGTTCGGCGCTCTGGTAGCCCGGGTGGTGGGCGACTGGGCCGATGCGCTGCCCACCGGATCGCTGGAGGCCCTGCGGGCCGGCGGTGCCCCGGCCGCCCCGGCGCTGCTCACCGCCCTGGGACCGCCGCTGCTGCCCGGGGTGATCAGCTATGGCGGCTACCGGCTCGAATGCGCCCTGCGCAGCGCCACGCTGCTCGGGGTCTTCGGCCTGGGGGGCCTGGGCACTGAGCTCAAGCTCACCCTGCAGTCGCTGGAATTCGGCGAACTGTGGAGCGGCCTGTGGCTGCTGCTGGCGGTGATGCTGAGCCTGGAGGCCCTGCTGGGCTGGTTGCGAAGGCGCTGGCTGATGCCGCGCCGGCTGCAGCTCCGCACCGCCAGCCGCGGCCGCGGCCAGGGGGTGGGGCAGCGCGGACGGGAGATGCTGGCACTGCTGCTGGCCCTGCTGCCGCTGAGCCTGGCGGTGGGCTGGGCCCTGGGCGTCGACCCGGCGGGCCTGCTGCGCTGGCAGCCCCTGCCGCCGCTGCCCCCCGGCGGCTGGCAGGCGGTGCGGTCGCTGCCCTGGCCGGCGCTGGTGGCCTCGACACTGCTGCTCACCGCCGTGGCGGCCCTGCTGGCCGTGGGGCTGGCGCCGCTGCAGCTGCTGCTGGCGGCCCCATGGCCGGCGGCCCGGGCAGCGGTGCGGCTGAGCTGGGCCCTGGCGCGGCTGTGGCCACCACCGCTGACGGTGCTGCTGCTGCTGTTCGTGCTCAAGCCGGGGGTGCTGCCGGCCGCCCTGGCTCTGGGCCTCCACAACGGCGGCATCCTCGGCCGCCTGCTGCGCGAGAGCCTGCAGGACACCCCTGCCGCCACCAGCGAGGCCCTGACGAGTGCCGGCAGCGGGCCGCGCCTGGCACTGCTCTATGGAGGACTGGCGCCGGTAGCGCGGCCCTATCTGGCCTACGGGGCCTACCGGGCGGATGTGATGCTGCGCGAAACGGTGGTGGTGGGCCTGGCCGGAGCGACCGGGCTCGGCAGCCAGCTGCTGGAGAGCCTCAGTTCCTTCGCCTGGGATCAGCTGGCGGCGCTGCTGCTGGTGTATGCCGCCCTGACCCTCGCTGGCGAGGAGATCAGCGACCGTCTGCGGCGCCGCTGGCTGGGGGGCGCCTGAGCGGGCAGCGGCAGGAGGTCATCAGCCCCCCGGGCGGAAGCTGCGCTGCAGGTACTGATCGATCATCCGATGGGTCCTGACGGAGGTGTCCTGGAAGCGGAGGCCGGCCTTCGTCTCACCGTCGACGTGGCGGATCCAGCGCACCGTGGCCGGCAGGGAGGCCTTGGTCTGAATATCCTCGCGCCACATCTCGATGCACACCCTGTCGTCGGGCTTGAGGGCCAGCTGGCCCTTGCGCACCACGCAGCAACCGCCGCGGCTGATGTCGCTCAGGGTGACGAAGACGCTCTGCTTGTTGGGCAGCACCATGCGGCCTGGGCTCTCCACGGGCAGGCCCTTGCGATTGGTGATGCGGGGCAGGGAGGACGGTTCAGCCGCAGCCAGGAGATCCACGGGCGCTGCGGTGGTGATCGGTGGGGGATCGCCATCCGATGCGGCCTGTGTCGTCGTCCCCTGAGGCTGGTCCATGGCGCTGTGCGGTTCCGCGCAGAAATTAGGTGGAGGGAGAGAGCGTGAACGGAAAGCAGGAGGTCCGCTCGTGGGCCGCCTGGCTGGTTCAGATCAGCGGAAGCGGAGGCCGGCGGTCAAGCTGACGCCCCGCAGGAGTGCTCCGAACAAACAACCCTGCAGCCCGGATCCTGGCCGGGATTCTGACATCGATGGCGGCAAAGGGGGAGGCTCAGGGGCTGTCGCCCTGCTCCCAGAGGATCTGGAGCTTGCGCACCACCTGCAGCAGTTCCTCGCTGATCGCACTGCTGCGCTCCCGGCGACGCAGCTCCTTCTGCAGACGGCGGATCTCGGCCTGATCGCGCAACCGCAGCCGCTGCAGCTCCTCCTCGGCGCGAAGAATGAGCATCGGCTTTTCATTGGCCTGCAGGGCCGCCTGCCGCCAGCGCTCGAGCTGCTCCTCGCCGATGCCATGGCGGTGGCAGTAGGCGGCGCGTTCCGCGGCGCTGAGGCCGGCCACCTGCAGCAGAACCGAGAATTTATCGGTGGCACTCCAGGTGTCGGGGTCGCCGGACCGCTCGGGATCCACCTCACCCTCGAGCCGCAGGGTGCGCAGCCAGCCGTAAAGGGTGTTGATGTGAAGGCCTGTCTCCTCGGCGATGCGGGCCACCTCGTGGCGATCGACCGGCCGCAGGCGACGCTGCTGATCGAGGGATTTCAGCCTGCCCGGCCTCGGCATCGCCGCCAGCCCCCGGCGCTGCGGGGCTCGCGTCTCGCCGGGCTCGACGGCGGGGGACGGGTCGAGGACGGATGCATCAACGGGAAGGTGGGGCAGCAGCGGATCCTCGACGATGGCGCGGGACTGCTGGGGGATCCTGACCTGGGGCCTGGAGTCATCGAAAGGCTGGCGGTAATGGTGCACGTAGGCCTCGATCTGGCGCTGCAGCCGGTGATCGGTCTCCACGAAGCGCAGTCCCACGCGGCTGCTGTTTTCCTGCTGGCTGCACCAGGAGACGCGGGCGTGGATCGACAGCCTGGTGTTGATCTGCTCCGTCCAGAGGTCAAGGGTCACGATGTCGCCGTTGGCCAGGTCCAGCCTGCCCTTGCGCACCACGCAGCAGCCGCCCGAGCTGATGTCGTTGATGGTGACAAACACGGGCTGGTGATTCGCCAGGGCGATGCGGGCCGGCGGCTCGGCATCGAGGCGATGGCGCGGATGGCGACGGGGCGCCAGGGCCTCCGCCCCATTCACGGCCTCTGCAGCGGCGGGCGCTGCAGCCGAGGTGGGAGCCCAGCCCGGAGGCGGCGGCGGCGCCGGCGGACGCTGGCCGAGAGGCATGGCGCCGGACTCCCGTCCGGTTCCATCGCGTTCAGGGGGATGGCTCGGTGCGACGGTCATGGGCCTGATGCATCGGAGAACCGGCTCCGCCCAGCCGGGAGCGGCACACGATCAAAGTCTGGCAAAGCTTGGCGTTGGCGGACGATTGTTCAGCAGCGCCAGTTTTTTCGGACAAATCTTCAGCGAATCAACCATCCCGCCCTCGTCAGGCCGCCCGCACTGGGGCGGGGCAGCTACACGCTTCGGCCGCTGATCCCTCATTCAGCTGGCAATGAAACGAAAGACGGGCTGACCCCTCCCAGCAGCTGGCGTCCTCAATCGTCCCCCCGGCCCAAGGGAGATCGACTCATGCCCGGATGGCAGCGCCGGGGGTCGCCGCAATGTTGCGACACATCACAACAGCGCAGTGGCTCCGCCTTTTCGGGCCGCCTGCGGATTCGCGCGGACCCCTGGGGCGCCGAGGCTGGGCACCCCGGCAAGGGCAGGGGTCTCAGTTGGGAATGCAGCCTCTGCACATCGGAGAGACCTGGGCCTCCGGGGCATCGATTCGGACGCGGTTGGGACTGATCACCGATGCTTAGCAATCGCCGTTTTCCCCCGCTGGCGGATGTTTTCCCCATCTGGAATGGGGTTTTTCCACAGAAGCGGGGTGCTGAGGCGCCGGCAGCGGCGGCCCTGGCGCGGCGAGGACTGGAAAACCCTCTCTCCCCTTGACGTTTCCGCATGAAGCTGTCAATGGTGGAACCCGAGCCGCATGCCGCCTCCAGATCCACCGCCACCACTGGATTCGCGTCGTGCGTCCGGGTGCGACGGCCAGGGCGGCCGGCACTTTGACGACGCTCGGAGGGCGTGGCGTCATAGCCGCACTGCCCGCGCCGCCCCATGAGCCAGACCCCGGATGTCGCCCCTGCCTATGTGTCCGTCGTGAACGAGTTTCCGGAGGATCTGTATGACGCCATGCGCAACTTCGTGCGCAGCCACCCGCACTGGGACCAGTACCGGCTGATGCAGGTGGCCGTGGCAGGGTTCCTGTTCCAGCAGGGCAGCCGCGAGCGTGCGGTGGCCCGCCACTACCTCGATGGCCTGTTCGATCGCGGGGCCGGCGGCCAGGCGCCCGCGGAGCGCCCGGACGCCCGTGGAGAGGCCGAAGCAACGCCGGCGCCGATCACACCGCTGCGGCAACGCCCGGAGGCCCCAGCCAGGGCGGCGGCTCCCCGCCGGCCGGTGGTCCCGCCCATGCCCCATCACGAGGCGGCACCGCCGGCCTTCCGTCACGCGGCCTGAAGCGGGGCGAGAAGGGTGCCCACAAGATTGAGCAGAACGCTGTTCTACCTGGGGACTCCTGAAAAAGATTCTCGGCCCATCGGCGCCGAATTCGTCCGTTTGCTTCGCGTTAATCAGGCCGGCAAGCGCCGTGACATCAAGTGGGCCAGATCTCAAAAGTCTGGCTTGCAGATGACCGCAGGAGCTCTGATCGCTGACCAGGCCATAAGAAAGCTGTAGATCCACCCAAAAAGAAGGGCAAAAAAGAGGCGCAGCAGCCTCAAGACCTTTTCCGCGCACATCACGACAAAGGCCATTGAGATGGAGGATTCGGCACCAGCTGGTAGACGAACCATGATCAGATCCAGGGAATACTTGCGCTTTCCATATCCAAAGACGCCTTCCACTTCATTGCGTCGAGCTTGATCAGATCGGAGCTGCTGCTTGTGTGCAGTGGTGACATCAGGATCCTTGGGCGGGCGGCCCAATCGCTTGCCGGAGAGGCGAATACCGTTCCTCATGCAGAAATGCCTATTCTTGGCCGTGATATAAATCCGGTCGGCGCAGATGCGCTCTGGGTAAGATCCTGTATCCAGCTTGTATTTTTCCGCCTGAGCGATCAGGTCTTCTCCTTCGTTGTAGGGGTTCCAGCTGATGCGGTGCAAGAACGGAAAGCCGTTTTGAACCGAAACACTGATTTTGGCACCAAACTCCACCGCAGCACGTGCTTTGCCTCGCACCATTGGGCGGATATGGGTCTGCACAAGATTCACCAGGCGGTCTGGAATGCTGTTGGTCTGAGAGGCGAGCAGAAGGCCCTGCTGCCGCTCCAACTCGCTGCAGGCCAACAACTTCTGCCACCAATGCCTCTTGAGCTCAGAAAGCGTTGCCCCACAGCCGATCAGAGCATCAATGGCTTTGAGATTCTGCCGCACATATCCAAGCTGATGTTTAATGGCAGCCTTCACTTTTCGGCGGCGTGGCCGTTTTTGCTTCGCCACTCTCAGGAAATGAGCACGAGCAAGGCCACGGTCGTAGCGAGGTCGATGTCTCCTGAATCCCGATGACTGACTGCACAGATCATCAATGACTCGCTCGGTCGTTGTGCGAGCCTCGCTGAGGAGCCTGAGGTCTCTGGGATAGGTAATGTCGGCAGGAGTGCAACTAGCATCAATCGTGAGAGTGCCCCAATTCTTTCCTTCTGGCCAGTCAGCAGGCTTGATCAACGCATCAAGTTCCAGCTGAGCGCCTCCTCCTCTGGAATCAGGATCATCATGGTCGTCATCGTCTGCTACCTGAGCAAGTGCTTCCAGAAGGATCTCTTTGCCGCGCTGCACCACCAGCTCATTGATACGGCGCAGATCCTCGTCAGAAAAGCGTTTGCGAAAATGCACCATCATCGAGGCATCAAACGGTGCCTTGGCTGTGTAACCCGCAAAGCCGAGAAAGAACTGCATATAGGCGTTCTCTCTGATCTGATGGACAGTCTCTTCGTCGGTTAACCCCAACTTCTGTTTGATGTAGAGAGCACCAAAGGCCATCCGCACTGATTTGGCTGGAGCGCCAATTGTGGCGTTGAATTGAGGGGCATAGGCTTGTTCCAGCTCATCCCATGGCATCAGCCCCTCCAGTTGAACCCAGCGATTCTCGGGATCAAGTGTGCCGCCAAATGGCAGGTGGAACTCCTTGATTGAGATCTGACCGTTATTGTGCCTCCGGTACATCTGGAGTGATCAGGAGTAAAGGCAATCACGGATTGCCTGGTTCACGGCCATTTTAGCGGCTTCTCATGCTTGAGACCAGCCGCGGCGCAATGGATCTGGATTTTTCAGGAGTCCCTACCTGACGCAGCACCAATTGGCTACGGGCTCAGCCTGCGCAAAAGGGACACATAAGGATCGCCAGCTCACCGACAATGTCAGGCGCTCAAAGACGGCTCAAAGACGGATCTGGAGATCTCTGAAGACAAGCACTTCACCCTCAGACAGGGTCACCCAGGGGCCTGAGGCACCTAACCGGACGGTGCACTTCGCTTTTGTACAAGCGCCGGTTCCAGGGGTTTCCGTCAGGTTGTAGGCACTGCGCAAACCTTCAAAATAAAAGATATCTTCAACGACAGTATCGACGCTCCCGGTGAGCGTGCTTCCACCCTGCGTCAGGGCTGGCCTGTAATGGATGGAGGTTCCGCTTGGATCAGCGCAGCCTGTGGCGACACAGCCGCCCGTGACGCCGCTGCTGGCGAGCCCGAAGAGCTGGTTGCTGTTGATCGGCACCTGAACCGTGTTGCTGATGGCTGTGCCGGAGGCATCGCTGATGAGGGTCAGCTCCACGTTGCGGCTGATCTGGCTGCTGATTCCCAGGGTGCTGGCCGTGAACCCATTGGCCGTCAGGCTGTCCACCAACACCTGCTCGCTACGACTGGCCGTAGTGTCCAGTTGGCCGTTGGTGTTATAAGGGAGACCGCAACGCACTACACGGGCCGGACCCCGCCACGTGGCGCTGGTGGCCTGGGTGAGCAGGCCATAAGAGATGTCCTCGGCGCCTGTTGCGCCACGGAGGACCAACAGCGGCGTTGTGCTGCAGCCGGACAGGGCTGTCAGGCTACCTCCGCTCTCCACCCGCTGCGCGTCGCGGATCTCCTCCTGCATCAGACCGAGCACGCGGCTGACCCCGTCCTTGCGGTTGAGTTCCACCTGGGTGGCGGTGTCCCCCCGGATCAGGGAGACCAGCACCTGCACCCCGGCCCCGAGCACCACGATGGAGATCACCACCCCAATCAGCAGCTCCGTGAGGCTGATGCCCTGGATCTGCCGCTGCCTGCGCTGCAGGCGCAGGACGGAAGCCCGGCGGGCGACTGGAGGGCGAGAAGGCTGAGCCATGGTTCCGTTCAGCTGCGCGAGTAGGTGCAGGCGCCACTGCTGCCGTTGCGGAAGCCGACACGGATCAGGGTGAGGTCCAGGTCCACGCAGAACTGGGTGGCGGTGGCGGTTCCCGCGAGGAACACGGTCTGAGCGTCACCCGCCAGCACCCCGAGGGGAAGAAAATTGATGGCAACGGGGGTGCTGCAGCCGCTGCCTGAGCAGGTGACGCTGAGGCCGCTCACACCCGTCACGGCGCTGAGATCAAGCGCCTGCAGGTTGGCGGCTGCACAGGAATTATTCGTGACGGTGGTGCCGCTCACCTGCACCGCAGCGCCAGCGGCGCCGCTGCTGATCCCCAGGGTGCAGAGATTCTGGAAGCGCTGGGCCAGGGTGCGACCACGCTGCAGATGGCTCTGGAGTTCAATGGCAGCCTGGCGCAGCTTCTGATCCTCATAGAAACGCACCACATTCGGGAAGCTGATCGAGGACACCACCACCAGCACAGCCGCCGTGACGAGCAACTCCACCAGGGTGAAACCCGCCGCTCGATGCACGTGGCGGAGGTGTCGGATGCTCATGGGCACCAGGCAGAGGCATCTAACTGCAGGGCCGCTTCGCGAAGGAAGCCGTAGGCAGCCGCATTGCCACCCGTGAGCGAATACGAGAGGAAAACAATATTGGTGCCCGGCGTGATGGTACGCACCAGGGTTGCTCCCGGTGGAAGCGAGGATTCGTATTGGCCTTCTCCAGGATCAGGGTTGGGGTCGCTGGTCAACAGGGTCTGGGTCAGAGTCTCCGGATCAATGGCAAACGGCCGCGCTGGCGTGAGCGAAACCGTGCTGGCCGCTTCGACGAACCCTTCGGCCAGACCGGTTGTTTCTGTGCAGAGAGCCGGATCCGGCTCATAGACGGTTGCCAATTTTGACGTCACAAAATCTGTGCAGTCACTGCCGAAGCCGGCCTGCTCACAGGTGAGCGGATAGGGGCCGCTGGTCATGCGCCAGTACTTGGCGTAGGTCTTCAGCCAACCCAGATCACTGGCGACGGCATTCTCGACCCGATCGAGCACATCCACATCCACGGAGCGGCTCCACTGCCGGGCCGTGACGACAGCCAAGGCACCGATGGAGGCAGTGAGAATCACCACCCCGATCAGGGCCTCCAGGATGGTGAAGCCGCCACTCTGCCGGACAGCTGGACGACGACGCAGGGAGATGGGGGGCCGCGACCGCCACAGACTCGCCCCCCGATGCAGATCGGATCCTGACAGGTGCCTGATGTTCACGATCCCGGACTGTCCTGCGATCCGAAGCCGCGATAGGTACCACCACCGACCGTGACGAAACTGGAGCCGAGCGTGGGATCAATTCCGGCAACGCCGGCTCGCGCCACCTCCTCGGGGAAGGGCGTGACAATGGAAAATTTAGTGCCATCCTTGTCCTTCTTGGGACCAGTAAACTGACACACCCAGATGACAGCAAAAGAATTTTCTTTGGTGCCCTTTTTATCGTATTCCAACGAAGCATTGGGCAGCCACAGAAAGAGATTATCAAGGTCATTGGTCTTGCTCCCTTTGCTGACAATCGGGCTGGAGACATCGCAGGCCACTGGATCACCATCTGCTGTCTCCTGTGGCTCGCCAAGGATGCGCAATCGATTCCAACCGTATTGGCTCACGTCATTTCCCTGGATGCCCCCTTTGGACAATTCGACCTTATCCTTATCATCGCCATGAAGGAAAATATTTACGGGAAGCAGTTGATTCCCGCCGTTGGCAGTGTGCACAATAAAATTGCCGAACTTGCTATCATTATCAATCTTTATTTTATCAACCAAGCAATTGATGGCCGTTGTTTTGATCTGGTCCGCCTTACTGGCAGAATTGCTTGCGTCCACCCCCGCGAAATAACAACCGGGGACTAAATCTGAATTACTGAGGCTCCATGTCGCAGCAAGACTGGAGGGAAGCTTGGCAGTATTCAGATAGGGGAAGCGGACATCTTCAAGGTCAGCGCTTGTGTCCTTGCCCTTGCCCTTGCCCTTGCCCTTGCCCTTGCCACTCGAGATACCTCCATCAATTTCGCAATTCCATTGAATAACTTTTGAGGAGCCAGAGCCAACTTCATCCGCCTTGCAGTCATATTCGCGAGAATAATCTTCCCAATCAGAGTCCTGATACAGAGAGCCGCTGATCACCATCCCAGAGGTGCTTGGCAATGGCACTGGCGGGAGATCACCAATTTGCTGGAACTCGTTACAAGTAAATCCCGCTTTTGTTTTCTTTTTTCCTTTCTCTTTTGGCTGAACATCTTTGCAATATTTAGAGCGTGTTTTATCGTCAAGATCAACATTATTAATCAAGCAAGAGCCAAGGTCGAAACAGCCGATGACAGTCTTGGGCAGGTCAGGACTGAAGCAGCCTGGACTATCAACCGTTCCGTAACAAATATTGCCATCCGCGGAGAGAAGCTGCGTAATATCGGAATCGTCGCCAAATTTGTTCTTTTTGTCGGCCTTGTAAGCATTACCAAGAATGACGAAAGAGGCAACAAGCTCTGTCCCGGCCGATGCAGCCGCCACGTGTGTGCGACGACTGAGCTTGAACGTGGTTTTGTTATTGCCGCGTGTGACGGTCCCAGTGACCGTGATGATAGCGGAACCGCCATTGAGATTACCGAAATCACTCCCGGATCCCGTCTCGCCACAGAACGCCTCCTGAGCCAGGAGCGATTCTCTATCTTCATCTTTTAACTCTGGACCAACTGGCAAGTTGGGAGGCTGAAAGCCAGTGAGTTCATAGGTGATTCTGGTATCGCCTGCGCTTTTGATCTCCTGAGCTTCGGAGGCCGCCAGCTCATCCGGGAGCGCAGGCAGGTTCGCAATCTCTTCGCCGTCGGCGTCAAGGACGGACACTTGACAGTTTCCAAGAGCTTCACGGGTGACGTTGCCCCATTGCTCTTTTTTGGTGACCCAGAGATAGCCGAGCTCGTTGGTGTTCAGCTTCGCCTGAATGGTATTCAGCCCATACTCCGCTGCCTCACGGGCCGCCAGGGTGTCGCTGCGGGAGGCGCTGCTGAAGCGGGAGGAGAACAGGCGACTGGCCAGCAGCAGCGCACCGATCAGCGCCACCAGACCCGCCATCAGGGCCAGCACCAGGGCACTTCCCCTTGTCCGTCGCCGTAGCCGCATGGCGCTGCCCGCTTCCACGGCAACCGGTCGCCGCCGTCGCCGACCCCGCACGCCTGAAGCGGCGGTTCGGCTGCCAGAGCGGGCCCTGGTGCGGTAAGAGTTCAGAAGCGTGCTCAGGTCAGGCATCGGCATGGCCGGGACTCCGGGGCTGGAATCGGGCGAGAACCACGCCCAGCGCCTGCAGAAAAGGCAGGCGATCGCGCTGGAACGCGGTCACGACATACAGAGTCTTTTCATCCAAAGCGTAGACCGGCTTCACATCGTTGTTGGCGGTGGAGGCGGATCGGGCACCGAGCTCGCGCAGCCGCTCCAGCAGCCAGCGCTCCTCCGTGGCTCCCAGGGGGCCCTGGCCCGGGGCCTGGCAGCAGAGAGCCTCCACCAGGGAGCAGTCCACGCCGCTGCCCACCGCCGGCGCCGCCAGGCTGCCGTAGCCCCAGCCCTCCGCCATGCGCTGCAGTAGACGGGCATTCGCCCGCTCGCAGCCGGCCTGAGCCTGAGCTCCCGCCTCACCGCGATCAAGGCCCAGCCGCTCCTCATGCAGCAGCAGCGCCGCCAGGCGCAGCGCCTCCACCGGCGGCTGGCCGATCGCCTCGGCCAGCTCCGCCAGGCTGCGCGGGCCCGGGGCCAGGGCCGCCTCCATCGCCTCGCAGATCGCCGGAGGCACGCTCAGCTCTCCGAAGCTGGTGCGGAAGCGCCAGTCCTGCCGGGACGGCGTTTCTCGCCGGCGCAGGCGCAGGCCGCTCAGGCGGCGGCGCCAGGCGTCGGGGCTGAGGCGCACGCTGCCGCGTGCAAAGAGATCGCGGCGGAAGCGTCTCGCGCAGGCCAGATCGATCAGGGTCTGGCGGATGAGCCCATTCGGTTCGCCGTTCACCTGGCTGCGGAGCGGCTCGGGCAGCAGCTCCTCGAACAGCTCCGGCAGATTGGCGGTGGCGACCGGCCGCAGCTTGTGGGCGGCGCAGCGCTGGTGCATCTCGGCCACATACAGCGGCTGCCAGCCGGCGTTGTCGTATTCGCCCAGCAGGTAGGGGACGTTGTCGAGGCGCAGGTCGTCCAGCTCCGTGCTCAGCGTCGGCAGCAGATTGCGCAGGGGCGTGGCCTGGCCCTCCTCCCCCAGCAGGCTGGCCAGGGTGGCGGTCGCCCGCCGGAAGGCCTCGCCCGGCAGAGCCGGTTCGCCCCGCTGCAGCTCCAGCCGCACCAGTTGCTGAAAGGCCGTCAGCGGCAGCCAGCCGGGCAGGGTCTTGTACGAGTTGTAGAAGAGTCCGCCCGGTAGCAGCGCCGCCGAGGCCACCGCCAGCAGCGCCTGCTGCACCGGCTCCACCACCCAGGTGGCGATGCCGTGGGCGGCCACGTAGTGATACGGACCCGTCTCGCCCCGCTCGAAGCCGAGGGGGGAGGGATCGGCCTGCAGGTCGACGAAATCCGCCTCCTGAAAGCGCAGGTTCTCCAGGCCCAGGGTCTCGGCCAGGCGGCGGCCATGGGCGATGTGGTCGGGGTGGAAGTCGACGCCGAGGAAGCGCCCCTCCGGGTAGAGGGCCGCCAGCAGGCAGAGGCCGAAGCCCATGCCACAGCCCAGCTCCAGATAGCGGAACGAGGCCCCCTCCCGGCGGCGCGGCGGCGCATGGCCCTTCACCAGGGCAGCGAAATCCAGCCAGTTGGGCGCCATTTCGCTATGGAAATGGGCCGTGTAGGTATCCCGCGAGGAGTAACCGTGATCCCAGCCCACCGGCGCGGCACGAAAACCGCAAGGTACCGGCCCCATGCCGCCTGGCGCAGCGTTGTCTGGGCACAGTGAAACCAATCCCGGTCAGCCCGGGCCCACGGCTCGCTCCCGTGTCCGGCGCCGCGGCCAGCGCTTGCGCAGGTCGTCCACCAGGACGATCAACGGCGCCGACAGGGCCAGCAGGGGCAGCCAGCGCAGCGGGTAGGGCCCCAGCGCGAACACCACCCCCAAGGCCGGCACCAGCAGCAGCGCCGCCAGCAGCAGCAGCTCGCTGATCACCCCCCACCACAGCAACGGGTTGGGCTCGCGCAGCATCCGCCAGGAGGGCCGCCATTCGCTGCGGCAGGCCATCAGCGCCCCCACCTGGCCCAGCACGATCGCGGTGAAGGCCACGCTCGAGGCGCGCTGCTGCACCGCCTGCAATGCCGCCGGCGCCGTGTGCTGCAGCAGCTGGGGGGCCAGGGCCTGCAGCTGCGGCCCCGTCACCCCCGCCTGCCGCCACACCAGCCCATAGGCCAGCAGCGCCAGGCCCGCCTCCAGCGGCCCCAGAACCAGAAAGGCGCGCCGCAGCACCGGGCCATCGAGCAGCGGTGCCTGGCGCCGCCGCGGCGGCCTGTGCATCAGGCCCGACTCCGGCGCCTCCGCCCCCAGCCCCAGGGCCGGCAGCAGATCGGTGCCCAGATCCACCGCCAGGATCTGCATCACGGTGAGGGCCGCCGGGATGCGGAAGGCCACCATCGCCAGGAACGGCGCCGCCTCCGCCACGTTCGACACCAGGATGTAGGTGATGAACCTGCGGATGTTGGCCACCACGCCGCGGCCATAGCGCACCGCCTCGACGATCGTGGCGAAGTGGTCGTCGAGCAGCACGATGTCGGCCGCCTCGCGCGCCACGTCGGTGCCGATGCGGCCCATCGCCACCCCCACATCCGCCGCCCGCAACGCCGGCGCGTCGTTCACCCCATCTCCGGTGACGGCCACCACCTCGCCCAGGTCGCGGTAGGCCTGGACCAGCCGCAGCTTCTGCTCCGGCGCCATGCGGGCGAACACCAGCCGGCTGCGGTACTTGAGCAGCGCCCGCAGATGCGCATCGCTGAGGCGGGCCAGCATCGCCCCTTCGATCACCCGCACCGGATCGGCGCCGGAGACACCGGAAGCCGCGACCGCAACCGGCCGCGCCGCGCCAGCCGTGGCCCCGTTCGGCTCCGGCGGGTCGAGCAGGCCGATCTGGCGGGCGATCGCCTGGGCGGTGAGGCCATAGTCACCCGTCACCATCGTCACCTTGATGCCCGCCTGGCGGCACTGGCGGATCGCCTCGCCCACCTCCGGCCGCGGCGGGTCATACAGCCCGATCAGGCCCACCAGCCACAGCTCCGCCTCCAGGACCTCCGGCGCCAGCGGCAGCAGGCCGGCATCGCCCCTGCGCACCGCCACGGCGATCACCCGGAAGCCGCGCGCGGCCAGCCCATCGTTGGCCTGCACCGCCCGCTGCCGCGCCGCATCATCGAGCGGCACGACACCCGCCGGCGTCAGCCAGCCCGTGCACAGCTGCAGCACCTCCAGCGGCGCCCCCTTGGTGATCGCCAGCAGGGATGGTGTGGCGGCAGAGGAGGTTCCGGCAGACGGTGTGGCGGCATCGGCCTCGCGGAGCGGCAGGCCCTCGATCGGCCCGCTCGCCTCGATCACCACCGTCATGCGGCGGCGGTGATCGAGGCGAACGGCAGCTCACGCCGGCGCGGGAAGCGCCGCTGCTGCTCGCCGTGGATCAGGCCCACCTCGGCCGCCGCCAGCAGCAGGGCCGTCTCGGTGGGATCGCCGCTGGCCCGCCAGGGCTCGGGGGTGACCTGTTCGGGGCCAGCGTTCCCATGCTCGAGGCGCGCGTTCGAGCAGAGGCTGGCGGCCAGCAGCAGCAGGCGCCGCAGCTCCGGGGCCTCCTCGGGCAGCCAGCACTCCTCCACCGCCATGCGGTTCTGGGTGATCGTGCCGGTCTTGTCAGAGCAGATCACGCTCACCGAACCGAGCGTCTCCATCGCCGAGAGGCGCCGCACCAGAGCGTTGCGGCGGGCCATGCGCTGCACGTTCAGCGCCAGGGTCAGCGTCACCAGAGGCAGCAGGCCCTCGGGCACCAGGCCGACGATGAACCCACCGCATAGAGCAGGCTCTCGAGCGGTGCCATGCGCTCCACCAGCACGCTGAGCGTGAAGGTGAACACGCCTGTGCCCACCGCGATCAGGGTGATCGTGTGCACGATCCGCTGGATCTGCGCCTCCAGGGTGCTGGTGCTGCGGGCCGTGCTGGCGCTCAGGTGCGCCACCTGGCCGAACTCCGTCTCGCTGGCGGTGGCGTACACCAGCCCCTCGCCGCGGCCCGAGGCCACGGTGCACCCGGCCAGCAGCAGGTTGGTGCGCTCCCGGGCGGGCAGGCCCTCGCTGCCGTGGGGTTCGGCGTCACGGGCCACCGGCAGCGCCTCGCCGGTGAGCACCGACAGATCCAGATACAGCTGGTGCGCCTCCACCACGCGGCAGTCGGCCGGCACCTGATCGCCCTCCTCCAGCGCCACCCGATCGCCGCAGACGAGCTGGTCGGCGCTGCGCTCCTGCAGCCGCCCGTCGCGCCACACCCGCACCCGCGGCGGCAGATTGCCGGCCAGGGCCTCGAGGGTGCGTTCCGCCTTGAACTCCTGCCAGAAAGAGAAGGCGCCGTTGATCAGGATCACCGCCCAGATCGCCCAGCCCAGCTGCGGCGCCCCGGCCACGAACGCCAGCGTGCCCGCCACCCAGAGCAGCAGCGCCATGAAGTGCAGCAGCTGGTCGGTGAGGCGCAGCAGGAGGGGGCGACGCTTCTGGGGTGGCAGCCGGTTGGCGCCGTAGCGCTCCAGACGCTGGCTGGCCTCCGCCTGGCTGAGCCCCTCCGGGCGGCTCTGCACGGCGGCCCAGGCCTCCTGCACGCTCAGGGACCAGATCGGCTGGGCGGCGGAGAGCTGCACCGGGTTCGCGACGCTGCCCTCATGCTGTGGCGACGAGGCCGCTCCTGCATGCGCCGGTAGGCAGCAGAGCACCGGGGGCCTGTCCGTCTCTCGCCGTGAACCGAAGGTGGCGGATCGGCCTGCCGCGGGCGCCGGGGGGCCTGCGCGCCGAGGTCTGGGCGCAGAGAGCTGTCGGTGCAGAGATCGTTCGCCGCCGCCGCCTCTCAGCCGGCGGTGGTCACCCGCTCGAGCAGGGCCTCGGCCAGGGCCAGCCCCTGGGTCCAGGGGCCGAGGCCGCTTTCGGCATTGATATGCCCCAGCGGTCCCAGGCGCAGCGGCTCCAGGCCCCAGGCGGCGGCCAGCTCCAGGGCATAGGCCTCGCTGGCATAGGGATCGTCACTGCTGAGCAGCAGCTGCCCCGGCACCCTCAAGCGGGCACGCGGCACCGGATGGAAGGGGCGCAACGCATCCGGGGTGTCCGGTCGGCCGGGATCGGGGGGTGCCACCAACAGAGCGGCAGCCACCTCTGGGGCCCCGGGCCCGGCCAGCAGGCCGGCGGCCGCCAGGCAGCCGAGGCTGTGGGCGATCAGCAGCGGCGGTCGCTCACAGGCTGCGATCGCCGTGGCCAGGGCCAGGCGCCAACCCTGCGGTTCAGGGTGCTCCCAGCTGCCGAAATCCACCAGCTGCCAGTGGGGCCGCAGCCGCAACCAGTGCCGCTGCCAGTGACCGGGCCCGGAGCCCAGCCAGCCCTGCAGCAGCAGCACCGGCACCCCGTTGTCACCGGGCCCGGCGGCGCGGCCCGGCCCGCTTGCACGCGTGATGTCAGACATCCAGGCCCTGAGGCTGGCCCCCATCCTGGGAGCCGCTCAGCCGGCCGATGCCTCCCGCTCGGCGATGCTGCGCAGCAGCCAGGCCAGTTCGCCGAAGTCCCAGGAGCAGGCATTGAACAGCTCCAGCCGTTCGGTCTCGCTTCCCCTGCTCAGCTGCTCGCAGAAGCACTCCACCAGATCGATCGGCTTGAGGTCGAATCCGGCGCGCTGGGCCACCTCCGTGAAGGCTTCGGCCGTGGTCGCCTCGCGCAGCTTCTGCTGCAGCTCAGGGCTCCGGGGCAGTGCAGCCAGAAAGGAGGCCAGGGCGCTCATGGCTTGATGGCAAAGACCATGCCATTCAAGAGGGACGCTTTGTTGCCAGCCGCCGTGAGACGTGTCACAGGTGACATGACACCGTTGCGGCGGCACTGGACGGGGAGCGGCCAAGAGGGCAGTCAGAGGCCTCCCGGCTCGCCGCCCGCGGATCGTTCGCCGCGACCGACGACGGTCGCGCCCGGATCCACCGGCAGACCCCGCAGGGCCAGGGCGCCGCGGCGGGCCAGCAGCAGCAGCGGGTACAGCGCCCGTGCCCGTGCCGGGGTGGCCAGCAGTGGCGCCAGCAGTCGCAGCAGGGCGGCGCTCGGCGTCATGCGCGCGCACAGCCACTGGATCGCCTCGGCCCCATGCAGCACACGCTCGCCGTCCAGCAGCACCGCACCGTCACGCAGGCGATAGCCACGTCGCTCAAGGCTCTCGCGCAGCGCCCCCTCGGCGCGGCCATCGCGGATCCGCAGCCCCGGGATGCCGCTGCGCAGTTCGCTCAGCTCGGCGAAATGGCGGCAGAACACGCAGCCACCGTCGAACACCAGCACGGGGGCCGGATCGGCGGGCGCCGGGTTGGCGGTGGCGTTCGACATGGGAGGAGTCTGGCGGCGGGGCCTGGGGGGTGGTGCCCTCGGCGCAGGCTGGCCGGAGGGTGCAGGGCCGCCTGTGGCTCCTCCTCCCTGCCAGCATCGCCACCATGACCGATCCCACCCCCGCGTCGCTCACCCACCTCAATGCCGCCGGCGAGGTGCACATGGTGGAGGTGGGCGACCGGGAGGCGACCCGGCGCGAGGCCACGGCCGAGGGCTTCATCACCATGCGGCCGGAGGTGCTGACCCTGGTGCTGGAGGGACGGGCCGCCAAGGGCGATGTGCTGGCGGTGGCGCGGGTGGCGGCGATCCAGGCGGCCAAGCGCACCTGGGAGCTGATTCCCCTGTGCCATCCGATCCCCCTCTCCGGCGTGTCGGTGCAGCTGGAGCCGACGGCCGACGGCAGCGGCCTGCGGCTGGAGGCGAAGGCCCGCACCACCGGCCACACCGGCGTCGAGATGGAGGCCCTCACCGCCGTGCAGGTGGGCCTGCTCACCCTTTACGACATGGTCAAGAGCGCCGATCCGGCGATGACGATCGGGCCGGTGCGGCTGCTGGCCAAGAGCGGCGGTCGCAACGGTGACTGGGTCCGCGACGGGGAGGCGGGGCGCGGGGCCGGCTGAGCGCTCGCAGCACACCAGCGTTCAGAGCGGATCTGCACCGGGAGGGGAACAGCCCATCGCGTCTCCTCTCCCGGTCCATGGCTCCCGCGCCACCGGAGCGACCAGGCGCCAGGCGGAGCGCCACTCGACCTGCATCGTCTGGGCATGCCTGTGCCGGGGACGCCCGCCGTCGGGGTGGGCCCCTCGAGCACCTCCACGCAGGCGTCGCCGGTGGGATCCTGGCCATAGCCTCCGCTGCGCTGCACCCGTGTCCGAGCCCTATGGCCGCGAAGGCCTGCCGCTGGAGCAGGCCCGCCTCCAAGTGCTGGCGGCCCTCAACCCTCTGCCCGGCGCCGAAACCGTTCCGCTGGCGGCGGCCCTGGGGCGGGTGAGCGCCGAGCCCGTGTGTGCCACCGAGGCGGTGCCCGGTTTCCGCGCCTCGATCATGGATGGCTACGCCATCAGCGAGGCCGCCGTGCCGGAGACGGGGGCGATGTGGCCGCTGGTGGGGCGCTCGGCGGCGGGAGCTCCCTTCACCGGCGCCCTGGCCGCCGGCGAGGCGATCCGCATCCTCACCGGTGCCCCCCTGCCGGAGGGAGCCCAGCGGGTGCTGCCCCAGGAGCTGGTGGCCGCCGAAGCGGACGCGATCCGGCTGGTGAAGCCCGCCGGGCCGAACCCCTGGATCCGCGGCGCCGAGGAGGAGGCGGCAGCCGGAGCGGAACTCCTGGCGGCGGGGGTGCGGCTCGGGCCGGCGGAGCTGGGGCGGCTGGCCAGCTGCGGGGTGGCGATGCTCCCGGTGCGGCCGCGGCCCCGGATCGGGCTGCTGATCAGCGGCGATGAACTGGTGGCGGCCGGCACGCCCCGCGGCCCGGGCCAGATCTGGGAGAGCAACGGCACCCTGCTGGAGGCGCTGCTGCAGCGGCTCGGTGCGGTGGTGGCCGAGCGGCGGGTGGTGGGCGATCAGCCCGACGCCCTGCGCCAGGCCCTGGGGGCACTGGCCGAGGGCTGCGATGTGGTGGTGAGCACCGGCGGCGTTTCGGCCGGCGACACCGACTGGATCCGCGCGCTGGTGGCGGAGCTGGGGGAGGTGAGCTTCTGGAAGCTGTTTCTGCGGCCCGGGCGGCCGTTCGCCTGGGGGCACATCGGCGGCACGCCGTTCTTCGGGCTGCCGGGCAATCCGGTGGCGGCGGCGATCACGGCGCTGCAGCTGCTCTGGCCGGCCTTGCAGCGGCTGGAGGGCGCCGCGCAGCCGCAGCCGTTGCCGCGGCTGAAGGTGCGGCTGGAGGCGGTGCTGAAGCGCAATCCCGGCCGGCCGGAGCTGGCCCGCGCCCGGCTCGTGGTGGATGAGGCGGGGGAGTTACGGGCCCGGGTCGAGGGGTCTCAGGCCTCCTCGCGCATCGGCTCCCTGCAGGGGGCCGACCTGCTGCTGGAGATCCCGGCGGAACTGGGGGCCCTGGCGGCCGGCACAGCGCTGTGGGCCCAGCTGCTGCGGCTGCCGTTGTTCTGAAGCGGATCTTGAGTCCTGTGCGATCCACCGGCGTGGAGACGCTCTGACGCCCCGGCGACATCCATGCAGCACGCCTTCGCAGTCGTGGCCAGTGCTCTGCAACTGCCCTGACAGCAGGCCTCTTCACAACGCCGTGTTGCCCTGCACCCAGTGACCCGTGCCGTCGGGGCGCAGCTCCCGCTTCCAGAACGGGGCCTCATGCTTGAGCGCTTCGAGCAGCTCCTGGCCGCAGCGCTGGGCGGGGCCGCGCCGATCGGCCGCCACCGCCACCAGCACGATCGTCTCGCCGGGGAGCACCCGGCCCACCCGGTGCCACACCAGCACCGCAACGACGCCATGGCGCACGGCGGCGTTGCGGGCCAGGAGCTCGATCTGGGCCTCGGTCATGCCGGGGTAGTGCTCCAGCTCCAGCGCCGCGACGCACTCGCCCGCCCCGCCGATGGCCCGCACCCGCCCGAGGAAATGGCTTTCGGCGGCCGGCGCTCCCTGCGGCCGTTGCGCCAGCCGCTGCTGCCAGCGACCCAGCACGTCCAGGGGGCTGAAGGGTTCCTCGCTGAGCCGCAGCTCCAGTTCAGCGCCAGCGCCGTGGGGAGCCAGGCTCTGCCCAGGAGCGGCGCTCAGGGGCTGGCTCGTCCCGGCGTGCTGCCCCGGCAGCAGCCGGCCGGCGGGGCCAGAGTGCTTCGCCGCCGATCCGGATGGCATGGGCTCGGCCGGTCGTTCGGCTCGGTGGGCGCTGTTCTCCATCGCTCAGCCGCCGCTGATCGGCGGCAGGAAGGCCAGCTCGTCGCCGTCGGCCAGGGGCGTGTCGGCCGCGGCGAAGGCCTGGTTGATCGCCACCCGCACACCCACAGGCAGGCCATCGCCGGTGGCCTCACGATCGGGGCTGCCTCCGACGAGATCCGGGCGGGGCCTGTCCGCCTCGGCGGGCGCTGCGCGGCGAACCGTGGCCGCTGTGGGTTCGTTCGCCTGATGCCCCCGCGGCACAGGCGGGTGGAACGGCTCGCCAACCGCCGCAGCACCCTGTTCGCTGGATTCGCTCCAGGCCTCGACCAGCCGCAGCTGCCGCCAGAGCAGCAGCGGTGTTGCCGGGTCACCCTCCACGCGCACCAGCCGCTCGCCCCAGCCGGCACGCTCCCTCAGCCCGGCGAACAGGCGCACCTTCACCACGCAGGCGCTGGTGCCGCTTTCAGGAGAGCTGGCCATCACTGCGGCGCCTTCACCGCCGGGCAGGGGTTGGGGCCGAACATGCCGCTGAGCATTTGGAGCCCCATCGTGTAGGTCTGCTGGGCCGCGGCGGCACCACCGCTGGCGGCCGCGGCCTGCAGCTTGCCGGCGAACTGCTGGCAGGCCTGCTGCTGCTGGGAGCTGGGAGCAGCGGTGCCCCCTGTGGCCGCTGCGGCACCGCTGGAGGCCGCTGCCGGACTGGCCGGCGCCACAGCAGGTGCGGTCGGCGCCGGGCTGGCCCCCGCCGGAACCGCGCCCGGGGAGGTGCTCGCCGCAGGGTTGGCCGGCGTCACGGCGGCCGTCGGTGCCGGGATGTCGCCGCAGGGGTTTTCACCGAAGCGGCTCACCAGCTGCAACACCCCCTGCTGATACACCTGCTGGGCCATGGCGGGGTTGCCGCTGGCCTGCTGCAGCCTGCCGGCGAACTCCTGACAGGCCCTGCGTTCCTGGGCCCGACGGACGAGCGGCCCGGCCTCGGCCTCGCCCGGCTGCAGCAGGCAGACCAGAGCCGGCAGCAGCAGCACGGACAGCCGCGGGAGGCAGGCGGCACGGCGTGGACCCATCGCTTCAGAGGCCGGACGGCACTGGCACGGTAAGGCCGCTGGCCCATGGCACCGCATTCGGCGCCGCCCCCTCAGGCACCCGTGAGCCCCGTCGGCGAAGCCGCCGGCTCAGCGCCCCGTCCCGCTGGCGACGCGATTCGGTGCTTTCACGGATGCGGGCCCCGTCGCTCCGCCTCAGCCTGGGCTGTTGAGGCGTACGGCCTGCAGGCCTGGCGGATGGCGGTGGCTGGACGACCACTCATCCCTGAAGGCAGTTCGGGCAATCGGTTCTGGCTATGGTTTTTCTCGGATTTGATCTTCAGGGCTGGATCACGATCGCCGCCGGCCTGCTGCTGGTTCTGATCACACTGTTCACTGGCTATGACCATGTCGATCTCCCTGGAGTCTCCCGGATCCAGCTCAATCAGCAGATCGGAGTTCCTCTCCTCGCTGCCTCGTTGGCGACGCTGGTTGGCGATGCTCAACTGGCGACCCGTCGTCGACTACGAGATCAGGGCGATCGAGTTCGAGCGGAGGAAGACCGAGTTCGAGCGCAGGGAGAAGGAGCACGAGCAGCGGATGAAGCAGCTGCAGAGCGACACCGAGCAGATCGAGAGCGAGATCGCGCTGCTCGAGAACGAGATCGTGCAGCTCGACGCGATCAACTCCAGGCTCGCGCGCTTCGAGCGCTTGCACTTGTCCAGCTCGAGCCCTCCCCCCTGCACCGACGATTCCTCGGACTCATAGCCGCCGAACTGGCGGCGAGCACCGACCCCCAGGCGAGCGGATAGGGCCCCATGGGCATCACCCGAGCAAAGGCTCCCCACTGCGGTTGCGAGCATCCGCCCTCCCTACGATCCGCCCAGCAGCCCCCCCGTCGTGTCGCTCGCCATCGCCCTGCTCACGGTGTCCGACACGCGCACCCTGGCGGAGGACCGCTCCGGTGAAGCGCTGCAGCAGCGACTGGAGGCGGCGGGTCACCGGCTGGTGGAACGCACCCTCGTGCCGGACGACCGCTACCGCATCCGCTCCGAGATCAGCCGCTGGATCGCCGATCCGACCGTGCAGGTGGTGATCAGCAGCGGCGGCACCGGCCTCACCGGCCGCGACGGCACCCCCGAGGCGGTGGCACCGCTTCTCGACAAGACGATCGAGGGCTTCGGCGAGCTGTTCCGCGTGCTCTCCTTCGAGACGATCGGCACGAGCACCCTGCAGAGCCGCTGCCTGGCAGGAGTGGCCAACGGCACCGTGATCTTCGTCCTGCCAGGTTCGCTCGATGCGGTGGAAACCGCCTGGGACCGGCTGATCCATGCCCAGCTCGAGGAGAGCACCCGGCCCTGCAATCTGGTGCAGTTGCTGCCCAGGCTGCGGGAGTGAGCACGGGACAACACGCACAGCGCAGAGATCAGCACGATGCGCTGCCGCCCGCCGTCTTCCTTGCCTGCCAGAGGACGGCGATCAGCGGACACGGTTCCCCATCAGGACCGGCGCTGGCTCTGACGGTGCCATCCTGGGCTCTGAACCCGCATAGCCATGACGTTCTTCGAGGTGATCTGGCATGGCGAGGGAATCGGCGATGGCGGCGATCCGCAGGAGGCGCTGCAGGCCTACGCCGCCGTGGCACCTGAGGACGGCGACTGGGACGCCGCCTGCAACGCGCCGGGAGCGGAGCCCTGCCTGCGGCGCTACGCCTCCTTCGACGCCTTCCTCGACAACGACGACGCCCTGGAGACGATCCCGGTGACGGCGGCGATGATCGAGGCGGCACTGGCGGAGCTCCCCCCGGCCTGAGCAGCGCCGGCCAGAGCACCGCCGTCTTGATGACGGCAGCTTGATGACAGCGCCTTGTTGACAGCGGCTCAATCAGAGCCGGCGTGAACCTCGAACCGTTCACCCACCGAGCGGCCTGCCTCACCGCCACGCCTCAGCCCGTTCCCGCTCATCGATGACCGATCCCAACCTTGATCTGGCCCGCTTCACGCCGGTGAACCATCTCTGGCCCGAGCTGGTGGAGCGCCTGGGGCTGGAGCGCAGCAGGCGGGCCGTGCAGCAGGCACTCGACCTGCAGGCGATGCACGGAACCACCTCCACGATGCCGCTGCTGCTGGTGGAGACCTGCGGCCTGGCCCTGGTGCAGACCGAGCAGCTGCGCCGCCAGACGGGCCTGGTGGGAGCGGGCGAGCACCTGGTGCTGCTGCTCAGCCAGCGCACCGCCTGCCTGCAGCTGCTGCAGAGCAGTTGAGGGATCCCCCTGTCTCCGGAGCGATCCGCTGAAGCGAATTCTGAAAGGCCAACTGGCGGCCTTCGACCCTGCATCCGTCAACAACGGGCGCAGGCTGCGGCGGCGACTGGACTCCGCTGAACGATGGCAGGTGCAGAGAGGAGGCGATCAGGCTTCAGCCAAGGTGCTGGGCCGGCAATGCTGAGCAGCGCCAGGCAGAAGCATTCCTGGGGGCAAGGACATCATGCGTTGATCTGGCGCCATGCGCACAACATTCTGAATCGACAACATGAGAGCTGGCCGAACCGCAGAAGTGATGCACCCCTCAGGGACGCTGGAACCCCGTCATTCTGCCGGCATGAAAAACGCGACAAAGCGCGTTGCCCTTGTTGCTTTCCAAGGAGAAACATCGGTCCCCGATCGACAGATTGCGAACATCTGCCGCCGATCTCATCCAAACCGGGGGAGAGGGGCCTCAGAATCGAGGCCAAGCAGCATGCGGATTCCATTCAGATAGGCATCCACTTCATGGGAACTGTCCTTCCAGATGTTTCCCTTCGCCAGGCAGACGCGACGCCGCGACGGGATCAGGCGCTCTGGCCAGGGCAGATCTGCAGGCGCCGTGGCGTACCAGCCCCCGAAGCGATGATCCCGCATCTGAGAATCGATGAAGCGCAGATGGGCCTCCAGCCTGTCGGCGAAGAATGCTCGCGTGGGATGATTCTGAACGGCAAGCAGAATCAGCGACCGCAGCCCCTCCAGCTGAACCCACCACGAGCGCGTCGACACCTGGAGTGAATGGCCTTCCAGGCTGTAAGGAGGGGATGCCGCCCCCCCGGTCATGAATCCGCCACCCCTGTGCCAACCGCATTCGGTGGCGTGGCTCACCATCCGCCTGACGGTCTCGAACGTTGCATCGCGCGGCCAGCCGCAAAGGCTTCCTGCCGAGGCCAGGCGGAAGGCTGTCTGCAGCACGTAGCCAAAGCGCTCCGGGCCAGGGACCGGCTTCCAATCGGCATGCGCGACGTAGTGAAGAGCGCCATCGGGTGTCAACATCCTGGTGATGCAGCCACGCAGTTCTTCAAGGCGCTGTCCGGTCAATGATGACGGAGCCGCAGCGTGGAGTTCGGCGAACGTTTTAAGGAGATCCGAGGTGACATTGATGTCTTTATGACCAATGCCGTGGCCGAGGGGATCACTATCCACTTGGCCATCAGGAGCATCCTCCGGCTTGAGGATGGGGCGTCCATCCCGGCATGCCCATCCGTGGTAGCCACCATGCACAGAATCATGGAGAGATCGCTCCAACCAAGCGACTCCTTCCCAGGCCAACTTCAGGGCCTGCGGGTCACCCGAGGCGCGGTGGATCGCAAGACAGGCCCTGATCGCATACGCAGTGCCGTGGGCATGCTTGGTACCACGGGCAAGGGGACGACCTTCAGCATCGACCAACTGATACCACCCCCCGTACTGGGCATCCCAGAGGGTGTCGCGAAGAGCACGGAAACCATGCAGAGCCAGTTCCAGCCAGCGATGCTCTGAGGAAAATTCCACAGCCAGACGGGCGGCACTCATGGTCTGACGGGCCTGGAACTCCAGCAGGCGGTCCTGTCGTCCCTCAGGCCGCCAGCGACGATCGAGGTCCGGGAGAAAACCGCCTCGCTCCCGATCGACGGAATGCATGAACCAGGTCGCCAGCACGTCCTGCTGAAGTGCTGCCATGAGCTGGCTGGCCAACCGGCGGCGCGTGGCTGCATCCATGCCGCAGAAGGCCTGGCTGCCAGCCAATGGCCAGGGCACGCCAGAGACCAGGCCTGGTCCGGCATGGGCCATGGACACAAGATGAAGATGAGGTCTTTGGCCAGAGATCGTAGTAAAGATGTGGCTGGTGGAACCGTTCGCCTCAGTCATGCCTCAAGGCACGCCCCAGCTGGGACGGTCAGATCCACGCACGCGCACCATGCGCCTGCTGGTGGCCCCTGACGCCGAACTTCCGGGGCTGCTGGGAGGACTCGATTCTGAGTCTTGCTGGCCCGAGATCCTGAACCTCTGCGAACGCTGGCGGGTCCTGCCAACCCTCGCGGCGCGGCTGGCGAGCTTCCGGCATCTCCTGCCTGCCATCCAAGCCGCACGCCTCCGGCATGCGGTTCTTGAGCAGATGGTGAACAGCTCGCGCCAGCTGCGCGCGGCCACGGCTGTGCATCAGGCGCTCCAGGACGCCGGCATCACCGTGGCCGCCTTCAAAGGGGTGGCCGTTCTTGCCCTGCTGCATGCTGGTGGGGCTGGGCGGAGCATCGGCGACATCGATCTCCTGGTCACCCCTGAGGAGGCGACCAGGGCGATCGAACTGCTCCAGGCGCGTGGATTCCGGCCCAAGATCGGCCCAATCCCCCCCGCCGAGTACGTCGCCTTTATCCGAAATTCTCCAGGCTCAGCCGGCAATGAAGCGATCAGCCTCGTCGATCTAACGGGCATCGACATCGACCTCCATTGGAAGCTGGGGGGATTCGATGCGCAACACCTGCTGGCGAGGTCCCGACAGATGCCAGTGGCGGGGGGAACACTGCGGGTGGTGGGGCCCTTGGATGGCCTGTGCCTCACAGCCCACCATGCCCTGCGCAACGACCTCGTGCCGGACGCCATCGCCCGCGATCTGATCGATACCCAGGGATGGCTCCGTCTGCTGGGCAACGCGGCTGTCGACGTGGACGGCCCGGCGGGCATCCCGGCCGCGATCGAGACCCTGCGCTGCATTCTCGTTCAGCTAGGTGCAACGGAGGCGGCAGAGACTGGTCCAGCCGCCAGCACTGCAGCCCGGCGGCTCGCAGAGCTCTACACCCACCAGCTTGCCCATGGGCCGATCAACACAGATCTCGCTTATCTGTTCAGTGGCCTGGCAGCACAGAAGATCGTGCGGGGGCTTTGGCGGAGCCGCCATCGCTACAGAGTCTTGATGCAGGCCTTCGAACGCGTCAACGGTGAGCCCAGCACCACCTTGCTCCAGCGCATGCTTCGCCTGTGGGCTTCGCTCCTCCAATCTCCGCCTGCCCGGTTGTGGCAGGTTCGGACCCTGTCCCGTCTCAAGGAAGACCTCGCATGACTGCCCTCTCCGGGGTCCTCGACCCTGTCTGCGGATACCGTCTGGCCGAACCGGACGTGATTCATCAGTTGTTCGGTGAGGAGATCGTCGCCATCGACCTTCGCAGCGGCGGTTACTTCAGCCTCTCCCCCGTGGCGGGCCAGGTGTGGCTGCTGCTGGCTGGTGAGGGCGCCCGCGTCGACGCTGTCGTGCAGGCGCTGGCCAGGCGCTACAACCTCGCCGCAGATCGGCTGCTCGGCGATCTCCAGCCTTTTCTGAGCCAACTGCTGGATCTGGAGCTGATCGTGCCCTGCGCCGCGTCGCCTCCCTCCGCGGCGGACGCCGACATTCCGGAGACGAACACGCCCTACGCCCCCCCCAGCCTGTCGACCTACAACGACCTCGCCGAGCTCCTGCTGCTCGACCCGGTGCATGAGGTGGATGCAGCGGCCGGTTGGCCCCATCCCGCTCCGGGGCTCCCTGAACCGACCCATGCGGCACGGACAGCGGACACGGACGCGGATCTGCTGGAGGCCTGCCTCGATGGCACCAGCCTCGTCGTCAACCGCGATCTGGGTTGCTACGTCGTGCTCGACGGGGGGGGCACGGCGCTCTGGGAGCAGCTCAAGGCCGGCCCTGTGGAGGTGAGCGACCACGATCTGCGCGGCAGCCTCGAGGCCGCCGGGCTGGTCCAGCCGGCCACCACCAGCACAGCAGCGAGCCCGATGCCCTCGGGCAGCCCGATCGGGATCAGGGTGCATCATGAGCTCGAGGCGATCATGCGCCCCTGGATCCGGGCCCCAAGGCCCCAGCCGCGCGAGCAGACGGCCCAGGGCCGGCAGCTGATTGAGCGGCTCGACCGCTGCTTCGAGGAGACGGCTGCGGCGGAAGGCATCGAGCGGCGAGGGTTCCGGATCGGCGGAGCGCTGGTGCGGGTCCTGTCCATTCCCGGCCAGAACGCCCAGCCGGTTCAGGACGCCCTTTCCCACCTGGCGCTGGTGCTGCCCCCCGCCGTGTCGGTTGATCTCGAGATTCGTCTCTGGACGCTGGCCACCCCGCCATCGGCCCCGCTGCTGGCGGATCTGTTCCAGCGGTTACGTGAGAACTGGGAACAGGTCTGCGGCCCCCGCGGCGAGGTGCTCGAACTGCAGGGCACGAATGTTTCCGCCATCTACAACGCAGGGCCGGACGTTTTGAGCGTGGTCGACGTGAAGGCAGGCCGGGCCTGGTTCGTGAAACTCGATGCGCTGCCGATGCCTTACTGGGAACTCGGTTCACCCTTCCGATTTCTGCTCCACAGCTGGTCTGCGCGACGCGGCCTTCAGTTCGTCCATGCCGCAGCGGTGGGCGACGCCCGTGGAGCGGTCCTGCTGGTCGGTCCAGGCGGCGCCGGCAAATCCACCACCTCGATGCTCTGCGCCGCCGCCGGGATGCACTTCGCGGGCGACGACTACTGCCTCGTCGATGCGGCCGCAGGCTGGGTGTACAGCCTGTACTGCAGCGGCAAGCTGGTTGGGGAGGACGATCTGGAGCGTTTCCCGTCGCTGCGCGGCCGCGCCCGCAACCCCGATGGCTTCGAGGGGGGTGGGGACGGCAAGGCCGTGGTGATGCTCAACGAGGTCTGGCCCGACCGGATGGTGGAGCGGATGCCGATCCGCCTTCTGGCCATTCCCCGGATCACCGGCCGTCTGGAGACCCGCGTTGAGCCCGCCAGCGCGGTCGACGCCCTGCTGGCCCTGCTGCCGAGCACCGTGGGCCAGCTCCCCGAAGCCAACGGCAGCGACTGCGAGCGGCTGCTGAACCTGGTCAGCTCCTGTCCAGCGGTCACCCTGGCACTCGGCAGCGACCCCGATGGCATCCACCGCGCCGTGTCAGGCCTGCTCGGATGATCGAGATCAGCGTCATTGTTCCGGTTCGCAACGGTGCCCGGTTCATCGCCGCCTCGGTCGACTCCATCCTCGACCAGCAGGGCATGAACCCCGGCTCGCTGCAGGTCCTGGTCGTCGACAATGGTTCGAGCGATAACACCGTCGAGCTGGTGCGGGAGCGGTTCAGCAACCGGGTGGAACTTCTCGAGGAACCCACACCCGGTCCGGCGGCATCCCGCAATGCGGGCCTGGCCCGAGCCCAGGGCCAGCTGATCGCCTTCCTCGATGCGGATGACCTCTGGCAGCCGGACAAGCTGCAGAGGCAGAAGGCTGTGCTGGAGGCGGATTCCTCGCTGGCGATCGTGTTCTGCCACGGGGAGGAGTTCTCGGACCCACCGGGCGCCTATCCCTGTCGCCCCGATCCCTATCCGCTGCTCTCTCCCTGCGGCTTTCTGGGGCGGCGCCAGGTCTACGAGCAGTCGGGACCGCTGCCCTGTCTGCGCGCCGGCGAGTTCATCGCCTGGTTCGGCTGGGCCAAGGAGATCGGCTTCCGTTCCGGCCTGCATCCCGATGTGCTGGTGCGGCGGCGGATTCATAGCCACAACACCACCCGCGACAGGCGTGGACGCGCCGACTACGTCGAAGCGATGCACTGGCTGCTGCAGAAGCGACGGCGACGGGCGGAGAACGTCCGATGCCCCTGAGCCTTGCGACCGTGCTGTGCGCCCAGGGCCCCCTCGAGGCGGAGAATGCCTGGCGCGCCTGGCGGGCGGGGGTGGTGCTGGATGCCCTCCCGTGGAGTGAGATCCAGCTGCTGCCGCTCCTGCCACAGACGCAGCTGGAAGCGTGGTTGGGCGACGACCCGGCCGCTGGCCGCCTGCTTGGGCTGGTGCGCCGGGCCTGGAGTGAAGCCCAGCTGCAGCTCCATCAGTTGCGGGGCATCGTGGGAGAGCTCCAGGCCGCAGGAGTCGGGCCTGTGATGATCGCGGGGGAGGCCGCGCTCCACAGCCGCCTGTCAGAAGCCGGCAGGATCCGGCCGATCGGAGAGCTGCAACTGCTGCTGCCTCGCCAGCAGCTCGACGCCGCCGACCAGCGGCTGCGGCAATTGCACTGGCGGCCTGCAACGCCGGGACCGCCTGCGAAGGCACTGAACTGGGTGGATCAGTGGCACTGGAGCAGACCGGGCCAGTCCCTGCGCCTGCTGTGGCGCCCCACACGGGTTGTCCCCTGGCGGGCCAGGGAGTACGAGCAGGAGCTCTGGAGCCGGCCGGAACCGCTGCTGCCTTCCCCACACCTGATGCTCGCGCGTCTCGCCGAGGAAGCGCGCTGCCAGGGGCCCATCCCCTGGCAGGTGGATGCGGCGCTGCTTCCCCTGAGCGACGCGGAATGGGCCGCTGCAGCCCGGCTCGCCGCCCGCTATGCCCCTGTCGCCTTCGCCCGCCTCCAGGCCCAGCGCGGGCACGGTGCCGAACCTGGCGCGCTTCGACGCTCCCGGATCGAACACGCCCTGCACCGGCGGATGGTCCTGTGGCGCGCCCGCCTGCTCAACGTCCTTCGCCGGCCGCTCGCATGACACACAGCCTGTTGATCACGCCGATCCTCCCCAATCCCACCGGCTCGGGCTGCGCCATGCGCGCCAGCGTCGCCCTTGAAGCCCTGGCGCAGCGACAGCCGGTGATCGTGGTCCATGCCCGGCTCTGGGGGGACCGCCCAGGACTGTTTGACCCGGAGTGGGCTCGGTCCCGGTCAGCCGCCCTGTTCCAGGTCGGTTCCGCACGGCTGCGAGAGATCCGCCCGCTGTTGGCGGATTTCCTGGACGGCGTCCCCGGTGGTGGAACGCTCGACGTGGTCTACGCCTTCCGACAGGTGGTGGCCCCATCGGCGATCGCCTGCATGGATGCCGGACAGGCACGGCCTCAGGCGACGGTTCTGGACCTCGATGATGATGAATGCGAGCGCACGGAACCCTTCGCGCAGCTGCAGGAGCTGGCCGGCCGTCCGGAGCAGGCTCGGCGTCTGCGGCGCGAGCTGCACCAGATGACGCTGGCGCGGCTGGTGATCATGAGCCGTTTCCAGCACGTTCTGCTGGCCAATCCTGAGGATCAGCAACGCCTGCAGGAGCAGTACCCGGCCGTGGCGTTCAGCCAGCTTCCGAACGTGATCCGTGAGCCCGCACCGTCGCTGAAGCAGGAGGAGACGGATCCCGACCGGATGCTGTTCGTCGGCACCCTGGACTATGCCCCGAACGAAGACGCTGTCACACATTTTGTGGCCGACATTCTGCCGCTGATCCGGGCGGCCCGTCCCTGCATGCACCTGTGGATCGTGGGAGCGGGGGAGAGCGATGACGTGGCCGCCGTGGCGAACGATGCTGGGGTGCACCTGGTCGGCGCGGTGCCGGATCTCGGCCCCGAATACGCCAGGGCAGCACTGGCGGTCGTACCGCTGCGGGCGGGAAGTGGCACCCGCATCAAGATCCTCGAGGCCTTTGCGCATGGGGTGCCGGTGGTCGCCACCCCGCGCGGAGCGGCGGGGCTTGCCGTGAGCGACGGAGAGCAGTTGCTGCTTGCCGAGTCGCCGGCGGACTTTGCCGCTGCCTGCCTGCGGCTCAGACGGGATCCGACCCTGAGGGATCGCCTGGTCCGAGCGGCGGGCGCCTGGGTGCGGGAACACCATTCGACCGCGACGGCGGCGCGGATCCTCGAGGGACTGCTGGGCTCGCCAGGGAGCTGAACGGGGCGCCGCGGAGAGCCGAGGGCCACCCGCGCAGCATCGCGACGACGGGGTCGATGCCACCATTGCAACGCGGAAAGGCCCGAAGGCGCTCGGCCGGCAAGGCCAGGTTTGTCAGCTCCAGAGCGGGCGATCACCCCCACCAGCCCCTCACGCCCTGATCGCACACCCGCACGACGACAGCGCATCGCGGTGGCGTCGTGCCAGCCGGCGTTGTCAGCATCCATGAAGGGAACCCAATCCCGATGAGCTGCTGGAACCGCGATGAAGTAGCAGGGGATCTTACGCTTCGTCCATTCATCCGGACCAAACGGTCGCCCGAACGGATCATCGATCTTGTCATTGACTGAGCACATGAAATCAAACCAGTCATGACAGCTGTATCCATAGACATCGGCAGACTCCTGGCACCCATTCTCAAACACGACGAAGGTCTGCTGCCGGGCAAGCATTCGCACTGCTCCCATCAAGGCGTGCAGCTCACCACCCTCCAGATCCAGCTTCATGAAGCGAGGAACAGCATGAGCGCCACGCAGGCGATCCAGCTCTTCATCGATGGTGGTGCATGGCACCTCAACCAACCGAATCGACTCACGCGCGGCAGGAGGGATTCCCTTTCTCTGGCGGATACCGCTGAAGCCATCAGCAGCCGCAACCTGCGTGAACCGGACAGACCCAGAAAAGTTGGAAATGGCTTTCGGGATGATCTCGATATTCTGGATCCCCCCTCAGCGATGCGTTGGTTGACCGCATGAACCAGACCTGGGAGCGCTTCAAAGCCAATCACCAGACCCGAGCTTCCAACCACCCTGGACATCACAAAAGCATGCCGGCCGCGATTCACACCGCCATCGATACAGGCATCTCCAACCGAAAGAAAGAAGCATACAAGGCTTCAATAATGCACGCATAGAAGCAGCCGACGCCAAGGCGCTTGCTGAGCCCCAACCCGTAGAGAACGGAAGCATAAAGCAACATACCAGAGTCAGCTGCTTATGTTGAGTTGAGTTGAGTTGAGTTTAAGCCCCTCAGCAGCAATGGGGAACGACGAATCCATACACTGAATCTCGCGCAGTGATTGTGCCCTATCAGCCGCGAGGCTTCTGCCGCGAAGCGACAGCATCCAGACTGCAGCCATCAGCGGGTTCAGCTGCATCGCTTCGCCTGCTTTCTGGCTTCGGATCCATCTCTGTGCTGATCGATCTGGCTTTGGATCCGCCGCTCTTCAGGCCGGACTGCCTTCTGCCCAGTCTGTCTTGTGAGCGACCGGCCCTCACAGCCTTGCGTGATGAAAGTCGTCAACTTGCAAGCCAGCCGCTCCGGCAAGGCAGCCAGACGATCAGGCCGGGCCGCCGAGCCAAGCCAGCGCCGTGACCGGCAGCGCTGCGGCAGACAGCGCAATCCCGGATGACGCGGTCCGAGAAGACGCGTTCCCGTGCAGCGGGAGCCTGGCGCCGGTCTGCATCGGCCTGCGCTCACAGCCTGGCTGAGCGATCGTCTCAAGCGGCAGGGGCGGCCTCGATCGAACCCCTGGCGAAGGGTCTGGCACTACGAGGTCGGGATCAATGCTCCCGAGGCAGGCTCAACCGCGACAGGGGAGGCCACGCCAGCCGGCCCGGTGCTGACCGTTTTCCGGACTGACAGACCGAACCCATCAGCGGATCGGGCGAGCGCTCCCATCCCCCCTGTCCCAAACGTGGCGCAGGAGCCTCCGGCGGCATGCGTACGCACCATGCCCCCGGACGCTTAGCCACGGCGGGCACTCCAGCGAGACTGGCCGACCACGCAACGCGAATCAGACGCCACAAGCTGGCCCGTCTCCAGGCCAGCGATGCGACCGTGGCTCCGCCGGGCGCGACGGCGACCCGCACCAGCCGCTCTCAACCAACAGGCCGCCCAACCGGACAGAACGCCCATGACCGATACGCCACAGCGACCGTTCGCCGCGTCGGCGGAGGCTTTCAGGGGCGTCCGCACGTCGCTGCCTACGGTGGAGCCATTGGGGTGGCCTTCCGCCCCGTGCCGCTGGGCTTGACAACGCCTGCGGCTCCAGCCAACCCACCCGATGCCCTCGATTCCCCCCAGCTCCGATCGGCTGTTCAACAACGCCGACAGCTTCGCGATGGTGTTCGATGACGCCTGGCAGCGCCATTCGCGACAGGAGCCCGATCACGGCCTCAGCGCCGAGGAGAAGATCCCGCTGATCCTCGATCGGGTGGCCGATCATCCCTTTGCGATCGACAACCCGGAGCAGGCCCGCCAGGTGGCGGCCTTCCGGGTGCGGTTGCTGGGCCTGTAGACGGCAGGGAGGCACTGTCTCGTCCCTGCCCGCCCCGGCGGCGCAGCCACTTCCATCAAGCCTTTACAGCTGCGCACAGACACAGAAAAGCCGCCGACTGCGACTCCTAACCTCACCCCATGAGCAGCTCCCTCACCCGCCTGGTGCAACAGCTCTGCGCCGGCTTCAGCAACCAGAATCAGGCCTTCGAGAACCCGCCTCTCTACGCCCACATCCTGGTGCGCTTCCGGCCGCTGCCGCAGCTGGAGGCCGGTTCGCTGCTGCTGGAGCAGTCCTATGCGATCAACCCCGCCGCTCCCTACCGGATCCGCGTGCTGCGGCCCCAGCGCACCGCCGATGGCGGCCTGATCATCCACAACCAGGCCCTGCACGACGAGCAGCGCTTCTGGGGCGCCATCGACGACACGTCCAAACGCGAAGCGATCCGCCCTGATGACGTGCGCCTGCTCGAGGGCTGCACCTACGTGGTGCGCGAGAACGGCGACGGCTTCATCGGCGAGGTGGAACCCGGCTGCCGCTGCCTGGTGGAGCGCAAGGGATCCACGGCCTACCTGGTGAGCAGCTTCGAGCTCGATCCGCGCGGCATGCGCACGATCGATCGCGGCCACGACCCCGAGACGCACGAGCAGCTCTGGGGCTCCCTGGCCGGACCGTTCGAATTCGAGCGCACCGACGACTTCAGCCCCGAGATTCCCGATCCCTGGCTCGAAGAGCTGCGCTGAATGCCTTGAACCCCAACGCAACCGCGTGAGGGCAGTTGCCGCGACGGCCGCGAGCGTCAGCCCGGCAGCTCGGGTGCCCAGCGCTCCGGTGCCGCGCCGGATTCGCCTGCTCCGCCAGAACGGAAGCTTCACAGCGCTCCCAATGAAAGCTGTGGGCTGACAGAAGGATTGTGAACGGCTGCGTGAAGGCAACATCACAAGAATGTCATGAAGGAGTGATGCGACTCCGTGCCGGATCGTCCGGTCCCCGGGGCGAATCCCTACGGTTCCGAGCGCCTCCCGTCTCGCTCCCTTCAGCCCATGAGCCTGCCCCTGCTGGCCACTGCCCCCCGCACCCTCAACGCGCGCGTCTCCAGCTTCGCGATCGGAAGCGATGAAAGTCCCCGGCAGGTGATCCACACGGACGGCCGCAACAGCACCCAGGCCGATGCGCTGATCGATCAGGCCTACCGGCAGATCTATTTCCATGCCTTCAAGATCGATCGCGACCCGGTGCTGGAATCGCAGCTGCGCGATGGCCGCATCACCGTGCGGGAGTTCATCCGCTCGCTGCTGCTCTCGCGCAAGTTCCGCGATGACTTCTATCGCTGCAACAGCAACTATCGGATGGTCGATCAACTGGTCGGCCGCGTCCTCGGCCGGCCGGTGCATGGCGACGCCGAGCGCATCGCCCTCTCAATCCTGATCGCCCAGCAGGGCCTGCCCGCCCTGGTGGATCGCCTGCTCGACTCCGAGGAGTATCTGCAGTCCTTCGGCCTCGACACCGTGCCGTATCAGCGCTCACGCGTGCTGCCCGGCCGTCCCCTCGGCGAACTCCCCTTCAACCAGCAGGCGCCCCGCTACGAGCGCAGCTGGCGCGAGGCGATGGCCCGCCGCGCCCCGACCGGCAACGGCAGCGGCTGGCAGCCCAGTGGCAGCGGCATGGCCCCCCGTCCGGCCTGGCTGGCGGATGCCCCCTCGCCCCTGGCCCGCCGCATCTGGCAGGGCACCGTCACCCTGGGTGGTTTCGTGCTCACCGCCTTCGTGCTCTACACGGCGGCCGTGATGCTCAGCACCGCGGGCTCCTGAGCCCACCGCCCGGGCATCCCGACCTCCGGGGTGCCCGGGAACCGCGGGCCTCAGTCCGACACTCCAGGCCGTGGCCCCTTCAAGGGTTCAAGGCGTGGCCTGCATCTGAGGCCAGGGACCTCCCCGCAGGCCAAACATGCGCCCCCCCTGCGGGAGCGGCCAGGCCATCCATCCGATCCGGTGCTCTCAGGCAGCAGCTCTCAGGCGATCTGCTCGTCGAGGAAGGGCTGGTCGTCCAGAAACGCCTGCTCCCCCTCCTCCGGAAAGGGATCGGGGTCGGACTCCACCGCGTCATCCAGCGACGCCGCCGCCGGACGGGACAGAGCCGGCGACACCGCCTTGAGTGGACGGGCCGCACTCGCACCGCCACCGGAGTTGCGTGCATCACCGCGGCGCAGCAGCTCCTCGACGCGGGCCAGCCGCTCGTCGGTCTGCTCCAGCCTGCTCTCCACCGCCTCCGGCATCTCGACAGCGCCCTGGGCCCGCTCCCGCAGCTCGGCCAGCTCCCGTTCGCCTTCGGCCAGCCGCTCCTCCAGTTCCAGCAGCCGATAGGTGAGCGTCTCGCTCACTTCGCTGATCTGCTGCAGCTGCTCCACCAGCCGCTGGGCCCAGGGCGGGACCACCGGGGAGGACGGGGAGACGGGCGTCATGCCGGCGCAAGGGAACGCGGTGGCCGGATGGTACCGATCCTGCCGTGGGGCGCCAGGGGCAAGCTTGCGAGCCGGATGCCCGCGAGCGGGAATGGTCGCCGCAGCACTCAAGAGCGGCAGAAACCGACCTGGCCCCGGAGGGGAGCATCGCCAGGGTTTGTAACGATTATGAAAGGCCTGCTCCCTGGCCAGGCGTGCCCCATAGGATCCGCCATGCAGCTTCAGGCTGAGAGATTGCAGCCGCCCGGCACGTTCTCTGAGGACGTTCTGACGCGTCGATTCTGAGGATCACAGGCTCACGAGACGTTCTCACCTTTTCTCAGTGCCGCTGCCCCTCCCTCCTGCCAACCCGCATCCTCCCCAGGCCCACGCCCATGACACTCGCCAACGCTGCCTATCTGGGCATTGAGCGTTTCGCCAGCGATCGCGACAAGGAAAACTGGTCGAACGCCACCGAAAACGACAAAGCTGCCCTGATTCGCGCCGTCTACAAGCAGGTCCTGGGCAACCAGTACGTGATGGCCAGCGAGCGGCTCGAGGGGCCTGAGTCGCTGTTCCGCCGGGGCTACCTCACGGTGCGTGAGTTCGTGCGTCAGGTGGCCAAGAGCGGCCTCTACCGCGCCAAGTTCTTCGAGAACTGCAACGCCTATCGCTTCATCGAGCTCAACTTCAAGCATCTGCTCGGCCGCGCTCCCCAGAACAAGGCGGAGATGCTGCATCACTTCACCATCCTGCAGGAGCAGGGCTACGACGCCGAGATCGACTCCTACCTCGACAGCGCCGAGTACCAGGAGCGCTTCGGCGAGGAAGTGGTGCCCTACATCCACGGCTTCAACTACTACGTCGGCCAGCAGGGTCTTCAGTTCTCCTACGTGCTGCAGCTGGCCCGCGGTGTCGGCGCCTCGGTGCGTGGTGACGCCCTCAAGACCCAGTCGCGTCTCAACCCGGCCGTGCACGCCGAGAAACCGCTGCCGGTGGTGAGTCCCAACGCCAAGGGCAGCATCTTCCGCGGCGTCAACAGCGACGGCATCACCCGTCAGGGCGTCGGCGCCGGCGAGGAGGGTCGCACCTTCCGCGTTGAGATCACCGGCTTCAACAACTACCGCCTGCACAAGCGCAGCAACCGCGTGCTGTTCGTGCCCTTCAACAAGCTGCTGCAGGTGCAGCAGCAGGTGCAGCGCCAGGGCGGCCGCATCGCCAGCCTCACCCCGGTCAACTGATCCCCTCCCTCGTTCCTCTTCCCCCACGAGCCATGAAGGTTTCCGCAGGCACCCGAGGCACCAGCTTCGCCAGCGGCCGCCAGGTCACCATCGCCGTGACCGGCCTGGCCAACAACGACTACGCCCGCAGTTCCGACTGCGTCATGCAGGTGCCGTTCACCCGCATGAACGAAACGCTCCGCCTCGTGCATCGCATGGGCGGCAAGGTGACCGAGGTGGCCGTCAGCGGCGGCGATCTGCCCACCCCGGCCAAGGCACCCCGCAAGGCCAAGGGCAAGAAGGAAGACTGACCCCCCTGCTCCGCGCTTCAGGCCCCGGCGACGGGGCCTTTTTCATGGGCTGCGGCGGGGCAGACGGAGCAGCTCCGGCCACCGCTGCCGGCAGGACAGCCGCAGGGCCCCTCCCGTCGCCGGCGTTGAGACGGAGCGTCTGCTGCACGGCACAACCGGGCGACGCAGGCCGGGCGTTGCAGGCCCGTGCAGGCCCGTGCAGGCCCGTGCAGGCAGGATCGCGGCAGGGTCTCGGGCGGAGTCGAGTACCTCTGCAAGAACCAATGACGGCTGCTGTGGCCGAGCGACCAGGGCCTCGGGACGTCCGGCAGGGAACCGATCTCACCCGCTGGCCGGCGCCGGGAAGGCCTGATCAGCCCAGGCGCGGTGACCATTTGTAAAGGCCGTCCTCATCGCCACGGGATGGCCAACAACAATGGTCCAGTCAAACGAGACACAACCGGCGTTCGCCCTGCGCCACGCCCCCGTGACCTCCCGTTCGACGCCGAGGTTCCCGCCAGTCGCCCACCCGACCACTGGCTGTCTCGCCTCAACCCCTTCCCCACCCTCCCGACTTCCAGTCGAGAACAGGAGCTAATCAATGTTCGACGCCTTCACCAAGGTCGTTGCGCAGGCTGATGCCCGCGGCGAATTCCTCAGCGCTGGTCAGATCGACGCCCTTTCGGCGATCGTCGGTGACAGCCTCAAGCGGATGGACACCGTCAACCGCATCACCTCCAACGCTTCCACCATCGTCACCAACGCGGCCCGCGAGCTGTTCGCCCAGCAGCCCGCCCTGATCGCTCCCGGTGGCAACGCCTACACCCACCGCCGCATGGCTGCCTGCCTGCGCGACATGGAGATCGTTCTCCGCTACATCACCTATGCCGTCTTCACCGGCGACGCTTCCGTGCTGGAAGACCGCTGCCTGAACGGCCTGCGTGAGACCTACCTCGCCCTCGGCGTCCCCGGCGCCTCCGTGGCTGAAGGCATCCGCAAGATGAAGGACGCCGCCATCGCCATCGCCAACGATCGCAACGGCATCACCCCCGGCGACTGCTCCGCCCTGATGTCCGAAGTCGGCACCTACTTCGACCGCGCTGCTGCCGCTGTCGCCTGATCGGTAACCCGATTCACGGTTCACCTTCATCTTCAACACCTCACCATGAAGACTCCCCTCACCGAGGCCGTCGCCGCCGCTGATTCCCAGGGCCGTTTCCTCGGCAACACCGAGCTGAACGCCGCCTTCGGTCGCTTCGAGCGCGCCAAGAACGCCCTGGAAGCCGCCAAGGCCCTCACCGCCAAGGCTGACCAACTCGTGAACGGCGCCGCACAGGCCGTCTACAACAAGTTCCCCTACACCACCCAGATGCAGGGGAACAACTACGCCGCCGATCAGCGTGGCAAGGACAAGTGCGCCCGTGACATCGGTTACTACCTGCGCATGGTCACCTACTGCCTCGTCGCTGGTGGCACCGGCCCCATGGATGAGTACCTGATCGCCGGTCTCGATGAGATCAACCGCGCCTTCGAACTCTCCCCCTCCTGGTACGTCGAGGCCCTCAACTACATCAAGGCCAACCACGGCATCGCTGGCGACCCCGGCGTCATCGCCAACAACTACATCGACTACGCCATCAACGCTCTCGTCTGAGCATCGATCGCGTCTCCTTCCTCGGGGCCCCGCATGGGGCCCTTTTTTGTGCCTGGTACCCGATCGGCTTCAGCCAGCAGGTACCGCGCATCACCGATCGGCCACAGTCTGCAGCACCTGGAATGCAGCGCCGATTGAGCCTCCACACCTGCCAGCTCCACCCATACCTGCATCCGCGATGGCCGTGGACACGCACCGCGCCCGACGATCGGAGAGAAGATGCTGGGGGGACCCTCGTTCTGTATCGTTACGGACGCCTGCGAGAGTGACGCAAGCAGCCGAAGGCAAGAGTCCCCGCGAAAGATGAGAACAGGCTTTTGCGTGCTGTAACGATTGCGGCAGTCCATGATTCGGCGGCGAAAGCAGCCCATAGGATCCGATCCATGCTGCGGATCATCTCAGGGCTGCAGAGGAAGGCCCTTGCGCTGCAATGTGCATCATTGCGGCTTCAGCATCTGCCTGTCTGCAACTGGTGCCGATCCGCCTGCATTCCCCTCTCTTCCCGCCCGCCCCAATGACCTTGGTGAATGCGCCCTTCCTGGGCATCGAGCGCTTCGCGAATGAACGCAACAAGGAGAACTGGACGAACGCCACAGACAACGACAAGACCACGATCATCCGCGCTGTCTATCAGCAGGTGCTCGGATACCAGTACGTGATGAACAGCGAGCGTCTCGATGGCGTGGAGTCGCTGTTCCGCAATGGCTATCTGAGCGTGCGCGAATTCGTGCGGCAGGTGGCCAAGAGCGGCCTCTATCGCTCTCGCTTCTTCGAGAACTGCAACCCCTATCACTTCATCGAGCTCAACTTCAAGCATCTGCTCGGCCGCGCACCTCAGAACAAGGCCGAGATGCTGCATCACTTCACGATTCTGCAGGATCAGGGCTACGACGCAGAGATCGATTCCTACATCGACAGTGCCGAATATCAGGACCGCTTCGGTGAGGAGGTTGTTCCTTATCTGCATGGGTGGGGCTACTCCGCCGGTCAGCAGGGCCGCCAGTTTTCCTGGCTGATGCAACTCGCCCGCGGCGCCGCCGCCTCCGTGAAGGGAGACAGCGCCGGCACCAACTTCCGCCTCGGTGCCGCCCTGCACCAGGATCGCGCCGTGCCGGTGACCAGCCCCAGCCGCGGCTCCGCCGCCACCCAGCCCGCCGGCATCGCCAGCAGCAGCATCACCCAGATGATGCAGGGCGTCGGCCAGAAGGCCCGCGTCTACCGGGTGGAGGTCAGCGGCCTGAACAACTACCGCCTGCACAAGCGCAGCAACACCGTGCGCTTCGTGCCCTTCAACAAGATGCTTGAGACCCAGCAGGCGATCCACCGCCAGGGCGGCCGCGTCGTCAGCGTCACCCCCGTGAACTGAACACGGGCCGCCTGAACACGCCCCCTTGCGACGGCAATGGCGGCCTCACCTGAAGCCGCCTCACACCAGAGACTCCCGGACCCGGCCGCCCATCAGGCGTGGCCGGGTCTTTTGCTGCGACACACCGGCAGTCCGCTCTCGGCCAGCGGGCCGTCGCGATCGAAGCGCGGAACACAACGGCCGGGCCCGGCACTCACGGCGGCGGGGCACGGGAAGAGCGCATGAGCACTCTCACTGGCTGCATCCAGAGCAAGCCCCCCCACAGCAACAGCGGAGGCGAGCGCACCGGACCCGCAACACTTCACCTTTTCTTCGCAATTGCGCCAATGCTGGCGCCGTGGACGGCGCATTGTTCAGCCGGACACAACAACAAGGCCGCCAGCACAAAGGCCTGGGGGCATGCAGCGACCGGGCCAATGACCCTTTGTAAAGTTGTCGGGATGGCGACGGAGTTGCACCGAGAATGTCACGGTGCTCAGCCAAGTGCGCGGCACGAAACACGGCATCAATCCGCGCAGGAAGCCACTCGCTCGAGCAGCCTCCTGCCATCCAGGTTCAGACCAGAAACCCCAACCGGGACCGCCTTTCACAAGAAGGTGCATCCCTGGGGTGAAGGCCGCTGATCACCGTGTCTTCGATTTCGCGTCCCGATGCTTGGCACGAAGCGCCTCGGCGCTTCACCCCTCTTTCCCACCCTCCCGACCTCCAGTCGAGAACAGGAGCTAATCAATGTTCGACGCCTTCACCAAGGTCGTTGCGCAGGCTGATGCCCGCGGCGAATTCCTCAGCGCTGGTCAGATCGACGCCCTTTCGGCGATCGTCGGTGACAGCCTCAAGCGGATGGACACCGTCAACCGCATCACCTCCAACGCTTCCACCATCGTCACCAACGCGGCCCGCGAGCTGTTCGCCCAGCAGCCCGCCCTGATCGCTCCCGGTGGCAACGCCTACACCCACCGCCGCATGGCTGCCTGCCTGCGCGACATGGAGATCGTTCTCCGCTACATCACCTATGCCGTCTTCACCGGCGACGCTTCCGTGCTGGAAGACCGCTGCCTGAACGGCCTGCGTGAGACCTACCTCGCCCTCGGCGTCCCCGGCGCCTCCGTGGCTGAAGGCATCCGCAAGATGAAGGACGCCGCCATCGCCATCGCCAACGATCGCAACGGCATCACCCCCGGCGACTGCTCCGCCCTGATGTCCGAAGTCGGCACCTACTTCGACCGCGCTGCTGCCGCTGTCGCCTGATCGGTAACCCGATTCACGGTTCACCTTCATCTTCAACACCTCACCATGAAGACTCCCCTCACCGAGGCCGTCGCCGCCGCTGATTCCCAGGGCCGTTTCCTCGGCAACACCGAGCTGAACGCCGCCTTCGGTCGCTTCGAGCGCGCCAAGAACGCCCTGGAAGCCGCCAAGGCCCTCACCGCCAAGGCTGACCAACTCGTGAACGGCGCCGCACAGGCCGTCTACAACAAGTTCCCCTACACCACCCAGATGCAGGGGAACAACTACGCCGCCGATCAGCGTGGCAAGGACAAGTGCGCCCGTGACATCGGTTACTACCTGCGCATGGTCACCTACTGCCTCGTCGCTGGTGGCACCGGCCCCATGGATGAGTACCTGATCGCCGGTCTCGATGAGATCAACCGCGCCTTCGAACTCTCCCCCTCCTGGTACGTCGAGGCCCTCAACTACATCAAGGCCAACCACGGCATCGCTGGCGACCCCGGCGTCATCGCCAACAACTACATCGACTACGCCATCAACGCTCTCGTCTGAGCATCGATCGCGTCTCCTTCCTCGGGGCCCCGCATGGGGCCCTTTTTTGTGCCTGGTACCCGATCGGCTTCAGCCAGCAGGTACCGCGCATCACCGATCGGCCACAGTCTGCAGCACCTGGAATGCAGCGCCGATTGAGCCTCCACACCTGCCAGCTCCACCCATACCTGCATCCGCGATGGCCGTGGACACGCACCGCGCCCGACGATCGGAGAGAAGATGCTGGGGGGACCCTCGTTCTGTATCGTTACGGACGCCTGCGAGAGTGACGCAAGCAGCCGAAGGCAAGAGTCCCCGCGAAAGATGAGAACAGGCTTTTGCGTGCTGTAACGATTGCGGCAGTCCATGATTCGGCGGCGAAAGCAGCCCATAGGATCCGATCCATGCTGCGGATCATCTCAGGGCTGCAGAGGAAGGCCCTTGCGCTGCAATGTGCATCATTGCGGCTTCAGCATCTGCCTGTCTGCAACTGGTGCCGATCCGCCTGCATTCCCCTCTCTTCCCGCCCGCCCCAATGACCTTGGTGGTAAGCGTTCAGGGGTCGGGACACCCCAGTGCGTCAGTCAATCTCCGATCTCTCCTCTGAGAGGGGCCATCTGTTCCTTCCACGTGTGATCGCTGCCTCAGCGATCCGGCACCAGCGATGGCATCACGCCGCCGAGGCGATGGGCAATCCAGGCCTGCTCCAGGAATTGCCAGACATCGCGGCCCTGCTGCCGCAGGGTGGCGGTGACGGTGAGCAACCGGCTGCGGCAGATGGCGCCGCCGGAGGACTGGACGCCATGGCTGATCTTGCGGTGAATCACCGATTGCCGCAGTGCCCGCTCGGCAGCGTTGTTGGTGGGCTCGATCCCTGGCGTTTGCAGAAAAGTCCAGAGCGCCTGCTTGCGCTGCAGCAACTGGCGACAGGTTCGCACCGTCTGGGCCCAGGGCGTTTGCTCGCCCCGCTCACAGCCCAGATCCACCACCCGCTGCAGCGTGGCCTCGAACGCCAAGCGGAGGGGGTGGCATCGATGCAGGAGCTGGGGCCGGTCGATCGCTCCGCTCTTCCACTGGTGCCAGTGAGCGAACAGATGCTGCTGCAGAGCCAGCATCTGGGCTCCGATCTCCCTGCTGGCGCCCTGGCGTTCAGCGATGGCCGCCAGATCCCGGATCAGGTGGGCCCAGCACAGCTGCCGCTGCTCCACGGGCAGGTGGTTGTAGGCCGAGAAGCGATCACTCACCACGATCCCTGCAAAGGTATGGCCCAGAAGCTCCATTGCCGCTGCACTTGAGCGGCTCAGGCCCTGCAGGAACACCGTAACCAGTGGTGTGACCATGACCCACTGCCAGCCGCGCCTGCCAGCAGGATTACAACCGTCGGCGTTGCCGGTGGGGGCGCCGGTTTCATCCACGTAGGCCACCGGCTGCTGCCGGGCCACCTCCAGGGCTTCCTCCACCGCCTGCTGCAGGGCTGCGCTCAGACGTGCCCGGATGGTGGCGATAGCGCCGCGGCTGATTTCCACACCCAGCAGCTGATCCAGCAGCGCCTGGGTTCGGCCGAAACTCAGGGGAAAGGCGCTGCCCAGCAGTCCCACCAGGCCGCTCAGGCGTGGGCCGTAGCGGCTGGGCTCCACATCCGCCGGCAGCTCGGCGCAGGTGCTGGTGGAGCAGCAGGGGCAGACCAGACGGTGCAGACGGTGTTCGATCACCACCGGGCTGATCGGTGGAATCTCGATCACCTGATGGCGCAGCGGCTCCGCATCCTCCCCCTGTAGCAGGGTGCCGCAGCGGCGGCAGGCGTCCGGGTGGTGCTCGAGCACCTCATCCACACGCGCGATCGGCAGCAGCTCCGGCCCTGCTCCCGGGTGCCCCTGCTGACCACCCCGCTTGCGACCAGTGCCTTTGCAGCGGGTGGGCGGCTTAAAACCCGTGCCGTCACTGGAGGGCGGCTTGGAGGAGTTGCGGGAGTTGCGGCCGATCCGCTCGCGCAGGCTGGCCAGTTCCGTCGCCAGGTCGGTGAGCTGCGCTCGGAGCTGGTCGTTCTCCTGCTGTTGTCTCTGGAGCTGTGCAAGAACCTCAAGGAAGCCAGCCCTCACGCCCACCGGAGTGGAAGCCCAGTCCGCTTCTGAAATCCCGGCCGGAGGGGTGGTCATCGCAGGAAGTCTCTGCCTGAGATGCAACCGGGATTCAAGCCGACGTCAAGGGTTCAGTCGTATCGATGTTCGCGATGAGCTGTCCCGCCCCCCTGAATGGGTACCCTTGGTGAATGCGCCCTTCCTGGGCATCGAGCGCTTCGCGAATGAACGCAACAAGGAGAACTGGACGAACGCCACAGACAACGACAAGACCACGATCATCCGCGCTGTCTATCAGCAGGTGCTCGGATACCAGTACGTGATGAACAGCGAGCGTCTCGATGGCGTGGAGTCGCTGTTCCGCAATGGCTATCTGAGCGTGCGCGAATTCGTGCGGCAGGTGGCCAAGAGCGGCCTCTATCGCTCTCGCTTCTTCGAGAACTGCAACCCCTATCACTTCATCGAGCTCAACTTCAAGCATCTGCTCGGCCGCGCACCTCAGAACAAGGCCGAGATGCTGCATCACTTCACGATTCTGCAGGATCAGGGCTACGACGCAGAGATCGATTCCTACATCGACAGTGCCGAATATCAGGACCGCTTCGGTGAGGAGGTTGTTCCTTATCTGCATGGGTGGGGCTACTCCGCCGGTCAGCAGGGCCGCCAGTTTTCCTGGCTGATGCAACTCGCCCGCGGCGCCGCCGCCTCCGTGAAGGGAGACAGCGCCGGCACCAACTTCCGCCTCGGTGCCGCCCTGCACCAGGATCGCGCCGTGCCGGTGACCAGCCCCAGCCGCGGCTCCGCCGCCACCCAGCCCGCCGGCATCGCCAGCAGCAGCATCACCCAGATGATGCAGGGCGTCGGCCAGAAGGCCCGCGTCTACCGGGTGGAGGTCAGCGGCCTGAACAACTACCGCCTGCACAAGCGCAGCAACACCGTGCGCTTCGTGCCCTTCAACAAGATGCTTGAGACCCAGCAGGCGATCCACCGCCAGGGCGGCCGCGTCGTCAGCGTCACCCCCGTGAACTGAACACGGGCCGCCTGAACACGCCCCCTTGCGACGGCAATGGCGGCCTCACCTGAAGCCGCCTCACACCAGAGACTCCCGGACCCGGCCGCCCATCAGGCGTGGCCGGGTCTTTTGCTGCGACACACCGGCAGTCCGCTCTCGGCCAGCGGGCCGTCGCGATCGAAGCGCGGAACACAACGGCCGGGCCCGGCACTCACGGCGGCGGGGCACGGGAAGAGCGCATGAGCACTCTCACTGGCTGCATCCAGAGCAAGCCCCCCCACAGCAACAGCGGAGGCGAGCGCACCGGACCCGCAACACTTCACCTTTTCTTCGCAATTGCGCCAATGCTGGCGCCGTGGACGGCGCATTGTTCAGCCGGACACAACAACAAGGCCGCCAGCACAAAGGCCTGGGGGCATGCAGCGACCGGGCCAATGACCCTTTGTAAAGTTGTCGGGATGGCGACGGAGTTGCACCGAGAATGTCACGGTGCTCAGCCAAGTGCGCGGCACGAAACACGGCATCAATCCGCGCAGGAAGCCACTCGCTCGAGCAGCCTCCTGCCATCCAGGTTCAGACCAGAAACCCCAACCGGGACCGCCTTTCACAAGAAGGTGCATCCCTGGGGTGAAGGCCGCTGATCACCGTGTCTTCGATTTCGCGTCCCGATGCTTGGCACGAAGCGCCTCGGCGCTTCACCCCTCTTTCCCACCCTCCCGACCTCCAGTCGAGAACAGGAGCTAATCAATGTTCGACGCCTTCACCAAGGTCGTTGCGCAGGCTGATGCCCGCGGCGAATTCCTCAGCGCTGGTCAGATCGACGCCCTTTCGGCGATCGTCGGTGACAGCCTCAAGCGGATGGACACCGTCAACCGCATCACCTCCAACGCTTCCACCATCGTCACCAACGCGGCCCGCGAGCTGTTCGCCCAGCAGCCCGCCCTGATCGCTCCCGGTGGCAACGCCTACACCCACCGCCGCATGGCTGCCTGCCTGCGCGACATGGAGATCGTTCTCCGCTACATCACCTATGCCGTCTTCACCGGCGACGCTTCCGTGCTGGAAGACCGCTGCCTGAACGGCCTGCGTGAGACCTACCTCGCCCTCGGCGTCCCCGGCGCCTCCGTGGCTGAAGGCATCCGCAAGATGAAGGACGCCGCCATCGCCATCGCCAACGATCGCAACGGCATCACCCCCGGCGACTGCTCCGCCCTGATGTCCGAAGTCGGCACCTACTTCGACCGCGCTGCTGCCGCTGTCGCCTGATCGGTAACCCGATTCACGGTTCACCTTCATCTTCAACACCTCACCATGAAGACTCCCCTCACCGAGGCCGTCGCCGCCGCTGATTCCCAGGGCCGTTTCCTCGGCAACACCGAGCTGAACGCCGCCTTCGGTCGCTTCGAGCGCGCCAAGAACGCCCTGGAAGCCGCCAAGGCCCTCACCGCCAAGGCTGACCAACTCGTGAACGGCGCCGCACAGGCCGTCTACAACAAGTTCCCCTACACCACCCAGATGCAGGGGAACAACTACGCCGCCGATCAGCGTGGCAAGGACAAGTGCGCCCGTGACATCGGTTACTACCTGCGCATGGTCACCTACTGCCTCGTCGCTGGTGGCACCGGCCCCATGGATGAGTACCTGATCGCCGGTCTCGATGAGATCAACCGCGCCTTCGAACTCTCCCCCTCCTGGTACGTCGAGGCCCTCAACTACATCAAGGCCAACCACGGCATCGCTGGCGACCCCGGCGTCATCGCCAACAACTACATCGACTACGCCATCAACGCTCTCGTCTGAGCATCGATCGCGTCTCCTTCCTCGGGGCCCCGCATGGGGCCCTTTTTTGTGCACCCCCAGGGCGGGGGTGCGGCATGCAGTGCGCCAGGCGGTGGCTGGCACTGGGAGCGGGGACGAGGATCACGGCCTTGCTGTTTTGCAGCCCGTTGCAGAGGCCCCGGTGAGAGGGCGTTGAGTGGCAGCATCAGTCCCCTTGCCTGCCTGCCGCCGATGAGCGAGGGCCCGATCGATGAGAACGAGGCGCTGGCACGGCTGCGCTCAGGCGACCCCTCCGCCCAGTACTACGCCGCCTGGTGGCTGGGCCGCAATCGCAGCCGCCACCCCGAGGCCCTGCCGCTGCTGCTGACGGCCCTGAAGCAACGCCGCCCCCGCGATCCCGGCGCCGGCGTCGAGGAGAACGCCGTGGCCCGCAACGCCGCCCGCGCCCTCGGCAAGCTCGGCGATCCGGGGGCGGTCCCCGAGCTGCTGGCCGCTCTCGACGAACCGGATGACGGTCTGCGCGAAGCCGTCGCCCGGTCCCTGGGGGAACTGCGGGCCGAGGCCGCTGTGCCGGCCCTGGTGCAGAGGCTGGCCAGCGGACCGGCGGTGGCCGGTGCCCCGCGCCAGGACAGTCCCCGCCTCCAGGAACCCTGCGAAGCGCTGCTGGAAGCCCTCGGCGAGATCGGCAGCGGTGGCGAGGAGGTCGTGGCGGTGATTCTCCCGTTCACCCGCCACGATCGGCCGCTGATCCGCAGCGCCGCCTGCCGGGCCCTGCTGCAGCTCAGCGGTGAGGCCGGCTGGGCCGACGAGCTCCTGGCTCTGCTGCAGCACCCCCAGCTGCAGGTGCGCCGCGCCGCCCTGATGGATCTCGGCGCCAGCGGCTGGCGGCCGGCGCTGGAGTCGATCCGCGTCACCCTCGCCGAGAACAGCCTCAAGCTGATCGCCCTGCGCGGCCTCGTCGAACACGGCGCCCATCATGAAGCAGAGATCAGCACGGCGCGTGTCCTGGAGGTGATGGATGCGCTGCTATGACCGACACAACCCGGGGGGCTCCCAACCCGGACCGGCCGCGGCGGCGCGCTCGGATGGCCTGCCAGGCACCCTGCCACGCCGCTCGCGCCGCGGGCAGGGTGCCGTCGCGTGCCAACAGGGTGCCGCACCGCTCGGCGCCGCGGGGCGGCGGCCCATCGATCGCCCTGCTTTCGTGAGCGCCATCCAGCCATGACACCTTCCTTCCCCCTGCGCGAGCGCATCCAGGCGGTGGAGCAGGCCACCAGCGCCCTGGCCCTGCTGGAAGCCACCCGCGCTCTGGCCGATGATCTGGCCTCCCTGCCGGGCGCTGCGGACGTCAGCAGTGACGCTGCCGGCACCCCAACCAGCGCCGCGGCCGACCACCAGGGCGCCGCGATCGCCTGCCTGGTGGAAGTGCTCGGGTTCAACAACCCCGGGGCGGCCGTCGCCGCCGTCGATGGCCTGATCGCCCTGGGTGCACCGGCGGTGGAGCCGCTGCTGCAGCGCCTCGATCCCCGCAACTACGGCGCCCGCGCCTGGGCCGTGCGCGCCCTGGCCGGCATCGGCGACGTGCGCGGCCTGGAGCTGCTGGAGGAGGCCCTGGCCAGTGATGTGGGCCCCAGCGTGCGGCGGGCAGCCGCCTGCGGCCTCGGCAATCTGCGGCTGGACACCCTGGTGGAAGTGCAACGCAGCGCCGTGCGCTCCCGCGCCCTCGCGGCTCTGGTGGCCGGATGCCGCGATGGCGAGTGGGTGGTGCGCTATGCCGTGGCCGTCGGCCTGGAGGCCCTGGTGCAGCGGATGCAGCCCAGCGCCGAGGAGAGTCACCGGGCCGCGGAGGCCCTGGAGGCCCTCTGCTGCAGTGAGGCGGAGGACACCCCCGTGGTGCGCCTGCGGGCGAGCATGGCTCGCCAGCGCCTGCCGATCACGCCATGACCGCCGCCCCCACCCGCGTTCTGTTCATCTGCCTCGGCAACATCTGCCGCTCGCCGGCGGCGGAGGGGGTGTTCCTGCATCTGCTCGAACGCGAGGGGCTGCAGGAGGCCTTCGAGGTCGACTCGGCCGGCACCGGCGGCTGGCATGTGGGCAACCCGGCCGATCCGCGCATGCGCAGCGCCGCCTCCCGCCGCGGCATCCATCTGCCCAGCCGCGCCCGTCAGCTGGAACCCGCCGATCTGAGCCGCTTCGATCACATCCTCGCCATGGACGCGGACAACCTCAGCGCCATCCACGCCATGGCCCGGCGCCATCCGGCCAGCGCCCGCATCGCCCCGATCACCGAGCACTGCCGCCGGCTGCGCGCCAGCGAGGTGCCCGATCCCTACTACGGCGGCCCGGATGGCTTCGATCAGGTGCTGGATCTGCTCGAGGACGCCTGCGAGGGCCTTCTCGAGGATCTGCTGGAACAGCGCCGGCAGCTGGCCTGAGGCAAACACCCGCGCAGCCCTGCGCGGCGGGGAGCGGGAGCACCCGCAGGAGCCCCCGACACCGCCATGGCTGATCGCTGCAACCCTCAGGATGGGGCGGCGCCATCAGCCCACGCCGATCCGGTGGCCACCTGAGACACTCACGCGCGGGGTTGCCCCCCCGGCCCCGGCCAGGCCTCCTCGGGCACCTTCTCGCGGAACAGGTCCACCAGCGCCTGGATCACCGCGTCGATCGACAGGCCATCGGTGATCAGCTCCACCGCATCCTCGGCCTGCTGCAGCGGCGCCACCTCGCGGCTCGAATCCAGCCGGTCACGCTCGGCGATGCTCGCCTCCAGCTCCTGCAGCGGCGGCACGGCAAAGCCCCGCTGGCGCAGATCTTCGGCGCGGCGGCGGGCCCGCTCCGACACCGTGGCGGTGAGAAACACCTTGCAGTCGGCGTCGGGGAAGACGGCGGTGCCGATGTCGCGACCCTCGGCCACCAGTGCACCCTTCTCGCCCAGGCGACGCTGCTGGTCGGTGAGCGCCTCGCGCACGCAACCGTGGGCCGCCACCTGCGACACCAGAGCCGTCACCTCCGGCGAGCGGATCGCCTCGCTGACGTCCTGACCATTGACGCTGACCCGCTGGCCACCGTCCGCATCGCGCGACAGCTGCAGATCGAGGTTCTGAAGCAGCGGTGCCACCGCCTCGGCGGAGGCAGGGTCGGCCCCCTGCCGCATCACCCACCAGGTCACGGCGCGGTACATGGCGCCGGTGTCGAGGTACACGAGCCCCAGCCGCGCGGCCAGGGCCCGGGTCACCGTGCTCTTGCCGGCACCGGCGGGGCCGTCGATGGCGACGATCGGGGGACGGGGCATCAGGAAGACGTGATCGATCAGGCGCGCGGAACCGCAGTGCACGGCCGCCGCCAGCAGCGACAGTCCCTCCACCCTGGGCAGCGGCCTCAATGTATGCGCCGCCGTGAGCTGCACGTAATCGATGGCCAGCCCTGCCTCCTGCAGCCGCTGGCGCACCAGAGCCAGCAGCGGTCCGGCCGGAGCTCCCGGCGCCGCGGCCGCTCCCAGGTCGCGCAGGGCCGCCGGCAGGGCCAGCGCCTGCTGCCGCTCACCGCCCTGCAGATAGCGGTTGCGTGAGCTGAGGGCGAGATCGCCCTCACCCCGCATGGTGGCGCAGCCCTGCACCGTCAGCGGCAGACCCAGATCGGCCACCACCCGCCGCAGGATCACCAGCTGCTGCCAGTCCTTTTCGCCCAGGAGCAACCGATCGGGGCGCACCAGAGCAAGCAGGCGGCAGACCACGGTGGCCACCCCATCGAAATGGCCCGGTCGCGAGCGAGCGCACAGCTCTCGCTGCAGTGGAGCAGGCGCCAGGACGCGCGTGCCGCCCTCGGGGCCATCGGGATAGATGACGGACAGCTCCGGGGCGAACAGAGCCTCGGCTCCCGCCTCCGCAGCCAGTTGCCCGTCGCGCTCCAGATCACGGGGATAGCGCTCGAAGTCCTCCCCGGCGCCGAACTGCAGCGGGTTCACGAAGACGCTGAGCAGCACCCGCGGGCGCCGACCGTCCAGCCGTTCCGCGGCGCGCCGCAGCAGCGACTGGTGCCCCCCATGCAGGGCCCCCATGGTGGGAACGAAATGGAGCGGCCGATCCGGCTCCAGATGGCGCCAGCTCAGCAGCTCGGCTCGGGTGCGCAGCAGCCGCACAACAAAAAAAGGTCCAGCCGCCAATCTGACGGATGGACCTGGGGAGCAGGCGACGACCGCAGCCGCCGCAGCGATGGAGAAGTCTCAATCGATCACTTCGAGCTTCACCTGGGCCACACCGCTCGCGGTGACACCCAGCTGCTGCGCCGCACCGTGGGCAAGATCGATGATGCGACCGCCATGGAAGGGGCCGCGATCATTGATCCGCACCACCGCGGTGCGGCCGTTGTTCAGGTTGGTGACCCGAACCCTGGTACCGAAGGGAAGACTGCGGTGGGCCGCGGTCATGGTGCCGGGACGGAAGACTTCACCGTTGGCGGTGCGATTTCCGAAGAAACCGGGTCCGTACCAGCTGGCCTGACCGACGCTGGCCGAAGCCAGCAGACCATTGGCCGGGGCGGCCGGAGCGACCTTCCTGATGAACTTGTCCTCCCAGGCGGGGGTGCGCTCGGCGTCACGGATGACGGCCGAAGGCGCGGTGGGGGAGGAGAATGCAGCGAGGGCTGGAGCCTGGCTGCCTACGATCAGGAGGGCGGCGGCGCCCAGGAGTTGAGGTCCACGCATGACAGGCGGAACACATCCACGGATCAGGTCTGTTTCCAGGCGGCCGGCTGGCCATTCAGAAGAGAACCGGCAGAACCAGACCTGAAACGGATCACCGCTATCAGCTGGAACTGAGTGGACGAGTTCCTAACAGGAATTAACGACGGCGCAAAGTTAACGGCTGCCACTGCACGGCAAAAGACAGCCAACCACCCGAATCCAACGATCAGTTTTCTTCATCGTTTCCCCGAACCGCCTGCGCTGCTGAGGTTTCCAGACTGGCAAGCCCCCACGAGCATCAGAAAATCCAATGAGTCCCATAAGCCCGACCGATGCCCTGCTGTGACGATCCGGGGATCGCACACCCGTGACAGGGGCTGATGGTCCCGCGAGGCGGCAGCATCGGAAGATCGAACCTGCCAACCCAGCCGAGGCCATGGATTACCGCACAGCCGGCGTGGACGTCGTCGCCGGACGCGCCTTCGTGGAACGGATCCGCAGCAGTGTCGAGGCCACCCGGCGTCCCGAGGTGCTGGGCGGGCTGGGAGGCTTCGGTGGCCTCTGCCGTCTGCCGGAGGGCCTGCGCAAGCCACTGCTGGTGGCCGGCACCGATGGCGTGGGCACCAAGCTGGAGCTGGCCCAGGCCCATGGCCGCCACCACGACGTCGGCATCGACCTGGTGGCGATGTGCGTCAACGACGTGATCACCAGCGGCGCCGAGCCCCTCTTCTTTCTCGACTACATCGCCACCGGCAAGCTCAGCCCCGAGGCCATGGCGCAGGTGGTGGAGGGCATCGCCGACGGCTGCCGCCGGAGTGGCTGCGCCCTGCTGGGCGGCGAGACCGCCGAGATGCCGGGCTTCTACGGACCCGGCCGCTACGACCTGGCCGGCTTCTGCGTGGCGGTGGTGGAGGAGGACGAACGCATCGACGGCCGCCTGGTGCGCGCCGGCGACCGGATCGTGGCCGTGGCGAGCAGTGGCGTTCACAGCAACGGCTTCAGCCTGGTGCGCCGCATCCTCGAACTGGGCGGCATCGGCCCCGACACCCCCCTGGAGCCGGAAGGCCCGCCGGTGATCGACGCTCTGCTCACCCCCACCCGCCTGTACGGGAGCCTGGTGAAGGCACTGCTGCAGGCGGCGGTTCCGCTGCACGGCATGGCCCACATCACCGGTGGCGGCCTGCCGGAGAACCTGCCTCGCTGCCTTCCCGCCGGCGTTCATGCCCGCATCGATCCCCGGAGCTGGCAGCGGCCGCCGCTGTTCCGCTGGCTGCAGGAGCAGGGAGAGGTGCCCGAGTCCGACCTGTGGAACACCTTCAACCTGGGCGTGGGCTACTGCCTGGTGGTCCCCGCCGAAGCAGTCGAGGCGGCCCTGGCCGTCTGTTCCGCCGCGGGGCACCAGGCCTGGCTGCTGGGCGAGGTGATCGAGGGGGAAGCCAGCGGTGACCCGCTGGAGGGATTGCCGTACTGACGCGAAAACGCCGCCGCAGTCGCTCCGTAGGGTGGCCCGAGGCTGCCTGCTCTCAGACGCCTGCCGCTCCGCCCATGGCGCCATCCGTCGGCGCAGGGCAGGGGCATGCCGCACCACACCCCGGATATCCCACCTCCTAATCGCTGATGCTCGAGAGAACGTCCCGCATCACCCGCCGCCGCTCCTCAGCCGGCCCCGTGCCGCCCCAGCGCCCGATCCAGCCCCGTCCGCGCCTGCGCGAGAGCGGACCAGGGCCTCGGGAGGGCCGCGAAGGAGGTGGCGGCCAGCGCCCGACCTTTCTCACCCTGCGCGATCACGGCAAGGTCTACGTGGCCGATCTGCCCCGCCTGTCCGATGGGCAGCTGACCCACATCGCCAAGGAAGCCCAGGACGTTCTCGACAGCCTCAACCGCCGCCTGGCCGAACTCGAGCAGCAGAGCCTGCTGAGCGAGGCCGAGCAGGACACGCGGATCCGCGCCGGCACGAAGCGTGATGTCACCGAGCGCTTCCTGGCAGCGATCGCCCAGGAACAGGAGCTGCGCCGCAGCAACCCCGCCCTGCGAGCGGCCGCCGGCGAGTCGCTGGCCCGCGCCTTCCTGGAGCTGGCCCGCCACCGGCTGCCCGGCTCCACCTTCGATTCGCTGCTGCAGGAAGCCCTGGCCGCCTGCGGCCCGGCGGCCGCCAAAGGCGAAGGGAGCGCGGAGGATCCCCAGATCCTGCGGCTGCTGCAGCGCCCCGAGCCGCCCCAGCCCCGCCCCGCCGCCCTGCCGGTGGTGCTGACTCCGGCACAGAGCGAAGCCACGGCCAGCTGAAGCGGCAGCGGCCCCTCAGCGCCACAGCGGATCCGCTGCGCTCAGGCGCTCTGGAACGGATTGGCGGGCATCGCCCCACCCGCCGCCACGCAGGTTCGGGAGAGGGAATCGAGCTCCTGTCGCTCCGCCTCGCTGAGCTGCCAGCTCAGGGCGGCGGCGGCGGCGTCCACCTGGGACACCCGGCGCAGCCCCGCCAGCGGCAGGGCCCCATGGGCACGGCACCAGTTGAGGGCCACCGCCGCCACATCGCCGCCGCGGGAGCGGGCGATCGTCTCCATCACCGCCAGAAGCGGCTGGATCCGCGGCCAGACCCGCCGGGCCAGCAGCCCACGCGGGGCACCGCTCAGAGCCGGGGCGACACCGGCCGGCCGGGCCAGCAGCCCCAGGGCCATGGGGCTGTAGGCGATCAGGGCGATCCCCAGCTCCCGGCACACCTCGGCCACGCCACCCGGGGCGATCGGATCGGGGGAGAGCAGCGACAGCTGCACCTGCACGCTGCGCAGCGGCACACCCCGCTCCGCCAGATGCCCATGCAGCCAGCGCAGGCGCTTCGGCCCCAGGTTCGACACCCCCAGGCCGGCCACCCGTCCCTCCTGAACCAGATCGGCCAGGCCCTCCAGCAGCGGCAGCTCCTGCCAGGGGAGGTAGCGGGCTGTGCTCCAGTGCAGCTGCACGAGATCGAGCTTGCCCTGCAGGCGCAGACAGGACGCCTCGAAGGCCGACCGATAGCCGCGGCGACCCAGGCGCCAGGGGAAGGGAGCCAGCTTGGTGGCCACGGTCAGCGCCTCGCGGCGGGTGGGCTCCAGGGAGGCGCAGAAGCGACCCAGCAGGCTCTCGCTGCGGCCATGGAAACGTCCGGTGCCGTAGGAGTCGGCGGTGTCGAAGAACAGCAGTCCCCGCTCCACGGCGCGCCGGAAGCAGGCCTCCAGCTCGGCGTCCTGATCCGGGTCGTAGCCCCATAGAAACTGATTGCCCCAGGCCCACGTGCCCACACCGATGCCCGGTGTCGCAGGCACATCGGAGGCGTCGATCGTGAGGGAAGCCGCTTCCATGGCGAACCCGGATGCAGGAGGCTGGTGGCCATGATCGGACCCGTGCACCCCATCCGTGCTCCCATGGCCAGCGGCGCAGCTCATTCCATTCCCGGCGCAGCGACACCAGCCGCCGCTGCCCGGGGCCTGGAGGCACCAGCCGCCGCAACCCAGGCGGATGCAGCACCGCTCACGGCGGAGCCGATCCTCTGCGGGCACTGCGGGCGCACCGCCAGCAACGGCATCAGCTGCCAGGGCATGTGCGTGGCCGATTCCGGCTATTGAGGCCGCCCATGCCCTCGCGCCAGTCCCACCGGCATCGAACCGCGGCCCTGTGGCGGGCCCTGGTGATGGCCCTGCTGCTGCCGGTCCCCACTGCCCTGGCCGAGGCGCCCCCCCCAGAGCCCGCGACGGCGGGAGCCGCTGACCCGCAGGAGTCTCCCCAGGAGAAGCCACAGGCCGGTCCGCCCGAAGAGCCGGTCACACCGGAGGCGGTCGCACCTGAGCCGGTCGCACCGGAGGCGGCCGGTCCGGCCCCGGAGGACCACGAAACCGCGCCGATGCAGCAGAGCGCTCCGCCAGCGGAGATCGACACGCCGCCGGCGGAGCGCCAGGCCAGGTCAGGGGGACCGAGCAGGGCACCGGTCTTGATACGGAACGCCGAGCCGTCAAGGAGGAGGCCCCCCGGCAGCGTGCCGGCGGAGGCCCCGCGGGAGGGGCAGGCGCCCCAGCGCGGGCTGGGAAGCGTCTCCCCGGAGGAGCCGCGGACCCTATCGGAGGACGACTTCGGCCGCTGGGAGCGCAATGCGCAGCAGTGCGAGATCCAGATCGAGGAGCAGCCGGAGAGTCCACCGGAGCGACTGCCCTGCAGCGGCGTGCGGCTCGACCAGCAACTGGCCGGGCTGCTGAGCATCCGCTTTCTGCCCGCAGCACAGGAAGGCAGCGCCCCGTCACATCAGCTGCTGTTCGCCGGAGTGCTGCGGCCGGGGAGTCAGCCGATGCGCTGTCGAGACAGCCGCTGCGAGCCCAGCTGGCCGGTCCGCGTGCAGCTCAGCGCACTCGCCACCACCAATGTGCGCACACTGGGCCTGCCCCAGGCGCGGGTGGTCCAGGGAAGCTGCAGCCTCGAAAGCACCCGGGTGATCTGCACCGCCCGCGACCGCGAAGGCGGCCGCTGGCAGGCGACGGTGCGCTGGTGAGCGACGGCCCTGCAGCGGCGGAGGCACAGGGCCGGCTGCGAAGTTTGGTCACCATGACAACCAGCGGTCTTTCGATTTCCTTTATGGTTTTGAAAAAGCCGGATATCCCATGCCTGCCTCCGCCTCTCTGCTCGCCCTGGCCGGCATCGTGGGCTTCGCGCTGATTTCGATGCTGCTGGGAGCATTCAGCTGATCCGCCTGCTGGGTGCGGATCTCTGCACTGCCTGGTCTCAGCAGACCTGCCTTAGGAGTTCGCTGAAAAACCCGCCCATCCCTGCGAAAATGGGGCAACCGCCCACCCTGTGATGCGAGGTCGACAGGAGCGCACCGGCTCGCTGTTCTCCTACGTCTCGGTCGAGGATCGGATTCCGGCCAGTCATCCGCTGCGGCGGATCCGCAAGCTGGCCGATCAGGCCCTTGATCGACTCAATCCCACCTTCTGCGCGCTGTACGCCTCAGAAGGCCGGCCATCGGTGCCGCCCGAGCAGCTGCTTCTGGCCTCGTTGCTGCAGGCGTTCTATGGCATCCGCTCGGAGCGTCTTTTGCTGGAGCAGCTCCACTACAACCTGCTCTTTCGCTGCTACGGCTTCGCCGGGCCTGCGGCTACGTGGGTCTCAGCCCGGATGATCCGATCTGGCATCCGACAACGTTCACCAAGAACCGCGAGCGGCTGCTCAACGAGGAGGTGATGGGGCGCTTCCTGGAGAAGTTGATGGGTGCGCCGGAGGTCAGGCCGCTGCTCAGCGATGAGCACTTCTCGGTGGATGGCACCCTGCTGCAGGCCTGGGCGTCCCATGCCTCGCTGGAGCGAATTGATGGGCAGGACGATCCGCCGCCGCCGCCATCGGGCCCTGGCGAGGGCTTTGGTGCTCCAAAGCCCGGCAGGAAGCGCGCGAAAGGGGATTTCCGCGGCATCAAGCTCAGCAACAAGACCCATCGCTCCGGCGTCGATCCGGATGCCTTGCTGTGCCGCAAATCCAAGGCCCATCCGGCGTTGCCCAGCTACCGGGGGCACGTGCTCATGGACAACCGCCATGCCCTGATCGTCGACTGTCGCGTCACGCAAGCGACGGGCACCGGAGAGCGGGATGCCGCCAAGGTGATGGCGGCAGATCGTCCCGGTGCCCACCAGAAAACGATCGGTGCCGACAAGAACTACGACACCAGGGGCTTTGTCGCAGAGATGCGCCGCATCGGAGTCACACCTCACGTGGCTCAGAACACTGCTCGCTCTGGTGGTTCCGCCATTGATGGCCGCACCACTCGCCATGAGGGCTACGGCAAGTCGATCAATGCCCGCCGCGGCATCGAGAAGGTGTTTGGCTGGATCAAGCAGTGGGGCGGTCTGCGTCAGTTCAAGCTGCGCGGCACCGAAAAGGTGGGTGCAGTGTTTGGCCTGCACGTGATCGCCTACAACCTGATCCGGCTGGGCAACCTGCTCAAACCGGCGATGGCGGCGGCATGAACAGGTGGTTGCCCAGAGGTGTGCCAACGAGGCGGCTTCCAGGAAGCCCCAACGGGGCAAAACGCCTGAAATCTGGCGTTCTGAACCGCTGAATCAACGAATCCAGCCCGAACAGCGCGTAATCAGATCACGCGAGGGAGGAACGCGGCGTTTCTGACGGTTTTTCCGCAAACTCTTAGACCCTGAGGGTCCGCAGTCCGCTCCAGCCATGCCGCCGATGCCCCTCAGGCCATGGGAGTTCAGCATGGACGTCCGCGGCCACGGGTGGTGGTGCCCCCATCGCCCGAATGCTTCAGCGCAGAACCTGGCGATGCCCCGCACCCGACGGGAGAGAGTCCCGACACAACGAGGCGTATCGGAGGGACGGAGGCCATGAAGGTGTCCCATCTGGGCGAGGAGCATCTGGTCTGCCTGTCGTCCGAGGAGGTGGCCCTGCTGGTGGATCTGTGCCACGCAGCTGTCTTCTCCGATGCGCTCGGAGCCAGCGAGGGGCGATCGGCCTGCCTGCGCCGCTTCATGGACGAGATGCAGCAGTCCCTGTTCAGCACGGCCCAGGGGGTCTGGCAGCGGCAGCGGCGCGATGCGGCACTGACGCCACCCGGCCCGGCAGGCGAGCCACCGCACACCTGAGAGACCCGCTGACGAGGCGAACTGGACGGCCTGTCCGAGGCGGGGAACACTGACGGCAACCGCGGGTCATCCTCCCCCGATGGATCAGCCGTTCTCCAACATCAGGGCGCACCCCCGGCAGCGGATCACCCGGCTATTGGCGCTTCTGCTGCTGGCCCCAGGCGTCAGCAGCTGCAGTCTGCTGAAACCCCCGGTGGCGCAGCTCACCCCTCCGATGCCGGTGCAGGCCCCGCTGCGCAAGCAGGTCCTGCAGGGGTATATGCCGTTCGGGTCGATTGGGTGGGTTGGCAATGACAAGGTGATCTTTCACGGTTTCCCGTCTGCCCCCCAAACAGACAACAAGTCACTATATCTCTGGAATCTGCGAGAACGCCCCAGAATTCTATTAAGCAGGAGCCATCACTCCTGCACAGTCGGAGACCAGATACAAACACTTCAATTAAACGGGAAAAACCAGAACAGAACCGTAAGGCTCCGCGCGCCGGACTTCAAACCCCAACCACAGGCAGCATCGCAAGCAGCAGGACCGGGCATCCAGGATCCCGCTAGCTGCGAGTGGATCACTAGGCCAAAGCCCTTAAACAACCACACCTGGTTGCCACTAGCTCAAGGGGAAGGCTTTCTCGATTTCGGAAAACGTGACGGAAAAACAAACAGTTTTAACAAAGTATTCTACCTCAGCAAAGATTTTCGAACATACAAAGCCACCGGTATCTACATGCCGAAGCCGATGGCTCCGATGGCGATCCATGCCAGCCATGACGGCACTTATTTGGTCTACGACATGCATCAGAGTCACACCGATAAACAACTCTGGATAGCAGCGAATCACCGAAGGATCTGGAGACTAAATGGCGACCTGCAGGGCCAGCCCCTTCGAATCCCCGCCGGCCCCTGGGTGGACATTGGCTCGGGCACGATCGCATTCCTTCCGCGGTCCGTCCGGGGATTCTGATTACCAGCAACAACTTCGCTAGCGGCGGCGCCGCTGGTGGTGCGGGTCTCTACCTGCTGCGCCCCGGCACCCCTGCCCAGTTGCTGGAACAAGGCCTGGTCGAGGAGGCGTCCGTGTCGCCCGACGGCTGCCGGGTCGCCTACGGCTTTCGGCCACGCCTGGATACCGGCATCCCGGAGGGCGGACCGCGCCTCGTGGTGCTGGATCTGTGCGGCGCCATCCCAATTGCCAAACGCTGAGTTCAGCGACTGGCCCCGAAGCTGAAGAGCAAAGAGCTCTGACCCACTCATTCAATCACAATGCTATCCACCATGACCACGGAAGCCACCGTGCTGCTTCAGGCTGCGTTTTCTTCCTATCCAGACAGCACTCCCCCTGCCGGCTATCTGCGCGACAAGGAGGTTCTCAGCAGCCCGAGCGGCCTTCACATGGAGATCTACCGCCGCACAGGAAGCAGAGACTACATCATTTCATTCCGCGGCACCGAAACCACCAAGCTCAATGACCTCTCCGCCGACGCCAATCTGGGCTGGCCACAATATGCCAGTGCACAAAGAGATATCCAGCGAATTCTGGAACTGCTAATTGAGGAAGGCGGAAGGGTGGAAATCACAGGCCACAGCCTCGGCGGGGCATTGGCTCAGTTTTCAGCTTATGACTTCATAAAGAGTGCTGACAGCGAAGAGAAGCGATCACAGATCCTTAGTCAACTCTCACTCACGACCTGGAACGCCCTTGGCGCAGTCTGGGGATTGCAGCGGAACGGCGGCTACGACCCCACGATCATGGAAGGGTTCCAAGCCCGCCACTACTTCCGCGAAGACGACCTGGTCGCCCGCTTTGGCAAGGGACATGTGGGCGGCGAAATGCTGCGCCTTGATGACCCCGAGGGGAAAATCATGGGCGTTCTGGCGGCTCACATGCAAGAGGAGCTGACTGAGTCGCTGCTGGCAGGCACCATCAGCAAAGCCAGCCCCAATTATCTTGACCTCTATGACACCTCCCAGATGGTCGCGGGAGAGCTGGCGATGGGGTTATTGAGACTACTGAAGGAAGGAGAAACCTTGGCAGGAGCCATGCAGATCATGGCGGCTAGCCTGACCCTCCCCATGGGCTCAGCCCTATTCCTTGCGGAGGATCTAGGGCAAATACTTGGGGAAGTCTATATGCAGGCAGGCCCCGTGATTCTTCGGGATCAAGGGCCGAGGCTTGCCGCCGCGATCTGGGAGCTGGGACGACGCCTTGGAGAGGCCTGGATCGAAGCAACCGAGCTTCAGAAGTGGAGCCTTCAGCAACAGATGCTGTTTTCTGTCGAGGCGATCACTGGAAACAATCTCGGGAATTTCTCCCTACCCGGCCGCCCGAGCCTTGCAGGCTACGAGACCACCCTGACCACCCATCTGCAGCCGCTGAATCCGATCTTCCGCTGTCCGCTGGTGCTCGATCTCGCGGGGGATGGTCTGGCCACGCTTTCGCTGAGCAGCTCCGGCGTCCGCTTCGACCTGGACGGCGATGGCACCTCCGAAGCCTGTGGCTGGATCGCCGATACGGAGGCCCTGCTCGTGCGCGATCTCAATGGCAATGGCCGGATCGACTCCGGCCTGGAACTGTTCGGCGATCACACACTGCTGCGCAACGGGGAACGGGCGGAGCACGGATTCGCCGCCCTCGCCGACCTGGATTCCCACCGCGACGGACAGATCGACGCCCGTGATGCCGCATGGGGCGAACTGGGCCTGTGGCGCGACCGCAACAGCAACGGCAGCCTCGACGACGGCGAATGGCTCAGCCTCTCCTCCCAGAACATCACCTCCCTCGAGCTGGAGTTCAGCGCCGGCAGCGGTCTCGATGCCCAGGGCAATGATCTGCGGCTGGCCGGTCACTTTCGACGACAGGACGGCTCCCGTCACCTGCTCGCCGACATCTGGCTGGCGACCGCACCGGCGCCCACCACAGCCCTGGCAGAGGTGAGCCCGGTCTCCTCCTCCAACAGCGACAGCGCCCCGGCGCCGCACAACCTGTCCTCACGATGGCCGGACATCGGTGGCATGGGCCGGGTGCCGGGGCTTCAGGAGGCCCTGAACGCCGACAGCAGCGGCCATCTGCAGGAGCTGCTGCATCGATGGCAGCTGGCGGACGGCAGCGAGCGTCCGGCCCTGCTGGCGGACATCGCCTTCAGCTGGGCCGGGATCACCGACCCGCCCTCCCCCTCCGGCAGCCTGCTGCTCGACGCACGCATTCCCGCTGCTCTGCATGCCTTCAGCAACGACCGCTTCCTCAACGCCGCCTGGGATCTGAACAACGAGACCACGGTCACCGTGCTGCGGGGGAGCTTCCAGGCGCTCTGCCGGCAGATCGGAACCCTGCTCGAAGCCGAGCTTCTCCTCTCCCCACTCTGGAGCCGGTCGATCCGCATTGATGCCGAGGGTCAGCCGCAGCTGGATCCGGAGCGGTTTGCGCTCGCCCTGGAGGATCAGCTGAACCGATCCCGCAGCGACGAGCAGCTGATGGCCGCCAGCCGGGCACTGCGCAGCCACGTCCTGGTGAGTCAGGTGCTGACGCAGGGCCTGCGCGCCCATGCCCTGGACAACCTGCATCAACCCGATCGACGCCTGTGGCTGCTGCTGCTGCCCGCACGGCAGACGACTGCCTCGCCTCAGACCTGGATCTGGAATCAGGCTGAGGATGAACTGATCGAAGCCGGCAGCGATGGCAGCGCCACGATCAGCGGCGGTGGCGGCGCCGACGTGCTGCTCGGCTCCGAACGCCCCGACACCCTGCTCAGCGATGGCGGCAACGACCTGATCCTGGCCTCAGGAGGCGATGACCTGATCAGCACCAGTGCCGCTGCAGGACACACCACGATCGTCGGCGGCTCAGGCAACGACAGCCTCAGCCTCCAGCACGGTACGAACACCCTGATCCATCACCTTGGGGATGGGTACGACACTCTGATCGGCAACTCCAATCAGGCCCGGAATGAACTGCTCCTCGGGCCAGGCATCAGCGCTGCTGACATCCGGCTGGTCCGCTCTGAGACGGACCTCAGCCTCGAATTCGGCCCTGCAGGCAACGGCATCCGCCTGCCCAATCAGTTCCGACACAGGGACTCCTGAAAAATCCAGATCCATTGCGCCGCGGCTGGTCTCAAGCATGAGAAGCCGCTAAAATGGCCGTGAACCAGGCAATCCGTGATTGCCTTTACTCCTGATCACTCCAGATGTACCGGAGGCACAATAACGGTCAGATCTCAATCAAGGAGTTCCACCTGCCATTTGGCGGCACACTTGATCCCGAGAATCGCTGGGTTCAACTGGAGGGGCTGATGCCATGGGATGAGCTGGAACAAGCCTATGCCCCTCATTCAACGCCACAATTGGCGCTCCAGCCAAATCAGTGCGGATGGCCTTTGGTGCTCTCTACATCAAACAGAAGTTGGGGTTAACCGACGAAGAGACTGTCCATCAGATCAGAGAGAACGCCTATATGCAGTTCTTTCTCGGCTTTGCGGGTTACACAGCCAAGGCACCGTTTGATGCCTCGATGATGGTGCATTTTCGCAAACGCTTTTCTGACGAGGATCTGCGCCGTATCAATGAGCTGGTGGTGCAGCGCGGCAAAGAGATCCTTCTGGAAGCACTTGCTCAGGTAGCAGACGATGACGACCATGATGATCCTGATTCCAGAGGAGGAGGCGCTCAGCTGGAACTTGATGCGTTGATCAAGCCTGCTGACTGGCCAGAAGGAAAGAATTGGGGCACTCTCACGATTGATGCTAGTTGCACTCCTGCCGACATTACCTATCCCAGAGACCTCAGGCTCCTCAGCGAGGCTCGCACAACGACCGAGCGAGTCATTGATGATCTGTGCAGTCAGTCATCGGGATTCAGGAGACATCGACCTCGCTACGACCGTGGCCTTGCTCGTGCTCATTTCCTGAGAGTGGCGAAGCAAAAACGGCCACGCCGCCGAAAAGTGAAGGCTGCCATTAAACATCAGCTTGGATATGTGCGGCAGAATCTCAAAGCCATTGATGCTCTGATCGGCTGTGGGGCAAGGCTTTCTGAGCTCAAGAGGCATTGGTGGCAGAAGTTGTTGGCCTGCAGCGAGTTGGAGCGGCAGCAGGGCCTTCTGCTCGCCTCTCAGACCAACAGCATTCCAGACCGCCTGGTGAATCTTGTGCAGACCCATATCCGCCCAATGGTGCGAGGCAAAGCACGTGCTGCGGTGGAGTTTGGTGCCAAAATCAGTGTTTCGGTTCAAAACGGCTTTCCGTTCTTGCACCGCATCAGCTGGAACCCCTACAACGAAGGAGAAGACCTGATCGCTCAGGCGGAAAAATACAAGCTGGATACAGGATCTTACCCAGAGCGCATCTGCGCCGACCGGATTTATATCACGGCCAAGAATAGGCATTTCTGCATGAGGAACGGTATTCGCCTCTCCGGCAAGCGATTGGGCCGCCCGCCCAAGGATCCTGATGTCACCACTGCACACAAGCAGCAGCTCCGATCTGATCAAGCTCGACGCAATGAAGTGGAAGGCGTCTTTGGATATGGAAAGCGCAAGTATTCCCTGGATCTGATCATGGTTCGTCTACCAGCTGGTGCCGAATCCTCCATCTCGATGGCCTTTGTCGTGATGTGCGCGGAAAAGGTCTTGAGGCTGCTGCGCCTCTTTTTTGCCCTTCTTTTTGGGTGGATCTACAGCTTTCTTATGGCCTGGTCAGCGATCAGAGCTCCTGCGGTCATCTGCAAGCCAGACTTTTGAGATCTGGCCCACTTGATGTCACGGCGCTTGCCGGCCTGATTAACGCGAAGCAAACGGACGAATTCGGCGCCGATGGGCCGAGAATCTTTTTCAGGAGTCCCGACACAGCAGCACCCTCTTCGAAGCCATCTTCCCGTTGAGCACGATCCGCTTCAGCGATGGCAGCAGCTGGAGCCTGCAGACCGTCAAGGAGCTCCTGCTGCGCGGCGACGGGGCAGACAACCAGATCACCGGATACAGCAATCACGACACGATCTGGGGCGGTACCCATTCAGGGGGGCGGGACAGCTCATCGCGAACATCGATACGACTGAACCCTTGACGTCGGCTTGAATCCCGGTTGCATCTCAGGCAGAGACTTCCTGCGATGACCACCCCTCCGGCCGGGATTTCAGAAGCGGACTGGGCTTCCACTCCGGTGGGCGTGAGGGCTGGCTTCCTTGAGGTTCTTGCACAGCTCCAGAGACAACAGCAGGAGAACGACCAGCTCCGAGCGCAGCTCACCGACCTGGCGACGGAACTGGCCAGCCTGCGCGAGCGGATCGGCCGCAACTCCCGCAACTCCTCCAAGCCGCCCTCCAGTGACGGCACGGGTTTTAAGCCGCCCACCCGCTGCAAAGGCACTGGTCGCAAGCGGGGTGGTCAGCAGGGGCACCCGGGAGCAGGGCCGGAGCTGCTGCCGATCGCGCGTGTGGATGAGGTGCTCGAGCACCACCCGGACGCCTGCCGCCGCTGCGGCACCCTGCTACAGGGGGAGGATGCGGAGCCGCTGCGCCATCAGGTGATCGAGATTCCACCGATCAGACCGGTGGTGATCGAACACCGTCTGCACCGTCTGGTCTGCCCCTGCTGCTCCACCAGCACCTGCGCCGAGCTGCCGGCGGATGTGGAGCCCAGCCGCTACGGCCCACGCCTGAGCGGCCTGGTGGGACTGCTGGGCAGCGCCTTTCCCCTGAGTTTCGGCCGAACCCAGGCGCTGCTGGATCAGCTGCTGGGTGTGGAAATCAGCCGCGGCGCTATCGCCACCATCCGGGCACGTCTGAGCGCAGCCCTGCAGCAGGCGGTGGAGGAAGCCCTGGAGGTGGCCCGGCAGCAGCCGGTGGCCTACGTGGATGAAACCGGCGCCCCCACCGGCAACGCCGACGGTTGTAATCCTGCTGGCAGGCGCGGCTGGCAGTGGGTCATGGTCACACCACTGGTTACGGTGTTCCTGCAGGGCCTGAGCCGCTCAAGTGCAGCGGCAATGGAGCTTCTGGGCCATACCTTTGCAGGGATCGTGGTGAGTGATCGCTTCTCGGCCTACAACCACCTGCCCGTGGAGCAGCGGCAGCTGTGCTGGGCCCACCTGATCCGGGATCTGGCGGCCATCGCTGAACGCCAGGGCGCCAGCAGGGAGATCGGAGCCCAGATGCTGGCTCTGCAGCAGCATCTGTTCGCTCACTGGCACCAGTGGAAGAGCGGAGCGATCGACCGGCCCCAGCTCCTGCATCGATGCCACCCCCTCCGCTTGGCGTTCGAGGCCACGCTGCAGCGGGTGGTGGATCTGGGCTGTGAGCGGGGCGAGCAAACGCCCTGGGCCCAGACGGTGCGAACCTGTCGCCAGTTGCTGCAGCGCAAGCAGGCGCTCTGGACTTTTCTGCAAACGCCAGGGATCGAGCCCACCAACAACGCTGCCGAGCGGGCACTGCGGCAATCGGTGATTCACCGCAAGATCAGCCATGGCGTCCAGTCCTCCGGCGGCGCCATCTGCCGCAGCCGGTTGCTCACCGTCACCGCCACCCTGCGGCAGCAGGGCCGCGATGTCTGGCAATTCCTGGAGCAGGCCTGGATTGCCCATCGCCTCGGCGGCGTGATGCCATCGCTGGTGCCGGATCGCTGAGGCAGCGATCACACGTGGAAGGAACAGATGGCCCCTCTCAGAGGAGAGATCGGAGATTGACTGACGCACTGGGGTGTCCCGACCCCTGAACGCTTACCTGGGGCGAGGCGGGGAATGATGCGCTGTATGGCAGGGATGGCAACGATCTGCTGCTGGGCGGCAGCGGCAATGACACGCTCGATGGCGAGGGCGGCAGTGACACGATCGAGGCTGGCGATGGCGATGATCTGCTGATGGTCCGAGGCCTCAGCGGCGTGGATACGTTGCTGCCCGGAGCAGGCAGGAATCTGATCAGGCACTACCGCGGCGATGTTCTGCTGGCGGCGAACCCGGAGGGCAGCGGAGCCAGCACCAACACCCTGGAGCTGCCCCTGGTCAGACCGGAGGGTCTGATCCTGGAGCGACAGGACAACCTGCTGACAATCACCTACAAGAATGCCAGTCTTGCGGGCTACAGCACGATCCGCGTCGAGGATTTCTTCCGGGATTTATCAGTTCTGAATCCCTGGAATCCGCTGCAGTTCATCCAATTCGGATCGGGCACGCGCTGGGATGCCGGCATGCTCGCCAGCCAATTCCCCAACACCTTCATGGGCAACAGCTCCGCCAACAAGCTGAGCGGCCGCGACAGCGATGACTGGCTCGATGGCATGCAGGGGAACGACCTCCTGCAGGGCCTGGCCGGCCACGACACCCTGCAGGGAGGCATCGGCAACGACACCCTCGTCGGCGGCGACGGCGACGACCTGCTGCTGGGCGGCGACGGCCTGGACACCGCCTCCTGGGCGGGAACGACCACTCCGGTGCGGGTGGATCTCAGCCTCCAGGGCCCGCAGGACAGCGGTGCCGGCCTCGACACCCTGCTCTCCGTCGAACATCTGCTGGGGGGCAGCGGTCACGATCACCTCCTGGGTGATGAGGGCGGCAACCGCCTTGAAGGAGGTGATGGCGACGACACCCTCGAGGGCGGCGGCGGCAACGACACCCTCGTCGGCGGGAATCACGTCGGCGGCGACACCGCCAGCTATGCCCGCGCCGGCGCCCCGGTGACGGTCAACCTGGCGCTGACGGCACTGCAGAACACCGGCGGAGCGGGCAGTGATCAGCTCAGCGGCCTGGAGCATCTGATCGGCTCGGCCCACGGCGACCGCTTGATCGGGAGCAGCGGCGCCAACCGGCTCGAGGGCGGCGATGGCGACGACACCCTGCAGGGCGGCGCCGGGGTGGACACGCTGATCGGTGGCGATGGGGCCGACCTGTTCGTGTTCGCCAACGTCAAGGAGGCGGGCCTGGGACTCGGCAAGCGCGATCTGATCACAGCCCTCGACGACGCGGATCGCATCGACCTCTCAGCGATCGATGCCCGCTCCGACCAGAAGGGAAACCAGGCGTTCGTCTGGATCGGCGAGGCGCCCTTCACCGCCCTCGGCCAGCTGCGCTACACGATCCTGAGCAACGGCAACGGCCTGCTGGAGGGCAACTGCAGCGGCAGCCTGGCAGTCGACTTCCAGCTCGAACTCAGCGGCGCCCCCGATCTGGGCGGCGGAGCGCCGGTGGTGCTCTGAGCGTCCGGATGTCAGGACGTCGCCGTGAATGCCGGAGATGACGTCACATCGACAATCCCGCCGCACCACAATGTTTCAGCGGGATTGTCCCGAAGGCGGCACCCAGATTCGAACTGGGGATAAAGGATTTGCAATCCTCTGCCTTACCACTTGGCCATGCCGCCAGGCCGGGAGCAAACTCCCGTGACGGGATCGTATCAGCCACGGCATGCCCAGCCACCAGCCCCCACCCCTGCTGGTGCTCAGCAACGGCCATGGCGAGGACGTCATCTCCCTGGCCCTGATAGAGGCTCTCAAGCAGCGCAGGCCCGAGCTGAGCGTGGCAGTGCTGCCCCTGGTGGGTACCGGCGAGGCCTTCGCCGGCGCCGAGCAGCGGGGGCTGCTGATGCGGGTCGGCCCGCGGCGAAGACTCCCCAGTGGCGGCTTCAGTAACCAGAGCCTGACGGGACTGCTGCGCGACCTCGGGGCGGGCCTGGTGCTGCTGAGCTGGCACCAATGGCGACTGGTGCGCGCCTGGGGTCGCCGCGGTCATCCGGTGCTGGCGGTGGGCGATCTGCTGCCGCTGCTGCTGGCCTGGAGCGGCGGCGGCCCCTACGGCTTCCTGGGCACCCCCAAGAGCGACTACACCTGGGCTTCATGCCCTCCTCCCGGCTGGGGGACCTCCCCCCTCGCCGACGGCTACCACCGCTGCAAGGGCAGCGAGTGGGATCCCTGGGAATGGGCCCTGATGCGCAGCAGGCGCTGCCGGCTGGTGGCGATGCGCGACGGCCTCACCGCCCGCGGCCTCCGCCGCCACGCTGTCCCCGCCCTGGCCCCGGGCAACCCGATGATGGATGGCCTGCGGGGCGCTCCTCTCCCCAGGGCCCAGCGCACCTCGAGGCGGGTGCTCCTGCTGCCCGGCAGCCGCATGCCGGAGGCCCTCACCAACCTCCGACGCCTGCTGGCCGCCCTGCCGGATCTGCCCGGGGCCGGCGAAGCCGAAGAGACCCGCTGGCTGGTGCTGCTGGCCACCGGCCGCCAACCCGACGGCGATGCGCTGGCGGCCGTCCTGCAGGGGATGGGATTCCGGCCACGGGACAGCAGCCCTGGCCTGCTGGACACCGACCCCGCCGCGGCCCCGGAGGCGATCTGGAAACGTGGCGGCATCGAACTGTGGGCGGGGGCGGGCCGCTTCGCTCACTGGGCCGGCTGGAGCGAGCTGGGGCTGGCCACCGCCGGCACCGCCACGGAACAACTGGTGGGACTCGGGGTGCCGGCTCTCTCGCTGCCCGGCCCAGGCCCGCAATTCAAGGCGGGGTTCGCCCGCCGCCAGAGCCGTCTGCTGGGGGGAGCGGTGCGGCCGCTGCCCACCCCCGACGCGCTGCGACAGGCCCTGCTGACGTTGCTGGACAATGAGGCGGAGCGTCAGCGCCTCGGCCGCATCGGCCGCCGCCGCATGGGCGCCCCCGGCGGCAGCGACCGGCTGGCCGAGCTGATCGATCAACGCCTGCTGGGAGTGGGCTGAGCGCCACCCCCTTCAGGCGCTGCGCGCACCCACCGACCGCTGGCCTCCCTTCCCCCGAACCCCCGCCCCGATGCCTCCCATCTCCGACCGCGACTACACGGTGGCCTGCGGTCAGCTGGCCTCCTGCATGGGCATCAGCCTGGCCTCGGCGCGCCGCAAGGTGGACATCCGCGCCGTCAGGGAGGGCCTGCGCGCCGTTGACGACAAGATCGCCCTGGCCGGCCGCATGCTGGAGGAGATCCGCTCCAGCGGCATCGACATGGGCGAGGTGTTCAACGCCCAGCTCCACACCGTCGGCAGCGACGACAACTTCATGGTCGAGGACTGAAGCGTCGAGGACTGAAGCCAACGCCTTCGCCGGTCCTTCAGACAGCCCGCCGGGGAGCCTGCATCTGCCGACCTCAGTGCTCGAACACCGAGCCGAAGCGCATCCGGTCGAGATCGGCGAACACCGGGATGCAGGCAAAGCAGCGCTGGGCCAGCTCCCAGCGCTCCTCGCGCTGCAGCATCGTCTCCAGCCGGTCACGGGCCGCCAGCAGCCAGCGCACGTCGCCGGCGGCATAGGTGAGCTGCTTCTCACTGAGCTCCTCCACCCGGCCCCAGTCGGAACTCTGGGCCTGCTTGTCGAGCTCGACGCCCACCAGCTCATTGACGACGTCCTTGAGGCCATGGCGCGGGGCGTAGGTGCGGCCCAGGCGGCTGGCGATCTTGGTGCAGAAGATCGGATTCACGGCGATGCCCAGGTTCTCGGCCAGGGCCGCCACATCGAAACGGGCGAAGTGGAAGACCTTCTCCACCGCCGTGTTCTCCAGCAGCTGCTTCAGCCGCGGCGCCTCGCTCTGGCCGCGCGCCAGGCGGATGCAGCAGACGTTGTCCTGGGCGTCGCAGAGCTGCACCAGACAAAGGCGGTCACGGCCGTGGATCAGCCCCATCGCCTCGGTGTCGATCGCCAGGGCACGGGCACGGCTGTACAGAGCCAGCCATTCCGCGTCGAGGTCGCCGTCGAACACGGCGAAGCGCTGCGGCGGCGGCGTCTGCGGCTTCGAACCGGAAGGAGCGGCGGAATCCTGAGCCATCGCGGCGGGGAGAGACGGGTTCTCCATCGTGACCCAGCAGCGGCGGGAAGCCGGTCGCGGCATCGGCCCCCTCTGCCGGAGACGGGCTGCAGCCCCCGCGACCGTTTCCCCTGCCGAGGATGGGCGAGGATGAGCATCCGACAGACCGACGCCGCGCCGATGCACCCCCTGGCCTCGACGCTGTTGCTCACCCTGCTGATGGCCATCGGCCTGGTGTTCTTCCTGCGCGCCGCCAGCAAGGACCGCACCACCGTGGTGGATGTTCAGTCTCCGCGGCCGCCCCTGGAGGTGCTGCAGGGCCTTCAGGACTGGCTGGAGCAGCGCGGCTGGCAGACCGAAGGCGGCGACCCCGGACGCCAGGTGCTGCGCTTCCGCGGTCAGGTGCGCTCCAGCCTTCCCCTGGCCCTGCTGCTCTCTCTGCTGGGCGCGGTGGGAGCCGCCTGCCTGGGCCTGGTGATGGCTCAGCTGCTGCCCTCGCTGGGGGCCTGGCCGCTGCTGCTCGCCCTGCTGGGGCCCGTCGCTGGCCTGGTCTACCGCCGCCGCGCCGCGCGTGCCGAGACCCTGGAGCTGCGCCTCCTCAGCGACAGCGAGGCCGCGCCGAGCAACCTGCGCCTGCGCGCTCACCGCGATGAACTGATCGCCATCGAGCAGGAGCTGGGTCCGCGTCTGCAGCTGGCCAGCGATGGCTCGCTGCTCTCCTCGCCGATCTGACCCCTCCCGCTGCCTCGCCCATGCCCCGTCGTTCCCGCCCGCTGGGCCTGCTGCTGGCCGCGGCCGCACTCGCTCCGCTCCATGCGGGCACCGCTCCGGTGCTGGCCCAGTCCCTCGAGCTGGCCCGTCCCCGCGCCGCCGCTCTGCTGCCGGCTGGGCAGGCCCCCGGCAGCGGGCCGAACGACGCAGGAGGAGGCGTCGATCCGCTCACCGGTCCGCGCAGCCGCCTGTCCCGCGACTGGGTGGGCCTGCGGTCCGTGCCGGCGGACACGCCGATCCTGGTGATGGCGGGTCATGCGGATTCCCAGAACATCTCCGGCGCCGGCACCCCCGGTGAAGCGGTGGCCCTGCGCGGTGCCGCACCGATGTACACCGGCATCAGCGACGAGCTCTACTGGAACATGGTGGTCGCCATCGCCGTCGTCCAGCTGGGGCAGCAGCGGGGACTGAACATCCGCTACCACCGGCCACCATTCCGCACGATCGTCGACGGCGATCAGCCCGGCACCAACTGGAGCGAGGGGCGCCAACACGCCGTCGCCGGGGGCTATGCCATGGAGATCCACTTCGATGCCTATGGCCCCGATGGTGTCGGCTCCGGCCTGATCCCACCGCTGCATCGGCCCTTCAGCCGCATCGACGAGAGCCTGGCCCGCGCCTTCGGCGGCTATCCCTGGCGCTTCCGCAACGTGCTGGGAGGCCCCAGGCGCGGCATCGCCCTGCTGGAGATCGGCAAGCTGGAAGGCTCCCTGGAAGCCTCGCTGCGCGATCCCTCCAGCCGCGATCAGACGGTGCAGGCCATCGCCGAACGGGTGGTGCGCGCCCTCGAGGAGGGTCTCGGCCGCAGCGGCCCCAACCCGGCCCAGGCCAGCAGCCCGCTGCCCGTCGGCAGCTCCCGCACCGCGCAGCGCTGAGCCCGGGCGGGAGCTGATGGGCCGCGTCAGCCGATCGCCTGATGCGGCCGGCAGCGCTCCTCGAGGGAGGCGTCCTCCAGCCAGTTCTGGGGCCGGGTGAACAGGTCGGTGAGCAGGGCCTCGCGGCTGCCGGGCTCTGCGCTGTAGCCATACTCCCAGCGCACCAGCGGCGGCAGCGACATCAGGATCGACTCGGTGCGGCCGTTGGTCTGCAGCCCGAAGATCGTGCCGCGGTCGAACACCAGGTTGAACTCCACGTAGCGGCCGCGGCGGTACAGCTGGAACTGACGCTCCCGGTCGCCGTACTCCAGGGGGTTGCGGCGCTCGACGATCGGCACGTAGCTGGGCAGGAAGGCGTTGCCGCAGGCACTGGCCAGGGCGAACAGCTTCTCCCAGTCGTGCTGGACCGGGCCGATCGCCCGGCCGGCCGCCGCCGCTGGACCGTCCGGGTCCTGCCCCTTGTAGAGCTGTCCGGAGGGATCCTGGTAGTCGTAGAAGATGCCGCCGACGCCTCGGGTTTCGCCGCGGTGCTTCAGATAGAAGTATTCGTCGCACCAGGGCTTGAACACCTGGAAGTAGGCCGGGTCGACGCTGTCACAGGCGCCCTTGAGGGTGCGGTGGAAGTGCTTCGCATCCTCGAGGAACGGGTAGTAGGGCGTGAGATCGGCACCGCCGCCGAACCACCACACCGGGCCGGCTTCGAAGTAGCGGTAGTTGAGGTGCACCGTCGGCACATAGGGATTGCGCGGGTGCAGCACCATCGAGGTGCCGGTGGCGAACCAGCGCTGCCCGGCCGCCTCCGGCCGCTGATTGAGGATCGAGGGCGGCAGCTGATCACCCTCCACCTCGGAGAAGTTGACGCCGCCCTGCTCGAACACGCGCCCGCCCTTCATCACCCGCGAGCGGCCGCCGCCACCCTCCGGGCGCTGCCAGCTCTCCTCCTGAAAGTGGCCCTCGCCGTCGAGCGCCTCCAGGCCGGCGCAGATCGAATCCTGCAGGCCCATCAGCAGGGCCTTTGCCCGCTGCCGCGAGTCGGAGGGCAGCAACGCCGCCACGCCGCTGGAGGCATCGGAGCTGGCGACGGAAGCTGATGCGGACGGCGTGTCGGACGGCATGGGCGAGCTGCGGATCTGCGGGGCGGAACCGCAGGGTGGGGACTTCCTTACGTTTTCAGGCGCCCCCCCCCGCACACAAGGGGGCGAGAACCTCTGTCATGCCAGGGCCATGGGGCCCACGGGGGGCCGACCGTCCCGACCGGCACCGTGCGCCACGGAGGTCCTCCCTAGGATCCGCCCTGCCGGATGCCGCCTGTGGGGGTGCCCTCCACCGCGGGGCCCGCCCCGCCACCCAGGCCGGCCTCTCCCCCGGACGCCCCTCTCCGCCCCTTGCGCCTGTTCATGGCCTCCCCCGCTCCGGCCCCCTCCACGCCGAATCCCGAAACCGCCGCTCTGGAGGCCTGCCTCAACGAGCTGCGCGACGCCGGCAGCGGTCGCACCCTGCTGGAGCTGGGCTGGATCCGGCGGGTGCGCCGCCGCGAACAGCGCGCCATCTTCGAACTGGCCCTGCCCCGCTTCGCCGCCAGCCAGCAGCAGCGCATCGTCGAGGCAGCCCGCGCCGCCCTGCTCGGCCATGACGGCATCGAGGACGTGCAGATCGAGCTGGCCGCCGCCCAGACGCCGCCCTCCAGCGGCCCGATCGGGGGTGCCGGCCACGGCACAGGCGGCCATGGCCAGGTACCGGAGCGGCAGCCGATCCCGGGCGTGCAGCGGGTGATCGCCGTCAGCAGCGGCAAGGGCGGCGTCGGCAAGAGCACGGTGGCCGTCAACCTGGCCTGCGCCCTGGCGGCCCGCGGCCTGCGCGTCGGCCTGCTTGACGCCGACATCTACGGCCCCAACGCCCCCACCATGCTGGGCGTGGCCGACCGCACGCCGGAGGTGCGCGGCAGCGGCAATGAGCAGGTGCTCAGTCCGATCGAGACCTGCGGCATTGCCATGGTGTCGATGGGCCTGCTGATTCAGGAGAACCAGCCGGTGATCTGGCGGGGGCCGATGCTCAACGGCATCATCCGCCAGTTCCTCTATCAGGTCGACTGGGGTGAACGCGACGTGCTGGTGGTGGACCTGCCCCCCGGCACCGGCGACGCCCAGCTCAGCCTGGCCCAGGCGGTGCCGATGGCGGGCGCCGTGATCGTCACCACCCCCCAGAAGGTGTCACTGCAGGATGCCCGCCGCGGCCTGGCGATGTTCCTGCAGATGGGGGTGCCGGTGCTGGGCGTGATCGAGAACATGAGCGCCTTCATCCCTCCGGATGCCCCGGACCGGCGCTACGAGCTGTTCGGAAGCGGCGGTGGCGCCCAGCTGGCCGAGGAGGCCGGCGTCCCACTGCTGGCCCAGCTGCCGCTGGAGATGCCGGTGCGAACCGGTGGTGACGGCGGCCAGCCGGTGGTGCTCGGCGCGCCCACATCCCTCAGTGCCCGCGCCTTCCTGGAGCTGGCCGATCGGCTGGATGCTCTGACCGGCGCCGTTCCCGCGGCCGGCCGGGCCTGAAGCGATGGCCGTGCTGAGCGCCCGCGGCCGGCGTCGCGGCGCCTGGCCATCGCGACGGGGTGCCCTGCGGCGACGCCTCGGCCAGATCGACTGGATCCTCTGGGGCGTGCCCCTCGGTCTGTGCCTGATCGCCGGCGTGCTCATCGCCAGCACCCAGCGTCAGGCTGACTACGCCGACTGGTATCAGCACTGGGTGACGGCCGGCGTGGGCATGGCGGTGGCCCTGGGCCTCTCGCGCATCCCCGTCGGGCACTACCGCCACTGGCAGGGGCCCATCTATGGGGCCATGGTCCTCAGCCTGATCGCCGTGCGGCTGGTGGGCACCTCAGCCCTGGGGGCCCAGAGCTGGATCAACATCGGCGGCTTCTATGTGCAGCCCTCGGAGTTCGCCAAGATCGGCGCCATCCTTCTGCTGGCCGGGGTGCTGGCGCGCCACCCGATCGACCGCCCCGTGGATCTGCTGCGCCCTGTGGCGGTGATCGCGCTGCCCTGGTTGCTGGTCTTCGTGCAGCCCGATCTGGGCACCTCGCTGGTGTTCGGGGCGATCCTGCTGGTGATGCTGTTCTGGGCGGGCATGCCGCTGCACTGGCTGATCCTTGTGCTCTCGCCCCTGGTCACCGCAATCGTGGCCGGCGTGTTCCCCTGGGGTCTGCTGGCGTGGGTGCCGCTGATGGCGCTGCTGGCCTGGCGCTCTCTGCCCTGGAGACGCCTGGGCCTGGCGGTGGTGCTGGCGGTGCAGGGGGCCTCCGCCGTGGCCACGCCCTGGCTGTGGCAGCACGGCCTCAAGCCCCACCAGCGCGAGCGGCTCACCATGTTTCTCGACCCCTCCCAGGACCCTCTCGGCGGTGGCTATCACCTGCTGCAGAGCACGGTCGGGATCGGCTCAGGCGGTTTCTGGGGCATGGGCCTGATGCAAGGGCAGCTCACCAGGCTGCGCTTCATCCCTGAGCAACACACGGATTTCATCTTCAGCGCCCTCGGCGAGGAGACGGGCTTCCTGGGCTCCGTGCTCGTCGTAGCCGCCTTCGCCCTGCTGATGGCCCGGCTGCTGCGGATCGCCAGGCAGGCCAGCAGCGACTACGAATCGCTTGTGGTGATCGGTGTCGGGACGATGCTGATGTTCCAGGTGGTGGTGAACATCAACATGACGATCGGGCTGGGGCCCATCACCGGCATCCCACTGCCCTGGCTCAGCTACGGACGATCCTCCCTGCTGATGAACTTCATGGCTCTCGGCCTGTGTGCCTCGGTGGCCGGTCGCACCCGCGCCCTGCAGCGATGGTGGTGAGCCTCGCGGAGCTGCGCAGCCGGCTGTCGCTGGATGTTCCCCCCGGTCGCGGTGACGAGGACAGCGTGCGGCGTCAATGGTGGGCTGCCCTTGCCACCCTGCAGGAGGATCTGCTGGCGCCGGGACCGGGCGCCGACCGGGGCCTGTGGCTCGCCGCCCCTCTGCCGGCGTTGTATGAGCCGCGCCTGCTGCGCCGCCTGCAGGGCTGGGTGTGGGCGCCGGAGGGAGTGGAGCAGCTCCTGCCCACCGGCGCGCCGCTGCTGCCGGGACGCCACGAGTCCCGGGAGACCGCCGAGCCCTTCGGCTTCCAGCGCCTGCCGCTGCACCCGGACGACGGCACCGATCCACTGCTGCTGCTGATCACACCGGCGGTGCAGGTGGCCCTCGCCCTCGATGGGCCTCCCCAGGCCCGGCGCCTGATCGTGCGCTTCGACGCCGAAGTGCTCGCCGGCGCCCTCCAGCTTGTGCTGCAGCGTCTCCAGGAGGAGCAACCTGCGGCCGCCGCCGCCCTGGCAGCGGCCCTGCAGGCCCTCGGCCCGCTCGACAATGACCCGGAGCTGGCGCTGCAGTTCTGGCCCCGGCTGGCCGAACGCCTGGCCGCGATCGCCCCCAGCGTCACCCTGCAGCCTCTGGCCTCACCGCGCCCCGACGGCACTGCCGGCGAGCTGGAGCTTCTGGAGGCCCTCACTCACGAGGTGCGCACGCCGCTGGCCACGATCCGCACCCTGATCCGCTCCCTGCTGCGCCGCCGCGAACTGACGCCGCTGGTGCGTCAGCGCCTGGAGCAGATCGACAGCGAGTGCAGCGAGCAGATCGACCGCTTCGGCCTGATCTTCCTGGCGGCCGAGCTGCAGCGCCAGCCCGGCAGCGGCCAGCCCCTGGCCGCCAGCGAGCTGGCCCGCACCGACCTCAGCCGGCTGCTGGAGGCGATGGAGGAGCTGTGGCAGCGTCAGCTGGCCCGCCGCGACCTGACGCTGCAGCTGCGCATCCAGCCGGGGCTGCCGCCGGTACTCAGCGATCCCACCCGGCTCGAGACGATGCTCGGCGGCCTGATGGATCGCTTCAGCCGCGGCCTGCCCAGCGGCAGCCAGGTGCGACTCAGCCTGCAACCAGCGGGGTCCCGCCTGAAGCTGCAGCTCAGCAGCAAGGCCGCGGGCGCCACCGGCCTGGCGGAGGAGGAACGAGAGACCGGCGAGACGACCGCCGCCGAGCGGGTGGGCCCGGTACTGAGCTGGAACCCCGCCACCGGCAGCCTGCAGCTGAGCAGCGAGGCGACACGCCGTCTGTTCCATCGCCTGGGAGGACGGCTCACCGAACGCGATGGCAGCTCCTTGATCGTGTTCTTCCCGCTGGCCGAACCGATGGGCTGAGAGCGCCAGAGGCGCCGTTGCCAGCGCGCCCTTCGTGCAGGCCGACGCAGCGTTTGTCGACGAGTGTGAAGAGTGCCGCGACCGGGCCCGAGCGACCAAAAACACGGTGCTAGCTTCCGCCTGTAACGGTCAGCGAGCCATGCCAGCGACTGCCCTCACGGGTCAACTTCCCAAGCACATCGGCAGCACCGGTGGTCTGCTGAACTCCGCCGAAACCGAAGAGAAGTACGCCATCACCTGGACCAGCAGCAAGTCCCAGGCGTTCGAGCTTCCCACCGGTGGCGCCGCCCTCATGAACGAGGGCGAAAACATCATGTATTTCGCCCGCAAGGAGCAGTGCCTGGCTCTGGGCACGCAGCTGCGCACGAAATTCAAGCCTCGGATCGAGGACTACAAGATCTATCGCATCTATCCCGGCGGCGACACCGAATATCTGCACCCCAAGGACGGCGTCTTCCCCGAGAAGGTGAACGAGGGTCGCGCGATGGTGGGCCACAACCCCCGCAGCATCGGCGCCAACCCCAATCCCGCCGGACTCAAGTTCAGCGGCAAAGCCACCTACGACGCCTGATCCGTTCCGGCGAGCATCTTGAATGGCGGGGCCCGGGGCCCCGCCTTTTTTCTGCCTGTCCATCGCCCGATGCCCGCACCCGCCCGCTCACCCGACCGCGATGCCTTCCTGGCGGAGGCCGCCCGGGCGCGTTCCGGCGACCGCTTCGCCTTCGGCGGCCACACCCTGATCCCGCTGTGGAAGCGCTGGCCCGCCGACCTGGAGACGCCCCTGACCACCTGGCTGAAGGTGGGCGCCGGCCGTGGCCACGGCGTGCTGCTGGAGTCCGTCGAGGGGGGCGAACGGCTCGGCCGCTGGAGCTTCGTGGTCAGCGACCCGCTGTGGACCCTCACCTCCCGGGGCGAGCGCAGTGAGCGTCGCTGGCGCGATGGGCGCCACGACGAGCTCCAGGGCAATCCCTTCCAGCTGCTGCGCCAGTGTCTGGCACCGCTCAGCCCGGCGCCGGTACCGGGGCTGCCGCCGGTGGGCCAGCTGTTCGGCTTCTGGGGCTACGAGCTGATCCGCTGGATCGAGCCCACCGTGCCGGTGCACGACGCCCCTGCCAACGCGCCGCCGGACGGCTGCTGGATGCTTGCCGACAGCCTGCTGGTGTTCGACCAGGTCCGGCGCCAGATCACCGCCCTGGCCTACGCCGACCTCTCCGGGGCCGATGGGCACCCGGTGGACGCCGAACACGCCTGGCACCATGCCGCCGGCCGCATCGCCGCTCTGGAGGCACGCATGCATGAGCCACTGCCCGCCTCGGTCACCCCGCTGAGCTGGCATGACGCCTCCACCGATCAGGTGATGCACGACCTGGCGATCCGCAGCAACGTCGAGCGGGCCAGCTTCGAAGACGCCGTGCGCCGCGGCGAAGCCCACATCGAGGCCGGCGACGTGTTCCAGCTGGTGCTCAGCCAGCGGCTGGAGACGCGGATCGAGCGCGATCCCTTCGACCTCTACCGCAGCCTGCGGATGGTCAATCCGTCGCCCTACATGGCCTTCTTCGACTTCGGCGACTGGCACCTGATCGGCTCCAGCCCCGAGGTGATGGTGAAGGCCGAGCCCCTGGAGGACGGCACGGTGCGGGCCTCGGTGCGGCCGATCGCCGGCACCCGGCCCCGCGGCGGCGATGAACAGGAGGACAGCGCTCTGGAGGTGGAGCTGCTCGCCGATCCCAAGGAGCGGGCCGAACACGTGATGCTGGTCGATCTGGGCCGCAACGACCTCGGGCGTGTCTGCCGGCCGGGGAGTGTGGCCGTGGGCGACCTGATGGTGATCGAGCGCTACTCACACGTGATGCACATCGTCAGCCAGGTGGAGGGCCTGCTCGCGCCTGACCGGGACATCTGGGATCTGCTGATGGCCTGCTTCCCCGCCGGCACGGTCAGCGGCGCCCCCAAGATCCGGGCGATGCAGCTGATCCACGACCTCGAGCCCGACGCCCGCGGGCCCTATTCCGGCGTCTACGGCGCCGTCGACCTGCGCGGTGCCCTGAACACCGCGATCACCATCCGCACGATGGTGGTGCTGCCCGAGCCTGCTGCGGCGGGCAGCTCACGGCGCGGCTGGCGGGTGCAGGTGCAGGCCGGCGCCGGCATCGTGGCCGACTCCCGCCCCGAGGCCGAGTACGAAGAGACACTGAACAAGGCCCGGGGCATGCTCAAGGCCCTGGCCTGCCTGCTGCCGGAGGCGACCGGCGGCGGTCACGGCACGGAGCGGCCGTGATGGCGGCAGCGCGTCTGCTCAAGGGGTTCGAAGTGGAGATGTACACCGGCCGCCCGGACGGCCAGGTGGTGGGTTGCGCCGCCGAGGCGGCGGCCGCTCTGGCGGACTTCGTCACCGAACCCGACAACCGCAACCTCGAGTACACCACCCCGCCAGAGCCCAGCTACCGCCACCAGCTGGAGCTGCTGCTGGAGCCCCGTCGCCGCCTGCGGGCCTGGCTGGCCCCCCGCGGCCTCACCCTGCTGCCGGGCAGCACCCTGAGCCTCGGTGACAGCCACCGCTTCGAGCGATCAGCCCCCGAAAACCCATATCACGACACGATCGAGGCCGCCTACGGCACGCGGGTGGTCACCGCCAGCGTGCACATCAACCTCGGCATCGAGGCGATGCAGCCCCTGTTCGCCGGCCTGCGGCTGCTCCGCTGCGAGGCGGCGCTGCTGCTGGCCCTGAGCGCCAGCTCCCCCTTCCTGGACGGCGAGAGCTGCGGCGTGCACTCGCAGCGCTGGCTGCAGTTCCCGCTCACACCGCCCCAGGTGCCGCTGTTCACCGATCACGCCCATTACATCCGCTGGATGGAGGAGCAGCTGGCGGCCGGGGCGATGTTCAACGTGCGCCACCTGTGGACGTCGGTGCGGCCCAATGGCGACGACCGCCCTCACGACCTCAACCGCGTCGAGCTGCGGATCTGTGATCTGATCGCCGATCCGCTGGAGCTGCTGGCGGTGACCGCCTTCGCCGAGCTGCGCCTGCAGCGGATCCTGCGCGACCCGGAGCCGCACGACCCGCTGATGTGCAGCCGCCTGGGAGGCGCGGAACTGGCCGCCCTGGCGGATGCCAACGACCGCGCCGCCGCCCGCAGCAGCCTGGAGAGCACCCTCTGCCACTGGCGCGACGGACGACCGATCGAGGCGCGCCGCTGGCTGGAGCAGGAATTGACGGAGCTGGCGCCGCTGGCGTCCGAACTGGGGCTGAGCACGGCTCTCAGCCCGCTGGAGACCCTGCTGGAGCACGGCAATCAGGCGATGCGTTGGCAGAAGCGCCACCGCCGCGGGGAATCGATCGCAGCGATCGTGGCGAGCGCCGCCGCCGAACTGGCCGAGCGGGAGGAACAGCTGATGGCATGGCTTGCGACAGATGCGTCGCACGCTTTGAGATGATGATGGGTCGTTCTCTTCACCGTCTGCCCCCATGCGGCAGCCCTCCGCAGCGCCCATGGCCGTGACGCCCGTGCCCAGCCCCGCTCCGGAAGCCCTCCCCAGCGCTCCCCACGCCGCCGGCCTGAACGAGGCCGCTCCCCGGGTGATCCGGCTGCTGTCAGAGAGGCTCGAGCTGGTCGAGGACCTGTGGCAGTCGGTGCTGCGCAGCGAGTGCCCACCCGACCGGGTGGAGAGGTTGCTGCGGCTCAAACAGCTCAGCGGTCCGATCACCCCCACCGAGCTGGCGGACGAGAGCAGCGTCGACACGGCGGGCATCGTGCAGCTGATCCGTGAGATGGATCTGGCCGACGGCATCGCCGCTGCGCGCGCCTTCTCGCTCTATTTCCAGCTCGTCAACATCATCGAGCAGCACATCGAGGAGGACAGCTATCTCGAGAGCCTGCGCAGCGCCCCCCAGGTGGTCAGCAGCGACCCGTTCGTGCCCCCTCTGGCCCGTCAGAGCGAGCCGGCCACCTTCCGGGAGCTGTTCGAGCGGCTGCGGGGACTGGGGGTGCCGCCCGCCCAGGTGGAGACGCTGCTGCGCGAGCTGGACATCCGCCTGGTGTTCACGGCCCACCCCACCGAGATCGTGCGCCACACGGTGCGCCACAAGCAGCGGCGCGTGGCGGCCCTGATCCAGAGGCTGCAGAACTGCAATCCCCTCAATCCCTCCGAGCACGACCGGCTGCGGCAACAGCTGGAGGAGGAGATCCGACTGTGGTGGCGCACCGACGAGCTGCACCAGTTCAAGCCGACGGTGATCAACGAGGTCGACTACGCCCTGCACTACTTCCAGCAGGTGCTCTTCGACGCCATGCCGCAGCTGCGCAGCCGCATCCGCACCGCCCTGGCCAGCAGCTACCCCGACGTGGTGCCGCCTCGCGACGCCTTCTGCACCTTCGGCTCCTGGGTGGGTTCCGACCGCGACGGCAACCCCTCGGTGACGCCGGAGATCACCTGGCGGACGGCCTGCTTCCAGCGTCAGCTGATGTTCGGCCGCTACATCCGCGCCGTTGAGGAGCTGCGCGACCAGCTGAGCATCTCGATGCAGTGGAGCCCGCCCAGCAAGGCGCTGCTCGAATCGCTCGAGCTCGACCGGCTGCGCTTCCCCGACATCTACGAGGAGCGGGCCACCAGTTATCGCAAGGAGCCCTACCGGCTCAAGCTCAGTTACATCCTCGAGCGACTGCGCCTCAGTGCCCGGCGCAACGAGCAGCTCGCCGAGGCCGGCTGGGAGTCACCCTGTGATGGCCCAGCCACGGTTCCCGGGGAGGGATCCTTCGGCCTGCCGGCCATCGGCACCCCCAGTGTCGATCTGCACTTCGCCTCCGCGGAAGAGTTCCGCAACGACCTGGAGCTGATCAAGGAGAGCCTCGACGCCACCGGTCTGCGCTGCGAGGCCCTGCGCGATCTGCTCACGCAGGTGCACATCTTCGCCTTCTGCCTGGCCAGCCTCGACATCCGCCAGGAGAGCACCCGGCACAGCGATGCCATCGACGAGCTGAGCCGCTACCTGCAGCTGCCGGTGCCCTATGGCGAGATGGACGAGGAGCAACGGATCACCTGGCTGCTGTCGGAACTGCAGACCCGCCGGCCGCTGCTGCCGCCGGCGGCCCGCTGGAGCCCCGCCACCGCCGAGACCTTCGCGGTGTTCCGCATGCTGCAGCGCCTGCAGCAGGAGTTCGGCACGCGCATCTGCCGCACCTATGTGATCTCGATGAGCCACACGGTGTCGGATCTGCTGGAAGTGCTGCTGCTGGCCAAGGAGGCCGGCCTGGTGGATCCGCTCGCCCAGCGCTCCGAACTGCTGGTGATTCCATTGTTCGAGACGGTGGAAGACCTGCAGGGGGCGCCTGCGGTGATGGGGCGTCTGTTCGCCGAGCCCTTCTACCGCCAGCTGCTCACAGCGAACACCGACTCCGGTCAGCCGCTGCAGGAAGTGATGCTCGGCTATTCCGACAGCAACAAGGATTCGGGTTTCCTCTCCAGCAACTGGGAGATCCACCGCGCCCAGATCGCCCTGCAGCGCCTGGCGGACGATCACGACATCGCTCTGCGCATCTTCCACGGCCGCGGCGGCTCGGTCGGCCGCGGCGGTGGCCCGGCCTACCAGGCGATCCTGGCCCAGCCCGGCGGCACGCTGAAGGGGCGGATCAAGATCACCGAACAGGGCGAAGTGCTCGCCTCCAAGTACTCGCTGCCCGAGCTGGCCCTCTACAACCTCGAGACCGTCACGACGGCGGTGCTGCAGAACAGCCTCGTCACCACCCCGCTCGATGACACGCCCAGCTGGAACGCTCTGATGGAGCGGCTGGCGGCACGTTCGCGCGATCACTACCGCGCGCTGGTGCACGACAACCCTGATCTGGTGGCCTTCTTCCAGCAGGTCACCCCGATCGAGGAGATCAGCAAGCTGCAGATCTCCAGCCGACCGGCGCGGCGCAAGGGCGGCGCCAAGGATCTCTCCAGCCTGCGCGCCATCCCCTGGGTGTTCGGCTGGACCCAGAGCCGCTTCCTGCTCCCCAGCTGGTACGGCGTCGGGGCGGCCCTGCAGGCAGAGCTGCAGCAGGATGCGGGCCAGATGGAGCTGCTGCAGCTGCTCTACCAGCGCTGGCCGTTCTTCCGCATGCTCATCTCGAAGGTGGAGATGACCCTCGCCAAGGTGGACCTCGACCTGGCCGGTCACTACGTGCGCTCGCTGGGACGCGACAGCCACCGCGAGGCCTTCGCCGCCATCCTTGAGGCGATCGCCAGCGAATTCGCCCTCACCCGCGATCTGGTGCTGGCGATCAGCGGTCACGAGCGCCTGCTCGACGGCGACCCTGCCCTGCAGCTGTCGGTGGAGCTGCGCAACCGCACGATCATCCCCCTGGGCTATCTGCAGGTGGCCTTGCTGCGACTGCTGCGTGACCAGAACCGCCAGCCACCGATGAGCGAGGGAACCGCCAGGGCCAGCGATGGCCGCACCTACAGCCGCAGTGATCTGCTGCAGGGGGCGCTGCTGACGATCAACGGCATCGCCGCCGGCATGCGCAACACCGGCTGATCCCCTCCCGCAGCGCTGTTCCCTTGCTTCCGTTCCGCAGCCAACCGCCACAGCCCCGCCTGCGGGAGGGCTACCAGCTCCTCTGGCAACCGCCGCTGGAGGTCGAGGAGCTCAACCGCCTGCTCGAACTCTGCGGCGAGCGGCCCCGGCCCAGCGGCCGCTGGCAGCTGGTGCTCGAGCGCAGCACCTGGCATCTGGGCGTCCGCGACGACGCGGAGCGACTGGTGGGCTTCCTGCGAGCCACCAGCGATCTGGCCCTCAACGCCAACCTCTGGGATCTGCTCAGCGATCCTGGTGATCCGGGCCGCGGTGACGTTCTGGCGGTGCTGGTGCACGCCGGGCTGGGGCGGCTGCGGCGCGAGCTGGGCGGCTGCAGCGTGTCGCTGTCGGCGCCACCGGAGGCACTCAGCGCCCTGAACCGGGTTGGCTTCGTGCTCGATCCCGGCGGCATCCGGGCGATGGGCCGCGACCTGCGCTGAGCCCTGTCGCACCGACGTCAGGCCCCGACACGGAGGGATGCCACAACGGACGGAGCGGTCCGCGGATTCAGGGCGAATCCGCTGCTGTGGCGTCAGGGGCATGCACAGCCTCGCGGCCGGAAGCCGCTGGGCGCAGCACGCGGGACGGGCTGTGCGCCGGAGCGGACAGGGGCCGGGATGGCCCGCTGCAGAGCATGAAAAAGCCTCCCTCAGGACTGGGGAGGCAGACGACGAGCATGGAGGGACTCGAACCCCCGACATTCAGAACCGGAATCTGACGCTCTATCCAACTGAGCTACATGCCCACAACGTGATCACGCGGCCGATGCGAACGGCATTCGGACTGGGTGGCGACGCGCAGGGGCCAACCGGCGATCGGCAGGCAGGACTTACCTTAACCGCTCACCGCGCCAGACCGATCCGGCTGCATCGCCTGGAGATCCAGCACTTCCGCAACCTCGCGGCGCTGGAACTGGAACTGCAGGCGCCACGGCTGCTGGTGATCGGGGCCAACGGCCAGGGCAAATCCAACCTGCTCGAAAGCGTCGAGCTGCTCACCAGCCTGCGCTCCCATCGCTGCGGCCAGGATCGCGATCTGATCGCCCATGGCCACAGCGGCAGCCGCCTGCGGGCCACGACCACCGAAGGCGACACGCTCGAGCTGCAGCTGCGCCACCGCGGCGGCCGCCAGGCCCTGCGCAACGGCCGACTGCTGGAGCGCCAGCTCGATCTGCCCGGCAGCCTGCGCTGCGTCGGCTTCAGCGCCCTCGATCTCGAGCTGGTGCGGGGCGAACCGGCGCTGCGTCGGCACTGGCTGGACCGGGTGGTGCTGCAGCTCGAACCCATCTACGCCAACCTGCTGCGCCACTACGGCCGACTGCTGCGGCAGCGCAGCCAATTGCTGCGACGTGGCCTCGCGGAAGGCAGCCAGGACGCCCTGCTGGATGCCTTCGACGTGCAGATGGCCTTGCTCGGCACCCGCCTGCATCGTCGCCGCTGGCGGGCCCTGCGGCGCCTGGAGCCGCTGGCGGCAGCCTGGCAGGAGCGGATCGGCGGCCAGGGCGAACCGCTGACCCTCGCCTACCGCTGCGGCACTGCCCTGGAGGGGGATCTGGGCCCGGACGACGACGAGGAGCGCTGGCGGCCGCTGCTGGAGCGCAGGCTGCGGGAGCAGCGCGGCGAGGAGCGGCGCCTGGGGCAGTGCCATGCGGGCCCGCACCGTGATGAGGTGGAGCTGCTTCTGGCCGAGCGGCCGGCGCGCCGCTATGGCTCGGCGGGGCAGCAGCGCACCCTGGTGCTGGCCCTCAAGCTGGCCGAGCTGGACCTGGTGAGCCAGGTGGTGGGTCAGCCCCCGCTGCTGCTGCTCGACGATGTGCTGGCGGAGCTCGACCCCCGCCGTCAGCAGCTGCTGCTCGAGGCGGTGGGCACGGGACACCAGTGCCTGGTGAGCGCCACCCATCTCGGGGTGTTCAGCGAGGACTGGCGCCTCGCCGGCCAGGTGGTGCGCATGGAGGCGGGTCGGGTGTGTGTGGAATGAGCCACAGCCGGGCAGAGCCGGGTGCACAGCGCTGCCAGGCCCTATGGTGTTGAGCCCTCTCGTCAGGACCCCTGATGAACCAGAGCCTGCCCTGCCTCCACCCGCACCCCGGATGGACCGCAGCCGACAGTCAGTCTTCCTCCTCCTTCGCCAGCCAGCAGACCCCGACGGCCTCCACCACCGACGCGGTAGGCAAACATTGCATCCTCGAGCTCTACGACTGCGACTCCTCGCGGCTCGACGACGAAGCCTTTCTCAGGGACACCATCACCACCGCTGCAAAACGTGCTGGTGCCACCCTGCTCAACCTCATCACCCACCGCTTCCAACCTCAGGGAGTGACGGGCCTGGCTCTGCTGGCCGAATCTCATATCTCGATTCACACCTGGCCGGAATCCGGCTATGCGGCTGTGGATGTTTTCACCTGCGGCGATCACACCATGCCTGAGAAGGCCTGCCAGGTGCTCTGGGAGGAACTCGGCGCCGGACGCCACAAGCTCACCAGCTTCCGCCGCGAAACGCCCACCTGCATCGAGGGGAGCGACCGGGAACCTGAGCTGGCGGCTGCCTGAGCGCTGCGGCTGGCCGCCTTCCGGTCTCCGAGTCGGCAAGCCTGTGAGGAGACGGAACACCGTCTCCTTTTTTGTTGGACAGCACCGCGCCAGCGACGTCCCTCTGAGAACGGTTGCCTCACGACCGGGAGAGGGGGATCTCGGGAACGCCCCCACAGGTCAGCCCAGGCGCGGCATGGGCGGCGGCCATTGGCAGGGATCGGTTGAGCTTGCCGCTCACCAGCCCCTCAAGGTCGAGCCCCACCGCCGTGAAGCCGAGCTGCCGGAACGCCTCCAAAAGCTGGAGCCGCAGGGGGCCGGCGGCCAGTGCCTGCAGCGCCTGCGGCAGCTGATCGGCAGGCAGCTCAATGCGGGCGCTGTCCCCCTGGCTGCGCACCCGCAGCTCAGCGAAGCCCCGCTGGCGCAGCCAGTCCTCCGCCGCGGCGACACGCCTCAGGCCGTCGGCGTGGATCGGTTCGCCGTAGGGAAAACGGGAGGCCAGGCAGGGCTGGGCCGGCTTGTCCCACCAGGGGAGTCCAAGGGCCCGCGACAGCTGGCGCACGCCTGCCTTGTCCACACCCAGCTCAGCCAGGGGGGAGCGCACACCGAACTCACGGGCGGCACGGATCCCGGGCCGGTGATCGCCGAGGTCGTCGCGGTTGACGCCATCGAGCACCACCGCCCCGCCGGCGGCGGCGGCGATCGGCGCCACCACGCTGTGCAGCTCACGCTTGCAGGCGTAGCAGCGGTCCGCCGGATTGGCGCTGTAGGCGGGATCCTGCAGTTCGGCGGTGGGCACCTCCCGATGGGCAAGGCCCAGCCAGCGGGCCTGCTCGCGCGCCTCCCGCAGCAGATGGGGAGCCAGCGCGGGTGACACGCCGGTGATCGCCAGGGCATTGGCGCCGAGGGCCTCCACCGCGAGGGCCGCCACCAGGGCGCTGTCGACGCCGCCGGAATAGGCGACCACCACACGCTCGTAGCCCGCCAGCCGCTGTCGCAGCGCCACCAGGGCCACCTCCAGATCGGCGGGGAGCGTCTCCAGCAGGGAGAAGGACATGGCGGCGATCCTGGCAAACGGATCGCCGGTGCTGGGTAGCATCCAGATCGGAGCGTCCTGTCCATGGCCCCCGCGAGCAGCACCCAGACACCCCAGCGGGGCACCGGACGGGGGATCGGCATCCGCACCGCCGCCGGCAGCGACGAACGCGTCCACGGTCAGCTGCACGTCTATGACGGCGACGGCAAGGGCAAGAGCCAGGCGGCGCTGGGTGTGGTGCTGCGCACCATCGGGCTGGGCATCTGCGAGCGACGGCAGACACGGGTGCTGCTGCTGCGCTTTCTCAAGGGCCCGGGCCGCTCCTACGACGAAGACGCCGCCATCGAGGCCCTGCAGCAGGGCTTCCCGCACCTGATCGACCAGGTGCGCACCGGCCGCGGCGACTACTTCAATGCCGAGGAGGTGACCCGCTTCGACCGCCAGGAGGCGCAGCGGGGCTGGGACATCGCCAAGGGTGCGCTGGCCAGCAACCTCTACTCGGTGGTGGTGCTCGATGAGCTGAACCCCGTGCTGGACCTGGGCCTGCTCGACGTGGACGAGGTGGTGCGGGTGCTGGCCACCAAGCCGGCGGGGATGGAGATCATCTGCACCGGCCGCGGAGCGCCGCGCGAGCTGATTCAGCTGGCCGATCTGCACTCGGAGATGCGCGCCCATCGCCGCCAGCTCCCTGGCGACCTCGAGGAGGCGGAAGGAGCCATCCCCCTGAGCCGCGGCCTCGACGGGATCGAGATCTACACCGGTGAGGGCAAGGGCAAGAGCACCAGCGCCCTGGGCAAGGCGCTGCAGGCGATCGGTCGCGGCATCAGCCAGGACAAGAGCCACCGGGTGCTGATCCTGCAGTGGCTCAAGGGCGGCAACGGTTACACCGAGGACGCCGCCATCGCGGCCCTGCGCGAAAGCTATCCACACCTGGTGGATCACCTGCGCTCCGGCCGCGATGCGATCGTCTGGCGGGGCCAGCAGCAGCCGATCGACTACGTGGAGGCCGAGCGGGCCTGGGAGATCGCCCGCGCCGCGATCGCCAGCGGCCTGTACAAGACGGTGATCCTCGATGAGCTCAATCCCACCGTCGATCTGGAGCTGCTGCCGGTGGAGCCGATCGTGCAGACGCTGCTGCGCAAACCCGCCGAGACCGAGGTGATCATCACCGGCCGCTGCAAATCAAGGCCTGCCTACTTCGATCTGGCCTCGGTCCACTCTGAGATGGTATGCCACAAGCACTACGCCGAGCGCGGCGTCGATCTCAAGCGCGGGGTTGATTACTGAGGGGTGGGCCTGACCAGCGCAATGAGGCGTCAGCCCCTCACAACACCGCCACAATGACGCTCTCAAGCCTCACGATCAGATCGTTGTAGTCACCATCGCTGCGGCCGCCGATCACCGAGAGATCCTCGATCCCCAGCACCATTCCGTTGCTGTCACTACCAAGGCTCAGCATCTGGGGCGCACCGCCGGGATTCGCCGCCGCGAAGGAGGAGAACAGCCGATCGCGGCTGCCATCCACCAGCAGCAGCACGCCGTATTGCTGATTGGGGTCCAGCGCCAGCTCGCGATAGGTCCGCTCCTGCCCGTAGGCCGGCAGCTCACTGGCATCGAGCAGCAGGTCAGCCGCCTCGGAGCGCCGCAGCGCCGCCTCAAGGTAACCGCTGTCGCCGGGATTCAGCCCATCCACGGCACCGGTGATCGCATCGACCGCATAGAACCCGATCCCGTTGTCCTGGCCGGCCAGGCGCTGGATATCCACCTGCGGCCGCACGGGCGTCGGGGTGGGTGCGCTGGTGATGGCGTCGAGAAAGAGCTGCAGGCTGACGCCGCCCTCGAACCGGGCGTTGATCCAGTTGCCATCCACCTGCAGATCCTGCAGGGCCAGCTGCTGACCATCCCGGCTGGCGGTTGGGGTCCAGGTGCTGCCCGTGAGATTGAGGTTGCTCAAGGCCGCCTGACTGCCCACGGCTTTGCCCTCCGTGCTGCGCCAGCCACTGCTGCCCGGATCGAGCGCCGCATCGGGCGTGATCGCGCCAGCACTGCCACCAATGGCGTTCTCCAGCAGGGAGACGCTCCGGTCGCCGCTCACCAGGGCGAAACTCACCGCACCGGTGCCCTGATCCGCACGCCAGGCGGAGAGGTTCACGGTCTGATCGAAGCTCAGGCTGCCGCCGCCGGTGCTGCTGGCCGGCGAACTCCAGCGCAGGGCCGGGCCGGAGAGGAACAGCGCAGGGTCGCTGCCCTGAACCATCAGATCCAGCTTCAGCTGACTGCGCACCTGGGCGTTGTGGCGCTGGTCGGTGTCCAGCGCATAGGCCGCCAGATCGCTGTTGTAGGCGGGCGGCACCGAACTGTCTGACACGACGGCATCCAGCACGGCAAGGGTGCTGAGGCTGTCAACCAACGGGGCAGCAGCATCGGCAGTGCTGCGCTGGCCCACCTGAAAACGAAGCGTGTTGGGCGAGCCACTGCCGTTGTTGACATCAGCGCGGAAACTCAGCTGCGCCGACCTGGAGGAGGGATCCACGCTGAAGTCGAAGCCCGACAGCACCGGCACAGCGCCATCGGGGGCGGCGGCGGGGCGGAACAGCAGGTGCCGTTCCTGCTGTCCCAGATCCGGCAGCTCCTCCACCGACAAGGACACACTGCCCCGGCGGAGCGCTGCAAAGGCGGCGGCATCAATCGGGATCGTGATGTCCTTGCGAAGTTCTCCGATCTCAAACGCCAGCAGGCCGGCCACGGGGGGGTAATGGCGACCGGGCTCAGCGCTGCTGTTCTGCGATGACGAGGCATAGAGCACCGTCTGACGCTTGCGGGTGTCGCTGCGCTCGATCGCGAAGCGAACCGTGTCGGCGCCGGGGGCCTCGCGGAGGGCCAGCAGGGTGAAGCCGTTGCCGAACTCCTGAGTGTCGGCGATGGAGCTGGGAGTGGGAAGGGAGGCAAGGGGCTCGCCCGATTGAACGGACGCGCTCAGGGCCGGCGCGGTAGCGGTGGTGCTCACCTGCGAGCTGAGCCAGTCGGCGGTTTGGCCGGTGGGGGTGCGCACGTAAAGCAGGGCTGGATTCGCGCTGGCGGGCGTAGCGCTCTGCGGGGCAGCGGCATAGGCGCTCCAGAGCGTGCCGCCGTAACTGGTGTCGAAGTTGGCGTTGCGCGCAAATTCACTGCTGAGGGCGATGCTGTCGCTGGCATCGGGGGTGACGAACAACACCCGATCGGGGTTGATGGCGTTGATCGCCGCCGCATCAAACGAGAGCAGATTGGCGCCGTAATCGATCGAGCTGATCAGCTCGATGTCGCGTAGCTTGGTGCCAGCGAAATACTGGGGGGTGGCAACAGCAAGGCGGAAGTCGTAGGGCTGATTTGCCTCACCTTCCAACAGCAGGGCATCAAAGCCGGAACCGGCATCGATGCGGATGAATGCATTGTCGGTAATCGAGATCTGATCATCACCAGCTCCGCCGTAGATCACATCGGCTCCCCCGCGGCTGGCCACCTGATCGGAGCCCTGGATGCTGTAGATCACATCGGCCAGGGGAGTGCCGATCAGCACATCGTTGGCGGGTGTACCCACCTGGGAGGCCAGCTGGTTGTAGTCGCCGCCGAACAGGACATATTGATTAGCAAGACCGGCAGCTGGATTCGACGGATCGGACACCAACATGTCCATGAAACCATCGCCGTTGGTATCGATGTTGGCATCGATGGAAAAGCCAGCCAGCGACGGAGTGATCGGCGTGCCAGACGTAGCCAACCAGGTGGACGGGGCCAAATTGGAGCTCGTTTCTCCATCGGCCGCAACGCCGCCATTACCGGTGGAGTAAAAATCGAAAATGTTCAGACCAGAGCCTGGCAACAGCAGGCTGCCGATTTGCCCCCTAGGAAAATTTACGGAAAACGAATATTCTTCAACAGGACTACCTTCATCGAGGTCCTCACCCCAGACCGAGTAGCCATCGGGTGCGCCAAGAAATAACTGAGTCGCATTGGCTTGGAGCCACAACCCACCATATGGGGAGGTTAGCGCTTGTTCGTAGTGATTCCACCGGGAGGGACTGCCGGCCAGAGGTTGCTCCAAAAGTATACAGTCGTACGGCCCCTTGGGATCATTTGTGACTACAATCGTCCGCCCGAGAAATCTCGTTGCGGCAATATTAGCATACTCATCTCCCCCCGTATTCATCGTAACCGGCCCTTGATTGGTCTGGATGGTTTCGATGGAACCCGGCATAAACACGCCGGCGTTCACCGCCCCCCAATCAGCAGCACCCTCCTCGGGTTCGTAGGCATAGACACCACTCAGGTAATTGGTTGTGGTGTCAACGAAATACAGCCCGAGACGGTCACCCTCATTGACCAAAGCCGGCGCAAACGTGGATGCGTAGGCGGAAGGAAGCGTGTAAGTACTCCAGTTAGCCGAATCCGCGATCCCTTCTGCCGTGAGATGCTCAATAGCAATCGAGGAAATGGCCAGAAGACCATTCTGTGTATTCTCATAGTCCTCAGTGGTTGCGTACGTCTGCATCGCCAGATACAGGCGACCTCGGAAGAAAATAGCTCCATTGGTGGAGAAATAGATTACAAGCGGCGTAGCGCTGTCGCTACCGAATAGTGTCGAGGCAGTGATCTGTCCCAGATTGAGCACCTCCGAAGTCAACGCGTTGATGCTCTGGATCTGCAGTGGAATCTCGCCTTGGGCGAAGTAGGCACCAGGGGGACCTTGGGAAATGACATAGCCGACCCCGTCATCCGAGACGGTGGTGGCAATGTTGCCGCCGTTGAATCCGTAGCTATCAGTGGCGGTATTGGTTAGTTTAAAGGGAGATGTCTCAGAGGTTGTATCAATTGCCGGGGCTTGGAAGGACTGCACCGGCTGAATCCAGGCCTGCAGCATCGAGCCAGGTTCCAGGGGCGCACGCAGAAAACTGAGACTGAAGCTATTCGAGGTCCTGTCCACCTCGAACAGGGATCCATCCACAAGCACGGCCTGGAGATCCTGCGGTTGGCCGGAGCTACTCTGAGGGACCTCTGCCGGTGACAGGCTGAGAAACACATCATCCGTCCCGTTGCCATTCACGTCCCCGGCGGCGCGGATACTCCATACATGCCAGCCAACGCTGCCAGTAACACCAAAAGCAAACGTGGTGTCACCCACGAGGAAATCGAGATAGCCATCCGCATTGAGATCGCCGAAGCTGCCTGTGGTGTTCAAGGCTGGATCGCCGAAGCCCAGACCAAGCCCCAGAGGTCCTGCGGCCGGGGGTGTCGCTGGGTTGAACAACTGCTGGGCAGAGGCCAGTTCGCCAGCTGAGGCAACCCAGGAACTCGCCGTGTTGGAGGGCTGGGATTGCAGTTCAGAACCCTGGCCGCTGCTCTGATCGGTAGCACGAAGAACCAGCGTGGGCGCGTCATTGACTGAGGCGCTTAGCGAGGCCACAGGTGTGCTGCTGCTGCTGCCGAACCCGGGCGCCACCTGCACGGTCTGGCTGTTGGCGGTGGCGTTGTTGTTGCTGAGCAGTTGGGCGCTGGTGGCCGCACCGCTGATCACCCGTAGCCCTGTGCCCTGCGCAGCGGCGGACGGATCACTACCCGGATTGAGCAGCACGTTGCTGGCGGTGACGATCAGATCGGCATAGCCATCGTTGTTGAGATCACCAACAGGCGAGAGGCTTGATCCGGTTTGAGCCGCCGTAAGACCGGAACTCCCACCGCTCTGCTGTTGCACCGTCCAGCCGCCGCTGCCGTCGGGGAGCTGCACCGTGCTGTTCAACCAGGTGGTGCTGTCTGGATTGCTGAGGACGGGGATGGCAGTGAGCTGCAGCTGATTGGCACTGCCGCTGGCGTTACTGGTGCTGCCCAGCAGCAGGGTGCCGTTCACACTCAGGGGGGTCGTGGCCAGATCGGTGCTGATTCCTTCGGTGGCCGTCAGGGTGATGCCCTGCCACAGCAGATCGCTGCTGCTGGTATCAAGACTGCCGTCAGCACTGAACGAGACGCCATCGACAGGTGTGCCATCAGACTGAAGAAAATCAAGCCGTTGAAGCGTGACCGATCCGTCGGATGTGTATGCCAGTGCCAGACCGGTGTCGGTGGTGGTAATAGCACCTACACCCTGGCCGCTGGCATTGGATTCGTAATTGAATGAGGAAGCCAGCGTAAAGGTTGTATTGCCAGTGCTGGCATAGACATCCACCGTTTCGCTCGTCACTGCCAGGACCGGTGCCCCGTTCAGCAGGGTGGCGCTGAATCGGCCCTGGGTTTTGATCGGCGAGAAGCTGACGGTTCCATCTGTGCTCTCGAGTCGCTCCAGCAGTTGCCGCTGCTGCAGCCAGCCGCCTTGACTGCTGATGGCGACGCTATTGCCATTGCTGGGATCGCTGACCGCAAGCAGCAAGTTTGCGTTGTTGGCAGCTGCAGGAATAGCGAGAAGAGTGGCTGTGTTGGCGGTGTTGCTTATGCTATAACGGCTGGACTGGATGCGTTGATCACCAGCGCTACCGCCGGGGGAAATGGAATAAGTTTCTTGCTGATCGTTAGCGATATCGCTGGTGTTGAGCAACAGCTGCTCGCTGTCGCTGCTGAGCCCGATGCCTTTGGTGTTGCCTGTATCAAGCGTAACAACAGTCTCCCAGTCCGACGTGGAGTTGGGATTGCTGTATGCAGTGGCGATGTACGCCGTGGTGTTGGACGTTGATGCATCGCCCATGTAGGCGAGATAGGTGTCTCCATTGAAACTTGTCACCGCCAGTGGGCTGGAGGTGGTGAAGCCGCTGAAAGTGCTGGTGGCACCGAGTGTCTGGGAGTCCGACCAGCTGCTGGAGGTGAGGGGAGTGGGCGACCACGTGCGCAGGATCAGCCCACTGGCGTCGTTGGCGACGTAGTAGATGGCAAGACCCTCAACGTCGTTCTCGGTCTCGCCGATTGCGACAGCACCCAGACCGAGCTTGGCGGTCTGATCGCTGATCACGGTCTGAGTGGCCCAGGAATTGCTGGCTGCGTCGGTCAGCTGGGTGATGGTCAGCTCCTGGCCGGACCCCAGGTAGGTGAGATAAAGGCTGCCGTTCAGCACCGCCAGCGAGGGGGCGTCCTGACTGGTCATGCCGCTGGGCAGCTCCTGCCAGCTGGCCCAGCTCTGGCCGCCATCGCTGCTGGAGGTCCAGTAGAGCTGATTGTCCAAGCCCAGGCTGGCCATATAGATGGTGCCGCTGGCATCAATGGCGAGAGCCGGATTGAAACTTGATGCGCCTCCATTTTCGGTGGGATCCACGGAAGTCCAGGGCGAGGACTGCGGACTGGTGCTGAGCGAGCTGTAAAGGGATTCCTCGTCCTCGACGTTGGCCCAGGTGACCGTCAGGCCATCACCGGTCGCGAGCAGCTGAGGGGTGCGGCCGCTAAGAAAAGGGCTGCTGCCATCACTGAGCACCGTTGGGGAGCTCCAATTGGCGGAATTGCCGGATGCAGGGTTCCAGCTGGACAGCTCCACCTGATTGTCGCTGTTGAGGAACGCGAGAAATAGGCTTCCGTTGAAGAGGGCCAGTGAGGGAGTCTGAAGACTGACCAGGCCTGGAACGGCATTGCTCAGGTTGGTGTCATCACTCCAGCTGTTGCCGCCATCGCTGCTCAGGGCAAACCAGAGATCGCCGTTGCCTGTCTCGTCACACCAGACGGCATAGATCGTGCCATCCTCCGCCAGCATCGCCGGCGCCTGGGTGCTCAGGGCACCGGGGATAGCATTGGCCGGCAGCGCCGCCAGTGGCTGGCTGGAGGTATCCACAGGGGCCTGCAGTCCGAAACCGGAACCGATCGGCAGCTGGTCAGAGCTACGGCCATACAGAATGCCGGTGGTACTGCCAGCGCCGGCATTACCATCAACTGCACTGCTCAGGTTCTGTTCCAGGAACAGGGCGATGTCGGCATAACCGTCGCCATTGACATCACCCGCCCCCAGCACCTCGGTGCCGTTGGCCACCGTGAAGCTGTAGTACTCGTAGAGATAGTCCGCCAGGATCTCCTGAGTGTTAGCCCCCAACTGCAGACGCACCGTGGTGTAAAGATCTCCTGGCTGGATCGAGATGAAGTCGCCATAGCCATCGTCGTTGAAATCACCAATCGAACGCAAGGATCCCTGGGTGGTGGTGGCCAGGCCCTGCAGGCGATAGCCGGTGCTGCTGGTGAGCTTCTGCAGCTGCAGATCACTGATGGACTCGAGATAGTCCTGACCGTAGGTGACATAGGCACTGGCATCGCCGCCAGCACCGAGCAGAACGTCAGGCAAACCATCGCCATTCACATCGCCGGGGCCAAAGCTGCCAAGACCCGTGAAGGCACTCGGGCCATACCCCAGTTCACTGAGAATAGGGGCCGTGAAGCTGGACCCATCGGCCCGCTTCATCTGGCCGATCGTGCTGGTGGCGACATTGCCGGCTGCGGGGTTGTTGATCGTTGATGTGGAGCTGAATTGATCGGTGCCAAACAGCACATAGCCATTGCCAGCTCCGCCTGAGGCATTGAAAGCCTGAATCAACAGATCCTCATAGGAGTCGCCGTTCACATCGCCGAGGTTGACGAGGCCGTTGCCGAAGTTGTCCGCTGAGGCAGCCCCATACAGCGTCAGCGCGCTGGCCAGATGAGCCAGGTATTGCTGGCTGCCCAGATTGATGTCTTGAACCCAGCCCGAGCCCGAAGGGTCGCTGAACGATTGGCTGGTATCCACCAGATAGACAGCCCCGGAGCCTCCGGCCTGATCAGCTCCGATGGCCAGCATCGGGCTACCATTGTTGTTGGTCAGATCCGCAAAGGCGAGGCTGCTACCGAAGCCGGAGGGGCCCAGCACATTCCAGGGATTGGCGCCATAAAGGGTGTATCCACTGCCAGGGAGTGAGACGCCACTGAGCGGGGATGCAGAGGTCGATGACGACGCAAGCGAAGCTGCCGGCAAGACATACACCGCCCCCACAGCCGCAGCCTGATAGGCCTGATTGTTGAACAGAGTGGCATCGGCAATCTGCACGCTCTGCAGAGTTTTGAGGGTCTGCATGTAAGCCGATTCTTCTGTAGCCAGTACGCTGTTTGTCTTGATGCTCTGCCTGGCGACAGGTTGGAGATCGGGGTTGGCGCCGCCATTCAGCGACGACACAGTGCCGCTTGCATCAGGCAACTGAATCTGCACCAGGGCCCCATCGCCATAGGGAGTTGTGATCGTCTTGCCTTCCGTAGCCTGCTTCTGAACCGCCTCTGTGCCGCTATAAGCAAGACTGGCGAAGACCCCCGGAGCCGACACGGCAAGATTGCCACTGCCATCCACAGCAAGAGCTGTGCCCAGTTCGCTGCCCCAGTAGGTGGTATCAGAGCCACCAGCGGCTCCAGGCACAATGGCCATTCCGCTCGTTCCGTAGTAGGTGGGACTTAGCGAGATCAGATCTTCCTGGAAGGCGCCACCAGACAGATCGACACTGTAAATGGCGCCGCATGGCACCAGGGAGCTGAGGGAATCGCTACTGCCAGGATTCAATTGCTGAAGCACCCGTGGCGCCCCGATCCAGAGGGTGGTGGTGGTGCTGTCAAACGCCAGTGCCGTCCCGAAGCCGGCCACGCTGGTGTCATAGCCACTGCCATCCGAATTGAGGGCCTGGGGCTGGGCCTCCAAAACGAGAACATTATTGCCAAAGGCCTCAGGATTGGCGAGATTCAAGATCACCTCGCCCGTCTCCGTGGTCAGATTACTGCTAATCCACTTGCCGTTAATGATGTAAATCTTGCCGCCCCCATTCGCGGCAGGTGCCGCGATCACCAGGTCCTCAAACCCGTCAGCATCGACATCGGCAACCAACATGGTCTGGCCCATCTGCTGACTCCAGCCCGCCGTGGGATCGGCCTGGATCAACAGGCCGCCGGTGCTGCTGGGATAAAAGGCATCTCCGAGCAGCGGCAGGTTGGGGGCGTCTGGAGAGAAGTTGCTGTTCGCCAGCGCATTCAGCCAGGTGGTCGGAGCTTGTGCCGGATCACTGCTCGGCGTTCCATCTGTCGACTGACCGGTGTACTGAATCCAGATGCGACCGGCGGGGTTGCTGGCCGCATTCAAGGAGCTGGGTTGGGCGATCGCCAGCCACCCGTTGGTGTTGCCACTGGAATCCTGGAACGATCCGAACACCTGGGATGTGCCGAATGTTTCGGGTGTATTGCTGAGCGCGGTGTTGCTGGTGGATGCTGCCGTCGGCCGACTCTGGAACACTTCGCCGCTGTCGATGTACTCCAGTTGCAGCGGCGCTTGCTCCAGCACCGCCGCTGTCGCCAGTGCTTTGTTTCGGCTCTCAACTGTGGCCTGCACGGCGCTGTTGCCCAAGCCACTGGTGGCAACACTGCTGGCGAAAGCATTCACGGGTACTGCCGTGGCATTGCTGACGCTGGTGCCATCGGAAAATGTGAAGGTATAGGTGGCGTTGTAGAGATCCCGTGGTGTGATCTGATCCCTAGGGATCACAAGATTGAAGGCCGGAGCATCGCTGAGAACGGTGTAGTTCAGAGAGGTTCCCTGGGCCAGGGGTTGAAGCAGCTGCAGCGGCTGGTCTCCGATCAACACCTGATCCGCTGCCAACTGAATCGTGACAGGCGTTTGACTCGTCTCTGTCGTGTTCGTCAACGTGACGGCGACACCCGTGAGCTGCTGATTGGCGGGATTGAAGAAGCCATCAGATGTGCTCTCACCACTAGAAGTTTCCTCCCAGCTGTTAGTAGAGGTCCAGTTGCTGGTGGGCACGGCGATCACCAGATCGTTCTGCAGCGAACCGGCACTGGCACTGGGGTTGGTAGGCTGCGCGGCCAACAGCGGATTGAGTGTGGTGGCCTGCGACCAACTGCCGCTTCTGGGATCAAACACCGTGCTGTAGGTGGCCAGTTCAGCACCGTTGGGATTCACATCCCTGGCTGCCCAGTGGGACGTGAGGGCACCGGGGATGGATCCCTGGTCCGGCGTTTGCCCAGGCACCACCACCCCGGCGGCACCCCACAAGGCGAGGGCCTCGTTGGCGGTAGGTTGCGGCCACACCCCTGAAACTCCCACCGGCGGGCTGCTGGTGGTGAGGGCCTTGCCGTAAAGAGCCAATTGATCAATGGCCCCCCCGGCGTTGTTGGTCAGTAACAACGCCTGATCGCTGAGATTATTGGCGGCATAGGCCGCCCGCACAGAGCTGGTGCCCACAACCTGGTTGTCGACGACCAGCGTGGCAGTCCCGTTCAGTGTCGGCGGCTGGGTCGGCGCACCGTTCGGGCCTAGCACTGTTTCGTTGCCATACTGCGGCAGATAGGTGGCGGCGACATAGTGCCAGGCGCCATCGCGCAGATCTGTGGTGCCGGTGATCGACACACCCGGCGCCACATCAAACACCAGCTGTCCCTCTCCATTCACCGATACAGCCGGTCCATCGAGCAGGGTAAATTTCAGCTTGTAACCGCTATAGCGCTCGCTGCTGCTGGCTACGGGTGTCGTGGTGCTGTCACTGCTGCCAGGGGCAAGATCAAAGCTCACCTTGGCCTCTCCGGTGAGTTCCTGAAAGCTCCAAAGGCTGTTAAACAGGGTATCGAGATCGGCGTTATCGCTGACATCTGCAGCCAGCACCAGGCCGCCGTTGAGCACCGCCGAGGAGGTATCCACGTCGATGCCATTGAGGCTGGATGTAGGGAGATTATCGTTGCTGCTGTCCAGGAAGTTGTCGACCTGCAGCTCCATGAACGGGAGGCTCATCATCGTGGCAGCCGTACTGCCATTGATGCCGATCAACTCGCTGGCTTCGACATTGTAATTGGCGAGAAAACTGTCAACGCCCTGCAGTGTCACACCGCTGACCAGGTTGCTGATCTGCAGTGCATTGCTATAAAGGTTGCTGCCGCCATTGCCTCCCAGCGCGGTGGTGTCGGCCCCGGTGGCCACCACCGCCCATCCCCAGGCGTAGGTGTCCTTGGCATTCTGGCCGCTGGGAATCTCGGTGATGAGCCCCTGGCCCGCTGCCTGCTGATAGGTGATCCGGTCCACCACAAAGCTGGCCCCCAGCAGCCAGCCTTCCGGCAGCACGGCCGGGCCGACAGCGCCTGCCGATGGCTGACCCAGCGCCACCAGGCCGGCGCCATCGGGATTGCTGCCGGGTTGCAGCTGTGCCCAGAATTCGAGCGTGTAGGGATCGCTGGGAGGTGGCGGCGTGGCCAGCAGCGCTGAGGCGGCCACGGTCTGGCTGCGATCCACGGCATAGGTGCCCTCCTGGCCCGTGGCGGCGTCAAAGGCAGACAGCACGGCCGTGATCCGGGTGCCGGGAGCCACCCCCTGCCCTGCTACCACATCGCCCACATTCAGTTCGCCCTGGGGCAGCGCGCTCACCGTGAGCGTGGTGCCGTCGATGGATCCACTGAAACTGAGCAGCCCTGCGGCCGGCAGCGCCTGAAGGGTTTCCGGCGCCACACTCTGGCTCTGGCTGACCGTGTAGGTGCCCAGTCCAGTAGTGGAGTCGGCGTTGAGGATGGCGGTGATTGTGGTGCCCGCCTTCACGCCGGCACCGCTGAGGCCATCACCCACCTGCGGGCGGCCCGCCGTCAGGCTGGTCACGCTGAGGGTGGTGCCGTTGATGCTGCCGCTGAACACCGCCACCTGCGTGGGGATGTTGCGAGTGATCAGCAGAGTGGGGGCATTGAGTGTACCGAGACCTGTGCTCAGCACGCCGGTGCCATCGACGTTCTGCACGGCCGCTGCCGTGGATTTGGGCAACGCCCCGGGAATCGTGAAATTCAGCCCCGTGTCGGAGGCGAAGGTGGAGGTGGTGCTTGGATCCTGGACTGTGCCGATGTTGATGGTGTTGATGCCGCTCTGCAGGGCACCGAGTTCCAGGTACAGAGTGGGCTGATCATTGAGCACGCTTTGGCGGTAAGGGGTGCGGACCGTCTGACTGAAATTGATCAGCGCCGTGGTGCCGGCACTTCCATCGGCTCCCAGCACCGGCAGAGAGCCGGCGCTGATGTCGCTGATCGTCAGCCCGACCGCCGTGCTCGCATCCCAGGGAATGGTCTGGATCGAGGAGACCGCCTGGCCGCTGGCGTCGGTGAAGCTGAACAGATCGTTCCACTGGAACGAGGTTGCGTTGGGGTTGATCCAGCCGGCCTTGAGCACGCTGGGGATGGAAGCGCCAGCCCCCTCCGCGGCCGTCACATCCTGAATGGCGTCAATGCGTAGCTCATCCCACACCAGCAGGGTGCCGACGCCATCCGGGTACCAGCTGCTGGGTTGCAACCCTGCGATCTGAAACGCCCGAAGCTGGCTGATCACGGCTCCATCCGGGCTGTAGAGATCCAACAGGGATGGGTTCTCCCAGGAACCGTCGGTCTGCAGGATGCGGAAATTGATCCGTTGGTTGCCATATAGCGCCTGCATGAAGTGCTGATAGTTGCTGGATCCATCAGCGCTGGTGAAGGGGATCACGGGCTCGGAGGCTTCCACCCAAGCAACGAATGTCGTCCCGCTGTAGGTCGCACCCTGCGGCCCGGCGATGGTCACCGCCGTGGGATGGCTGGCAGCCGTGAATACCGACTCCTGATCCTGGTACACCTCTCGCAGCGAGGGTGGAGCGATCGGTAGGGCGTTCTCCGTGCTGCCGGATTGGCTCGGGCTTGCTGGCGTCTGCTTGAGGCGATTCAGCACCCAGGTGGTGACGCCTTCATCGCTGCTCAACGTGCTGTAGGTGACACGGTTCTGCACCGGCCAGCCGGCCATCTGAGGCAGCAATGGCAACTGATCACTGACTCCCGACGCCAGATAGACCCCGGAGTCGGGCGCACCGCTCTGGGCGCTGAACTCCTCCTCGGCCACCACGTTGTTGTAGGCCTGGCTCTGGGGACTGAAGGCGTAGCTGGGTGAATACGCTTCCTGCGGCGCCTGCGACTGCTGCAGCGACGTCACCACAGCCGCCGGCAGGGTGAGTGTGACGGAGTACGCCTCACCGGAAGCACCACCGGAAGTTCCGCTGCTGAAAAGCAGCGGCTGATTGAGATCCACCCTCTGGATTGTGCCGCCGCTGAGCACCACCGTGGCCGTCGGCTGGTCGGGGTTGAGCAGTGTGATTGTCGCCCCTGAATCGTCCTGAAGGGTGACAGCAACAGACTGATAGGTATAAGGCCCGTTGTCGTTGCTGGGCGGCGCGCTGGTCTGCCCGGTGACTGGGTTGTATTCCGGATAGATCACGGCGGTGCTGGCAGCCGCAGACTGACTGCTGGACTCCGCCGGCACGCTGCTCACGCCGCTGATCCGCTGGATCGCGCTGGCGGACAGCGGCGAGTTCTGCTTGGTGCTATCGACCGTAAGCAGGGGCAAATTGGCGAAGGGATTGCCAACCACATCCTTGCTAGGTGGTATCGCAATGCCGCTGGAAAACACATCCAGCACCAGGGCATAAATACCGCTTCCCGGCTGCGTTTCCGGCAGGCCGATGCAGGAGCCCCCCGCCGTGATCTGCAGGCTTGCGGCCTCGATGCTGCCGCCGGCCACCGTGAAGGAGGCTTTCGCGAAGGCCCCAATGCCACCCGTGAGTGCCAGGCCCAGGATCGGTACGTCGCTGTACGTGCCATCCACCAGGTCCTGGCCAGAGTTCACCAGGGTCAACGGCGCATCGCCTCCAGAACCGCTGTTGACAGCGCCGGTGTAGGCAACCAGGCTCAGCTGCAGAAGAGGTTCCGTACTGGCACCGAGCAGATAGGGATTGGTGGCTCCAGCCGATGAATCGGGGGCGAAGTAGCTGTTATCGGCAGACTGGGGGGCGTAACTGAGGGGGTAGGCGGCACCATCAGGGGCGCTGATGAAGGCGGATTTCTGGGTTGTTGCTGCTGCAGCCACCTCCACAGTGGATACAACCTCCGGCTCAGAAAGATTTGTCCCAGGTCCGACGCCTGATCCAAACTTGCTGGTGTAGCTTAAAAGGGGCAAGTAGATACCGAGCGGTAGAGCTACTCCGACATTGATCAGTAGACGATCTTCAAAAGTATTGGCTACATCGGAGGAAGTAGCAGAAGTATAATAGTTGAAGTTGTTTGCAAAACTTAATTGCGGACCCGCTATACCCTTGATTAGCCAACCACCCGTAATCCTGACAAACCCCGATATTCCCTCCCCTTTCGAAAATGTGTTGCTGTCTTGGACGTTCTCACGACCCACAAGGACTGGACCTATCACGGCTGTTTCAAGGCCAGCAATTGTACTGATTATATTAGCCCACAGGCCGACGTTCTTTGCGTCCAACTCGTCCTTGCCAGGAGTCTTGAAGCCGGGCAGATCGCCCGTACGTCTCCAATACTTAAATTTATCCCGATTTTTAATGGCATTAAGGGTAAGGCCACCGATGCCCACAATCGGCTTCACATATGCGGGGATTTTTCCGCTCGTAGAGAGCCATCCCAACTCTATTCCCGAAGGGTTGGAGAGACTCTGCTCCAAGGAATAGCCAAAGGCATCGTAGTTACTTAATCGAATGGTTCCATTTTCGGGATTTTTGTAAACACGTCTAAGATATAAGTCTACACCTACACCGTACTTCGTGTTAACACTAGTCAGGTCTCCGCCACTAATCTTATTCTCGTAGCTATATTCGGTTCCAATGTATCCGGATACTCCCGCTTCAGATTGCCCTAGAACTTCGATGAAACCATCGGCGTTCTTGTATCTTTTATTACTTCTAAGAGATTGATAGTCAGCGCGAACCCTGGCTATGCTGTAGGTGAAGTGTGAAGAGGTGGAGAAATTTGACTTTCCTAGACTGCCCTGTAATATGAGGCTAATTCTATTATCAGACTCATTCGCGCTAAGATCAGATGCATTTCGGATGCGCTCGCGGGAGAGTCCAAACCACGACCATCGCCGCGTATTTTCACTAGTGAGAAAGAAAGGTATAGTATTATTTGCAGTCTTGTTTTTTATGGGATTGTTAAAGAAGCCGTCGCTATTCCCGTTGCTGCTGGCTAACGGCTCCAAGCTATAAAGATTTAGTTTCTCTCGAGCAACACCACCCGGTTCAGCACGGGCCAGATTCTCCGGCAGCTCAGAAGATGGAGCCACCACCAGCTGCTGACGTGACAGCTGCGTGTTGCCCCCCAGCAGAACAGGGCTCCCGGCCGGGCTGCTCTCCTGCACGGCCGGCGCCAGGGTGTTGGCGGCAGCCCAGGTGGGCTGCCCGGAGGCATCGATGCCGTAGGTCTGCAGGCTGGGGGCTGAGGAGGCTGAGCGGCCCGGAGCAATCCGGTAGCTGCTGCGATAGAGATCGGTGTCCGGCCGGCTGGCGCTCGCTAGTTGCTCCAGAGCCCTCTCCAGCTGATCCTGCGGCGTCTGCGCCAGCTGCTCCAGGGTGCTGATCGCCGGCGGCTGCGCTTGCTGCGCCTGCAACACCAGCGAAAACGTCTGGCCATTGTCCTCAGCGGTGTTGGCCTCCCCCGGAACCAGCGCAAACTGCTGCACCTCCACCCCCGGCGCGCTCAGCACCGCCGGCGCACTCCATTGCAGCGCCCCATCGCTGCCCCAGCGCCCGAAGCTGGCCAATACCTGGCTGCTGCTGCCCTCCCCCACCCGGTAAGCCAGCACGATGCCCGGCGCCGTGCCTGGGTTGTTGCCGCCGCTGTCGATCGTCGGCCAGAGCTTTTCCAGGACGAGCGCCTGCAGCTTCTCGCCGCCGAACGCCTCCGGCACCAGCAGGCCCTTGTCCCAGCGCTGCGCTTCGGCGTTCCACTGGCACTGCCAGATGGCGCCGTCGTCCTCCAGGAAGGCATAGGCCGTCCCATTGGCGTCGTTAACGATCTGGATGCTGCTGGCGTACGGCATGCGCTTGCTGAGCCTGGAACTCCTTCGGAAAGGATGCCCAGATCCAGGCAAACCGTGACCCGACAACTGTCGGGGGCGTAATATTCAGATGCGCGGAAGGCGGCTTCAGCGTTCGAGCCAGCCCTCGGCGACGGCCTTGCTGGCCAGGGCCGTGCGGTTCGGCATCTGCAGCCGCTGCAACATCACCGACACGTAGTCGCGCACGGTTCTGGGCGCGATCCCCAGGGTTGCCGCGATCGCGCCGTTGCTCTGTCCGGCCACCACTCCCTCCAGCACCTGCCGTTCACGCGGTGTCAGCATCGGTCGATGGTCCGACTCCGATCCCGACAGCGTCGGATCGCGGTAGCTGTCCCCGTGCCACAGGGCCTGCAAGGCCTGCAGCACCCTCCCGCTGCCGAGACTGCGCACATCCACAAGCGCCAGCCGCTTCTCCCTGAGAACCCCGGGCAGCAACTCCGTCCGCTGAATCATCAGCAGCACCGATGGCTTCTGGGGGAGGCCATGCAGACGACGGATCAGCGCCAGGCCCAGATCCGGCGCGATCGAATCGCAGAGGATCACCAGCACCGGTTCCCCGAGGGGCCGCGCGCCAACCAGATCGAGCACCTCCGGCTCGTCGACGCCGCAGCCCTTCATGCCCGGCACACCCATCGACAGGGCCAACCGCGCCATCAGATGGGCCTCCAGCCAGGAGCCGGTGCCGCCGATCACCGCCCAGCGGGCCAGAAGCGCATTGACAAGGGCGTTGCGGCGCCGGAAGCGCGGGTCGTCAGGCCGGAAGCGCTTTCCTTCCTGAGGGTCCAGGTACAACGGCTCAGGCACGGCATCGCTGCTCCGGGAGGCCTCCACTGGGATTGCAGCCCGCTGCGCCGGTTCCGCTCGGGTGGGATCGTTCAAACAACCCTCCTGCCAGAGCGGCCAGTCTCGCCTGGGATGGCCTTGAGGCTGCGGCGCAGACCCTCGCCCATGCGCCACAGCACGGCAGCCGTGGCCAGCACTGCCTACCGTCGCATCGCCAACGTCCACGGACCCAGGTCCCCCTTCACCGCCTCAGCCCCGATGGCGCCGGCCAGCACCATCACCGCAAAGCGCGGCACCAGCGCCATCCTGGCGATCGCGTAGCGACGCTGCGGCGTGGGCGACGGGGCACAGCTGGCGTTCACCAGATTCATCGGCAGCAGCACCAGCACCCGCAGCGGGGCCGGTTGCTCCAACAGCCGCCGTCCTCGTCGGCGCCGCTGCAGCCAGTCCTGCAGCAGCGGGCGCAGCAGCCTGCGGCACAGCCTCCAGTTCAGGGCCAGGCCCAGGGCCTCCACCATGAGCACCAGCAGCACCCCCCAGGCGGGGCCAGTCCCACCGCGCCTGCCAGCAGAGCGCATACAACCAGGAGGAGAAGGAAGCACCGAAGAGCATGGGCGGCTCGCAGGGCCCGCGATCCTGTCGCAGCCACAGCGTGGAGCCGCCGCACAGGACAGGGCAAAGGGGCGTGATGACGGCAGCAGCAGCAACCGCCGCCGGCTGGCTCCTGGCCTGGAGGCCCGGGCAACGTATCGGCTCAGTGCGGAGGCTGCTGCTCCCAGCCACCAGAGAGCGAATCCTCCCGCCCTCCACCCAGCCGCCGCTGCACTTCGACGCGCCGATCCTCCACCAGGTACTCCACCTCCTGGGAGGCGATGAACCGCCCCAGCAGCAGACCCACCAGCATCGCCACGTAGAGCGTGCTGCTGACGCTCAGCAGCATCACGAAGCGCTCGCCCACCGCGTTGCCCGCCACAATGTCGCCTGGCCCCAGACTCGCGATCGTGACGAAGCTGAAGTAGGTGAGGCGATCGAGCAGCAGCTCCTGGTCGGCCACCACATCGAGCCGGAAACTGCCCGGCACGAACACTTCGGTGGCGGTGGCGATCACGCCGCCGGAGATGCCGAGCAGCAGATAGCCCGCGCAGGCCCCGGCCATCACCCGGGCATTGACCCGCGGCGCCCGGGCCAGCAGTTGCACAAGCCGCACCGAGCTGACCAGGAAGAACAGCGACAGCAGCAACAGCACAGCCAGCTTCAGCGCCACCGGATGCCAGCTGCCGCGCAGCGGCGGAATCCAGATCCCCGCCAGGCAGAGCAGGCCCAGCAACCGGTAGCCACCCCGCCCCATCAGGCCGCGCAGGCCGCCGCTGGGAACCGACAGCGTGTGCAACGCCTGCAGGATCAGCAGCGAGAACACCGCCGCCAGAACGGCATAGCCGCCATGGTGGGCGTTCGCCGTCAATGGCAGCAGCAGCATCGGCACCAGAGTGGCGAGCAGCAGCAGCACGTAGCGCCCCTCCTGGCGGCGCAACCGGTCAGCCTCGGCGCGGGGCGTCACGGCCAGGGGCAGCAGCTGCATCAGCACCTCAGAAGGATGAGAAACCCACGGAGGCAAGGCCACCGGTCAGCCCCAGGGGAAGCGAGTCTGGCCGGTTCGGCCCGCAGGGGAGCTCAGTAGCGCGGCACCGACGGATCGATCTCCTCGCTCCAGGCCTGGATGCCACCGGCCACATTGACCCCTTCGATGCCATGGCGCCCGAGCGCCAGCAGGGCCTTGGCGGAGCGGCCGCCGAGCTTGCAGTGCACATACAGCTGCTTGCCCTCGGCGAGGCGGCGGACATCGTCGATCGCCTCGCCGCTCTCGATGCGATCGAGCGGCACCAGCACCGAACCGGGAATCACGGCGATCTCCGCCTCCTGAGGATTGCGCACATCGAGCAGCAGGAACTCCTCCAGCTGACCGTCGATCACGGTCTTGAGCTCCGCCACGGTGATCGTGGGCACGCTGCCGGCCTCCTCCTGGCCAGGGGCGGTGCCGCCGACGCCGCAGAACTCCTGGTAGTCGATCAGCCCGTCGATCACCGGGCGCTCGGGATTGGGCCGCAGCTTGAGCTCGCGGAACTTCATGCCCAGGGCATCGAACAGCAGCAGGCGGCCGCTGAGCGTGGTGCCGATGCCGGTGATGATCTTCACGGCCTCGGTGGCCTGGATCACGCCGATGATCCCGGGCAGCACGCCCACGACACCACCCTCGGCGCAGGAGGGCACCATGCCCGGCGGCGGCGGCTCAGGGAAGAGGTCGCGGTAATTGGGGCTGCTCTCGTCGAGGTTGAACACCGTGGCCTGGCCCTCGAAGCGGAAGATCGAGCCGTAGACGTTCGGCTTGCCCAGCAGCACGCAGGCGTCGTTGACCAGGTAGCGGGTGGGGAAGTTGTCGGTGCCGTCGCAGACCAGGTCGTAGGGCTCGATGATCTGCAGGGCGTTCTCACTGGTGAGCGCCGTTTCGTAGAGATCCACCTGGCAGTGGGGGTTGATCTCGAGGATGCGCGCCTTTGCCGATTCGATCTTGGGCTTGCCCACCCAGCTGGTGCCGTGGATCACCTGGCGCTGCAGGTTGCTGTGATCGACCACGTCGAAATCGACGATGCCGATGCGGCCCACACCGGCCGCAGCCAGATAAAGGAGCAGCGGTGAACCCAGGCCGCCGGTGCCGACGCAGAGCACCGAGGCCGCCTTCAGACGCTTCTGACCCTCCATGCCCACCTCGGGCAGGATCAGGTGGCGCGAGAAACGGGCCACCTCATCGGGGCTGAGCTGAACACCGCTGGTGTCGGGAGGAAGCATGGGGACCGGGATGGAACGGCGGATCCGCGCGGATCGGGACGAGGAGAGCGTGCAGGCCGGCCGTGAACCGGTAACGCCACCGCGTCAATCCACCATTCTCCATCGCAGCGGCCTCGGCGTGGGGCGCTCCTCGTCCTGAATCTCCAGCCACCAGCAGGCCGGCTCCCAGTCCGTCAGCGGCGAGAGGATCAGCTGCAGGGTGGGCGCGAAGGCCAACGCCAGGTCGGTGGCGGACGGCACCGGATCGCTGCAGGGATGGCTGTGGGCCGCACCGAGAACCTGCAGCTCCCGCTCGCGGGCCCAGCGCTGAGCCAGCAGCTGCTCGCGGGGATCGAGCCGGAAGCGCCTGGTCCGCTCGGCGGTGGGCTCCCAGACATTGAGACAGGGCCAGATCAGCCGGATCCGCTGGGCCGGCACGGCCCCCGCCCCCGGGGCAGCCAATGGGGCGTCCGCCGCACCGATCCCCGCCTGGGCAGCCTCGATCCCGGGCGGAGAAGCCCCAGGCGCCGAACAGGCCTCGCCCAGCAGCAGCGCGCAGCCCTCCTGAGGCTGGGCGGCCATCAACACCCGGCGCAGAACCGTCAGCGCCCGCCGACGGATCTGGATCTCCCCTGGCGTCCGGCCTGTCACCCCGGTACCTTAAGCCGGTCCAACTGATCTGCCCTGCCAGGCATGAGTGACACCATGACTGAACTCGAGACCAAGACCGAGTTCACCCCCGGCAGCGGCGAAGCCGAGTCCGACATCTCCGCCCGACTGGCTGATGTCGTCGGCAAGATCAATGCCTCGCTCGATGCCATCGACTGGAGCCAGGTCGGCAAGTTCGCCAAGGCCTCCGGCATCATCCTGGCCGTGATCGTGGCCCAGATCCTGATCAAGGGTGTGCTCGACACCATCAACCTGCTGCCGGTGGTGCCGGGTCTGCTCGAGCTGCTCGGCCTGGTGATCGTCGGCCGCTGGAGCTGGCAGAACCTGAGCACCAGTGAGAAGCGCACTGCTGTGATGACCAAGGTCCAGGCTCTGCGCCAGGAATATCTGGGCTGAGCCAACACTCCACTCACCTGTTCGCCGCCCCTCTCGGGGCGGCTTTTTTGTCGACCTCGGTGGACTGTGTTGATCCATGCCGCTCCGCAGCCGAGATCAGGGACCCCGGGCACACCTCCCTCCATTGGCTGAGCGCTCCCACGAGGTCATGGGGGCAGAACGGCAGGGAGTGTCTGTCGGCCGTCACATCAGCGAATGGGCTCCTTCAGGCCACCGGCGGCTGGGAGAGCAGCGCATCGAGCGTGGACTGGGCCTGGCCGATGTAGCCCCCACCGAACAGGTTCGCGTGGTTGAGGAGGTGATAGAGGTTGTAGAGGCGCACCCGGGCGCCATGGCCCTGCGGCAGGGGCCACTCCTGGCCGTAGCCCTCTAAGAAGCTGCCCGGGAACCCGCCGAACAGCTGCGCCATCGCCAGATCCACCTCCCGGTCGGCGCGGTGCACCGCCGGATCGAAGAGGGCGCCGCGGCCACAGGCGGTGAGCGCGGCATTGCCCGACCACAGGTCGCCGTGCACCAGCACCGCGTCGGGCCGGTGCGCGGCCAGCCAGCCCTCCACCTGCTCCAGCAGAGCGTCGCCGCCTCGCAGGCGAACACCCTTCCCGGCGAGCAGAGCCAACTGCGGCTCCAGTCGCCTGCGGCGGAAGAAGGCACCCCAGTCGGGCAGCCAGCCATTGGCCTGGGGGGTGGAGCCGATCACGTTGTCGCGGGGCCAGCCGAAGGCGCCGTCGCACCGATCCCTCTCCGCGCAGGGCCTCTCGAGGCTGCGGCGATGCAGGCGGGCCAGTCCCCGGCCCAGCCGTTCCCAGCCCCGTGGAGATGCCGCCCGCTCGAGATCCAGCCAGTCGAGCACCAGCACCGTTTGATCGCCGCTGCGGCCCAGGACGCGGGGCTGGGGCAGCAGCAGGCCGCAGCCCTCGGCCGCCAGCGCCAGGGCCGCCAGACCATCGGCCTCCGCTTCCAGCAACGGCAGCGCCGAGGCCCGGGCGGTCTTGGCAAACAGCAGGCTGCCGTCGTCCAGTTCCAGGCGCCAGGCGCTGTGAATGCACCCACCGGCGACGGCTGAGCGGTGTCGCAGGGCCACCCCCAGCTGCCGCTGCAGCCATGGGGCCAGGGGATCAGAGCCGGCAGCGACCATCAGCGGCAATTGAAGAAGGGAAGGCGGAGAACGCCCCGGCGGCCTGCAGGAAGACGGCGGCATGCGACCGCTCCCGGGCCTACAGCATGGCGGGACAGGATGCCTCGCCTCACCTCATGAGAGGGAGCCTTTCGCTCAGGCAGGGACGAAGGCGGTCAGGACGGCCGGGCGCCCTGGGGCGCCGCTTCATGCGTCATCGCGGGACGCGGGTCTCCCCTGCCCGGGCCCTGGGGGGCCGGGTCCGGGGGAGGCGGGGCGAAGGCCAGAAGCAGCAGGGCGGCCAGGAGCGCCAGCAGGGCCAGGCGCAGCACAAGCCCCACCACCCGACCGATCAGCCGCAGCAGCAGCAAGGCCAGCAGCACCACCACGACAACAAGCAGCGTCGTCGTCATCCCACCGGGCGAAGCCGCGCCCACCCTGCCATGCCCGCTTGAGGCGGGCCACGCTGGCGCCGGCCCGGCTGGCAGCATGCGGCCCATGAGTCAGGCCGCGGCTGCCAGCCTTCCCGAGCGGACCGACGTGGCGGTGGTGGGTGCCGGCATCGCCGGTCTCACGGCTGCAGCCCTGCTCGCCCGAGCCGGCCTGCAGGTGGAGCTGCTGGAGGCCCATCAGCAGAGCGGCGGCTGCGCCGGCACCTTCCGGCGCCGGGAGTGGATCTTCGATGTGGGCGCCACCCAGGTGGCGGGTCTGGAGGAGGGCGGCATCCACCGGCGCCTGTTCGCCCACCTCGGCGTCGCGCCGCCGCCGGCCGAGCCGCTCGATCCCGGCTGCGTGGTGGATCTGGCCGACGGGCACCCTCCCGTGCGCCTGCACCGCGATCGCCGGGCCTGGCGGGACGAGCGTGCGCGTCAGTTCCCCGGCAGCGAGCGCTTCTGGAGGCTGTGCGAAACGATCCACACCGCCAGCTGGCGCTTTGCCGCCCGTCAGCCGGTGCTGCCGCCACGCTCCCTGTGGGACCTGGGGCAGCTGCTCGGGGCCCTCGACCCGGCTGTGCTGGCCAGCGGCCTGCTCACGACCGCCTCGATCGCCGATCTGCTGCGGCTGAGCGGCTGCAGTGGCGACCGGCGGCTGCGGCGCTTTCTCGATCTGCAGCTGCGCCTCTACTCCCAGGAACCCGCCGATCGCACCGCCGCCCTTTACGGCGCGACCGTGCTGCAGACGGTGCAGGAACCCCTGGGCCTCTGGCATTTGCAGGGCTCGATGCAGAGCCTCTGCGAGCGACTGGAGCAGGCGTTGGCGCAGGAGAGGGGCCAGCTGCGGCTGCAGCAGCGGGTCACGGCCCTGCGTGTCGAGAACGGAGGCTGGCGGCTCACCATCGAGAGCGGCGATCAGCGCGAACGCATCCTGCAGGCCCGCGAGGTGGTGCTGACCCTGCCGCCCCAGACCCTGCCGGCCCTGCTGGGCGAGGAGCTGCCGGAGGGCTACCGGCGACGGCTCGACACCCTGCCGGAGCCCAGCGGAGCGGTGGTCTTCTACGGCGCGGTGGAGCGGGCCGACCTACCGCCTGAGTGCCCGGGCCATCTGCAGCTCGACTGGGACGCACCCGGACCGCTGTTCGTCTCGGTGAGCCGCGAGGGGGACGGCCGCGCACCCCAGGGGCAGGCCACCGTGATCGCCAGCGTGTTCAGCCCGGCGCGGCCCTGGCTCGAAGGGGATGCCAGCGGCTACCGGCAACGCAAGGCGGAGGCGCGCCGCGGCATCGAGGCCGGCCTGGAGCGGCTGCTGGGGCTCGGCCCGGAGCGCTGGCTCCACGGCGAGCTGGCCACCCCACGGGGCTGGGCCCGCTGGACGGGGCGGCCCTGGGGGTATGTGGGCGGCCTCGGGCAGCACCCGCTGCGCTTCGGGCCGTTCGGCCTGGCCAGCCGCACCCCTCTCCGGGGCCTGTGGCTCTGCGGCGACAGCATCCACCCCGGCGAGGGCACCGCCGGGGTGAGCCTCTCGGCCCTGATCGCGGTGCGCCAGCTGCTACAGGGCCGCGGCCTGCCACTGCCCCTGGATCCGGAAGACGACAACTGACGCCGGCATCGGCGGGACGCTCGAGACGATCCATGCAACGCCCCGCGTCGTCATCGCTCCACGGAGACAACGGGTCAGAGAAACTCCGGCCGCAACCGCTGACAGTCCGCCAGGCTGCGCTGCAGCGCCGGCCAGTCCTGCCCCTCCACCTGCTGCTCCAGCTGCATCAGGGCCTGCCGGTAGGCGCGCAATCCCTCCAGCAGGGCCTGGCGGTTCCAGCGGGCCATCCACAGGCCCAGCTCCGGGTTGCCGCCGCCCACCCGGGTGGTGTCGGCGAAACCGCTGGAGGCCAGGGCACGCACCAGCCGGGGCAGCGCCCCACCCGCCTGCTCGGCACCGTGATCAGCGGCCTGCAGCAGGGCGGCACTGACCAGCACCGGCAGGTGGGAGATCAGGGCCACGGCCTGGTCGTGATCGGCGGCATCGCAGCTGATCCAGTGGGCGCCGAGCGCTTCGGCCAGCTGCCGCACCGCCTCCAAGGCCCCGGGATCGGTACACACGCCCGGGGTGGCCACCCAGGGCCGGCCCCGGAACAGATCGACCTCGCCGGCCTCGACGCCGGCATGGGCCGTTCCCGCCATCGGGTGGGAGGCCACGAAACGCCCTGCCGTCAGGCCCAGCCGCGCCTGCCAGACCTCCAGCACCGGGCCCTTCACCGAGCCCACATCGGTGATCACGGCATCGGGGGGCAGGGCCGCCAGCAGCTGCGGAGACGGGTCGAGCAGCTGATCGAGGGGCAGAGCCAGCACCACCAGGCCGCAGCCAGCCAGCACCGCGGGGTCGGTGCTCACCGTCGTGGCGAGGCGCCGCTCGCGGGCGCGGACGGCGGTGGCCTCACGGTGCACGAGGGCGCGCACCTCGGCGCCACGGGCGATCAGATCGAGGCCGAGGGAGCCCCCGATCAGACCCAGCCCGACGATCCCGACCGGCTGCCGCTGCCAGAGAGCTGTCATCGATGCCGCAGAGTCAGGGCCGAGAGCTTCCTACGATCCCGCGATGCTGGAAGCCAGAGCCCATCAGCAGCTCAAGGCGCTCCTGCGGGGCGAGGGGGCGGAGCGCTGGCCGCATCACCTCACGCTCAGCCGCCTGGTGGCGCGCAGCCTCAGGCGGGCCGACCACACCCTGGTTCGGCTCAGCCCCGGCACCGACCCGAGCTGGTGGATCGGCCTGCTGGTGCCCCTGGCCCTCAGCGACGACCCTGTCGCCCTGGTGGTGAGCGATGCCCAGCGGCAACGGTTGCTGCAGCGGGACTGTCCTCGGCTGGCGGCTGCAGGGCTGGAACTGGCCTGCTGGCAGGGGCGCCAGGCCCCTGTGGAGGCCCGGATCTGGCTGCTCAGCCACAGCGAACTGCTGTTGGCGTGGCGCGATGGGCTCCTGGGCAAGCGGCAGCTGGTGATCCCGGAGGCCGAACGACTGGCCGGTCAGCTGCGTCAGGCCATGGGCGTGACGTTGGAACCGAAGGACTGGGAGACCCTGCGCCAGGCCCTCCCCAGCGCCAGCGGCAGCCTGCTGGATCTGCACCGGCGCCTGAGTGCGCGCATCCTCTGCCATCCACGCCAGCCCGATCTGGCCGTCCCGATCTCAGCCGAGGAGGAGGCGCCGCTGCGCCAGCTGTTGCAGCTGCTGAGTCCGCTTCCGGAGCCCTGGCCCCAGTGGCTGGCGACCCCCTCGCAGCGCTGGACCAGCTGGGCGCAGGTTGACCCGACGCTGCTGCAATGGCGCCTGTATCGCCAACCGCTCGATCCCCTGGCCGAGCTCAGCGGCCTGCTGCGGGGCCGCGGCGCCGTGCTGGTGGGAGAGCTGGGCGGCGCGGGTAGCGAGGCCTCGGAGTTGCCAGCCGATCTGGGCTTCGCGCCGCAGGTGAGCGTCGCGCTGGGAGATCCGCCGCTGAGCGATCCACTGCCGCTCTACGCACCGCTGCGCCAACCGCTTCCCAACAGTCCCCTGTATGGCCAGCACCTGCTCGATCAGTGCCGCCGCCTGGTGCTGGGGCAGGCGCAGCTCACCGTGGTGCTGCTCGACGACGCGACGCTGAGGCGCCGGCTGGCCAGCGGCCTGGCGGCCGAGTTCGGCCGACGGGTCGATGAGGAGAGCACCGCACCGGAGGAGAACGGCGTGATCTGCTGCCGCTGGAGCTGGTGGCTGGAGCATCAGGAGCGCCTCCCCCATCCGGGACAGGTCGTGGTGGCGCTGCTGCCGATCGCCAGCCTTGAGGATCCTCTGACGGCGGCCCGGGTGGCGGCCTTGCGTCAGGAGGGACGCGACTGGTTCCGGGAGCTGCTGCTGCCGGAGGCGCTCAATCGATTGCAACGGGGTCTGGCCGGGCTGAGGCGCCAAGGCGGCCGGCTGGCGGTACTGGACGGTCGCCTGCGGGGACGCAGCTGGGGCCGGCTGGTGGGGGCAGCCCTTGAACCCTGGGTGGAGTTGCCGCGGCTGCTGCCGGGCTGATCCACGAACTCCGTAGCCTGGGTTCCGAGACCTGCCACACCATCGATGGGGGAAGCCAAGCGCCGCGCAGCCCAGGGACTGCCGCCGCGCCAGAAGAAACCGGAGCCCAGCGTCGACACCTCCCCACGCCTGGTGACCTGGCTGCCGCTCACGCGCAACCAGGCGGATCGCTTCGTGGCGATCACCACCCGCGGCGCCTGGATCGGCATCGCAGCCCTGGTGCTCTTCTGGGTGACGGTGCGCTTCATCGGCCCGGCTGCCGGCTGGTGGACCCTGGCCGACGGCTGAGACCGCCCGCGGGACGCAGGTGACAGGCAGCAGAGCGCCGACCGACTACCCGATGGCGCATCCAGCCTCGTGGGCGAATCCCGACAGGCGCCACATGCGTCGCGCAAAACGGAAGAAAACCTTAGGATCGTTTCATTCCATTGCAGGCGATCCATGTTTCCCCGTCTGGCCGAGCAGTACCGAGCCCTGGCGCGGGATCTGGTGATGAGCCTGCAGGCCCTGGCCAAGGGCCTCAAGGAGCGCGGGCATGTCGCCACCTGCTACGTGTGCGGCGACGAACAGATCCACCAGGGCGCCTCCTTCGTCGCCGACCTGGGCGAGCGCCACACCGTCCGCTTCCTGGTCTCCGACTCCGGCATCAGCTGGGTGGAGTGCCGCGACGGCTGTGAACTCGTGCGCTTTGAGGGAGCCGAAGCGATCAACGAGCTCCAGCGCCTGGTGGTCATGCTCCAGGACCTCAACAGTGGCGACAGCGTTCCCAGAACGGCTGACGCTGCCGTGGCTGAGCCTCTCAGCCCGCCAATCCCCCTGGCAGGCACCCGCCACCGTTCCATCCGAGCGTCTCGCTCCAGCGTGGCCTGATTCGCGCTCAGCACCGACGCGGATCTCTGGCAGGGGTCGCACGCAGCCTCCCAGACAGGATCCAGCCGGGACCTGATGACGGCCGCGACCTCAGATCCGCAGGGATTCTGCTGACGGCAATCTGCCCCAACCGGTGTGCTTCCACAACGGCGCAGGTCAAGAGCAGCCGAGAACAAGCGGCCCCTTCTCTGATGCCGACGCGGATCAGAGAAGGGGCCGAGTGTCAGCGGACTCTCATGCCGTCCCTGGTCCACAACCAGGCCGGGTTGCCCGAGGACCTGTGCCATCACCTCAACAGGCATCCGACCCCTGCGCCGATCCCAGCCGAATGGCCCTGGGCGTCGTGCCAGGGCCACCTGCGGGCATCCCGTGACCGGGACACCCGCAGGGCACCGAGGGATCAGCCGGCGCTGGCCAGCTCCTCGAGATCGGACTTGGCCGCTTCTTCGGCACCATTGCCTGAGGCGGTGGCGGCCACCCGAGCCGCAGCCGCCAGGGGCTTCATCGAATTGGCGGTGACCTCGGAACCCTCCATCAGCTTGCGGCGGGTGAGCTGCTCGATCGTCTCCTTCTCGGAGGGGTTCTGCTCAAGCCAGCCGATCGTGTTGTCGCGCCCCTGGCCGATGTTGTCGCCCTCGTAGCTGTACCAGGCGCCCTTGCGGGTGACCACACCGGTCTCCTCCGCCAGGTCGAGCAGGCAGCCGAGGGTGCTGATGCCGCGGCCGAAGAGAATGTCGAACTCGGCGATGCGGAACGGCGGCGCCACCTTGTTCTTGGCCACCTTCACCTTGGCGCGGATGCCGTACTCCTCGGTGCCTCGCTTGAGGGTCTGGATGCGACGGATGTCGAGACGCACCGAGGCATAGAACTTGAGCGCATTACCGCCGGTGGTGGTCTCCGGATTGCCGTAGGTGACGCCGATCTTCTGACGCAGCTGGTTGAGGAAGATCACCGTGCAGCCCGACTTGCCGATGTTGCCGGTGATCTTGCGCATCGCCTGGCTCATCAGGCGGGCCTGGCTGCCCACAGCCAGATCACCCATCTCACCTTCGATCTCGGCACGGGGTGTCAGTGCCGCCACCGAGTCGACCACGACGATGTCGACCGCACCGGAGCGCACCAGCTGGTCGACGATCTCGAGGGCCATCTCACCGGTGTCGGGCTGGGAGACCAGCAGGTTCTCGATGTCGACCCCGAGGGCGGCGGCATACACCGGGTCGAGGGCATGCTCAGCATCGACGAAGGCCGCCACACCGCCGCGCTTCTGCACCTCGGCGATGGCATGCAGGGTGAGGGTGGTCTTGCCGGAGCTCTCCGGGCCGTAGACCTCCACCACCCGGCCTTTGGGATAGCCGCCGCCGAGGGCGAGATCGAGGGTGAGGGCACCGGTGTTGATCGTCTCCACCCGCATGCGGGAGGCGTCGCCGAGGCGGACGATCGAGCCCTTGCCGAAGTTGCGCTCGATCTGGTTGAGCACCAGGCCCAGCGCCTTGTCCCGCTCGGCGGCGGCCCGGGCGTCAACAGCCGTGGCCCGGGCGGCGGCGGCCGCGGAGGAGGAGGAACTCCGGGAGTCGGTGGCCTTGGGATCAGCGGGCATGGAAAGAATCAGCGAAGGAAACAGCCCAGCGAGGTGAACCGCCGCGGCACAGGACCGGAAGGCGGATCTGAGGGCGACGTGACAGGGGGACAAGGACAACCTTCAGCCCCCCGGAGAATCAATGCCACCAGGAGAGGAGCGCTGTCCCATCGGGCGGGTGACCGGCCACTCCGGCCTGCCGGAGCAGAGCCGGGGACAGGCGCCGCCAGGACGACCGCCGGCGCTTAGTACGGGCGTACTCTAGCGACTCAGGGCCACTGCGCCAGGGGGGCCGCGAAACGCTCCGGCGTCAGCCAGCCGATGCCGACCTCGCCCAGGCCAAGGGCATCGTCCGGAGCCAGATAGCCCCAGGAGACGAGGAAGCAGCGCACCGCCTCCAGTCCCGCCGTGGCACGCACCGCCTGCAGAGTGGGGCGGCGATCCTCGATGAACCACAGGGGCCGCCGGAGCTGGCGCAACTGCAGCAGCACCTCCGGCTTGCTGCCCTGCTCGTGGCCATAGAGGCAGGAGGGCCGCAGCCCGGCCGCGGCGAGAATCTCGGCGGCGAACGCTCCGCCCTTGGTGGTCAGCACCCCCCAGTCAGCCCCCTCGGCGGCCAGACGGCCCAGGCGTTCCACCACGCCCGGGTAGAAGCGATGGCGACTGAGCCAGCCCTCCCGGTCGCGTTGCAGGGCCTCGGCACGCGCCTCCTCCAGCACTGCCTGCAGGCGATCAGGGGTCCAGCCCCGGCGCGCCAGCGCGGGCCCCAGGGCCGCCGCGTAGTCGCCGGCCTCGATCAGCGAGTCCGGAGTTCCGGCCGCGGCGCCGCGGGCCAGCTCCGCCGCCACCAGCACCATCTCCCAACCCTTGTGGATGGAGGGCCGCAGCCGGGCGAAACCGGCGGGAGCCTGCGCGGGAAGCTCCAGGGACGGATCGAGGCGCTGGGCAGCGGCACGGGCAGCCCACCAGTACTCCGGCATGCCGTCCACCAGCACACCGTCGAAGTCAAAGACCAGCAATGGCCCCGGCGTGGACTCAGGGGTCATGGCTGAGACGACACAGGAATCCAAAAACTGGGCCGCTAGGATTCGAACCTAGGAATGGCGGGACCAAAACCCGCTGCCTTACCGCTTGGCGACGGCCCAACGCAGGTCGGATATCCGCGGCCAGGCCTCGGAATCGACTGCCTTGATAGTTACCCACAGCGGCCGGTCCTTCGTCAACAGCCCGGCCCGCTTCTCCAGCCATGGCGTTCAGGCCGGGAAGACCCGCAGGCGTTGCTGCGGTCCTCGGCCGAACACAGCGCTCCGCAGCCGGTAGCGGGAGATCAGCTCGGCCTGCATCTGCCGCACTCGCTCGTTGCGGGGGAGCAGCTCCACCGGCTGCCCAAGCGGCAGGACCACCTGCTCGACGGCCCGTCGGCATTCCTCCAGTGCGGCGTGGGCATCGTCGAGCCGCCGGAGCGGGTCGGGGTCCTCGCGGGAACGCTCCGGGCCGTCGGCGGCATCGACGCCGCCACGGCGGTCCAGCAGCCGTTCCATCGCACGCTGCAACTGGTGCAGGCTGTCCGACTTGATCACCAGGATCGGCAGCCCCAGCAGCTGGGCGCGGCGGCGCAGGGCCGGATCGCGCCCCAGCTCGCCACGCAGGCTCAGCAGAGCTTCCGCCCGCTCCGGATCCGCCACCACCTCCACCGGCAGCCCCCGACCACGGGCGGCGGTCTCCAGCAGCTGGGCCGGCAGCCCGACGCCGTAGAGCCGCAGCGGCTCCGTGGAGCCGGTCGGGCTGGCGACAGCCTCCTGTGCCATTGAGACGGTCCCTCCCGGGCCCAGGTCAGTGTCAGCCCCCTGGGGCGATGCCAGAGGGTCCGGCATCGGCACCGGCGCCAACGGTTTGACGGGCCGCAGCCCGGAGCCTGCGATCGGCGTCACGGAGCGCTCCGCAGCCGGCGACGGCGGTCGCAGCGGTGCAGCCTCCTGACGCCGCAGCACCTGGCCATCGGCGCCGAGCTCACGGATCTCAGGCCGGGCGCTGTGGCCTCGCAACAGCAGGTCCACCGTGCCGGCCACGTCGCGATGCACCAGCCAGCGGTGGCGGCTGTGCATCTCCACCGCCATCGGGAAGGTGGGCTCGGCCGCCCGCTCCAGCACCGTCTTCTGTGTGCGGCGGCGGCGCGCTTCCTCATCGCCGAGGGTCACGGACTGGATGCCGCCCACCAGATCACTGAGGGTGGGGTTGCGGATCAGGTTCTCGAGGGCATTGCCGTGGGCGGTGGCCACGAGCATCACGCCGCGTTCGGCGATCGTGCGCGCCGCCTGCGCCTCCAGCTCGGTGCCGATCTCATCGATGACGATGACCTCCGGCATGTGGTTCTCCACCGCCTCGATCATCACCTGATGCTGCAGTTCCGGCCGCGCCACCTGCATGCGCCGGGCCCGGCCGATGGCGGGATGGGGAATGTCGCCGTCGCCGGCGATCTCGTTGCTGGTGTCGATCACGATCACCCGCCGCAGCAGGTCATCGGCGAGCACGCGGGCGATCTCACGCAGGGCCGTGGTCTTGCCCACGCCGGGGCGCCCCATCAGCAGCAGCGACTGGCCCGAATCGAGCAGATCGCGCACCATCCCAACGGTGCCGAATACAGCGCGGCCGACGCGACAGGTGAGGCCGACCACCTCGCCGGTGCGGTTGCGGATGGCACTGATGCGATGCAGGGTGCGCTCGATGCCGGCGCGGTTATCGCCTCCGAAGGGGCCGAGCCGATCGAGCACCGAAGCCAGATCAGCCCGCTCCACCGCCGCCTCCCCGAGGGCCACGGCGCGCCCCGGATAGCGGGCCTCAGGCACCCGTCCCAGGTCCAGAACCACCTCCAGCAGCTGCTCCCGGGCCTGGACCTCCGCCAGGGCGTCCTGCACGGGCGCGGGCAGCACCGCCAGCAGGCGGTCCAGATCGTCGGTGATCCGCTGGGTGAGCCCCGGCGAGGAGGGCTGTGGGCGGGGAGGAGGCCCCGGCGGGGAGGGAGGAGTGAGGGAAGGCAGCGGGGAAGGCGACGCGACTCGCGTGATCTGGTCTGGTTCTAGCGAGACCGCTCCACGCGGGGGTCCGGGGCCGCCAGCCAGGGGTCCACCAGCCGGCGCACCAGCCGCAGCGCTTCGGGCCAGAGATCGTCGGCGTCGAGCAGACGCTGGCCGCGCTCCTGGGCGCGCAGCAGCCAGGGCTGGAGCAGGCTGCGGCTGACACCACCGAAGGCGATGCCCGCCAGCGGTGCGCGCACCTCGCCAGCCATCTGCCGCGCCAACGCATGGGTATGGGCGTTGGTCCCTCCGGCGAGCTGGAGGGGCCCCGGCGGGGCCAGGGGGGCCAGCTGCTGCCAGAGGCGCACTGCAGCGTGGGCGGTGCCTGCCCCGACATCCCCGCGCATCGGCCGTCCATCCAGCTGCCACAGCGGCCGCAGACCGGCGGCCCGCACCAGGCCGTGGCGCTGCCACAGCTCCCGGGCCAGCTGCCCGACCGACACGGGCCGCGGGGGCAACGCCGATCCCGTCGCCGGCTCCAGACCACAGCTGATGGCCAGACGGCGCAGCGGGACACCGGCTGCGCGCACCTGAGCCAGCCGCTCGGCGAAGGCGTCCTGCCGGCCCACCTGCGTGTGCAGCTCGATCGCATCGGGCCGGAGCTCCGCCAGCAGGGGGGCCACGGCCACCGGCTCGAGGACATGCTGACGCTCCTCGATCAACCCCAGGGGACAGGCCGGCAGGCAGCGTCCGCAGCCATAGCAGCGGTCAGCGAGGACCCCGCCCTCCTCAGGTACGGCAGGAATCGCCAGGGCGGGGCAGACGCGGGCGCAGGGCCTGGGACAGTCCGGCGGGCAGCGCAGCGGATCGAAGCTGGCCTTGCGGAAGTGGGGATCCGCCCCATCGCTGAGACTGACCATCAGCCATGGCATCGCAGGCGCGCCCCGGTCGGCAGCCACGCACCGGGACGCCTGCTCCCGGGCCCAGGCGATGCCGCGCCGGGCGGCCGCCACCACCGCCGCGTCGGCGGCCACATCCAGGCAATGCACGCCGGCCAGGGTATGGATGCCGGCCAGATCTTCGATCGAGGCCAGATCCTGGTTGCTGGCACCGGCGATCCACTTGACCCAGCACCCCTGGGCCAGGGCCCGCTCGGGATCCATGGCGGTGGAGCCCAGGCTCATGGAGGATCCCCGGCAGCCAGAGGAGCGGCGGGCACGGCGAGAAGGCCCGGCGCCGTTCCAGCGGCGGACCCGGCTGCCGGCAGGCCCTCGGGAGTGGAGGGATCAGGCGGAGCGCCGGCGTTGAGCCCGAGGTGCCGAGCCAGCCAGGGAGCGGTGGCGCCCTGCAGCCCCACCGTCAGAAGAATGGTGAGAAACACCAGGCCCTTGAGGAGGCTTGCACCGGCCACGCCGGCCTCCTCCAGCCGAAGCGCGAACAGGCTTCCCACAGCGGCGGTGACGATGCCCCGAGGCGCCAGCCAGCTGAGCATCAGCTTCTCGGAGCCGTTGAGCGGCAGGCCCAGCCCGGCGACCTGCACGACCAGCCAGCGGGCGGGGGTGAGGGCCAGCACGCAGAACACGCCCCCCAGGCCCGGAAGCAGCAGCTCCTGACGCGTCACATCGGCCGCCAGCAGCGGGAACAGCACAGTGATCGCCAGGAGCGCCAGCTGGGCGATGAGCTCATCCAGCAGTGTGGCGGATCGCTCCAACCGGAGACCCACCACCACCCCGGCGCTGACGGCGGCGGGCAGGCCGGATTCCGGCAGCAGGGCCTCACAGCCGCTGAACAGCAGGAAGAGGGACCCAAGCGTCACCTGCAGGGGCAGGGTGCTCTCCAACAGGGGGTTGAAGCCAGACGCGTCAGGCCCTGAGGCCGGCCCCAGGGGAGGGGTCCCCGGTCGTTCGCGGGAAAGCACCTCAGTGCCGCCGCCACCGGGGACGATCAGCCGCAGCAGCAACAGCGAGAGCAGCCAGCCCGCCAGGGCCCCGATCAGCACGCCCCCTCCGAGCCGCACCAGGAGCCGCACCACCACGTCCTGCCAGCGGCCCAGATCACCGACGGCAAGATCGAGCAGAAGAAGCGCCAGAACCGCACCCACCGGTTCAAGGATCAGTCCTTCGGCCTCCAGCAGGCAGGACAGGAAGGGAGCCAGGCCCAGCTGACGCAGGATCGGCGCGACCACCGTCGGCCCGGTGGCAAGAGCGATCGCCCCGAAGACCAGGGAAAGGCTCATCGAGAGACCCACCAGAACATGGGCCAGCAGGGCCGTACAGGCGAGACCCAGCAACGCCCTCACCAGGACCAGCTGCAGCACCGACCGCTTCAGGGTCGGTCCCGCCAGCCGCAGGTTGAGACCGCCGTCGAACAGCACCAGACAGACCAGGAGCCCCACGAGGGGCTCAAGACTGCGGCCCAGGAGTGAGGTCTGGATCAGGCCGAAACCGCTCTCACCGAAGAGCAGCCCCACGCCAAGCAGCAGCACCACGATCGGCAGACCGGTCAGCCGGGCCACCAGCTGGGCGAGCGAGCCGGAGAAGAAGGACGCGCCCCAGAGCAGCGCCAGCCGATCGGGCAGGTTCAAGATGAAGGTTCTGGGTTCTGGGGTCAGGCGGGGAGAGCGGTCTCCAGGGGCTGCCAGCGCAGGGCCGTGGCGCCGCCCATCTCGACCACCACCTTGAGGCGGGGTTCCTTGCGGCAGAGCCGGCAGAGAGCTTCCAGCTCAGCATTGGAGAGGACCTGACCCTCGAGCAGCCAGAGCAGCACCGGCCCCTCGGCCGCGAACTGCGGTCCGAGCAGGGGAGCCGCCCGCTGCACTTCCCCGACTGCCGCCCCCCGCCCGACGCTCTGATGGCCGAGGTGGGGCGGCCGGACGCCATGGAGGCGGGTGAGGAAGGCCTCCGGATCACCCAGTCCGCGGGCCGACAGCATCTGGGCCTGATAGCCGGCGGCACGAAGACGTCGCATCAGACGGGTCTCAGCGCCGCCCTCGAGCGGTGCGAAGAGGGCCAGGGCGCCGGAGCGCTCGAGATCCTGACGGAAGCTGCGACCGGTGAGCAGGAGAGGCATCGCAGGACGGGCGGGCGGGCCGCAGTCTGGCAGCTGCACTGCTTCATTGAGGTACCCCTGCACCCTATGGTCTACATTGGTTGCTTGTGCTGTTGCACCGCGCCCGTCCGCTAGCCGGGCCTCCGGGAGACAGCACAGGGGACGTCATTGGTGATGTCCTCTCCAGGCCAGTACGGCTCACGGGCGGAACGGGGGAATCCCCTGACCGCATCGGAACCGTCGGGAAACTAGCCGGAACACACAGCCAGGTGGCTCTGCCGCCGGTTGCCGGAGCAGTCCCAGCCCGCTGATTTCGCTCCGCTAGCGCCATGGCCCTGCCGCAGGTCCTCAGGGATCCGCCCGGGTTTCCAAGTGCAATCGTCCGAATTCAGCCTTTCTGCCACCTGCGCACACCGGGTGCCGCGCCGTTCAGGCCGGCCGAAGGATCCAGCGGGTGGTTCGTCCAGCTGGCGTCACGTCCCTATCCATGTCCATCGGCATCCTTGGGAAGAAGCTGGGAATGTCCCAGTTCTTCGACCCCGAAGGCAGGTCCATCCCGGTCACGCTGATCGAAGCCGGTCCCTGCCGCATCACCCAACTCAAGAGCGAAGCCACCGACGGCTACGCCGCAGTCCAGCTGGGCTTCGGTGACATTCGCGAGAAGCTTGTCAACCGCCCCGCACGCGGCCACCTGACCAAGTCCGGCGACGAGCTGCTGCGCCATCTGCGCGAGTACCGCGTCAACACCGTCGACGGCCTCGAGCTCGGAAGCGAGATCACCGTCGCGGCGTTCGAAGCCGGCCAGAAGGTCGACGTCAGCGGCGACACGATGGGACGTGGCTTTGCCGGTTATCAGAAGCGCCACGGCTTCAGCCGCGGTCCGATGACCCACGGCTCGAAGAACCACCGCGAACCCGGCTCCACCGGCGCCGGCACCACCCCCGGCCGCGTGTACCCCGGCAAGCGCATGGCCGGTCGCTACGGCGGCAAGCAGACCACCACCCGCGGGCTGGTGATTCTCAAGGTCGACACCGAGCGCAACCTGCTCGTGGTCAAGGGCTCGGTACCCGGCAAGCCCGGATCCCTGCTCGACATCCGCCCGGCCAAGCGGGTGGGCAGCAAGGCCGCGAACTGAGGAGGACATCCATGACTGACTGTGTCATTCGCGATTGGCAGGGCAAGGAGAGCGGTAAAGCGTCTCTCAGCCTGAGCGTCGCCCGCGAGAGCAGCGCCGCCGATCTTCTGCACCGCGCCGTCGTGCGCCAGCAGGCCCATGCCCGTCAGGGCACCGCCAGCACGCTCACCCGCGCTGAGGTGGCCGGTGGCGGCCGCAAGCCCTACAAGCAGAAAGGAACCGGCCGTGCCCGCCAGGGTTCGATCCGCACTCCGCTGCGCCCGGGTGGCGGCATCGTCTTCGGACCGAAGCCGCGCAGCTATGAGCTGGCGATGAACCGCAAGGAGCGGCGTCTGGCCCTGCGCACCGCTCTGATGAGCCGCACCGGCGACATCACGGTGATCAAGGGCTTCGGCCAGGGGCTCGACACCCCGAAAACCAAGGAGATCACCGCTGCCCTCGAGCGTTTCGGCATCGCGTCCGGCGCCAAGGTGCTGCTGATTCTGGAAGGCGCCAGTGAGGCTGTGAAGCTCTCGGTGCGCAATCTCGAGAAGGTCAAGCTGATCGCCGCCGACCAGCTCAACGTCGTCGACCTGCTCGACGCCAACAAGCTGGTGTTGAACGAGGAAGCAATCACCCGGATTCAGGAGGTCTACGGAGATGGCTGAACGCTTTGCCGGGAGGCTCGCGGATGTGATCCGCCGCCCCCTGATCACCGAGAAGGCCACCCGCGCCCTCGAGCTGAACCAATACACCTTTGAGGTGGATCACCGCGCCGCCAAGCCCGACATCAAGGCGGCTGTCGAATCCCTCTTCGATGTGAAGGTGGTCGGCGTCAGCACCATGAACCCGCCCCGCCGTACCCGACGCGTCGGTCGTTTCGCCGGGAAGCGCGCCCAGATCAAGAAGGCGGTCGTCCGCCTCGCCGAGGGCAACACCATCCAGCTGTTCCCCGAGTCCTGAGGTCTGACTTCCAATGGCAATCCGTACCTACAGGCCCAACACCCCAGGCACCCGCACCCTGGTGGTCACCGACTTCAGCGAAGTCACCGGCAAGAAACGCGAGCGCGGCCTGGTCATCGCCAAGCATCGCCGCAAGGGCCGCAACAACCGCGGTGTCATCACCTGCCGCCACCGCGGCGGTGGTCATAAGCGCCTCTATCGCGTCATCGATTTCCGTCGCGACAAGCACGGCGTCGAAGCGCGCGTTGCGGCGATCCACTACGACCCGCATCGCAACGCCCGTCTGGCGCTTCTGTATTACGCAGACGGCGAAAAGCGCTACATCCTGGCGCCGGCCGGCGTGCAGGTGGGCCAGAAGCTGGTCTCCGGCCCTGATGCCCCGATCGAGAACGGCAACGCCCTGCCCCTCTCGGCCATTCCCCTCGGCTCGAGCGTCCACAACGTCGAGCTGTACGCCGGCCGTGGCGGCCAGATGGTCCGCACCGCCGGCGCCAGCGCCCAGGTGATGGCGAAGGAAGGCGACTACGTCGCTCTCAAGCTTCCCTCCACCGAGGTGCGCCTCGTGCGTCGTGAGTGCTACGCCACCCTCGGTGAAGTGGGCAACAGCGAACAGCGCAACACCAGCCTGGGCAAGGCCGGTCGGAAGCGCTGGCTGGGTCGCCGCCCCGAAGTGCGCGGCAGTGTGATGAACCCCTGCGACCACCCCCACGGTGGCGGTGAGGGCCGGGCTCCGATCGGTCGTTCCGGTCCTGTCACGCCATGGGGCAAGCCCGCTCTGGGCCTCAAGACCCGCAAGCGCAACAAGCCCAGCAACCGATTCGTGCTGCGCAAGCGGCGTCGCACGTCCAAGCGGAGCCGTGGCGGACGCGACTCCTGATGACCACCACCGCTCTGTCGTACGCCTGATCCGCCATGGGACGCTCACTCAAAAAAGGACCGTTCGTCGCTGACAGCCTGCTGCGCAAGGTTGAAAAGCAGAACGCCGCCGATGACAAGACCGTGATCAAGACCTGGTCGCGCGCTTCCACCATCCTGCCGATGATGATCGGCCACACCATTGCCGTTCACAACGGCAAGGCTCACGTCCCCGTGTATGTCACGGAACAGATGGTGGGCCACAAGCTGGGCGAATTCGCGCCCACCCGCACCTTCCGCGGCCACATCAAAGACAAGAAGGGAGGTCGCTGACGCCATGGCCAACACCAACTCCAATTCCAACCAGGCCGTGGCACACGGCCGCTACATCCGCGGCTCCGTCTCCAAGGTGCGGCGGGTGCTCGATCAGATCCGAGGGCAGAGCTACCGCGACGCCCTGATCATGCTCGAGTTCATGCCCTACCGCTCAACCGGCCCGATCACCAAGGTGCTCCGTTCCGCGGTGGCCAATGCCGAGCACAACCTCGGCCTCGACCCGTCGACCCTTGTGATCAGCGCGGCCAGCGCTGACATGGGCCCGTCGATGAAGCGTTTCCGCCCCCGCGCACAGGGTCGCGCCTACGCGATCAAGAAACAGACCTGTCACATCAGCATTGGTGTGGCAGCTCCCACCACCTGACCCCCGAGGACACCGACCGATGGGACACAAGATCCATCCAACCGGCCTGCGCCTGGGGATCACCCAGGAGCACCGGTCCCGCTGGTATGCCCCCAGCAAGACCTATCCCACCCTCCTTCAGGAGGATGACCGCATCCGCCGCTTCATTCATAAGAAGTACGCGGCTGCCGGCATCAGCGACGTGTTGATCGCCCGCAAGGCCGACCAGCTTGAAGTTGAACTGAAGACGGCACGCCCCGGCGTGCTCGTCGGCCGCCAGGGAAGCGGCATCGAGGAGCTGCGCAGCGGCATCCAGAAGACCCTCGGTGATGCCAACCGTCAGGTGCGCATCAATGTGGTCGAAGTGGAGCGCGTTGACGCCGACGCCTATCTGCTGGCCGAGTACATCGCTCAGCAGCTGGAAAAGCGTGTCGCATTCCGCCGTGTCATGCGCATGGCCGTGCAGCGTGCCCAGCGCGCCGGCGTTCTGGGTCTGAAGATCCAGGTGGGCGGTCGCCTCAACGGCGCCGAGATCGCGCGCACCGAATGGACGCGTGAAGGTCGGGTTCCCCTGCACACACTGCGGGCCGACATCGATTACGCCACCAAGGTGGCCAGCACCACTTACGGGGTTCTGGGCATCAAGGTGTGGGTGTTCAAGGGTGAAGTGCTGCCGGGCCAGCAGGAGAAGCTGCCCGTGGGTGGCGCTCCGAAGCGCCGCACCAGCCGGCGGCCCCAACAGTTCGAAGATCGCTCCAACGAGGAGTGAGGGAGGCCTGAACCATGCTGAGTCCAAAACGCGTCAAATTCCGTAAGCAGCAGCGGGGCCGCATGCGCGGCATCGCCACCCGGGGCAACACGATTGCCTTTGGTGATTTTGCGCTTCAGGCCCAGGAGTGTGGCTGGATCACCTCCCGCCAGATCGAAGCCAGCCGTCGTGCCATGACCCGCTATGTCAAGCGGGGCGGCAAGATCTGGATCCGCATCTTCCCGGACAAACCGATCACCATGCGTCCCGCCGAAACCCGGATGGGCTCCGGTAAGGGCAACCCCGAATTCTGGGTGGCGGTGATCAAGCCGGGCCGCATCCTGTTCGAGATGGGCGGTGCAGAAATCACCCCCGAAATCGCTCGGGAAGCCATGCGCCTGGCCCAGTACAAGCTGCCCGTGAAGACCAAGTTCCTCTCCCTGGCCGACCAGGAGAGTGAGGCGGCTGCAGCGGCCGCTGAATCCGCCACCGTGGAGTCCTGACCATGGCACGCCCAAGCATCGCCGAGGTGCGTTCCCTCACCGACGGCCAGATCACCGAACAGATCGATCAGGTCCGTCGCGAGCTGTTCGACCTCCGCTTCCAGCAGGCCACCCGCCGCCTGGAGCACCCCCACCGCTTCAAGGAGGCCCGCATCAAGCTGGCCCACCTGCACACGGTGCAACAGGAGCGTCTCCGCTCCGCCGCCTCCTGATCCCCCCGCATCCCATGGCACTCAAGGAAAGGGTCGGCGTCGTCGTCAGCGACAAGATGGAGAAAACGGTGGTGGTGGCGGTGGAGAACCGCTTCCCCCATCCCATCTATCAAAAGACCGTCAGCCGCACCACCCGTTACAAGGTCCACGACGAGGACAATTCCTGTCGCGTCGGTGACCGCGTCCGCATCATCGAGACCCGTCCCCTCAGCCGCACCAAGCGCTGGAAGGTGATTGAGGTGCTCGACCGGACAGCCGGCAGCTCAGCATCCGCCACCTGAGGAGGAACCATCCATGATTCAGCAGGAAACCTTCCTCACCGTCGCTGACAACAGCGGCGCCAAGCGCATCCAGTGCATCCGCGTGCTGGGCACGAACCGTCGCTATGCCCACGTGGGCGATGTGATCGTTGCCGCCGTCAAGGACGCCATGCCCAACATGGGTGTCAAGAAGTCCGATGTGGTCAAGGCTGTGGTGGTTCGCACCAAGGCCACCCTGCGTCGCGACACCGGCAACTCGATCCGATTCGACGACAACGCCGCCGTGATCCTGGGGACTGACAACAACCCCAAGGGCACACGCGTGTTCGGCCCGGTCGCCCGTGAGCTGCGGGAGCGCAACTTCACCAAGATCGTGTCCCTCGCTCCGGAGGTGATCTGAGATGGCCACTGCCACACCGAAAGCCAAGACCCCGGTGCGCATCAAGATGCGCATCAAAAAAGGCGACACCGTTCAGGTGATCGCCGGCAAGGACAAGGGCAAGACGGGCGAGGTGCTCCGCACCCTTCCCTACGAAAACCGCGTCATTGTCCAGGGCGTCAATCTGCGCACCCGCCACGTCAAGCCCACCCAGGAAGGCGAAAGCGGCCGCATCGTCACGGAAGAGGCCTCCCTGCACGCCTCGAACGTGATGCTCTACTCCACCGCCCAGAAGGTGGCCAGCCGCGTCGAAATCGTGGTCGACAAGGACGGCACCAAGAAGCGCAGACTCAAGAAAACCGGCGAATTCCTCGACTGAGGCCCCAGCCGGGCATCTGCCCTCATTCCTCCCTGTCCGCCTTCTGACCACGTCCAGAAGCGCACTCCCTCCCCCCGTCATGTCACTCAAACAGCGCTACCGGGAGACGATTCAGCCGAAGTTGCTGAAAGATCTCGGTCTCTCCAACGTCCACGAAGTTCCCAAGGTGGTCAAGGTCACCGTCAACCGAGGACTCGGAGAGGCGGCCCAGAACGCCAAGGCCCTTGAAGCCTCAATTGCCGAACTCGCCACGATCACCGGTCAGAAGGTGGTCGTGACGCGTGCCAAGAAGGCCATCGCCGGCTTCAAGATCCGCCAGGGAATGCCGATCGGCGTTGCTGTCACCCTTCGCGGTGAGCGCATGTATGCCTTCCTTGAGCGCCTGATCAACCTGGCGCTTCCTCGCATCCGCGACTTCCGCGGTGTGAGCCCGAAGAGCTTCGACGGACGGGGGAACTACACCCTGGGAATCCGCGAACAGATCATCTTCCCGGAGATCTCCTTTGACAAAATCGACGCCATCCGGGGGATGGACGTGACCATCGTGACCAGCGCCCGCAACGACGAAGAGGGCCGCGCCCTCCTGCGTGAGCTGGGAATGCCGTTCCGCAGTAACTGAGGCTCTTTCGGATCCGACCATGGCCAATCACGACCCGATTTCCGACATGCTCACCCGCATTCGCAATGCGAGTGAGAAGCGCCACGAAAGCACCCGCATTCCCGCGTCGCGCATGTCCCGCAGCATCGCCAATGTGCTGCAACAAGAAGGCTTCATCGCCGCCATCAATGAAGAGGGCGACGGTGTCAACAAGCAACTGGTGCTCGAGCTGAAGTACAGCGGCAAGCAGCGCCAGCCAACCATCCGCCGCGTCCAGCGCGTCAGCCGCCCGGGCCTGCGCATCTACAAGAACACCCGTCAACTTCCCAAGGTGCTCGGCGGCCTCGGAGTGGCGATCATCTCCACCTCCAGGGGTGTGATGAGCGACCGCGACGCCCGCAAGCAGGGTGTCGGTGGCGAAGTGCTCTGCTACGTCTACTGATCCAGGGAGGAACACGTCATGTCACGTATCGGTAAAGCACCCATCCCCATCCCCGACAAGGTGAGCGTCAACCTTGACGGCCTCGCTGTGACGGTGAAGGGACCCAAGGGCGAACTCAGCCGCACCCTCCCCGAGGGAGTGGCCATCAGCCAGGACGGCAACACGCTGGTGGTCAGCCCCAGCAGCGAATCGCGCCGCTCCCGTGAGCGTCACGGCCTCAGCCGCACCCTCGTGGCCAACATGGTCGAGGGCGTCAGCCAGGGCTTCACCCGCAAGCTCGAGATCATCGGTGTGGGCTATCGCGCCTCGGTGCAGGGCAAAAAGCTGGTGGTGAACGCCGGCTACAGCCACCCTGTCGAGATGATTCCCCCTGAGGGAGTCAGTTTTGCGGTCGAGAACAACACCACCGTGCTCGTCTCCGGCCCCGACAAGGAACTGGTGGGCAATGAAGCCGCCAAGATCCGCGCCATCCGCCCGCCTGAGCCCTACAAGGGCAAGGGCATCAAGTACGAGGGCGAGAAGATCCTGCGCAAGGCCGGTAAGACCGGCAAGAAATAGAGGTCTGCCCGAGCACCGTTAGCCTGACTCACCCATGTCCACCCTCTCCCGCAAACAGCAGACCCAGAAGCGCCATCGCCGCCTGCGCCGTCTGCTCTCCGGCACAGCCGACCGGCCCAGGCTGGCGGTGTTCCGTTCCAACAATCACATCTACGCCCAGGTGATCGACGACGACGCCCAGAGCACTCTGTGCTCGGCGTCGACCCTCGACAAGGACCTTCGCTCCGACCTCGACGCCGGTTCCACCTGCTCCGCATCCGCCGCTGTCGGCCAGCTGGTCGCCAAGCGTGCCCTCGCCAAGGGCATCGAGAAGGTGGTCTTCGATCGCGGCGGCAATCTGTACCACGGAAGGGTCAAGGCCCTGGCCGATGCCGCCCGGGAAGCGGGCCTTCAGTTCTGATCCTGCGCTCACCATGGAAACCAACGACCAGATCCAGACCGGCGACATCCCGGCCGCCAGCGATGTCCCCGCAGCGGCCGAGGGCCAGCAGCAGGATCGCCGCGGTGGCGGCAAGGGCGACCGCGACCGCCGCGGCGGTGGCCGGGGCCGCGACAACCGCCGAGGCCAGGAACGCGACAGCGAATGGCAGGAACGCGTGGTTCAGATCCGCCGCGTCTCCAAGACCGTCAAGGGCGGCAAGAAGATGAGCTTCCGAGCCATCGTCGTTGTCGGCAATGAGCGCGGTCAGGTGGGCGTGGGCGTCGGCAAGGCCGGCGATGTCATCGGCGCTGTCCGCAAGGGCGTGGCCGATGGCAAGAAGCATCTCGTTAAGGTGCCCCTCACCCGCACCAGCTCCATCCCCACGATCAGCAACGGCCGCGACGGCGCCGCCAGCGTTCTGATTCGTCCGGCCGCTCCCGGTACAGGGGTGATCGCCGGCGGTTCGATCCGCACGGTGCTTGAGCTCGCAGGCATCAAGAACGTGCTGGCCAAGCGGCTTGGCTCCAAGACGCCGCTCAACAACGCCCGTGCCGCCATGGAAGCCCTGGCCGCCCTGCGCACCCACAAGGAGACCGCCAAGGAGCGGGGCATCTCCCTCGAGCAGATCTACTCCTGAGGTCCCCGATGACATCCTTCTCTCTCAACAGTCTCCAGCCCCAACCCGGAGCCCGGCGCCGCAAGACCCGCAAGGGTCGCGGCATTGCCGCCGGTCAGGGCGCCAGCTGCGGCTTCGGCATGCGGGGCCAGAAGTCCCGCTCCGGCCGTCCCACCCGCCCAGGCTTTGAGGGCGGTCAGATGCCCCTGTACCGCCGGGTGCCGAAGCTCAAGCACTTCCCGCTGGTCAATCCCACCACCTACACGGTGATCAACGTGGGCAAGCTGGCCGAACTCAAGGCAGGCAGCACCGTCAACCTCACCTCCCTGGTGGAAGCCGGCCTGCTGACCAAGCCCGCCGCCGATCAGCCGCTGAAGATCCTGGGCAGTGGCGATCTCAAGGTGAAGCTGACGGTCCAGGCCGATGCCTTCAGCGAGGCGGCCCGCCAGAAGATTGAAGCAGCTGGCGGCACCTGCGAGACTCCGGTCTGAGGTCCTTGCCAGCCTTGAACCCCTAAGGTTCGGAGCCGTCTGCCCCCCCCCCGGTCGGCAGGCGGCTCTTTCTGCGTTCCGGCCCCGATCCGCGGGCCTCTTCCTTCCCTCCCTTCTCCCCCATGGTCGTCAGCAGGGGGCGCAATCCAAGCGCCGCTGAAATCCTCAGCCAGCTGTTCCAGGCCAAGACCCTCCGGGATCGGGTGCTCACCACCCTGGGCCTGCTGATGCTGGTTCGGCTGGGGATCTACATCCCCGTGCCCGGGATCGATCGCGTTGCCTTCCAGGACTTTCTGTCCCGCGGCGGCCAGCTGATCGGCTTCCTCGACATCTTCACCGGCGGCGGCCTCTCGACGCTGGGGGTCTTCGCCCTCGGAATCCTGCCGTTCATCAACGCCTCGATCATCCTGCAGCTGCTCACCGCAGCTCTGCCTCAGCTGGAGGATCTGCAGAAGAATGAGGGTGAGGCCGGTCGGCGCAAGATCGCCCAGATCACGCGCTACGTCGCGCTCGGCTGGGGCATCCTGCAGAGCGTCGTCTTCGCCCTGATCCTGCGCCAGTACGCCCTGCCGGGTCTGCCCGACTGGCTGTTCGTGCTGCAGACCTCCCTGGCACTGGTGACGGGCTCGATGGTGGTGATGTGGATCAGCGAGGTGATCACCGAACGCGGCATCGGCCAGGGCGCCTCCCTGGTGATCTTCATCAACATCGTCGCCACGCTGCCGAAGGCGCTGGGCTCCACCATTCAGCTGGCTCAGACGGGTGACCGCAGCACCGTCGGCGGCATCGTGGTGCTCGTGCTCGTCTTTCTGGTGACGATCATCGGCATCATCTTCGTGCAGGAAGGCAGCCGACGCATCCCGATCGTCAGCGCCAAACGCCAGGTGGGAGGCTCCGGCATGCTGAGCTCCCGCCAGAGCTATCTCCCTCTGAAGCTCAACGCCGGCGGTGTGATGCCGATCATCTTCGCCTCGGCGGTGGTGTTCCTGCCCCTGACGATCGCCAACCTCACCCGCAGCAGCTGGTTGATCAAGGTGGCGGGCTACCTGAGCCCCAACAGCAGCACCCCCTGGCTGTACGCCCTGGTCTTCTTCGGCCTGATCCTGGGCTTCGGCTTCTTCTACGCCTCGCTCACGGTCAATCCGGTCGACATCGCCACCAATCTCAAGCGAGGGGGCGTCGCGATCCCCGGCGTCAGGCCAGGCTCGGCCACGGCCGACTATCTGATGGGTGTCCAGAACCGCCTCACTCTGCTGGGCGGCCTGTTCCTCGGTGCGGTGGCGATCATCCCTTCGGCCGTTGAAGGGGCCACCCAGGTGCGGACATTCCAGGGTCTCGGGGCGACCTCCCTGCTGATCCTGGTGGGCGTCGCCATTGACACCGCCAAGCAGGTTCAGACCTACGTGATCTCCCAGCGCTACGAGGGCATGGTGCGGCAATGACCGCCTTCCCGACGAGCCCCTCTCCCCTCTCCTCCCCTCCGCCATGAAGCAACGCCTCCTCTTTCTCGGTCCCCCCGGAGCCGGCAAGGGCACTCAGGCCCAGCTGCTGGCCGAGTCCCAGGGCCTGCTGCACCTTTCGACCGGCGATCTGCTGCGGGCCGAAGTTCAGGTCGGCAGTGAACTGGGTCGCCAGGCCGAGGCCGTGATGGCACGCGGCGAACTGGTCAGCGACGAACTGGTGCTCGCCATCGTGCGCTCACGCCTGCAGCAGTGCAGCGGCGGCTGGCTGCTGGACGGCTTCCCCCGCAATCTTTCCCAGGCGGAGGCCCTTGATGCCCTGCTTCTGGAGCTCGGCCAGCCCATCGAACTGGTGGTGCTGATGGAGCTTGACGACGCGTTGCTGATCCAGCGCCTGCTCAGCCGCGGCCGGAGCGACGACAACGAGGGGGTGATCCGCCACCGTCTCACGGTCTACCGCGAGCAGACCACCCCCCTGATCAGCCACTACCGCGACCTGGGCCTGCTGCAGGCCGTTGAGGCCGCAGGCACCGTCGAGGAGATCGCAGCCCGGATCACGACGCTCACGAAGGCCTGAGGCTGCTCCACCACATGGTAGGCTGTTTGTTTGCAAATTCGCAGAGCACAGATCCCATGAAGGTGCGTGCCTCAGTCAAGAAGATGTGCGACAAGTGCCGGGTGATCCGTCGCCACGGCCGGGTGATGGTGATCTGCACCAACCCGAAGCACAAGCAGCGCCAGGGCTGACCCTTCCCTCGCTGCGCGGTTCACGCTCCGGTGAACCGCCCGCTTCCAGAACGCTTCAAGCTCCGCCTCGGCGGACCCCCCTGCCCCCTGTTCGTTTTTCCACGTGGCCCGGATCGCCGGTATCGACATCCCTCGCGACAAGAGGATTGAGATTTCTCTCACCTACGTGTACGGCATCGGTCTGACCCGAGCCAAAAAGATTCTGGCCAAGACCGGCGTCAACCCTGACACCCGCGTCAAGGACCTCAGCGACGCCGATGTGCAGAAGCTGCGTAATGCCGCCGAGGCCTTCACCCTTGAGGGCGACCTGCGGCGCGAAGAGGGCATGGCCCTCAAGCGTCTTCAGGACATCGGCTGCCTGCGTGGCCGCCGCCATCGCATGGGCCTGCCGGTTCGCGGCCAGCGCACCCGCACCAATGCGCGTACCCGCCGAGGTGCCCGCAAAACTGTGGCCGGCAAGAAGAAGTAAGCCGCCGCATCCCCCCGGTTCCGCCGCCCTGCCGCCAGCGGCACAACGGGCGTCACCGGAACCACCTGCTTTCGTCCCACGATCACCTCCCTGCTGCTGCAGGGCTTCTCCATGGCCAAGCCCGCCAAGAAAACCGGCCCCAAGAAGGCCAAGCGCAACGTCCCCAACGGCGTCGCCCACATCCAGAGCACCTTCAACAACACGATCGTCTCGATCACTGACACCGCCGGTGAAGTGATCAGCTGGTCCTCCGCCGGCGCAAGCGGCTTCAAGGGCGCCCGCAAGGGGACCCCGTTCGCCGCCCAGACCGCCGCCGAAGCAGCCGCACGACGGGCTCTCGAGCAGGGCATGCGCCAGATCGAGGTTTTGGTGCGCGGTCCCGGTTCCGGCCGGGAAACGGCGATCCGGGCCCTGCAGGTGGCTGGCCTGGAGATCACCCTGATCCGTGACGTCACCCCGCTGCCCCACAACGGCTGCCGCCGTTCGAAGCGCCGCCGCGTCTGATTCCGGATTCAACTCCGCGCCTGCGTTCCGCGGCTCCGCCACACCCACTCCGTGGCACCGTTCCCTTTCCGTCTCCCCTGACCGTGTTGCAGTACCAGATCGACCGTGTCGAGCACCGGGTTGCCGACGACCGTTCCCAGACGGGCGTCTTCCTGATCGGCCCGCTGGAGCGTGGCCAGGCGACAACTCTGGGCACCGCCCTCCGTCGTGTGCTGATCGGCGGCCTCGAAGGCAGCGCGATCACCGCCGTGCGCATCGCCGGCGTCAACCATGAATACGCCACTGTGCCCGGTGTGCGTGAGGACGTTCTCGACATCCTGCTGAACTGCAAATCAATCCCGGTCAACAGCCGCAGCCGCGAACTGGAGATCGGCCGTCTGATCGTCAACGGCCCCACCACCGTCACCGCCTCCGATCTGCAGTTCTCATCGCAGGTCCAGGTGATTGATGGCGCCCGCCCGATCGCCGTGGTGGCCGAAGGCCACAGCCTGGAGATGGAGGTTCACGTCGAGAGGGGCGTCGGCTATCGCCCGGTCGACCGCCATCAGGAGGACACCAGCGCCATTGATCTTCTCCAGATCGATGCCGTGTTCATGCCGGTGCGCCGCGTCAATTACAGCGTTGACGAAACGGCCGTCGGTGAGGGCGGCTCCGCACGCGAGCGGCTGCGCCTGGAGATCGAGACCAACGGCAGCATCACCCCCGATGATGCGATGGCTCAGGCGGCCAATTATCTGATCAGCCTGATCCAGCCCCTCGCCAGCCTCACCATGGCCGAGGAGCCTGGGCTGGAGCCCGAGCCTTCCGCCGAGGCCCAGATCCCCCTGGAGGAGCTCAACCTGTCGGTGCGCGCCTACAACTGCCTCAAGCGTGCCCAGGTCAACTCCGTCTCCGACCTGATGGGCTTCAGCTACGAAGATCTGCTGGAGATCAAGAACTTCGGCTCCAAGTCGGCCGATGAGGTGATCGAAGCGCTCGAGCGCATCGGAATCTCGCTGCCCCAGAGCCGGACGACAGCCTGAGCATCGAGAGGCTCAACCCTTCACAAGACGCGACCTTGATTCCCACCTGAACCATGCGACACCAGTGCCGAGTCCCGCTCCTGGGACGCCCCGCCGACCAACGCAAGGCCATGCTGCGTGGTCTCACCACCCAGCTGATCCGTGAGGGTCGCGTCACCACGACCAAGGCCCGCGCCAAAGCCCTGCGCGATGAAACCGAGCGCATGATCAGCCTGGCCAAGGAGGGCAGCCTCGCGGCCCGACGCCGTGCCATGGGTTACATCTACGACAAACAGCTGGTGCATGCCCTCTTCGACAAGGCGCAGGAGCGCTATGGCGAGCGCAACGGTGGCTACACCCGCATCATCCGCACAGTCCGCCGTCGTGGTGACAACGCCGAGATGGCGATCATCGAGCTGGTCTGAACTACAGCCAGCCAACGCAGCCGGCGGGTGCCCACATGGGCCCGATTCAGCAAGCCATGCATGGCCAGCCGCGGGACTCCTCCAGGGATGTCCCGCGGCTGTCTTTTTGAATCGATGGACCCGAACCCGACTCCCATCGGACGGCCCGACCAGATGCCCGACCCTTGGGATGGGCCGGAAGCGGCCGAATCGAACAGGCGCATGCAGGACACTCCCCAGCCGCGACTGCCGACGACAGCGGGGGCGCAGAGCAACCCAGCGCCCCCTCCGGGACAGCCCGACGGAGGCTCCCCGGAGTTGACGGTCGCTACGACTCCGGCGGCATCAATGCCGCGGCGCCGCATCGCCCTTTGCCTGCAGTACGACGGCTCCGCGTACCACGGCTGGCAGCGGCAGACGAACGGGCTCAGCGTGCAAGAGGTGCTCGATGAGGCCATCGCGTCCCTGGAACCTGAACCGCTGCGCTCCTGCGTGGCCGCCGGCCGAACCGATACGGGCGTCCACGCCGCCGCTCAGGTGGTGCACTTCGACAGTCTTGGTCCGATCCCGGCCCATCGCTGGCCCAAGGCTCTCAACGGGCGTCTGCCGTCCAGCATCCGGGTGAGGGCCGCCGCCGAGGTGGCAGCCGACTGGCACGCCTGCTTCACGGCCTGCTATCGCCGCTACCGCTACACCCTCTACAACGGTCGCACGCCCAATCTGTTCCTCGCCCCCTGGAGCTGGCATCGCTACCAGGTACGCCTCGATGAGGCCTCCATGGCCGCAGCCCTCGAAGATCTTCTGGGAGAGCACGATTTCAGCGCCTTCCAGCGCGCCGGCAGCCGCCGCCGCCATGCGCGCACCACGGTTCAGGAGGTGCAGCTCCAGCGCCAGGGCGACCTGCTGGTCTGCGAGATCCAGGCCAGTGGATTCCTCTACGGCATGGTGCGCCTGCTGATGGGCCAGCTCGTGGCCGTCGGTGAGGGTCGCCTCAGCCCCGACTCCTTCCGGCTGCGCTGGCAGGGACGTGCCCGCGGGGAGGTGAAGGAGGCCGCACCGCCCCAGGGGCTCTGCCTGCTGCGGGTCGGCTACCCCCAGGAGATCTTCCCCAGAGCCGCCTGGTATGATTGCCAACCGCGGTTTCAGCTGGAATCGCTTGATTCCCCTCCGGTGCCTGTGCACCGCGGGATCCAGAAGACGGTTCCGTGAGATCAACGGTCCAGACGGCTCTTTGGAGCTTTCTCGGTTCGATGGTGCCTCCGGAGCACCGGCACTTGGTTCCGGCTTCTTCTGTTCCACGCTCCCAGTCGCCAGGCGCGGCCGGTGAAACATGGCCTCTGAGCCGTCTTTCCCGATCCCGCGGCACTGGGGCTCCGACCACCCCCGAGTTCCCTCCCAATTCAGGAGGCGCACTTACGGATGGTTTTCACCAGCCGGTCCCACCGGTGCCCACAGGCGCATTGAAGGCGCACATCGCGCAATGAACAAGACAACCCTGCCCTCCCTCGCCTCCCTCGACCGTCAGTGGTACGTGGTGGACGCTGCGGATCAGACCCTCGGACGCCTGGCCAGTGAAGTGGCCCAGATTCTCCGCGGCAAGAACAAGCCCACCTACACCCCTCACCTCGACACCGGCGACTTCGTCGTGGTGATCAATGCCGAGAAGGTGCGGGTGAGCGGCAACAAGGCCACCGACAAGCTCTACCGCCGCCACTCCGGTCGTCCGGGCGGCATGAAGACCGAGACCTTCGCGCATCTGCAGGCCCGCCTGCCTGAGCGCATTGTGGAGGTGGCGATCAAGGGCATGCTTCCCCACAACGCCCTCGGCCGCCAGATGTTTCGCAAGCTGAAGGTGTACCGCGGCAGCGAGCATCCCCACACCGCTCAGCAGCCCCAGCCCCTCGCCCTCGATCCCGCCTCCTCCGCCCTCTGATGACCAGCTCCTCCAATCGCGTCGTCTACTGGGGAACCGGCCGCCGCAAGACGGCCGTTGCCCGTGTGCGTGTTGTGCCCGGGTCGGGCAGCGTCACGATCAATGGTCGCCCCGGCGACAATTACCTCAATTACAACCCCGTCTATCTGGCGGCCGTCAAGGCTCCCCTGCAGACCCTGGGTCTCGAGGGCCAGTACGACCTGCTAGTCAACGTGCGCGGTGGCGGCCTCACCGGCCAGGCCGACGCGATCAAGCAGGGTGCCGCCCGCGCTCTTTGCGATCTCTCCCCCGATAACCGCAAGCCGCTCAAGGTGGAAGGCCATCTGAGCCGCGATCCCCGCGCCAAGGAGCGCCGCAAGTACGGCCTGAAGAAAGCTCGCAAGGCACCTCAGTTCTCCAAGCGCTGACCGATCCCGGCACTGCGCTTTCTGTTCTCCACCTGTTCTCCTCCGCCATGCCGAAGGCCGACATTCACCCCACCTGGTATCCCGACGCCAAGGTGATCTGCAATGGAGAGGTGGTGATGACCACCGGCTCCACCCAGCCTGAGCTGCACGTCGATGTGTGGAGCGGCAATCACCCCTTCTATACCGGCACCCAGAAGATTCTGGATACCGAAGGCCGCGTGGACCGCTTCATGCGCAAGTACGGCATGGGCAGTGCGACAGCCACCAAGGACAAGGAAGCCAAGGCCGGCTGATTCCCGTCACAGGCCCCGAGGCCACACCCGGGTTGCCAGGGCGCTGCTCGATCGCTGAGACCCCTCAGTCCGAGCCCACTCACCGGGATCGAGATTCAGCTCGCTCAGGTTGTCCTCCAGCCTCCGCGAATGGGGCTCTTTCCCTGTCCATCACAGCCGGGTGCTCCAAGCGGGCACCCGGCTTTTGATGTCTGAGCGGACCGAGCAGGCACGCCCCTCGTGACGCCCTCCCCGGACCTGGGGTTCTTGCCCCGGATGTTCGTCTGGCTCGGACACCGCCACCAGGTGGGCGACAGCCGGCATCGGGCATCTGGATGGTTCCCGGTCGAGTCGAGCCCAGTCGCCTGGGGTCTCACAGGGGTGCGGATCGGCGGCCACTCAGGTGGGCCCGTCTCGATCGGGAACCGGATGTGGAGCCGCAGCGTCGCAGCAGCTGAAAACTGCTCTCATGCAACCAGCCCCCCCTGCCACCGCGGGTCGCAGGTCAATCCCCGAAGAGACGGTCCATGTGGCCGGTCTCCTCCCATCGAAGTCCCCAAATCCATCCCCAGAACCCAGCAGCGACCGAACACCCAGGCCTGAGATGCCTCGCCGGTCGGCGTTGCGCCCACCCTGGAAGCTGGACTTTCGCACCATTCACCGACCCCTGACCGGGGATCTCCCCCGCCCATGGATCCCGTCCTGCTCCAAGAACGTCTGGAATCAGCCTGCCGCAGCTTCGAGAGCCTCGAACGTCAGCTGGCCGACCCGGCGATCGCCTCGAACCCGGACCGCCTGCAGACGATTGCGCGGGAACGGTCCCGGCTGGAGCCGCTGGTGCGCGACCACGCTCTCTGGCAGAAGCTGCGGCGCGAACAGCAGGAGGCCCGTCAACTGCTGCGCGAGCATCGCGACGACCCTGCCATGGCGGAGCTGGTGGAACTGGCCAATGCCGAAGTGCAGGAGCTGGAGAGCCGGATCGATGCCGTACAGAGGCAGCTCACCCTGGGGCTTCTCCCCAGCGATCCCCGCGATGAACGCAGCGTGATGCTGGAGATCCGCGCCGGGGCCGGAGGCGATGAGGCCTGTCTCTGGGCCGGCGACCTGGCACGCCTGTACGAGCGCTACGCCCTGAGCCATGGCTGGCAGGTGCAGGCGATCAGCGCCACGGAGGCCGATCTGGGCGGCTACCGCGAACTGATCCTCTCCATCCGCGGCGAGTCGGTGTTCAGCCGGCTCAAGTTCGAAGCCGGGGTGCACCGGGTGCAGCGGGTGCCCGCCACCGAATCCCAGGGACGGGTGCACACCTCCACGGCCACGGTGGCGGTGATGCCGGAGGCCGATCCTGTCGAGGTGCAGATCGATCCCGGCGATCTGGAGATCAGCACGGCCCGCTCCGGCGGTGCTGGAGGCCAGAACGTCAACAAGGTGGAAACGGCGGTGGATCTCCTGCACAAACCCACCGGCATCCGGGTGTTCTGCACCCAGGAGCGCTCTCAGCTGCAGAACCGCGAACGGGCGATGGAGATCCTGCGGGCCAAGCTCTACGAACGTGAGCTGGCCGCCGCCAGCGCCGAGGAGCGGTCCGCCCGTCTGGCGCAGGTGGGAACGGGGGATCGCAGTGAAAAGATCCGCACCTACAACTACAAGGACAATCGCGTCACCGATCACCGGTTGGGCCGAAACTTTTCGCTTGAACCTGTTCTCAATGGTGACCTTGACACCTTGGTGGACGCCTCGATCGCTGCCGAACAGAGCCGACGCCTGGAGGAGTTGGTGCTGCAGGCATCGGGCTCCCAGGGCTGAACAGCACGTCCGCTGACACCCTCAGCCGGATTGCAGCTCCATCCCGATCACATACTTGGCCCATTCCTGGTGCTGACCATCGCGGATGCGACGCATCGTCTCCAGGGTGAGGCTCGTCGGTGGTCGCCGTGGTTCCCGTCTCAGGGGCATGCCGGCCTCACGTGGGGTGCGACTTCCCTTGCGCACATTGCAAGGTAGACAGGCCGTCGTGACGTTCTCCCACACGTCGGCACCGCCGCGGCTGCGAGGGATCACGTGATCGATCGAGAGCGGCTCCCCATGGAATCCGCAGTACTGACAGATATGGCCATCACGTTGAAAGACGTTACGCCGAGTCAGCGGCATCTGCCGGTAGGGAACGCGCACGAACTGGCGCAGACGGATCACCGTGGGCAGCCGATGATCCGGACGGATCAGGCGCGAAGCATGGTGTTCCAGCCCCTCGGCCTTGCCCTTGAGAAGCATCACCATCGCCCGTTTCCAGGTGGTGATGTTCAAAGGTTCGTAGGAGGCGTTGAGGACGAGAACGTGGCCCATCGCCACTGCCTTGATCGACAAAATGCTAACCAGCCCGACCAGCAGAGTCGGTGTCGACCACCACCGGCCGCCGTCCGGGTCACCACCACCGATGTCCCTGCCCTCCCCTGCTGCCCTCGCCGACCTGCTGCAGGGTCAGCTGCGGGGCCATCCCACCGTGGCACCGCCCCGGTCGGTGGCGATCGATTCACGCCGGGTGCTGCCGGGAGATCTGTTCTTTGCCCTGAGCGGCCGCCGCCGCGACGGCCATGCCTATGTGGAGGCCGCCGAAACCGCCGGGGCCTCGGTGGTCGTGGTGCGTCGCAGCTGGGCCCGGCAGAGGGAAACTCCACCAGCCTCTCCCGGCTGCGCCCACCTTCTGGTGGACGACCCTCTGACGGCGCTGCAGCAGCTGGCGGCCTGGTACCGACGCAGCCACATCCAGCGGGTGGTGGCGATCACCGGCAGCAATGGGAAGACCGTGGTCAAGAGCGCCCTGACGGCCCTGCTGGCCGGTCGCTATCGCGTGGCCGCCAGCCCCGGCAGCTGGAACAGCCAGGTGGGAGTGCCGCTGGCCGTGCTCACTGCGCCGCCCGGCACCGAGCTGGGGGTCTTTGAGGCCGGGATTTCCGCCCCGGGCGAGATGGAGCGCCTTGAAGCGATCCTGGCTCCCGACTTCGGTGTGCTGGTCAACATCGGCCTCGCTCATCTGGCGGGCTTCGGCAGCCGCGCGGTGACCGCCCGCGAAAAGATGAAGCTGTTCGCCGGGATCGGCCCGCAAGGCTGGCTGATCGCGCCTCCCGATCCGCTGGTGGAGGCCCTGCCGCTGCCCTGCCGCCGCCTCCATCCCGGCGTCCAGCCCCCCCGGCTGCTGGGCCAGCGCCCCGACGGGAACGGCCTGCTGCTTGATCTCGACCTCGGCGCCGGCCCCATGCAGGTGCCCGTGCGCACACGCTCCGCCCCCCTGGTGGAAGACCTGCTGATCGCCCTCACGGCGGCGATCGAGCTGGGTGTCCCCGCCGATGAGCTGCTGGCGGTGCTGCGCGACTACAGCTTCGGGCCGACCCGCATGGAAACCTGGCGCACGCCGGAGGGCATCACGATCATCAATGACACCGCCAGTGACGATCCGATCTCGGTGCAGGCGGCCCTCGACACCGTCGGCGCCTCACCGGAGACGGGGCGGCGGTTGTTCGTCTTCGGGGGGATGGGTGAACTGGGCGCCAGCGAGGCCCGCGAACACGCCTTCATCGGACAACTGGCCGCCGAGCGCGGATTCAGCCGCCTGCTGCTGCTTCCTCACCCGGCCCAACGCCACACCGCCGCTGGCTGGGCTCGCCTGCACCCGGAGACGCCTGCTCTGTGCGTGGAGGACGCGACTGCCCTGCGCAGCGGCATCCACGAGCTGACCCGGCCCGGTGACACGGTGCTGTTCAAGGGAGCGGCCCGTCAGGAGCTGAGCCGCGCCGCGCAGTCGATCTGGGAGTCGATGGCGCCTCGGCGCCTGCTGGTGGATCTGGATGCCATCCGGGACAACGTCTCCCGTTTCCGCAGCCTCTGCGGTCCTGGGGTGGGGATCCTGGCGGTGCTCAAGGCGTGGGCCTACGGCACCGAGCTGGCCCGCCTGGCCACCGCGCTGCAGGACAGCGGCATCGACTGGATCGGCGTCTCGGCCGCCGATGAAGGTGCGGCGGTGCGCCGCGCCGGCGTGCAGCGGCCCGTCCTGGTGATGCTGATGGACATCGATGAGGTGGACAAGGCAGTGCGCTGGCGGCTGACGCCGGTGGTGTATTCCCCGGCCTTCGCCCACGCTCTGGTGACATCCCTGCGGTCGATGGGCGCCAGCCTGGAGGTGCACCTGGAGATCGACACGGGCATGGGCCGGGTCGGCGTCAGCCCCGACGAGGCCCTGGCCACGGCCCGGTTGCTGAGGGAGTCGGGTGTGGCGCGGCTGAGCGGACTGATGACGCACCTGGCGAGCGCCGACGACCCGGCTGCCGATGCGGATACCGACGCCCAGCTGCGCTGCTTCGAGGCCGCCGTGGCGGCCATCCGCGCCGAAGCGGAGGGCCCTCTGCTGGTGCATGCCGCCGCCACCTCAGGGGCGGTGCGCTTCCCCCAGGCGCGCCATGACATGGTGCGGATCGGCCTGGGGCTGTACGGCATCCACCCCTCGCCGGCGATCGAGGCAGCCATTGAACTGGAGCCGGCGCTGGCCTTCGTCAGCCGTCTGGTGCAGGTGCGCCGCTTCAAGCGGGGCCAGCGGATCGGCTACAACGGCACCTACCAGGTCAGCGCCAAGCAGCAGCGCATCGGGATCGTCGCCGCTGGCTACAACGACGGAGTGCCCTGGAGCTTCGGCCAGGGAGGCGAGGTGATGATGCAGGGCCAGCGGCTGCGGGTGCTGGGCCGCGTCTCGATGGACTCCATGGCGATCGACCTCGATCCACTGCCAGGCGCCGCGGTTGGGGATGAGGTGCTGATCTTCGGCGCCCATGAAGGCCAGGTGCTGCGCCCTGAACAGGCCGCCCGACAGGCCGGCACCATCCCCTACGACCTGCTGGTTCGGGTGGACAACCGGCGGGTGCCGCGCATCTTCCGGGGCGGCTGAACGGCCGGCGACCTGTCAGGTAAGCTCTCAGGGCCGCTGGAGAGGTGGCTGAGTGGTTGAAAGCGGCTCCCTGCTAAGGAGTTACAGGAGGCAACTTCTGTCGAGGGTTCGAATCCCTCCCTCTCCGTTGAACTGAGACCAGGACCCTCAGGCGACGATCGCCTGTATTCAGTCTTGACATTCCCTTGTCGAAGTCCAGGCTCCCGCTGTGCACTCCTGCCACTCGCGGAGTGACCTTGCGCTTCGGAACTCTGGAATGACCCGGGGCTTCTGTGGGCAACTCAGCCATGGGCCGGGGAAGACCCGGCCCTGCTGCGAAGGACCCTCACCCCAGGTTGCCCGCCACCCACGCGCAGCAGACTCCGCAGGCCAGCCCACTCGATCGGCTCCGTGCCGGATCGATCCACCGCTGGGCTCAGCCGACCGCCTCCTCAGCGCCGAGGAGCTCGGCCACGATCTCGGCCATCAGGCCATCCGTGCCGTCAGCCGCCCTGCGCTCCACAAGCACCACCAGCAGCGCCGGGGCCGGCCCCTCGCCTTCACCGTAAAGGGCCAGCTGATGGGTCCCAGGCCCGTGACCACCCCGCCCCCAGAACCGCTGCCATCCCGACTGCGCTGGCGGCAACAGTGACGACACACCTGCGGGCGGATCGGCGTCCGCCATGCCCTCAGGCTCCTGGACCGCGAGCAGATTGCACATGCGCTGGCAGGCGGGCGGTGAAATCAGGGTGCCGGCCAACACCCCCTCGAACAGGCGCGCGAGGCCGTCCGTGCTGAAGCGGTTGGCGTGTTCAAGATCACGTCCGATGAACTGCCGCTCCCGGCCATAGGGACCGTCCTGCCAGGTCTTCTGCGCGGCATGACAGCCCTCCAGTTCGGCCCAGCCCAACGAAATCAACCAGCGGTTGACCAGCAGCCGTTGGTTTTCCCAGACGTCCCGGCCGGTCGGGGCGAGAGCCGGGCCGCTGGTGGTGCCGCTGAGCCGGTCCACCACATAGGAGGTGGCGTCATGGCTGCCACGGCGGATCATCGCCCGCTGGGCACGACGCAGCTCCGGCTCGTCCTCCAGCAGACCCCGCTGCAGCCATCGCTCGCTGGCGATCAGATAGGGCAGCTGCACCAGATGACCCGGATCCCGCAGCCGCGCACCCAGCCAGCAGGCACCGCGGGCCGGACTGGCCGACCCGACGCCTGCGACAGCACGCCAGGCATTGGCCGCCTGCCCCTCCGGTCCCTGCGGCAGCAACGAAGCGGGGTAGCGCAGCCAGGTGATCGACAACCCACGGGCCAGCGCCTCTCCCCTCTCGCCGGCAAGACGCTGCACCAGGGCCTCGAGCCTCTGGTCCATCGCGCCATCCGGGCTGTAGAACGCCATCAACGCAGACAGGCTGGATGGCGACATTAGGCAGCGAGATGGCACCTGGCAGCAGCGTGGACCCGGCGACCTCCCACGCCCTGAACAGCCCCAGGCCGATGGGGGGCGCTGTCCCCGTCGGCAGCACCTGGCGGCTCCATGGAGATCTCGACGCCTACAGCCGTTCCTCTGGTCCCGGCCTGGCCACCCAGGTGCGACGGGGTCGCTTCCTGCGCGTGCTGGCGGCCAGTGAGGCCCGCACCGGCCTGCCCACCTCACGTCTGCAGGTGCGGCTGGTGGAGGACGGCTACCCCTGCTGGCTGGAGCCCGACGCGCTGATCCGGCATGGGGAGCCGGCACAGCCGCCCCCGGCGCGGCCGTGGGATCGAGCCGCCATCGCTGCACGACTGGATCAGGTTCTCGCCTTCGGGCGGGCGGCCATGGCCGAGCCCAACATCTATCTCTGGGGCGGCACGCTCGGTCCCGACTTCGACTGCTCCGGCCTGGTGCAGAGCGCCTTCGCCAGCGTGGGGATCTGGCTTCCCCGCGATGCCTATCTGCAGGAACGCTTCTGCCGCCCGGTGGCGGTGCAGCCGGGCCAGACCAGCCTGCTGCAACCGGGCGATCTGATCTTCTTCGGCAGCCCGCGCCGCTGCACCCATGTGGGGCTGCATCTGGGCGATGGGCACTACCTGCACAGCTCCGGCCGCGAACATGGACGGAACGGCATCGGGATCGACACGCTCCATCCCCGCAACCGGGACCCCGTGGCCTGCCACTACCGCAACGAACTCCGTGGGGCCGGACGGGTCATGCACAGCCACGACGGCACCCCCCTCCCCGCCTGAAGGGCGTCTCCGCTTGCCCCTAAGGTCAGCAGAACCCTGCTGCCCCCGTCCATGACGGCCGAGTTCACCCCCAGCCTCTCGGTCGTGGTGCCCCTCTACAACGAGGAGGGAAGCCTTCCTCATCTCATCGAACAGCTGCTGGCCGCCCTGCGGCCTCTGGGTCGCAGCTTCGAGATCGTCCTTGTGGACGACGGTTCCCGCGATGGCACCGCCGCGGTGCTGCGAGACCACGTGGACCGCATCCCGGAGCTGGTGGCGGTTCTGCTGCGTCGCAACTACGGCCAGACCGCCGCCATGGCCGCCGGATTCGATGCCAGCCGAGGCGAGGTGATCGTGACGCTCGATGGTGACCTGCAGAACGATCCAGCCGACATTCCCCTGCTGCTTGAGCAGCTCGAGCGTGGCCACCTCGATCTGGTCAGCGGCTGGCGCCACCAGCGCCAGGACAACCGCGTCAGTCGTCTGCTGCCCTCCCTGCTGGCGAATCGGCTGATCGCCAGGGTGACCGGGGTAAGGCTGCATGATTACGGCTGCTCGCTGAAGGCCTACCGCCGCGAAGTGGTGGCCGACATGAATCTCTACGGAGAACTGCATCGTTTTCTCCCGGCTCTGGCCTACATCGAAGGGGCCCGCATCGGGGAAGTTCAGGTGAACCATCACCCCCGCCGCTACGGCCAGAGCAAGTACGGCATTGATCGAACCTTCCGGGTGCTGATGGATCTGCTCACGGTGTGGTTCATGAAGCGCTTCCTCACACGCCCCATGCATGTGTTCGGCTTCGCCGGCCTGGTCAGCCTCAGCGCCGGACTGCTGATGGCCCTGTGGCTGGTCGGCGAGAAGCTGTTCCTGGGTGTGGACATCGGCAACCGCCCACTGCTGCTGCTGGCTGTGCTCGCGATCCTGAGCGGTGTGCAGCTGTTCGGGTTCGGGCTGCTGGCGGAACTGCAGATGCGCACCTACCACGAAAGCCAGGGGCGGCCCATCTACCGGGTGCGCAACACACTGCGCGGCGGCGGCGTCGCCGCCCCGGTGGGCTGAATCAGGGCTCGCCGGCTCTTGAGGCCCACCCCAGGGAGCTGCCGATCCGCAGCGGTGCGGCCGCGGAAACGCTCCATGGCCGCTGCAGCAGACGCCATCACCGCCGGATCCGGATCGCGCAGCCCAAGCCGTAGCAACGGCAGCACCTCACGACCACTGGAGCCCCGGGCGATGGCCAGCGCCCGCAGGCGCTGCTCGCGACTGCCCCGCATCCAGCCATGCAGCTCGCGCAACCGTCGGCGGCGCTCGCCGCGCTGCAGAGGCAGGGCGGACACACCCGCCACCGCTCCGGTCGCAGCGGGCCGGAGCGGCATGATCCCGGTCGCGGCAGGGTCCCGCTCCTCCTCCTCTGACGGCGTTGCCGTGCGGAGAAGCATTCGCTCGATCTGGGCGCGGTTGAGATCCGCCACTGCGGTGGTGTCGGTGCTGCGCAGAAAGGGTCGAGGGCGACGCCGGCCCAGCCACCAGCCGCCTGCGAGCAGCAGCATGAGCAGCGCCGCGGGGATGGAGGCATTCATCACGGGCTTACGCAGAAGGGCTGAACTTTTATGTCGCCACCGTCGAGCGGCTGGAGCCCGATCGGGAGCTCTCCTTACAGTACCGGCGGTTGACCATGCCCTCGCCATGATTGGAGATTTCGCGGCCGCCTGGATGCCGTCTGTGTTCGTCCCCCTGGTGGGAATCCTGGGCCCCGCCGTGGCGATGGCCCTGCTGTTCAACGTGATCGAAGCCCGCGACTGATCCGGGGGCGTCGACTCCGACCGCCTGCCACCAGGCACCCTGAGCCAGCCAACTTCCGGGTCGTGCATGCGTGCATGCCCCATCCATCCAGCGCCCTCCCGCTCACCTCCCCTCCGATGACCGTGACCCCCGTGGCCGATCCCTGCGTCGGCAACCTGGCCACTCCCGTCAACAGCAGCTACTTCACCCGGGCCTTCCTCAACGCCCTGCCCGCCTACCGCCCCTCCCTGTCGCCGAACCGGCGCGGCCTGGAGGTCGGGATGGCCCATGGCTTCTTCCTCTACGGCCCCTTCGCCCTCACCGGCCCGCTGCGCAACACCGAGTTCTCCAGCACCGCCGGTCTCCTGGCGACGATCGGCCTGGTGTCGATCCTGACGGTGTGCCTGTCGATCTACGGCACCGCCGGCAACGGTCCGAACGTGCAGCCTGCCGACGCGACGATCGACAATCCGCCTGCCGACCTGTTCACCAAGGCCGGTTGGGCCGAATTCGCCAGTGGTTTCTGGCTGGGTGGGTGCGGCGGTGCCGCCTTCGCCTGGTTCCTCTGCAGCACCGCTCTGGTGGCTCCCCTGGTGAAGATCGCCGGTGGTGTCTGGAGCGTCGGCTGACGATCTGCCGAACCGGTTGAGCTCCACACCGCCATCCACTGGCATACCAATTCCTTGATGGAATCAACATCTGACCCGGCTGACGCCGGGTCTTTTTTTATAGGCACCTGCCAGCGAACGAGGGAGGGGTTCAGCACCTGCGGTTGCGATGCAAAAGGTGGCGGTACAGGCGATAACAACGGCGGGTGGCATCGAGCAGAGACCCCGGCAGGCGCAGGCGCAGAGGAGCGATCAGGGGTCGATAAAGCCAGCGATAGGCCTGGCGCAGATCCTGCCAGGCGCGACAGGGTTCTGGATTGAGAAAGTCGGACAGGTCAACGATGAAGCCCCGCCCCTGGTGCAGCATCAGGTTGCGGCCATGCACATCATGGGGATGCAGGCCACGCAGCACGGCATATTTGAGGGCCGCATCGATGTCAGCGATGGCCTGCGGAGGAATCCTGATTCCATGGCGGACGCAGTCATACAAGGTCCTGCCATGCAGACGCCGCAGGACGAGATAGTTGCCGCCGACGTGGAAACACTCAGACAAGGCAGGATGGCGCCCGATACGCCGATACACCTCGGCCTCCAACGCGATCCCCTGCTCACGCCCGGGCGCATAGACTTTCACCACCAGATCCGGATGACCTGGGTGTAAAAAGACAGCCGCATAATTACCGCAGCCAACCACCGTCCAAGGTTGAGGGGGATTCTCAACCCTTACCGGATCATGGGGATCCACACTCCTGACGCAATCAGTCGCCAGAAGTTCACGTTCCACTCTCTCCAGCAGGCCCGCCAGAGGTTCCGCAGTCATGGACAACTCCATGTGAACCTGAACGCGCAGCGGAATGAAGTTGCAATGGCGGTGAGTTTAACGATCCCCATCTGGTGATGCCTGGCATCCCGATCCGATCAAGGACACCCGCCCCAGGTCCAGGAGGAGCCTTGTTCCGGACTCAGAGGCGATGGCCTCCGCATGCATGAATGGCAGGCCTCACGGAAACTCAACACAGCACGGACAATGGCAGACAGGAGAGACAGAGTCCCGTTCTCCCGCGCCTGCACTGTCACGCAGCTGAGTCTCTGTGGCGCAGCGAGTTGCGCCCGCATCCTGACGCAGGAGATCGACCGAAGGAGGCGGCAGTGGATCAGATCGCGATGGTGTGGGAGCATCGCCACAAAAAAGCCCCCGGCTGGAGGCCGGGGGCAGTGTCGTCCCTCAAGGGGAAGCAAGTGGGCTGAAGGAATCAGCCGAACTTGCCGGAGGTTGAGGCGATCAGGAAGGCGGCATACGTGAGGATGAAGCCGATCGTGAAGTGAGCGAGACCCACGACACGGGCCTGAACGATCGAGAGAGCGACAGGCTTGTCGCGCCAGCCGACCAGGTTGGCCAGCGGCGTGCGCTGGTGAGCCCAGACGATGGTCTCGATCAGTTCCTGCCAGTAACCCCGCCAGGAGATCAGGAACATGAAGCCGGTGGCCCACACCAGGTGGCCGAACAGGAACATCCAGGCCCAGACAGCCAGGTTGTTCGAACCGAAGGGGTTGTAGCCGTTGATCAGCTGCGAGCTGTTGAGCCACAGGTAATCGCGGAACCAACCCATCAGGTAGGTGCTCGACTCGTTGAACTGAGCCACGTTGCCCTGCCAGATGGCGAGGTGCTTCCAGTGCCAGTAGAAGGTCACCCAGGCGACGGTGTTCAGAGCCCAGAAGAGAGCCAGATAAAAGGCATCCCAGGCCGAGATGTCGCAGGTGCCGCCACGGCCGGGGCCGTCGCAGGGGAAGGAGTAGCCGAAGTCCTTCTTGTCAGGCATCAGCTTCGAACCCCGGGCATCCAGAGCACCCTTGACCAGGATCAGGGTGGTGGTGTGCAGACCCAGAGCGATGGCGTGATGGACCAGGAAGTCACCAGGGCCGATCGGCAGGAACAGCGAGTTGTTGCCGGCGTTGACAGCATCGATCCAGCCAGGGATCCAGGCGCCACCGGGGCCAGGAGGATTGCTCACCAGGCTGTTGGCGTTGGCGAGCAGGACATCCATGCCATAGAGCGCCTTGCCGCTGGAGGCCTGCACAAACTGGGCGAACACGGGTTCAACCAGGATCTGCTTCTCGGGGGTGCCGAAGGCCACGACCACGTCGTTGTGGACGTAAAGACCCAGGGTGTGGAAACCGAGGAACAGGGACACCCAGCTCAGGTGGCTGATGATCGCTTCCTTGTGCTCGAGCATCCGGGCCAACACATTGTTCTTGTTGGCTTCGGGGTCGTAGTCACGGATGAAGAAGATCGCACCGTGAGCAAAGGCACCGCACATCAGGAAGATGGCGATGTACTGGTGGTGGGTGTAGAGGGCGGCCTGGGTGGTGTAGTCCTTCGCGATGAACGCGTAGGACGGCAGCGCATACATGTGCTGTGCCACCAGGCTGGTCACCACACCGAGACTGGCCAGAGCAAGACCCAGCTGGAAGTGCAGGGAATTGTTGATCGTGTCATAGAGACCTTTGTGGCCGGCGCCCAGATCACCAGGGGTGCCCTTGGGCGGATTGTGGGCTTCGAGGATCTCTCGGATCGAGTGGCCGATGCCGAAGTTGGTCCGGTACATGTGACCGGCAATCACGAACAGGCAGCCAATCGCCAGGTGGTGATGGGCGATGTCCGTGAGCCAGAGAGCCTCGGTCTGGGGGTGGAAACCACCCAGGAAGGTGAGGATCGCGGTACCGGCACCGGTGGAGGTGCCGAAGATCTGATTGGCAGTGTCGGGGTTCTGGGCGTAAACGCCCCAGTTGCCGGTGAAGAAGGGAGCCAGACCTGCCGGATGCGGAGACACCGAGAGGAAGTTGTCCCAACCCACGTGAACACCACGGGATTCAGGGATGGCGACGTGGACCAGGTGACCGGTCCAGGCGATCGAGCTGAAGCCGAACAGAACGGCGAGGTGATGGTTCAGACGCGACTCGGCGTTCTTGAACCAGGCCAGAGAAGGCAGGAACTTGGGCTGGAGATGCAGCCAGCCAGCGAACAGGGCCCAGGCCGACAGGATCATCATGAAGATGGAACCCTGATAGAGCTCGGCGTTGGTGCGCATGCCGATCGTGTACCACCAGTGGTACAGACCGGAATAGGCGATGTTCACCGGAGAGGAGGCGCCTGCCTGGGTGAAGGCGGTGATGGCGCCCTGGCCGAAATGGGGATCCCAGATCGCGTGTGCGATGGGACGAACGTGCAGGGGATCGGCGACCCACTGCTCGAAGTTGCCCTGCCAGGCGATATGGAACAGGTTGCCCGAAACCCAGAGGCCGATGATCGCCAGGTGACCGAAGTGGGTGGAGAACAGCTTCTGATAAAGCCGCTCCTCCGTCATTCCGTCATGGCTCTCGAAGTCGTGAGCCGTGGCGATGCCGTACCAGATACGGCGGGTTGTCGGGTCCTGTGCCAGACCCTGGCTGAACGAAGGGAATTTCGTTGCCATTGGGAAAGGTCAGGTGGAGGTCAGCCGACCGCAATCATGCGAGCCAGAAAGAAGGACCAGGTCGTCGCGATACCGCCCAGCAGATAGTGAGCGACACCGACGGCACGGCCCTGGGTGATGGAAAGGGCCCGCGGTTGGATGGCGGGGGCCACCTTCAGCTTGTTGTGAGCCCAGACGATGGACTCGATCAGCTCTTGCCAGTAGCCGCGGCCGCTGAACAGGAACATGAGGCTGAAGGCCCAGACGAAGTGGGCTCCCAGGAACATCAGGCCATAGGCACTGGAGCTGGAGCCATAGCTGTTGATCACCTGAGCGGCCTGGGCCCACAGGAAGTCACGCAGCCAGCCATTGATGGTAATGGCGCTCTGAGCGAAGTTGCCGTTGGTGATGTGAGAAACGGAACCGTCGGCATTGACGGTGCCCCACACGTCGCTCTGCATCTTCCAGCTGAAGTGGAAGATGACGATCGACAGGGAGTTGTACATCCAGAACAGACCCAGGAACACGTGGTCCCAGGCAGACACCTGGCAGGTACCGCCACGGCCGGGGCCGTCGCAGGGGAAGCGGAAGCCGAGATTCGCCTTGTCGGGAATCAGACGGGAGCTACGGGCATACAGCACACCCTTCAGCAGGATCAGCACGGTGACGTGGATCGTGAAGGCATGGATGTGGTGCACCATAAAGTCAGCCGTTCCCAGGGGAATCGGAGCAGCGGCGACCTTGCCACCGATGGCGACAACCGAACCGTTGAACACTTCGCTCACACCGGCGAGGGCGTTGGGAGCGGTGGTGCCGGCGGCAGCGGCATGGAGACCCTGGATCCACTGAGCGAAAATCGGCTTCAGCTGGATCGCCGTGTCGCTGAACATGTCCTGGGGACGGCCCAGGGCACGCATGGTGTCGTTGTGGATGTAGAGGCCGAAGCTGTGGAAACCCAGCCAGATGCAGACCCAGTTCAGGTGGCTGATCAGGGCGTCGCGGGCCTTGAGCACCCGGTCCAGCACGTTGTCGATGTGCTTGGCGGGGTCGTAGTCCCGGATAATGGCGATGGCCGCATGGGCGCCGGCGCCGACGATCAGGAAGCCACCGATCCAGACGTGGTGGGTGAACAGGGAGAGCTGGGTGGCATAGCTCACACCGATGTACGGATACGGAGGCATCGCGTACATGTGGTGGGCAACGATGATCGACAGTGAACCGAGCAGAGCCAGGTTCACGGCCAGATTGGCGTGCCAGGAGTTGACCATGAACTCGAAGAGTCCGTCATGGCCCTTGGGTGCTGGGAAGAGAAGGGGATCGCCCTTCTGACCCTCAAGGATCTCCTTGATGCTGTGGCCGATGCCCCAGTTGGTCCGGTACATGTGACCGGCGACGATGAACAGCACCGCAATCGCCAGGTGGTGATGGGCGATGTCCGTCATCCAGAGGCTGCCGGTGACCGGATTCAGGCCTCCCTTGAAGGTGAGGAAGTCGCTGTAGGCCGCCCAGTTGCCGGTGAAGAAGGCGGAGATGCCTGCGCCAAAACCGGGGAAGAGCTGAGCCAGCACATCCTGGTTGAGGAACTCATGGGGCAGGGGGATGTCAGCCACCGACGCGATGGTCTTGCCGTTGATGGCCAGCGGCTTGCCGGCATCAATGGCATCCATCAACTGGGTGGTGGGCAGGGACACGTGGAGCAGGTGACCTGTCCATGACAGGGAACCCAGACCAAGGAGTCCAGCCAGGTGGTGGTTGAGCATCGACTCAACGTTCTGGAACCACTCCAGCTTGGGAGCCGCCTTGTGGTAATGGAAAACGCCTGCATTGAGCATCAGGCCAGCCATCACCAGAGCACCGATGGCGGTGCAGAGGAGCTGGAACTCGTTGGTGTAGCCCCAGGCCCGCCACATATGGAAAAGGCCGGAGGTGATCTGAATGCCGTGGAAGCCGGCACCCACATCGCCATTGAGGATCTCCTGGCCGAAGATCGGCCAGACCACCTGAGCACTGGGCTTGACGTGCAGGGGGTCGGCGAGCCAGCCGGAGTAATTGGAGAAACGGGCCCCGTGATAGAAGGCGCCGCTCAGCCAGATGAAGATGACGGCCAGATGGCCGAAGTGAGCCGAGAAGATCTTGCGAGAGACCTCTTCAAGATCGCTCGTGTGGCTGTCGAAGTCGTGAGCGTTGGCGTGGAGGTTCCAAATCCAGGTGGTGGTTTTGGGACCTTTGGCAAGGGAGCGGTCGAAGTGGCCGGGCTTTTCGAAAAGCTCGAACGTGGCCGGAACGCGGTTCCGGTCGACCATGTCCTTTGCCGTTTTCCCACGCTCTGGTGGGCTGATGGTCATCGAGAGGTTCCTCGAGGGACGGAATCGAGGTGGAGGTCCACCCCTTCGACGACCCCTGAAGGCACCGCCAGGGCGGAGCCGGGATCGCCGTGGGACCTATGACCAGGAGGAGTCGCTGGGACCCATCCAGGCCATGGGCCCCAGCCGCGGGACGGGAAAACCCTTGCCCCGACTGGGGAGAGGGCTGACCCCCGGCTGGGGCATGGGGCCCCGAAAGGGGACCGCTGGCGGAAGTATAAGGGCCGAAATCAAGCGAAATAGGGAGGCAGTTACAAAGGTTCAATCCCTGGCCAGGCCAGTTCCTGACTGGGGTCTGGCAGGTGGTTGTCATCACCGAGACCATTCGATCGAGCGCGCTTTGTTTATTGCCTGACCACGCTTGATCGGCACATTTCATTCAACAAGCAGCCCCAGCCCGGCTCCTGGGCAGAATGAATCCTTTCCAGGGCTGCAAGGGCGTGAACGGCAGGAGCGAGCAGTTCCCCCCAGGGCGCCGGCCCGGTCTGCCGCCAGCTGCCTCCTGCCGCCCCGACCCGCTGAGGCGGCTGCTCACCCTGATCCTTGTTCTGACCCTCGTGGCGGTGAGCCTGCCGACAGCTCCGGTGGCTGCCCTTTCTCTGCCCTGGAAGCCACAACAGCGTGATGCCATCAGCCAGTCCGCCCTGACGAACCACGGCATGGCGCCCTTGCAGGAGGTGTCTCCGCCGGAAGCGGTCCAGCAACTTCAGACGGCCCTCGCCGGCCGGCAGCCGGTGGTGGAGATCCTCTCGCCGCGGGATGACAGCGTGCTGCCCGCGGGCCCCTGGAACCTGAAGCTGCGGATCCATGACTGGCCCCTGGTCGATGGTGGCGCCCTCGGGGTGGGCCCCCATGTGGTGGTGCAGCTCGATCAGGAACCACCCCGGATCTGGACCGACGAGGAAGGGGTGATGCCGGAACTGAGCCCGGGCAGTCACCGCCTCACCGTGTATGCCGCAATGCCCTGGGGCGAAGCCCGCAAGAATCCTGGATCCGCCCAGCAGATCCGGCTGCATCGCACGGCCCCGAATCCGCTCAGCCTGCCCGCCCTCGGCAGCCCCCAGCTGCTGGCCGTGAGTCCGTCGGGCCCTGCCGTTGGGGAGCCGCTGTTGCTGGACTGGCTTCTCCTCGATGCTCCGCTTCAGGAGGTGGGCGGCAGCGGCACCCAGTGGCGCCTGCGTCTGTCCATCAACGGAAACACTGTGCTGCTCGACCAGCAGACACCGCTGTGGCTGCGCGGCTGGCGGCCGGGGCTGAACGCGCTGCTCATGGAACTGCTCGACGGCAGGGGCGAGCCCCTCAATCCCCCGTTCAACAGCCTCGTGCAGGAGGTGGATCTCGGCCCCAAGGCCGTGTCGCCGCGCTGGCGCGGCGACACCTTGTCCCCGACGGAGCTGGCGATCCTTCTGGGTGAGGCGCCCCCATCCCCCGCCGAGGTCAACCGCGACGCAGAGCCCAGTCCAGAGACCGCCGCCGCTCAGATCCCGCTGCCTCCGGCATCCCCGCCTGGTGAACGCCTCCAGGTCCACTCCTCACTGGGAAGCCTGACAACCCAGACGCCGGATGATCGCTCTGCCACGACCCCGGAGACAGCGGCTCGGCAGCCATTGAGGGCTGCCCAGGTACCGGAGTCGGCTCCAGCGGCAGCGGACGGCGGCCACTCCATGACAAGCTCGCCGACCCAGGGGCCGGCGTTGATGGCCGACAGCCTGCAGGATGAAGCGGCAACACAGTCCCTTGATGAGGAAAGCCCATCGGTGCCGACGGAGGCCCGATCGCGGGTCTCCCCCGAGGTGAACCGTCAGGCCACCGACCGAGGCGAACCCACCCGAGAGGGTGGGATGCCCTCCGAAACCCCGACAACGGATGGCCTCCCGGCCACCACCTCGCCGGGCGGAGCGGCTGACTCGTCAGTGCCGCCGCAGCCTGCCCCTGCCCCGGAAACGCCAGTGCCAGAAACAGGCCTGCCCGCTCCGGCAACGGCAGAGGGCACGAGCGAACCCAGCCGTGAACCTCCCCAGCAGACCATGCCTCCCGCAACCGAACCCGATGTGCAGGCCGCCGCTCCACCGGCGCCCATCTCCGAAGACGGCGATGACCGGAACCGCGTCCGTCCGAGCACCGCACTGACCGGCCGGGCCCGGGATCTGGTCAACGACAACGGCACGCTGCGGCGCCCGGAACGGCATGGCCCCCTGGCCGGCCTGCGTGAGCGGCTGCAGCGATGAGCGTCGCGAAGCATCCGGCGCCAGGGGCGCGATCCGACGCCGTCGGGATGGGCAACGGCGTTGTCGCCCTGGGGTTCTCCATCGTCGCGATTCCGGTGCTGCAGCGCCTGCAGCAGGCCGGCCTGACGGAGGCGATCCGCTGGCCTGCGGAGACGGCCTCAACGGTTCGGGATGCGCTCGGTGACGATTCAGGATCGGAATCCGCAGGGTCCTGGCTGGCACACCACTGGCCTCACTGCTCCGCCGTGCTGGCGGTGGGGGCGTGCGGGCTGGTCACACGGCTGATCGCTCCGCTGCTTCAGGACAAGCTCAGCGATCCGGCGGTGCTGGTGATCGATCCCCTGGGCCGCACAGTGATCCCTCTTCTCGGCGGCCATGCCGCCGGCGGTGAGCAGCTGAGCCAGGAGGTGGCTGCCCTGCTCGGGGCCCAGGCGGTGCTCAGCAGCAGCAGTGTGCAGGGTCAGCTGGGCCTCGATGCCTTCGGCAAAGCCTGGGGTTGGCGTCGCGGCAGTGGCGACTGGAGCCAGCTGATGCAGGAGCTGGCCCGCGGACGCAGGCCCGTCCTGGAGCAGGAGGCCGGACTCGATCTCTGGCGACAGCTGGCGGCGACGGAAGCCCTGGAGCGACTCGACACCGGGGACAACGGGCTGGTGATCAGCCCACAGCTGGGCCCCGGCTGCCGCTGGCATCCCCCCTGCCTGTGGCTGGGCATCGGCTGTGAACGCGACACCAGCCTCAGCCTGCTGGAGCGGCTGGTGGATCAGACCCTGGCCGCCCACGGTCTCGCGAAAGAAGCCGTGGCGGGACTCGCCAGCATCGACCGCAAGGGGGATGAGCCGGCCCTGCTGCAGCTGGCCGAACGGCGCAGCTGGCCGCTGCGGTTGTTCACCGCATCTGACCTGGCCGCCGTGGAGGTCCCCCATCCCTCTGCGGTGGTGGCACGGGAGATGGGCACCGCCAGCGTCGCGGAAGCCGCGGCGCTGCGGGCGGCGCCCTCCGATCCGGTGGGAGCTCACGAGCTGGCTGTGACCAAGACGATCGGGCGGGCTGAGGCCGGCGAACGGGGGGCCGCTACCCTGGCCATTGCCCGCTCGACGCATCAGTGGGCCCCCCACAGGGGCGAGCTGCACCTGATCGGCAGCGGCCCCGGCCGTCTGGATCTGCTCAGTGGGGACGCCCGCCAGGCCCTGGCCCGCGCCACAGTCTGGGTGGGCTATGGCCTGTATCTGGATCTGCTCGAGCCGCTGCGTCGCGCAGATCAACTGCGACGCGACGGCCGTCTCACGGAGGAGCGGGCCCGCTGCGCCGAGGCCCTGGCCCTGGCTCAGGCGGGGCTCCGGGTGGGGCTGATCTCCTCCGGGGACAGCGGCATTTACGGCATGGCCGGGCTGGCGCTGGAGCTTTGGCTGCAGCAGCCTCACGACGATCGGCCGCGCTTCGAGGTGCACCCGGGTCTCTCGGCCCTGCAGCTGGCCGCCGCCCGCGCCGGAGCTCCGCTGATGCATGACTTCTGCACGATCAGCCTCAGCGACCGGCTCACACCCTGGGCGGTGATCGAGCGGCGCCTGCAGGCCGCCGCCGCCGGCGACTTCGTGGTGGCGCTGTACAACCCACGCTCCCTGGGGCGGGACTGGCAGCTGCAGCGTGCCGTGGAGTTGCTGCTGCAGGGCCGCCCCGGATCCACTCCGGTGGTGCTGGCGCGTCAGCTGGGGCGCCCCGAGGAACAGGTGAGCCTCCACTGCCTCGGCGACCTGCCGGTGGAGCAGGTGGACATGCTCACCCTGGTGCTGATCGGCAACAGCAGCAGCTACAGCCGCGATGGCCGCATGGTCACCCCGCGCGGCTACCCAGGAGCCGAGCTGGCCTGAACGACGGGGTATCTGCAGGCGAGTCAGCTTCACCGACACCGGCCCAACGGCGCGGCATGCCTGAAGACACCGCAGCCAGCGGAGCCCGCCGAACACCTGGGATCGGCTCCTGGGAGCTTCGGCTCCGGCGCCGCGGCCTGCGGGCGACCCGAGAAGGTGGCCGGTTGACGGCTGCGCGGGGAGCGACAGGGGGAACAGCAGCCAGGTTGAAGGCACCCAACAATCCGCCCATCAAAAAAGTCCAACGCCTCAGAAGTGAGACGCTGGACCTTGTCTGGAGCGGCTTTCAGGCCACGCGATCGGCAATCGGGATGACAGGATTCGAACCTGCGGCCCCTTCGTCCCGAACGAAGTGCGCTACCAAGCTGCGCTACATCCCGATGGGCCGACTTTAAGGGATCGCCCTCCCGCCAGGGCACGGGAACCGGCTGTCTAACGTCCCTGTAGGGGAGCAGGGCCGCCCGGACCGTGAACAGCCAGCACGCAGGCCCGCCGTTCCGGTCCTGAACCAGGCCAGGACAGCTCCACAGCCTGCCCCCGTCCAGGCCCCACCCGCATCACCCAGGATCCGCCCCCCGATGACCGATCCCCTGTCACCTGCCCCCGTCCTGCCCGTGCAGCCAACGACAGGGGCCGCCTGGGCGGTGACAGAACCCGACCTGGGAGCGGGACCCTCCACCGCCGGCGCTGACGGCGAAGGCGATCCGAGCGGCAAGCCCCCCTGGCTGCGCGTCAAGGCGCCCCAGCGCGAGCGCATCGGCGCCGTGGCGGATCTGCTGCTCGACCTCAGGCTGAACACCGTCTGCCAGGAGGCCAGTTGCCCCAACATCGGCGAATGCTTCGCCGGCGGCACGGCCACCTTCCTGATCATGGGACCGGGCTGCACCCGGGCCTGCCCTTACTGCGACATCGACTTCGACAAGAGTGTGCGCACGCTCGACCCGACGGAGCCGGAGCGACTGGGGGAAGCGGTCAGCCGGCTGGGGCTGAGCCACGTGGTGATCACCTCGGTGAACCGCGACGATCTGGACGATGGCGGCGCCAGCCAGTTCGTGGCCTGCATCGCGGCGGTGCGGCAGCGCTCCCCCCTGACCACGATCGAGCTGCTGATCCCCGATTTCTGCGGCAACTGGAACGCCCTCGCGGCTGTGATGGAGGGCGCCCCGGATGTGCTGAACCACAACATCGAAACCGTGCCGCGGCTGTACAAGCGTGCCCGGCCCCAGGCGATCTACGAACGCTCGCTGGAGCTGCTGCAGCGGGTGAGGCAGGGCTGGCCGCGCTGCTACAGCAAATCCGGCCTGATGGTGGGGCTGGGCGAAAGCGACGCTGACGTGCTTGAAGTGATGAGAGACCTCAGAGACCACGCCGTGGACATCGTCACGATCGGCCAGTACCTCTCACCGGGCCCCAAACATCTGCCGGTGGATCGCTTCGTGACCCCGCAGCAGTTCGAGACCTTCCGTCGGCATGGCGAGCAGGAGCTGGGCTTCCTGCAGGTGGTGAGCAGCCCGCTGACCCGCAGCAGCTACCACGCCGGTGAAGTGCAGCGGCTGATGCGGGAGCATCCACGCTGAGCCAGGCCCACAGGCCTCAGAGCACGACCGCACCCTGATGTTGACCATCTGTAGCTCTTCCCTCATCGCGGAGATCCGTGAACCTGACGCGCGGTTGGCGTGGGGAGAAAAGATGCACTGACTTGGCTACTCTGAAGCGAGCCCGAGTGAGGCGCTTGTTCTCCATGCTCAAGACAGGACTGCTGCTGGCCGCGCTGGGGTCGCTGTCGCTGCCGCAATCAGCCGAAGCGATTCCACATGTCTACACCAATCTGGTGCTTGGCATCGCCAGTAGCGAAGCCTGCATCCAGAATGCAAAACGGGTCGCCGGCAAGAGCGGCTTCACGGAAAATCAGGAAGTTCTGGGTGAAGAAGGCAGCCAGTTCTTCTATGCCGACCATCGCGACAAGCCCCTGGCCCTCGCGGTGAGCTGCATCAACAAACTGGGCGGGGCTTCGATCGCCGTCTCCGGCATGAACAACGACGAGACCTTCGCGATGTTCGAGCGGGTCTACGACGATTTCTGAACCTTCAGCCTGCCGGCCGCCACCGGACGGCTCAAGGGCCTGCACGGCCGGATCAGCCGCCGTCGGCGGCAATCTGCTGATGCCACCAACCTCCCCTCTCGCCACACCAGTCGGTCCTGACACGGCGAGAGGGAGGGCCCGTTCAGACCGTCACCGCCTGTCGCTCGGCCAGGCCGACGGTGGCCTTCTCACTCGGCGGAACCAGCACCTTGAAACGGCCCTTCGAGCTGGCCCAGTCGGCCAGGATCGCAGCTGCCCTGGCACTGCCGGTGGCCTCCAGATGAGCCTCGAGAAGCGGCCTCAGCAGGGCCTCCTGCTCAGGGGTCTCGAGCGGATGGATCCCCACGATCTCGGGATTCACCCGCTCGCTGACACCACCGTTCTCATCGAGCAGGAAGGTGACGCCCCCGGTCATGCCGGCACCCACGTTGCGGCCGGTGCTGCCCAGCACCACCACCACACCGCCGGTCATGTATTCGCAGCAGTGGTCGCCGGCACCCTCGACAACCGTGCGGCAGCCGCTGTTGCGCACGGCGAAGCGCTCACCGACGCGGCCCAGTGCGAACAGCTCGCCGCCCGTGGCTCCGTACAGGCAGGTGTTGCCCAGGATCACCTGGCTTCCCGGATCGTTGACACCGGCAGGCGGCACCACGGTGATGCGGCCGCCATTGATGCCCTTGCCGACGTAGTCATTCGCCTCGCCGACCAGCCGCACATTCATGCCCTGGACGCTGAAGGCACCGAAGCTCTGACCTGCCGCCCCTTCGAAGGTGAGATCGAGCTGCCCCTGGAAGCCCTTGTTGCCGTGGCGGGCGGCGATCTCGCCCCCGAGGCGGGCGCACACCGAGCGATCGGTGTTGACGATCGGGATGATGCGGTCCACCCGGCCATGGCCTTCGATCGCGGCCACCAGCTCGGGATCGGCCAGCAACTGGTCCTCAAGCACCGGGCCATTGCCATGGGCCTCGGCGTCGTGGTGCAGCCAGCCGCGATCGACGGCCGCCGGAATCGGATCCAGCAGACAGGAGAGGTCCAGGGACCGGGTCTTGGCCAGCTGCACGGACCGCGGCCGCAGCAGATCGCTGCGGCCGATCAGATCCTCCATGCGCGCCACGCCGAGCACGCTCATCAGCTGGCGCACCTCCTCGGCCACAAACAGGAAGAAGTTGACGACGTGCTCGGGGAGACCGGTGAAGCGCTTACGCAGCGCCTCCTTCTGGGTGGCGACGCCCACCGGGCAGTTGTTGGTGTGGCACACGCGGGCCATGATGCAGCCCTCAGCGATCATCGCGATCGAACCGAAGCCGTATTCCTCGGCGCCGAGCAGGGCGGCGATGATCACGTCCCAGCCGGTCTTGAGGCCGCCGTCGGCGCGCAGCAGCACCCGGTCGCGCAGGCCGTTCTCCAACAGGGCGCGGTGCACCTCGGTGAGGCCCAGCTCCCAGGGGCCGCCGGCATGCTTGATGGAGCTCAGCGGCGAGGCACCGGTGCCGCCGTCGTGGCCGGAGATCTGGATCACGTCGGCGTTGGCCTTGGCCACCCCGGCCGCGATCGTGCCGATGCCGATCTCAGCCACCAGCTTGACGCTCACCTTGGCAGCGGGGTGCACCTGGTGCAGGTCGTGGATCAGCTGGGCAAGATCCTCGATCGAATAGATGTCGTGGTGGGGCGGCGGCGAGATCAGGCCGACCCCCGGCTTGCTGTTGCGCAGCCACGCGATGTAGGGATCCACCTTCGGACCGGGCAGCTGGCCGCCTTCGCCGGGCTTGGCTCCCTGGGCCACCTTGATCTCCAGCTGCCTGCCGCTGCGGAGGTATTCGGGAGTGACCCCAAAGCGACCCGAGGCGATCTGCTTGATCGCTGAGCAGGCGCTGTCGCCGTTGCGCAGCCCTTTGATGGTGGGCAGGGTGGCCGAGCGGCCCTCGACGTCCACGTCATCGAGGGGGTGATAGCGGGCTGGATCCTCGCCACCCTCGCCGCTGTTGCTCTTGCCGCCGATGCGGTTCATCGCCACGGCGAGCACTTCATGGGCCTCCCGTGACAGGGCACCCAGGCTCATGCCGCCGGTGCAGAAACGGGCGCAGATGCTCTCGATGCTCTCCACCTGTTCGATCGGGAGCGGCGTCGCCGCGGTCTTCAGCTCCAGGAGGTCCCGCAGGGCGGTCACCGGCCGGTTCTCGAGCAGGGTCTGATAGGTGGTGAAGTGGTCGTAGCCCGGACCCGCCTTGACGGCGGCATGCAGGGCCTTGGCCATCTCGGGGCTGTTCATGTGGTACTCACCGCCGGTGCGGTACTGCACGAAGCCCATGAACTCGAGCTTGCTGCGGTCGAGCTCGGGGAAGGCCTTGCTGTGGAAGGTGAAGGTCTCGTTGGCGAGCTCCGGGAGGCTGAGACCGGCGACACGGCTGGTGGTGCCTTTGAAGGCCAGCGCGATCAGATCGGCGCCGATACCGATCGCCTCGAAGATCTGGGCGCCGTGATAGCTGGCCAGCAGTGAGATGCCGATCTTGGAGAGGATCTTGCGCAGACCATCCTCAAGGGCCTTGCGCACATTGGCCTGAGCCTGATCGACGCTGATGGTCGGAAGCTTGCCGGTCTCGATCAGCTTCTGGGTGCGCGGATGGGCCAGCCAGTGACGGGTGGTCTCCCAGGTGAGCCAGGGGCAGACGGCGCTGGCGCCGAACCCGATCAGGCAGGCCAGATGATGGGTGCTCCAGCACTGAGCGGTGTCGACCACCAGCGAGGCCTGCAGCCTCAGGCCCAGGTCGAGCAGGTGATGGTGGACCGCCCCCACCGCCAGCAACGGCGGCACATAGGAGGTGGTGGCGTTGATGCCGCCCGGCTGACCGTCAAGGCCATGGCGATCGGAAAGCACCAGGATCTGCCGGCCGGCGCGCACCGCCGCTTCGGCCTCCGCCTTCAGGCGCTGCAGCGCGGCCTCGAGAGCCGAGGGACCGCTTGTGATGGGCATCAGCGTGGACAGGGTGGTGGCAGGGATTCCCTGGGCACCCACCGCCGCCAGCTCCGCCTCGTTGAGGATCGGTGTGGCCAGATGCAGCACCGCCGCGGAAGACGGTTCGGGACGCAGGGGTGAGCCGCGCTTGCCCAGATGCATCTCCAGGCTCATCACCAGCTTTTCGCGCAGGGGGTCGATCGGCGGATTGGTGACCTGGGCGAAGCGCTGCTTGAAGTAGTCGAACAGCAGGTGGGGCTTGCCGGAGAGCACCGCCAGGGGGATGTCGTCGCCCATGCAGTAGGTGGGCTCCTTGGCGGCGCCAGCCATGTCCTCGATCACCAGTTCGAGGTCCTCGGCGGTGAAGCCGAACGCGGTCTGCTTCTGCAGCAGCTCCAGGTCGCCCAGCTGACGCTCCTGCTGCCAGGGCTGGCCCGTGAGCGAGCGGCGATGCTCCTCCAACCAGGCGGCGTAGGGGTGCCGGGCGGCCACCTCCTCCTTCACCTCCCAGTTGTGCAGCAGGCGTCCCTGCTCGAGATCCACGGCCAGCATCTGACCGGGGCCGAGGCGCCCCTTCTCGACGATGCGGCTCTCCTCGAGCTCCACCACCCCGGTTTCGGAGCCCATCACGACGTAGCCGTCGCTGGTGATGCAGTAGCGGGCCGGCCGCAGGCCGTTGCGATCGAGCGTGGCGCCGACGCTGCGGCCGTCGGCGAACACCAACAGGGCCGGGCCATCCCAGGGCTCCTGGGTGCAGGCCGAATACTCGTAGAAGGCGGTGATGCCGGGCTTGTCAGCCAGCTCCGGCTGGTCGCGGAAGGCCTCTGGCACCAGCGTCAGCAGGCTTTCGGTGATCGGCCGGCCGCTGCGCACCAGCAGCTCGAGGGTGGCGTCAAGGTTGGCGGAATCGCTGAAGGCCGCATTCACCACCGGCCTGAGGTCGGCGGCCGCTTCACCCCAGACGGCATCCAGGCTGGCCTCCGAGGCACGGGCCCAGTTCAGGTTGCCCAGCAGCGTGTTGATCTCGCCGTTGTGGCCCAGCAGCCGCATCGGCTGGGCGAGGGGCCAGCGAGGCAGGGTGTTGGTGCTGAAGCGGCGGTGGTAGACCGCGAAGGTGACCGCGAAGCGCTCATCGCGCAGGTCGGCGTAGAAGGCCGCGAGCACTTCCGAGCGCACCATGCCCTTGTAGACGAGGGTGCGACCGCTGAGTGACGTGAAATAGAGATCGGTGGCGCCGGCGCCCCAGGCGTCGCGGGCCCGGTCGCCACAGCGGCGACGCAGGCGGAACAGCAGAGCCTCCAGGGCATCACCATCCTGGTCGCTGCCGATCAGCCACTGTTCGATCACCGGCGCGGTGGAGCGTGCCATCGGACCGAGCACGGCCGGATCCACCGGAACACCCCGCCAGCCCAGGCTGCGCAGGCCCAGCTTGGCGGCCTCCTCGGCGCAGAACAGGCGGGCCTGCTCACGCCGGGCCGCATCGGCCGGCATGAACACCATGCCAAGGCCACGGGAGGCGCCTGTCGAGGCGGCCGCCTCCGGCCAGACGGCCTCCAGGTAAGCCCACGGGATCCCACAAAGGACGCCGGCGCCGTCGCCGGAATCGCCATCGCCGCCGCAGCCGCCCCGGTGCTCCATGCAGCCGAGACCTCGCAGGGCCTGCTGCAGCACCCAATGGCTGGCCTCACCCTTCAGGGACGCCAGAAAACCGACCCCACAGGCATCCTTCTCGCCGGCCACCGCCGCCGGCGCGGGGCTGTCGCGATGGGGCCAGACGGGAACGCAGGAGTGGGGCATGGACTCGAAATCGGGAGGCCGTGGCGTGAGTGCCATGGCGCAGAGGAACAACGCTGCTGGATGGCGATGAACCACCGAAGCGAGAGCTGATCCTAGGCAGCAGCATCGCGCCCCTCTGTTCGGAGCAGACCGAGCTGGCTAGCGTCGGTGACGCTGCTTCCGCGCCGATGGCGAAGGCCCCCTGGTCCGCCCTGGCGGTCCCCCTGCTGCTGAGCCCGGTTCTGCCCGCGGCAACGGCCGCTCCACGCGGCAACGCGGCGCTGCCACCGCCGGCCGCCCTCGCAGGCCCCGCGACCCTGAGCCAGACATTCAGACCCGGGCAACGGCGGACGACTGGAACACCACCGGCACCGGGCCCCAGCCCCCAGAACGGGCGGACCTCGCCCGGCAGGGCAGCGGCCGCCCGCCCGCAGCAGGGCACCCGCCTGCGCCTGAACGGCCTGGAGCAACGGGCGGCCTGGCTGATCAACGGCGCCGGCCCTGGCCAGCCGGGAGAGCTCTGGCTGCCCCTGGAGGTGCTGCAGGGTCAACTGGGATTCAGCAGCCGCAGCCGCCCCGACGGCACCCTCGAGCTGGAGTGGTTCGGCCGCTCCCAGCTGGTGCCCCCCGGCGAGCAGCAGCCCCTGCAGGACGAAGTGGCCGTGGAGGTGGGGGACCTGCTGCGGGCCAGCGGCGTCGGACTCAGCGTCATGGGGGACGCCCTGAGCCTGTCGCTGCCGCCCCCGCGTCTGGTGCAGGTGCGCAGCTCACGCACCCCCGGGCCTCGCCGGATCGTGCTCGACCTCGACGGCCCGGCCCTGGTGAGCCGTGAAGGCGAAGCGGTGGCCCTTGACCTTCAGAGCGATCCCTCCCAGCGGCAGGCCCTGCAGGGTCTCGGACTGGCGGGTCGTCAGCAGGAGGATCGGCTGAGCCTGGCCCTGGCTGGCCGCGGCACGGCGGCCCGGGTGTTCACCCTGGGAGCCCCACCCCGGGTGGTGATCGATCTTCCCGACAGCGGCGGAGGGGCGGCCAGCGGCCCCAGCCCTGCCGTCGCCTTCGATCCACGGCTGCAGTCCCTGCTGGGCAGCAGCGTCACCTGGGACCGCCGGGTGCTGCCGATCGGCGATGGCAGCGTCCGCCTCAACGTCGTCAGCATCGATCCGAACTCGGCCCCGCTGGAGCTGCGCACCCTGCGCCGTGATGACGGCATGGAGGGCCTCAGCCTCCTGCCCAACCTCGCCCGCCGCTGGGATGCGCTGGTGGCTGTCAACGGCGGTTACTTCAACCGGGTGCGCCGCCTGCCTCTCGGGGCTCTGCGCGAGGACGGCCGCTGGCTGTCAGGGCCGATCCTCAACCGCGGCGCCCTCGGCTGGCAGCCGGGCCAGCTGCCCCGCTTCGGCCGGCTGCAGCTGCAGGAAACGCTGATCGATCGCAACGGCAACCGCTGGCCGTTGATGGTGCTCAACAGCGGGTACGTGCAGAAGGGCCTGAGCCGTTACACCGCCGACTGGGGGCCCTGGTACCGCGCCCTCAGCAATGGCGAGAGCGCCGTGCTGGTGCGCGGCGGCGTGGTGGTGCAGCGCCTGGACGGCTCCCGCCTGGCCGCTGGGGTGCCCCTGGCCGGCGGCGACATGCTGGTGGTGGGAAGGGGCGGCAGCGTGCCCCCCTGGAGTGAGGGCGAGCCCCTGCAGCTGGACAGCCGCCCCAGCGATCCACTCGGAAGCGCGCCGAATGTGATCGGCGGCGGACCACTGCTGCTGCAGGACGGCCGCATCGCACTGCAGGGGGCAAGCGAGGGCTTCAGCTCCGCCTTTCTGAGCCAGGCGGCACCACGCACCGTGGTGGCCAGTGACGGCCGGCGACTGCTGCTGCTGACCCTGGAGGGCGTCGGCGATGCCGGCCCGACCCTGTCTGAAACAGCGGTCCTGCTGCAGCGCCTGGGGGTGCGGGATGCCCTCAACCTCGACGGCGGCAGCTCCACGGGCCTGGTGATGGGAGGCAGCCACGCGGTCAAGGGGCGCGGGGTGTCGGCCTCGATCCACAACGGCCTGGGGCTGGTGCTCCGCCAGGGATCCCAGCCGCGACAGGCGGGCTGGGGCAACGACGCGATGGTGGGCGGCGGCGACACCGGCAGCTGACAGACTGCCCTTCACCTGCTCTGCCGCCACCGTGATCCGGGGCCACAACCTGCGCATCACCGCCGCCGCCGCCGCGGAACTGAGCCGTCAGGCGGCGGTCGCCGGAACGCCGGGACTGATGCACCTGGATCTCCTCGAAGGCAGCTGCGAGCGCTGGGCGATCCGCCTGCGGCCGGGCCATCTGGCGGGCGCGCCGCTGGCCCGCGCCGATGGCGTCACCCTGCATGCGCCACCTGAACAGGTGCCGCTGCTGGCGGGCCTGCTGCTCGACTACAAGGGCGATCTCAGCGGTGGTGGCTTCCTGATCCGCGCGGCGGAGGGGGTGCGCTGCTGCGCCTGCGGCGCCTCCTTCAGTCGGGGGGACGGCGGGGAAGTAAGGTGACGGATTGTCGAAATCGGTCGGATGCCCGACCTGTTCGCCACGACTAGTCACGAAGCCCAGCCCTGACGGCCCTCGATGCCCACCATTCAGCAGCTGATCCGCACCGAGCGACAGCGCCTCACCCGCAAGACCAAGTCCCCCGCCCTGCGCTCCTGCCCGGAGCGTCGCGGTGTGTGCACCCGCGTGTACACCTCCACCCCGAAGAAGCCGAACTCGGCCCTGCGCAAGGTGGCTCGCGTGCGGCTCACCTCCGGGTTTGAGGTCACCGCCTACATCCCCGGCATCGGCCACAACCTCCAGGAGCACTCGGTGGTGCTGATCCGGGGCGGCCGTGTCAAGGACCTGCCCGGCGTCCGCTATCACATCATCCGCGGCACGCTCGACACCGCCGGGGTGAAGGACCGGCGCCAGTCCCGCTCCAAGTACGGCGCCAAGACGCCCAAGTCCTGAAGCCAACGCGTCCCGCGACGGGACCGGCTTCCCTCCTTCGTCTCCCCCGCCATTTCCTCCCCCGTTCCATGTCCCGCCGCAACGCTGCCGAGAAGCGCCCCGTCCTGCCCGATCCGCAGTTCAACAGCCGTCTGGCCTCGATGATCGTGGCCCGGCTGATGAAGCACGGCAAGAAATCCACTGCTCAGCGGATCCTCTCCGACGCCTTCAGCCTGATCGGCGAGCGCACCGGCGGCGACCCTCTGGAACTGTTCGAGACTGCCGTCCGCAACGCCACCCCGCTGGTGGAAGTGCGCGCCCGGCGCGTCGGCGGCGCCACCTACCAGGTCCCGATGGAGGTGCGTCAGGACCGGGGCACCGCCATGGCCCTGCGCTGGCTGGTCAACTACTCCCGCGCCCGCAACGGCCGCTCGATGGCCCAGAAGCTGGCGGGTGAGCTGATGGACGCGGCCAACGAAACCGGCAGTGCCGTTCGCAAGCGCGAGGAGACCCACAAGATGGCGGAAGCGAACAAGGCTTTCGCCCACTACCGCTACTGATCTCTCCCAGGGAGCGGTCGCCTGGGCCGCACCGTCTCCCTCCGGCCGCCTCCGCGGCCGATCTGTAAAGTGATGCCCGTTTTTTGTCGACCCCAACCCGGAGACCTACCGCAGTGGCCCGCGCCTACCCCCTCGAACGCGTCAGAAATATCGGCATCGCCGCTCACATCGACGCGGGCAAGACCACCACAACCGAGCGGATCCTCTTCTATTCCGGTGTCGTCCACAAGATGGGCGAAGTCCACGACGGTGCTGCCGTGACCGACTGGATGGTGCAGGAACGGGAGCGTGGCATCACGATCACCGCGGCGGCAATTTCCACCAGCTGGAAGGATCACCGCATCAATATCATTGACACCCCTGGCCACGTCGATTTCACGATCGAAGTGGAGCGCTCGATGCGTGTCCTTGACGGTGTGATTGCGGTGTTCTGCGCCGTCGGCGGCGTTCAGCCCCAATCCGAAACGGTGTGGCGGCAGGCGGATCGCTACAACGTGCCCCGGATGGTGTTCGTCAATAAGATGGACCGGACCGGCGCCGACTTCCTGAAGGTGCACGGTCAGATCAAGGACCGCCTCAAGGCCAAGGCTGTGCCCATCCAGCTGCCGATCGGCGCCGAAGGTGAACTGAGCGGCATCGTCGACCTCGTCAAGAACCGTGCCTTCATCTACAAGGATGACCTCGGCAAGGACATCGAAGAGACCGACATCCCTGCCGCCATGGCTGATGAAGCGGCTGAATGGCGCAACGTGCTGATGGAAGCGGTTGCCGAGACGGACGAAGCCTTGATCGAAGAATTCTTCGACAAGGGTGAGTTGAGCGAAGAGCAACTGCGCGACGGCATTCGCGAGGGTGTGTTGAAGCATGGCCTGGTGCCGATGCTGTGCGGCTCCGCCTTCAAGAACAAGGGCGTCCAGCTGCTTCTTGACGCAGTGGTGGACTTCCTGCCGGCGCCGGTGGATGTGCCCCCGATCCAGGGTGTGCTGCCCGATGGCAGCGAAGCCGTGCGCCCTGCCGACGACAGCGCTCCATTCAGTGCCCTGGCCTTCAAGGTGATGTCCGATCCGTTCGGCAAGCTCACCTTCGTACGCGTCTATTCGGGCGTGCTGCAGAAGGGCAGCTATGTGTTGAACTCCACCAAGGACAAGAAGGAGCGCATCTCCCGCCTGATCATCCTCAAAGCCGATGATCGCGAAGAGGTCGACGAGCTGCGAGCCGGCGATCTCGGAGCCGTGCTCGGCCTCAAGGACACCACCACTGGGGATACCCTCTGCGTCGACAACGACCCGATCATTCTCGAGTCGCTGTTCATCCCCGAGCCGGTCATTTCAGTTGCCGTTGAGCCCAAGACGAAGGGCGATATGGAGAAGCTCTCCAAGGCCCTCACCGCCCTCTCCGAGGAAGATCCGACCTTCCGGGTTTCCACGGACCCGGAAACAAGCCAGACCGTGATCGCCGGCATGGGCGAGCTTCACCTGGAAATCCTGGTGGACCGCATGCTGCGGGAGTTCAAGGTTGAGGCCAACATCGGCGCTCCGCAGGTTTCCTATCGTGAAACCATCCGCGCCAAGGCCAAGGGTGAAGGCAAATTCGCCCGTCAGACCGGTGGCAAGGGCCAGTACGGCCATGTGGTGATCGAAATGGAGCCCGGCGAGCCGGGTTCAGGGTTCGAGTTCGTCAACAAGATTGTTGGCGGCATCGTTCCCAAGGAATACATCGGTCCGGCCGAAGCCGGCATGAAGGAAACCTGCCAGTCCGGCGTGATTGCAGGTTTCCCGATGATCGATGTGAAGGTCACCATGGTCGACGGTTCGTATCACGACGTCGACTCTTCGGAAATGGCGTTCAAGATCGCCGGCTCCATGGCCTTCAAGGACGGCGTCAAGAAGTGCAACCCTGTGCTGCTTGAGCCGATGATGAAGGTCGAGGTGGAGGTTCCGGAGGATTTCCTCGGTTCCGTCATCGGCGATCTCTCCTCCCGCCGCGGCCAGGTCGAAGGGCAGTCCGTCGATGACGGTCAGTCCAAGGTCCAGGCCAAGGTGCCTCTGGCCGAGATGTTCGGCTACGCCACCCAGCTCCGATCCATGACTCAGGGTCGGGGTATTTTCTCGATGGAGTTCAGCCATTACGAGGAAGTTCCTCGCAATGTGGCGGAAGCCATCATTTCCAAGAATCAGGGCAACTCCTGATCTCTACCCAAACGCAACCCAACACCCCGATTCTTCCAAGTCATGGCTCGCGAGAAGTTCGAAAGGAACAAGCCCCACGTCAACATCGGCACCATCGGCCACGTTGACCACGGCAAAACCACCCTCACTGCCGCCATCACCAACGTGCTGGCCAAGAAAGGCATGGCCAAGGCCCAGGCCTATGACCAGATCGACGGTGCTCCCGAAGAGCGCGAGCGCGGCATCACCATCAACACCGCCCACGTCGAGTACGAAACCGATAAGCGTCACTACGCCCACGTGGACTGCCCCGGTCACGCGGACTACGTGAAGAACATGATCACCGGTGCCGCCCAGATGGACGGCGCCATCCTCGTGGTGGCCGCCACCGACGGCCCCATGGCCCAGACCAAGGAGCACATCCTGCTGGCCAAGCAGGTGGGTGTGCCCGCCCTGGTGGTGGCTCTCAACAAGTGCGACATGGTCGACGACGAGGAGATCCTTGAGCTGGTCGAGCTTGAAGTGCGTGAGCTGCTGAGCAGCTACGACTTCCCCGGCGACGACATCCCCGTGGTCAAGGTCTCCGGTCTGAAGGCTCTCGAAGGCGACGCCGAGTGGGAAGCCCGGATCGAAGAGCTGATGAATGCCGTCGATGAGTCGATCCCTGAGCCCGAGCGGGAAATCGACAAGCCCTTCCTGATGGCTGTGGAAGACGTCTTCTCGATCACCGGTCGTGGCACCGTGGCCACCGGCCGGATCGAGCGCGGCAAGGTGAAGGTCGGCGAAACCGTCCAGATCGTGGGCATCAAGGACACCCGCGAGTCCACCGTCACCGGTGTGGAGATGTTCCGCAAGCTGCTCGACGAGGGCATGGCCGGTGACAACGTCGGTCTGCTGCTGCGCGGCATCCAGAAGGATGACATCGAGCGTGGCATGGTACTGGTGAAGCCCAACTCGATCAAGCCCCACACCAAGTTCGAGGGTGAGGTGTATGTGCTGAAGAAGGAGGAGGGTGGCCGCCACACCCCCTTCTTCGCCGGCTACCGCCCGCAGTTCTACATCCGCACCACGGACGTGACCGGCCAGATCACCGCCTTCACCGCTGACGACGGCAGCAACGTGGAGATGGTGATGCCCGGTGACCGCATCAAGATGACCGGCGAGCTGATCTGCCCGGTGGCCATCGAGCAGGGTATGCGCTTCGCCATTCGCGAAGGCGGCCGCACCATCGGTGCCGGCGTCGTCTCCAAGATCATCGAGTGATCCTGAGCGGAGGGGGGCATGGCCCCCCTCCTGCCCCATCCCGCACCTCGACAACCCGTTCCAGCCCGGCCCTGCCGTGATCCGGCCGGTTGTCTGTCCTCACTGGTCTCTTCTCACTGTCCGCGTTTCCCATGTCCGCCACCATCGCCCAGCAGAAGATCCGCATCCGCCTGAAGGCGTTTGATCGCCGCATGCTCGATCTGTCCTGCGAAAAAATCATCGAAACCGCCGACCATACCGCTGCCACCGCCGTCGGCCCCATCCCGCTTCCCACCAAGCGCAAGATCTATTGCGTGCTGCGTTCTCCTCACGTCGACAAGGATTCGCGTGAGCACTTCGAGACCCGCACCCACCGTCGCATCATCGATATCTACAGCCCCAGCTCCAAGACCATCGACGCTCTGATGAAGCTCGATCTGCCGAGTGGTGTCGACATCGAAGTGAAGCTCTGAGGCATTCAACCCTTCACGCGGATTGAACCCTCACCACGCGGGAGACAGGCTCGTACGCCTGCCTCCCGCATTTTGTTTGCGTGCAGAGGCTGTGGCAGCTGCCCCTTCGCTTCAGACCTCCCGCGGCCTGGTGTGACCTGCTCACCGCTGCTGTCTCCGGACCGGAGACAGGGAACACATCCCGAAGCCGCCGGCTGACCGTGGCGTCCTGCTCCGGCAGCACGTGGACCCGACGGCGCCCCCCGCTTCCAGCGACGCGGCACGGCCCGTTTCTAGGATCTCGCTCTTCCATGATTCATCCGCGTTGCGCTGCCCGCACTGCCCCCCTCAGCCCCTGTCCACCCCTGCCTGCCGCGACTCCCGCGGCAGCCTGGTGGCGTGAGCGAACTCGCCGTGCGGGAACTGCCGCTGTTTCCCCTGCCCGACGTGGTGCTCTTCCCCCAGGAAGTGCTGCCGCTCCATATCTTTGAGCCGCGTTACCGCATGATGCTGCGCACGGTGATGGCCGAAGACCGCCGCTTCGGCGTGGTGCGCTGGGATCCGCAACAGCAGAAGATGGCCGATGTGGGCTGCTGCGCCGAGATTCTCCACTGCCAGAACCAGGAGGACGACCGCAGCAACATCGTCACCCTCGGTCAGCAACGCTTCCGGGTGCTGAACATCGTGCGCGAAGCCCCCTTCCGGGTGGGCCTGGTGAGCTGGATCGAGGATGAGGTCAGCGATGACCATGATGCGCTGACCGCCCTGACCGACCAGGTGTCGCAGGCGCTGCGTGATGTGGTGGAGCTCACCGGCAAGCTGATCGGCAAACCCTCAAGCCTGCCGGCGGATCTGCCCGACCTGCCGCGGGAGCTCTCCTTCTGGATCGGCTCCCATCTCGGTGGACCGGTGGCGGACCACCAGCAGGCACTGCTGGAGATCACCGACACCGGCGAGCGCCTGCGTCAGGAATATGAACTGCTCGACCAGACCCGCCGTCAGCTGGCGGCCCGGACGGTGCTGAAGGACACGCTCACCGGCAGCGATCCCCGACGCTCCAGCCTTGAGGAGCTGGACGGCGAATGATGCTCCCCTGGCAGCTGCTGCTGCTGATCTCGCTGATCCTCCTTGGCTCCTCCGCCCTCTGGCTGCGACGCAACCGCCGGTACCAGGACAGTGCCAGCGTCGCCGACGCCTACGACCGCTGGACCCAGGACCGCCTCCTCGAACGCCTCTGGGGAGAGCACGTGCACCTGGGCCACTACGGCGATCCTCCTCACCGCCGCGACTTCCGCGCCGCCAAGGAGGAGTTCGTGCATGAACTGGTGCGCTGGAGCGGGCTCGATCAGCTGCCGCCTGGCTCCACCGTGCTGGACGTCGGCTGCGGAATCGGAGGCAGCGCCCGCATCCTGGCTCGCGACTACGGGCTGGAGGTGCTGGGCATCAGCATCAGCCCCGCCCAGATCGAGCGCGCCCGCCAGCTCACCCCGGCCAGCCTGAGAACCTGCCGCTTCGCGGTGATGGATGCGCTCGACCTGGAGCTACCGGATGGTGCCCCCGGAAAGGGTTTCGACGCCGTGTGGAGCGTCGAGGCCGGCCCGCACATGCCAGACAAGCAGCGCTATGCCGATGAGCTCCTGAGGGTGCTTCGCCCCGGCGGCCTGCTGGCGGTAGCCGACTGGAACCGGCGCGATCCCAGCGATGGCGCCATGAGCCGCGTTGAACGCTGGGTGATGCGCCAGCTCCTCGACCAGTGGGCCCACCCCGAGTTCGCCAGCATCCGTTCACTGCAGGCCAACCTGCAGGCGAGTCGCTGGGGCAACGGCATCAGGGTCGACACCGATGACTGGACCCCCGCCACGCTTCCCTCCTGGATCGACTCGATCGTCGAGGGTGTCCGCCGGCCCGTCGCCGTGCTGAGCCTGGGCCCCGGTGCCGTGCTGCAGGGACTTCGGGAGACCCCGACGCTGCTTCTGATGGACTGGGCCTTCCGCAACGGCCTCATGCAGTTCGGGGTGTTCCGCGGCCGCAAACCGGACGATCAGAACCGGATCTGACGGCCATCAGTGCGTGCCTCACTCCCCATCGCCGGTGGTGGCGGTGGTGAGTGGGTAGGCACCGAACAGCACCAGGTGCTCACACAGGGGTCGCAGCCGCTCCAGGGCACTCTCCAGAGCCTCGCCGGCTTCGCCGCACTCGAGATCCACGAAGAAGATGTATTCGCCCAGCTCCCGCTTGGAGGGACGGGATTCAATCCGCGTCATGTTGAGGCCCTCGCCCGCGAAGCAGCCCAGAGCCTCCAGCAGCGCCCCGGGACGGTTGGAGAGCAGCGAGAAGGCCAGGCTCACCAGCGGCCCTTCCGTGGCACGCTCTCCGCGGCGAAGCAGCAGGAAGCGGGTGCAATTGCCGGGCACATCGTTGATCGGATAGGCGATCACGCTGAGGCCATGTTCGCCGGCAGCCTCGAGAGAGGCGATGGCGCCGCGGAAACGGCTGCCGCGCACCATGCGGGCTGCCTCCGCTGTCGAGCTGGTTGGCAACTGCAGCGCCGTGGGCAGCTGTTGCTCCAGCCACTGGGCGCACTGGGCCAGGGCCTGTGGATGGGAGAGCACCTCGCTGATCCCCTCGAGGGGGCCGCTGCCGAGAAGGGCATGGCGGATCGGCAGCACCAGCGCCCTGGCGATCGCCAGGTCGGGATGCTCCCAGAGGGCATCGAGGCAGGTGGTGACCCCTCCCTCCACCGAGTTCTCCACGGGCACGACGGCGGCCTCACAGTCGCCGCTGGCCAGGCTCTGGATCACGGCCCGGATACCCGCCTGGGGAACGTAGGTGACCTCCGCAAGACCCTCGAGCTGCACCAGCTGCTGGGCCGCCCGCTCGCCATAGGTGCCGACGGGGCCAAGAAAGGCGAGACGCATGGCGCGGAGGCGGGAAAACGAGACGGATAGGATCATGCCCTGCCGGGCTCCATGCCATGACCCTGGCGTTCAGCGCCCGACAGCAACTGGCTCTGCCCGTCCGCGAGAACCTCGAGGAGCTGGCCGACTACCTGCGTGACGAGGAGCGGGTGGTCGGGGCGCTGCTCGATCGACGCCAGCTGCAGCCCCTCGGTCCCGGGCATTACCGCTACACGGTGACCCGCGTGCAGGTGTTCCAACTCCACATCCAGCCGATCGTGGAACTGCAGGCCCACTGCCATGAGGGCCGCCTCGAACTGCAGGCTCTCGACTGCCAGCTCGAAGGGCTGGGACTGGTCGATGATTTCCAGCTGACCCTGGACTCCTGGCTGGAGGCCTCCGGCGAGGGCCTGGAAGGCGAGGCCAGCCTTTCGGTCACGGTCAGCCAGCCGCCGCTCCTGAAACTGATCCCCCCGCGCATCCTCGAGGCCACCGGGCACTCGATCCTGGCGGGCATCCTGCTGGGCATCCGCAACCGCGTCGGCCAGCAGCTGCTGGCGGATTTTCGCCATTGGTGCCAGGAGCGGCAGCCTGGAAGCAGCGCCGCCTGAGCCTCAGCCCTGGAGAGATCCCTCGGCCGCCAGCAGGTTGCGCAGAAAACTGCGCCTGTGCAGCGGCGTCGGGCCCAACTTCAGAATCGCCTGGCGATGCACGGCCGTGCCATAGCCCACATGGCGCTCCAGGCCATACCCGGGGTAGCGGACTGCCAGGCGCCGCAGCAAGGCGTCACGGGCCTCCTTGGCAAGCACGCTGGCGGCGGCGATCGCCGCACAGCGTTGATCACCGGCCACGAGCGTGCGCTGTTCGCCGTTCCAGCCCCGCAGCGGCAGGACGCCGTCCACCAGCAGCAGCTCCGGAGACGCCGGCAGGCGGTGCAGGGCACGGCGCATCGCCCGCTCTGTGGCAGTTCGAATGCCATGGCGATCGATCTCACCCGCACTCGCCTGACCCAGGGCCCAGGCGCGGGCATGGGTCTGAATCAGCGGCACCAGAGCCGCCCGGCGCCGCGCCGAGAGTTGCTTGCTGTCGGTGAGGCCTGCAGCCTGCAGGAGCGTGATGGCCTCAGCATCCACCACCGCGGCGGCCGCGAACACCGGGCCGAACAGGCAACCGCGGCCCACTTCGTCCACCCCGGCACAGATCGCCGGGTCGCGACCATCCCAGGGATCGCCGCTGCGGTCGACACGGGAGGCCAACCGCTCAGCCGCTGGCGGAGGAGCGGCGGCGGCGGCGGCGCGGTTCGGAAGCGGCCTCCTCCTCGTTGCCGGCAGGGGCGCTGGCCTCGGCAGCGGAGGGCGAGGTGACGGTGTCCACCGCAGAGGACTCCTCAACAGCGGCGGTGCTGGAACGCCGGCGACGACGGGTGGGCGGGGCGTCGCTGAGTGGCTCCTCCTTGATCTCGGGGGCCGCAGGCGTCTCGGGGGCGACAGGCTCCTGGCTCTCGGGAAGGGGCGTGATCGTGAGCATGGGCTCTGCCAGCGCCGCGGGCGCACCGCTGCCATTGGCTTCAGACGCAGCCTCGCTGCCTCCCTCCGCCAGGACAGTGCCGCGACCCTCGCCGCCGCGGCCGCGGCGGCGGCGGCGGGAACCGGAGACGGCCAGCTGCTGCCGGGCCTGTTCGAGCACCTCCTCGGGATCGGATCCCGGACGTACCACCCGCACCACCAGGTTGTCGCCGCTGGGCATCGGATCGAGCAGCAGGGCCGGATTGAGCCCGAACCAGCCGTAGACGCGCTCCTGTTCGGGCTGCATCGGCACCGCCACGAACTCATGCTCGACCCGGCGGGTGGGGGCTTCGCCGCGCTCGGGACTGGGTTCGGCGCTGGGATAGGCAGGGGCCTCCACCACGGCAACGGCCTCGCCGGCATCGCCACCGCGACCACCACGGCCACCGCGGCGACGGCGACCGCTGCCGTTTTCGCTGGGAACCACCGCCGCCGCCGCCGCCGCCGGCAGATCCGAGCGGGTGGCGGTGACCGAACGCACCAGGCCGGAAACGGTGGCCAGGGGCTGAAGGGTGTCGCGGCCGGGAAGCACCGCCACATGGCCGAGGCCACCGCAGCTGGGGCAGGGACGGCCGAACAGCTCATAGATGTTCTGGCCCTGGCGCTTGCGCGTCAGCTCCACCAGGCCCAGTTCGGTGAGCTGGGCGATCTGGGGACGGGCGGCATCGTCGCGGACGGCCTGGGTGAAATGCTCGAGCAGCTGCAGCTGATCACGGCGTGAATCCATGTCGATGAAATCGACGATCACCACCCCGCCGATGTTGCGCAGCTTCAGCTGGCGGGCGATCTCGACAGCCGCCTCGCAATTGGTCCACAGGACCGTCTCGCGGGCGTTGGCGGAGCGGGTGAACGAGCCTGAGTTGACATCGATCACCGTGAGCGCCTCGGTGGGCTCGATGATGATGTAGCCGCCGGATGGGAGCTCCACCCGCGGCTTGAGCGCATCGCGGATGGCCGCGTTGACCTTGAAGTGCTCAAGAATCTCGCCGGACTCACTGTGGGCCTCAACGCTGACGTTGGCCTGATCCGGCCCCAGGAAGGCCTTGACGCGGGCGACGGCATCGGCCGAATCCACCACCACACGCACCAGCTCAGGGCTGAACAGGTCGCGCAGGACGCGGTGGATGAAGTCCTCGTCGCGGTTGAGCAGCACCGGCGGCGTGGCGGTCTCGGCCGCCTGCTGGATCGCCTCCCACTGACGCAGCAGCGCCTCGAGATCGTCGATCAGCTGCTCTTCGGCCACCCCTTCCGCCTCGGTGCGGATCAGCAGTCCGGCTCCGGGGGGCTTGATCAACACCCCGAGCGCCCGCAGGCGGTTGCGCTCGTTCTCGCCGTTGATCCGGCGCGAGATGTTCACCCCCTGGCCATAGGGCTGGAGCACCAGAAAGCGGCCTGGAAGGGTGAGGTTGCCGGTGAGCCGGGGGCCCTTGCTGCCGGTGGGCTCCTTCATCACCTGAACCAGCACCTTCTGGCGTGGCTCCAGAAGTTCGGTGATGCCGGCACCACCCTTCTTCAGCCGCAGGGGGCCGAGGTCGGTGATGTGGATGAAACCGTTCTTTTCGCTCTCGCCGATGTTGACGAAAGCGGCATCGATCCCGGGGAGAACATTCTCAACGGTTCCGAGGTAGACATCGCCGATCTGATAGCGGCCCTGGGCCACCACCAATTCATCGACGCGTTCGTCGCTGAGCACGGCGGCGATCCGCAGCTGCTCGGCGATGACGATCTGCTGGGGCATGGAAAAAGCTGGCTCGACTCGGGGAGCCCTGCCGCCGCTGGGCAGGTGATCTGTCGGCGTGGCCGGATGCCTGTCCTGAAGGGACGGCGTTCGGGGAAGGATTCCTGACGCGGACAGCGTGGATAAGAAAGCGTGCCGGCCCGCCCTGGATCGGGTTCACCATCGGGGGCAGGAGCTGCCGACCGGATGGTCGGGGTTGGCCGGAAGGGGATCAGCGGATCCTGCGCTCTGCGGGGCGCACCGGACAACGGCCGGAAATGAAAGAAAAGCGCTACCCGATGTGGGGTTCGCTAGAGAAGCGAGCGATCGGAGGGAAGCGTCTGACGGTGAGCCGGGTCTGGCAGACCCTGGCTGAGAGCACAGCCCTGAGGCCGGTCTCTGGAGCCGGATCCCGTCAGGCATGAACACGAATCGGAAGAAACTGATCCGATCAGACCTGAGCGGAATGGTCACTCAGGAATCCCTGTTGAGGGATAGTCCCAGGACCGATCATCCGTCTTGGTGGCAAGTTAGCACGAGCGCAGCACCAGGCTCCGGCGCTGCACCTGCGTGGGCTCCAGCGGGATCGCCAGGCGCTCACCGAGCCACTGGGCGATCTGCTCGGGGCGCAGGCTGCGCCCGGCCGGATCGACAGCAGCCTCCAGATCCAGCCGGAGAGAGGGCGAGCTCGAACCGGTCGGGCCTTCTCCGCTGCGGCTGAGTTGCAGCAACGCCGGGCGACAGTCACGGCTGCGGGGACGCCCCTTCTTGTCGGTGTCGTTCCAGATCAGCGCATCGGACTGGAGCAGGTCCGCAATCGCCCCGTCCCAGCCATCCTGCGCCGGCCAGGGGCCTACCGCGGCTGCCGGAGCCTGCAGCAGGAAACGCCACTGTGCCCGGATCACCTCCTGGGACAGGCTGGGCGCCGACACCGGCACCGCTGACACCGACAGCAGCTGGAACTCCTCGGGCAGCTCGGCCTGCAGGGCACGGCGCGTCGCCTGCGGATCGAGCCGCTCCGGGAGCTCGGTGAACTCCAGGTCGAACCATTCCCCCAGGCCCTCCACACCCAGGGGCAGCGAGAGGGCGAACTGCAGCCGCGGCAGGGGATGGAAACCGCCTGAGAAGCTCACCGGCAGAGCGCTGCGACGCAGAGCCCGCTCCATCAGCCGCACGCTGTCGAGATGGCTGATACGCGCCAGCGAGCCCGTACGCGAGAAGCCGAAGCGCAACCGGCTGACCCGCTCGCTGGCCGGAGCGCGCGCCGGCAGCGCCGGTGGCACCGGCGGCGGCGGGATCACGACGTTGTGGCCCAGCTCCGGACCGCAGACGCCGCAGTGGCTGCAGCCGTCGAAGGAGCAGTCGGGCACCACGACCGCCGCCAGGGCCCGCTCCAGATCCTCGGCCAGCCAGGCCTTGTCGACGCCGCTGTCGATGTGGTCCCAGGGCAGGGGCTGACGGCAGAAGGCGGCGCGCTGCTCCGGGTCCATGGTCTCGGTGGAGCCCCAGCCGCCCATCTCCAGTTCGCGGTAGCGACCGCCCAGGCCGGCCTCCTCCATCGCGGTGGTCCAGGCGGTGTGGGTGCGCTCCGCCGATTCGAACCAGGCATCCAGACCGGCTCCCGCCCGCCAGGCGGCCTCGATCACCGGCGCCAGGCGACGATCGCTGCGACCGATGAAGTCCTCCACCGCCGAGAGGCGCACATCGGTGAAGTTCACCTTGATCCCCCGCAGCTGGCGCAGGGCCTGGCGCAGCAGCTCCTGGCGACGCCGGAACTCGGCGGTGCTGACGCTGTGCCACTGGAACGGCGTGTGAGGCTTGGGGGTGAAGTTGCTGATCGTCAGATTCAGCTCCAGCCGGCCGATGTCACGGCACTGCTGCTGCAGCGAGCGGCAGGTGTCGGCGATGCCCAGCACGTCGGCGTCGCATTCGCCGGGCAGGCCGATCATGAAATAGAGCTTGACCTTGCGGTAGCCGCTCTCCATGGCGGTGCGGATGCCCCGCAGCAGCTCCGCGTCGGTGAGGCCCTTGTTGACGATGTCGCGCAGCCGCTGGGTGCCGGCCTCGGGGGCGAAGGTGAGGCCGGCGCGGCGGGTTCCGCCGAGGATGTGGGCGATGTCGCTGTCGAAGCGGTCCACCCGCTGACTGGGCAGGGTGAGGCTGACGTTGCTCTCCGCCAGGCGGTTGCGCAGCTCCACCCCCACCGCCGGCAGGGCCAGGTAGTCGCTGCAGCTCAGCGACAGCAGCGAGAAGTCGCTGTAGCCGGTGCGGCGCATCCCTTCCTCCACCGCCTCGATCACCGCCTCGGGCTCCACGTCGCGGGCGGGGCGGGTGAGCATGCCGGGCTGGCAGAAGCGGCAACCGCGGGTGCAGCCGCGGCGGATCTCCACCGTCAGCCGGTCATGCACGGTTTCGATGTGCGGCACCAGGCCCATGGCGTAGTGCGGCATCGGCGTGGCCGTGCGCCGCAGGATCCGCCCTGGCAGGCCAGGCTCAAGCGGCTCGATCGTCACCCCGTCGGCGCCGGGCGCGTAGAGCGAAGGCACATAGACGCCCGGCACCTGGGCCAGGTCGCGCAGCAGCTCGCGGCGGCTCAGCCCGGATGAGCGTGCCTCCGCCACCACGAGGCCGATCTCCGGCAGGAGCTCTTCGCCGTCGCCGAGAGCGAAGAAGTCAAAGAAGGCGGCGTAGGGCTCCGGGTTGCTGGTGGCGGTGGGGCCGCCGGCAAAGATCAGCGGCGGCGCCTCGGAATGATTCAGCGGCAGGTCACCCCGATCGGCGGCGCGGAGCGGAATCCCGGCCAGATCCAGCATCGCCAGGATGTTGGTGGCGCCCAGCTCATAGCTCAGAGAGAAGCCGAGGATGTCAAAGGCCGGCAGCGGCATGCGGCTTTCGACCGCGAACAGGGGCGTGTGGGTGAGGCGCAGGCGCTCGGCAAGATCCGGCGCCGGCAGGTAGCTGCGGTCGCACAGCTGGCCGGGAACGCTGTTGAGGATCGAATAGAGAATGATGTGGCCGCTGTTGCTCGCGCCCACCTCGTAGATCTCTGGATAGGTGAGGCACCAGCGCACGCCGGCGGCAGGCCAGGCCTCTCTCCAGTCGCGGGCGAGCACACCGCGCTCATTGCCGAGATAGCGGGCCGGCTTCGACATGTGGCGGTCCACCACGACGTTGAAGTCGATCGGGGCATGGCCGGCCGGGACAGATCTCATATCGGAGCGGCCTGCGTCGGCGCTGAGCGGGGTCAAGGTCACGGCAGCCGCGGCGGCACTGGCTCGATCGTATGCAGCCAGAGCAGGCCCAGCCGATCGGCCCGTTGGATCTGGCCCGCAGAGCCTGGTCCGGTATCTGGGTGCGGCCTCCCGTGGAGGCCGGTGCCGCGATTCAGCCGCCAGCGGCACCGCCGCCATAGGACAATCCGGCGATCCGACTGCGCGCACGGCGCCCGCCCCTCCATGGTCCAGGTCAACGGCAACTACCTCAAGCTCAAGGCGGGCTACCTGTTCCCCGAGATCGCCCGGCGCGTCAAGGCCTTCAGTGAGGCCAACCCGGACGCCGCGATCATCCGCCTGGGCATCGGCGATGTCACCGAGCCACTGCCGCAGGCCTGCCGGGACGCCATGAAGGCGGCCGTCGATGAGATGGGCACCCGCGAGGGGTTCCACGGCTACGGGCCGGAGCAGGGCTACCTGTGGCTGCGCGAGGCCATCGCACAGCACGACTTCCAGGCGCGCGGCTGCCAGATCAGCGCAGAGGAGATCTTCGTCTCCGACGGCAGCAAGTGCGACAGCGCCAACATCCTCGACATCCTGGGCGAAGGCAACCGCATCGCCGTCACCGACCCGGTGTATCCGGTGTACGTGGACAGCAACGTGATGGCAGGGCGCACCGGCGACGCCGATGACGCCGGCCAGTACGGCGGCCTCACCTACCTGCCCATCAACGCCGCCAACAACTTCACCGCCCAGATCCCCACGCAGAAGGTGGATCTGATCTACCTCTGCTTCCCCAACAACCCCACCGGCGCCGTCGCCACCCGGGAGCAGCTCAAAGCCTGGGTGGACTATGCCCGCGCCAACGATGCCCTGATCCTGTTCGACGCCGCCTACGAGGCGTTCATCCAGGATCCATCGCTGCCCCACTCCATTTATGAGATCGAGGGAGCGCGGGAGTGCGCGATCGAGTTCCGCTCCTTCTCGAAGAACGCCGGCTTCACCGGCACCCGCTGCGCACTCACCGTGGTGCCCCGCGGCCTGATGGGCACAGCAAGCAACGGCGAGAAGGTGGAGCTGTGGGGCCTGTGGAACCGCCGCCAGTGCACCAAGTTCAACGGCGTCAGCTACATCGTGCAGCGCGGCGCCGAAGCGGTGTATTCAGCCGAGGGCCAGGCCCAGGTGAAGGCACTGATCGGCTTCTACATGGAGAACGCAGCAATCATCCGCCGCGAACTGAGTGCCGCCGGGCTGCAGGTGTACGGCGGTGAGCAGGCCCCCTACGTCTGGATCAGGACGCCCGAGGGCGTGGATTCCTGGGGCTTCTTCGATCTGCTGCTGAGCAAGGCCCACGTGGTGGGCACCCCCGGAAGCGGCTTCGGTGCCGCCGGTGAGGGGTATTTCCGTCTCTCGGCGTTCAACAGCCGCGACAACGTTCTGGAGGCGATGCGGCGCGTGCAGGCGGCGCTGGGCTGAAGCGGCAACTCCATCCAGAGTCACTGAGGTATGCCCGCCCGGCTGCATAATGTCCAGAAGGGGGGCAGACCGGTGCTGGCATCAGCCAGCGGAGGCAGGTCCGGAGCCACGACGGAGCTGACCGCCGGCTGAATCTGCACCTGCATGGCGGCCAGCCACGAGCGCGCACTCACCCCCGCATGGGACGATTGCTCCTCAGGCAGATGCCGGTGGGCATAAGCAAAGGCCATGACGAGGGCGACACCATTGCTGTCACGGAACGCCATCAGGTCGCGGCCCAGTGCGGTGGTGATCACCACCAGATTTGACCAGGCCTGCAGATTGAACAGATGCTCATGGCTGAGAGGCACTCCGGATGGAGCGGATCGGGGCGAACCATCAGGCCGGAACTGACGGTCCAGAAGCCCTGGAAGATTGTCAAAAACCTGGCAGGCCACATTCAGTCGCCCGCGATAGGAGGCGATTGCCAACATCAGCAAGTGATACCACGTTGAGGCTGACCGGCCAGAATTAGCCTGGAGGAACACAGCGCTTTCACTGGCAAGCCAGGCAAGAAAAGCATCAAACCAAGCATCAAGCTGCTGACGCTCAGCGAGCGTAAAACAACCCGCTTCCAGGAGGAGCGAAAGAGCGTCGATCAAAGGGAAGAAATCCCGGAAGTCCAGAGCCGCATCAAGAACGCTGCGCGCTGGTTCAGACCCAGATAGGCGTGCATAAGCACCATCAGGAATCATCGCCGTAGCCGGCTCAAGAAACCATGCTCGAACCAAACGCACAGCATGCCGACGCGACTCTTGATCATCATTAAGATGCGAATCAAGCGCCAAGGTACAGACACAGTCGACCATCAACTGCAGACGCGTTCGATCGTAGTTCTGGCTGACATCACCGGCAACAGGAAATAAAACACCGCTCAGAACACCGCGCTGAATGGTGCTTTCACTGCCGGCCAGACTCTGCCAATGAGGCACGGCATTCACATACTGGCGCTCTGGCAGCCCAGCCAAGTTTGCAGGCTTGTCAGTGACGCTGAGGGGAGGAACGGCCCTGGCGTTCGCGGCGAATGCCTGCAGGCCGGGAATCAACTCCTTCGCGGCCGCCAGTCCGTGCCAGCAATGGAGTGGCTGGGAATCTAGGGCCTCTCGAACCAGCTTCATGTCAATCCTGCGTGCGCTCAGGCGGGCATTCTCGCGGCGCTCTTCGGAATCCCCAGGCGGATGGGGAGGCAGCCGATACACCCAACCGGCCTGCACAAGCCGGCCGCGATCCGGCACAGGTGTGATATCGAAGCCCGACCAGTTAACGACATCGGGCTCCTCATGCAACCAGGGACCGGGGAGCCCCAGGCGCCGCAGAAGATCCGTGTCGACCTCGCCGATCTCGTCCAGACCGGCGTTGTAGGGCACCTCCGAGGGACCGAGGAATCCGAGCAACGGCAATCCATCCGCAAGGGGCGGCTGGCTTGTGCCACACAACAGGGATTGCCTATCATCCAGAAGGCTGGAGGGCACCGCCAGATAGGCGAGCTCAGGCAGATCCAGCAAAGGACGAATCACATGCCAGGCATCTGAAGTCAGGAAGCAGCAACCATCCCAAGGGAAAACCCAGCGCGCAAGCGGGGCAGCGAGGCGAAGAGCATGATTGCGAGCCTCATTGAGGTTAAAGAGATAGCGAGTTTTGCGCCGGGCCACATAAGCAAGAATCTGCCCCTGGAATTCGGAGTCGAGCTCACGGAAAGACTCACTCCAAGGATGACAATCTTCCGGCACACTGCCAATGTCCGTCCAGCAGGCTGCGTAAGCCTGAGGCTCAAATGGGATCTCATCCCAGGGCTGCTGATGCCGATCGAGCAGCGCAACGATCTGTTCCCTCAGCTCTGAATCGGGGAGACGATGCAGCAGCCAACGCTTCTGCAGGCCGCGATGAGCAGGCTCATGCTCGAGGATGAATGCCAGCTGATCCAGGAGGCCTTCATCCGGATCGGCTCCGTCATGGGCAGCCCCAAGGATACGGAACAGAACAGCGACAGGATTTTGTTCTGCCTGGCGCTGGCCATCAGCGATCGCAGGTGAAGAGTGGGGCGAGAAGAACCGACGCAAGGTGGAACGAAAACGACGGTCGGGCATCGGGGGAACTGCGAGAGTGTGCAGACTCAGACGGGGGCCAGCAGGCGTGAACGGTTGAGATTGATGGTGACAGTATCCGTAACCATGGGAGATGACGGCTGCTCAGGAAGCGGCGCCCGTGAGGACGTGACGTCGGATGCGTCCGGGCGGCTGTCCAGTTGTTGCAGGCAGTGTTCCAACATTTCCTGGGCACAGGAGAGCTCCTCCATCAAGATGGCGTTGTCACGGCGGAGGTCATCAAGCTCACCCATGGCCTGCCTGGAACTCTGAAGTTCAGATCGCAGGATGTCCAACTCCTGCCAAGCTGCGTCGAGTGTGACTAGGCGGGCCTGAAGGCCCTGAAATTCACCGTCAAGTCCCCTCAGGCGTTCCACCTCGCCACGCAAGGCCTCCAGCTCCCGCTCACGGTCCGCCAGCTGCTGGCAGCTCAAACGCGCCTCCTCAAGCTCTGGCTCCAGACCCCTCAAACGTTCCACCTCGCCACGGACGGCCTCCAGCTCCCGCTCACGGTCCGCCAGCTGCTGGCAGCTCAAACGCGACTCCTCAAGCTCTGGCTCCAGACCCCTCAAACGTTCCACCTCGCCACGGACGGCCTCCAGCTCCCGCTCACGGTCCGCCAGCAGCTGGCAGCTCAAACGCGCCTCCTCAAGCTCTGGCTCCAGACCCCTCAAACGTTCCACCTCACCACGCAAGGCCTCCAGCTCCCGCTCACGGTCCGCCAGCTGCTGGCAGCTCAAACGCGACTCCTCAAGCTCTGACTCCAGACCCCTCAAACGTTCCACCTCGCCACGGACGGCCTCCAGCTCCCGCTCACGGTCCGCCAGCTGCTGGCAGCTCAAACGCGCCTCCTCAAGCTCTGGCTCCAGACCCCTCAAACGTTCCACCTCGCCACGGACGGCCTCCAGCTCCCGCTCACGGTCCGCCAGCTGCTGGCAGCTCAAACGCGCCTCCTCAAGCTCTGGCTCCAGACCCCTCAGGCGTTCCACCTCGCCACGGACGGCCTCCAGCTCCCGCTCACGGTCCGCCAGCAGCTGGCAGCTCAAACGCGCCTCCTCAAGCTCTGGCTCCAGACCCCTCAAACGTTCCACCTCACCACGCAAGGCCTCCAGCTCCCGCTCACGGTCCGCCAGCTGCTGGCAGCTCAAACGCGCCTCCTCAAGCTCTGACTCCAGACCCCTCAAACGTTCCACCTCACCGCGCAAGGCCTCCAGCTCCCGCTCACGGTCCGCCAGCTGCTGGCAGCTCAAACGCGCCTCCTCAAGCTCTGACTCCAGACCCCTCAAACGTTCCACCTCACCGCGCAAGGCCTCCAGCTCCTGACGAGCAGCAGCCAGCGCGGGTTCCAGTTTTGCTAACTCAGCTTGCCTGGAAAGTAGTTGTTCTGCGGCAAGCAGCTTGGAAGCGGACTCCTGATGCAGCCTGACCAGCCGCTCCCAAGAGGCGGCAGGGTAAATCCACTGTTGATGACCATCACCAAAGGGCTCCAACTGGATTCTGCCTTCACAGCGAATCCGCACCATCGGAGTATCAACAATCGGTAGCGGGCGGATGTGGCGCAGTGTCAAGACGTGGAGCAAAAAAGACTCCGGATGGAAAGGCCTCGCAGAAACGCGGAGGTAATCACGGATAAGATTCACCCTCTGAGCGTAGGAATAGGCCGCATCACCCGAAGAACAAACAGCAAAACGATCATTGACCCCATCCCAACGATGCCAGGATGGAACGACTGCGACGCCACGATCCAGCCCATAAGAATTGACACCTGGGCGAGTTGACAACCCAGAAAAGATAGCTTCCCAAGGCAGAGACGAAAGAATGTCTAAATCCGGCCTCAGGAATATGACTGGGCGATCCAAGTCGGCCTCGGGGATCATTTCGTATGCAATACGCAGGCTCGTCAGAGCCCTGACAGCATTACAAACAGAGCCGGAAGGAGCCCCTGCCCCCTCCAGACAAGCATCACCGAAAAGATCGCCGGGAGCCAGAATAGCCTGCCAATCAACAATGGCGTCGATGGTTTGCTGATCAACGTAACGAATCGATGCGTCGGAGAGAAGCTCTGCCTCAGTGCGTTCAGGCAAAACTTGCATTTCTCCTGTACGCACATTGACCACAGGAGCAGAGGGCCTGACAAAACAAGCATACAGGCGAACAGAGACACCCAGGTCACGAAGGGGCACCAGCACCCGTCGACGTAACGATTCGATCGTCAGACTGAGAGAGCGATTGAGGCCGAATAAACAAAGGTTGACACCGGCAGGTATAGAAGCAGAAGAATCAGAAGGCATTGAAAGGAAGCAGGGAAAAGGTGGACAGGTCAATCACAACAAGAGGCAAGAAGATCGTAGTCCCTACGGTAGAAATCCTCAATGTAAGGACGCAGCGCCTCAAACTGATCACGCAACGGAGATTGGTGCTCAGTCTGCTTCAGACGAGGCAACACAACAGGAACACCATCAGGATCATGAGCTCCTGGAATCGGAAAAGCATGGCCGAGGCATTGGCGAAGAGCCTTCGCCAACCCCTCAGACTCCAATCGATAAAGGCTTGCACCCTCAAGCACAAAGTCGGACTGAGGACGAATGTGATTATCGAAGATGTAGGGGTCCCGGAGGCAAGAGTCAATCACAAAAGCAGTCCACTCCGCAGGGCGCATTGAAGTCATTCCCTGGTGAGATTGCCAGCGGTATTCAGACATAAACCGCTCAAAGGGATCCCTGAAGACGGCAACAATATGAGCGAAACAGTCACGTTTGAACATCCAATCAAGAATTTCGGCATGCCAATGCTGAGGAGAACAACGCGCAAATGCCAATGCATCGGCATGCAGTCCCCGAATGCTATACAACTCCCGCCATCCACAAGACACCATCACAGATGAAAAGCTACTCCCACCTGCCTTGGGAACGTGGACAAACAGAACCGGCCGTTGGTCCTGCTTGAGGAAAACAGGCATTGGAGGACATGAAAGCATGCATCAATGTAGGCCATTCGAGCTGGCCGAGCAACGCGACGGACGGCAGAGATAACTCAGGATTCAAAAGCTTGTCCACCTGATAGCAAGCGAGACATGCGAAAGAAGTAGAATGAATGGAGGCTCTAAACGTCGCAACGCCCCAATCTGCTCACATGACTAGGAGACAGGTGATTGACCCAAGCCGCCAGCCCAGAAACGCAGAAGGACCCGACAGAGACAATGACCACATGCAGGCTGACAATCAACCTCCCTTAAAACCAGCGATGACAACGCAACAACAGCTGGGGGAGGACGACCAGCACAGCCCTCAAGACAGGGGTCATGCAGAATCGATCCACGAACAACAACATCACACCCATGAGAGTACGTTCTCGGAGCCCTTGCATGTTTGCGAGGCCTGCGGCTTCTGCTGCGATGGAACCCTCTTCGATCGGGTAGAAGTCAGTTCCAAGGAAAAGGAACGACTGCAGGACAAAGGAAAATTTTACACCAGGTCAAATGGCGAGATTCGCATGCGCCTCGGCTGCCAGTATCTCGGATCAGATGGTCGATGCGAGTGCTATCAGAAAAGACCCAGAAAATGCAGGTCGTACCAATGTGAGCTGTTGAAATCGGTAGAGGCGGGGATCACCTCCATGCAGGACGCAGTCAACATCGTTCGAGAGGCAAGGATGCTGCGCGACAAGTCAATCGAAGCCTCCCATGCCGCCGTTCGTGCAGGCGGTGGCACCATCGCAGGAACAGAAAATGTCAATCAGCTGATCAGACAGGTGGAAGAGCTTCTCAATCTCTCAGCACCCGTACCAGCGCCAGCCGTGGCACTGGCGAAATACCGTTATCGCTCCTTCGTGCACTGGATCAGGCTTTACATCAGGAACAACCACCTGCACTGACTCCGCGCCGAGTCAAACCATCAACAGCCTTTGGGCAGACCATCACGGCGACGGCGCAAAACCAGGGCCCAGCAACTGGGGCTGCGCTGCGTCATGCGAGTGACCCTTTAAGATGGCGGTCTGGATTGCAGATCCGAGACTCCCGTACCGTGAGCCTGATGAACGCAACTGACCAGGCATCCATGCCGCTCCGAGCAGCCAAAGAAGAATCCGGTGGCATCGCTGTCATCGAGAAGGAGCAGCAACGCACTCGCAAACCGTCTCCGCGTTACAAGGTATTGCTCCACAATGACCCCATCAACTCGATGGAATATGTGGTAGCCACTCTCAGGCAGGTTGTTCCCTCACTCAGCGAACAAGATGCGATTGCAGTGATGCTTGAAGCGCACAACACCGGCATTGGTCTGGTAATCATCTGTGACATTGAACCCGCAGAATTTTACTGCGAATCACTCAAGGCCAAGGGACTCACCAGCACGATCGAACCGGAAGCCTGAGTTGATGACAAAACGGGATGACCGTACCATGCATTCGCCGAAAGCGATTGGGGTTCGCTGGTGGAGTTCGGCGATCTATGTGCCACTGCTGTATGGCCTCGGCTGGCTGCTGTCGCGACCACTCCTCTGGTTCGCCCCGCAGCTCAAGCCTGATCAGGTTGATCTTGCTGGCGCTGTTCTGGCGCTGGTTCTGTTTCTCCTGACCTTACCCAGACGGCTGTATCTGGTCTGGGGCGAAAGAGAACCCTGGCGACGGCTCGGACTTGTGGGTGCACCATCGGTCTGCGTCAGAGCGCTGCTACGAGGCGGTCTGAAAGCCGCCGCGCTGCTTTTTGGGTTCGTCGCCATCCTCCTGCTCACGCATCTCGGCCGATGGGCAGGCGCTTGGGATATCGGCATTCTGGCCAATGCCATCGCTCTCGCTGCGGGTGTTGGATTCGCAGAAGAACTTTTGTTCCGGGGCTGGTTGTGGGGTGAGCTATCGCTCATGACCAGCAGCAATCGGGCCTTGGGACTGCAAGCGACGATCTTCGCGCTGCTGCATCCTTGGTACCAACACGAGGGTCTGCCGTCCGTCACGCTGCTGGGGGGACTGATCCTGCTTGGATTGGCCCTTGCCCTACAGCGCAGAGCTGACCAAGGGTTGCTGTGGGGAGCCGTGGGCCTGCATGGAGGGCTGGTAGGCGGGCTTTTTCTGCTGCAAAATGGGCTTTTGCAGCTTAACAACCAGGCTCCTGTCTGGCTTGTCGGTCCAGGGAATCCCAATCCCAATCCCGTTGGAGGGCTGATTGGATGGCTTGGGCTGCTCGTTCTGATCATGATCCGGCGCCCACACTGGCAGCATCCGGCTGAGGCCTCTTGATAGCCTTGGTCGCACCAAGGGCGACAATAAGGTCCGCCACAAGTAAACTTGGAGAGAGACAGAGGCAACTGATTTTCAGCATATCAATGGCAAGCTTGATTTTCCTGGCAGGCTACACAGGCAGTGGCAAGACAACTATCCTTAAGCAGTATACCGATCAAGCCTTGTGCATCAAAGGAGATTCATTACAAGCAGATGCCGCTCGGCGCGCCTTTCCATTCATTCGGAAGCCATATCTATATAGCTGGAGATCATGGCCGAAAGACCCAGCAACGATGCACCTTGAACTACTAATGTTCACGAGCCTGAACTCCATCTGCCCGAATGTCAGAGAACATCATGGCCATATTCTGGCCGAAGGAGCAGTATTTGCAAACGATTGGTTTCGCGAGGCATTGACGACAGCGCTTGCCGCCAATGGCAAGAGCTTCAAGGAAACCGATATTCACCTCCTCTACCTGCAACCCTCGCATGACGTGGTTTTTGCGAATATCAAGAAACGCCTCCTAAGCACATCCGGCCGCGAGAACGAACGGCAAAAGATTAAAACGATTGAGGATGTAGAAGCGGGACAGTACTCCTACGAAAAAGCGATAACAGGTACAAAGTGGAAGCGCTACGCAAGCAGCGATGCCGTGCACACGGAAATCGCCACGATCTTCAACTGCAGCGTCACAAGGTCATGAACTCGTAAATTATGGAGTGAAACCACTAGGCATACGTGGTCATGCGTAAAGCTCCTCAACGCTGATCTCAGCGACCAGCGCAGGCATAAGTCGCCTCGCAACCGTTTCACACAAGCAGAAGATGGCTACAGTGAGGCGGTGATGACAATCCAAAGTCCAAAGACCGCATGCAAGAAACAGACAGGCTTGCCGACGTCGTTATGCCATCATATTTAACTCCGCTCGTCAGCATCTGCACCGTCACCTATGAACGGCAAGCGCTGCTGCCGCTGCTGGAACAGTCTTTAATCCTGCAGGACTATCCACAGGCAAATCTTGAGTGGATCATTATTGATGACAGCCCTAACGGGCCCACCACGTTTGGCTTTACAGACGCCATAAAATCAGGAGTCAAGGTCCGCTATTACTATTTAGAGCAACGCTTAGAGCTTGGAGCCAAGCGCAATCTGTCTCATGAATACTGTAGAGGAGAGTTCATCGTCTACATGGATGATGATGATTACTATCCTCCCACCCGGGTCTCGCATGCGGTGACCGCATTGCAGAACAGCGAATGCCTGATTGCTGGCTCCAGCGAACTGCCTCTGCTACTGCTCCCAGAATGCTCGACATGGATGATTCATGCGTTTGGCTCCGGGCATGCCACGGGCAACACGCTGGCCTTTCATCGCAGCTATCTCACCAACCATGCCTATGAAGCCGGGGCAACACATGCCGAGGAGGCATATTTTTTAGACAATTTTAGTGTCCCAATGGTGCAGCTGGAGCCTCTCAGGACAATTACCTGCATTGGCCATAGTCGGAACACGGTGGACAAGCGGCGTTTCCTAACATCAACTCATGGCGAAGGGATTTCTCGCGTTCACACTCGGAAAGGTCACTTCGTCCCCGAGAAGTTTCTGCTTGACTACACCCAAGCACTCGCTGAAATCGAGGATCGCCATCAACATGGCATTCTCACAAAAAGTTTAGTCGCAAACAACGAGCAGACATCTGCGACATACTCAGATGATCTCAAGGACAGTCCTCGCGTGGCTGTCATAACACCCTATTACAACGAGGATCTTGCGATCCTGAAGCGATGCCATCACAGCGTGCTGGCACAAACCATCCCTTGTTGCCATTTTCTTGTGGCGGATGGGCAAGGACGCGAGGAGCTCGAAGCACTGAACTGCCGCCACATCCGCTTGGGTGGCATGGGCCACAACGACAACGGCAACACGCCTCGCAGCATTGGTGCCCTTTGTGCGATGAATGAAGGCTTCACCTGCATTGCCTACCTTGATGCCGATAACTGGTTTCTCCCCGATCACCTGGAGTCAGCGATCAGAGTTCAACGTGAAACCGGTTGTGAGATCGTTTTTACTGGCCGCGAAGTGGCTTTCCCTGATGGCGAGTTGTTGCCCCAGCTTGATGAAGAAGATCTGAGTCGTAGCCATGCAGATACGAGTTCTGTGGTGGTTTTTGAACCCGCGTTTCGCTCCTTGAGTCTATGGGCGCAAATGCCACGCGAACTTGGCCCCTTTTGTGATCGCGTCGCATTTAACTATCTCACATCACACTTCAGATGCGCCTGGAGTGATCACTCAAGCGTGGTGTTTGAGACTTGGTATTGGGGTCACTTCACAGCTGCCGGGCATTTACCACCAGCCAATGCGAAGTTTCTACATGCCAGGTCCCTAGAGGAATGGCAGAAAGTGAGTGATCGCTTCCGCCACAGATCACACACTCCATTTCTGCCAAGCTCGTTGCCCGAGAGTCCCAAGAAAACGAGACTGAATTTGATTTCTATTCTGGGGCCTGTTGGTTGTGGCGCTCACCGACTACAGCGTGACCTCTGCCATCACATCACTTTTTTTGGCCTGCCTCCCAACAACTTTTTGTATCGCTGGTACCAAGCTTTTGGTGGTGATTGCCTGGATCGTCATTCATCGACCACGATCCTCAATCGGCTGCGGCAACTTGAAAAGCGAGACAAAGCGAGCAGAGATTGGCGGCTTGATCCTTTAATTGATGCGGGTTTAGCTCTAAGCCCGAATCGCACTTTCACCGCTCTGGAAGCCTATTTCAGACTGGTTCAGGCCACCATGCCTGCACGATGCCGGAGCTTCAGTCGCATCAACGGAGTCTCCAATCTGATTGAGAGAAGCAGTTCAGCAGCCTATGCTGCCCAGCTCTTGTTTGAACTGTTACCAATGCATCGCGCTCTGTTGGTGATTGGCGATCCAATTGATCAGATCACCCGGCTCAACTCAGTCGCCAAAGCGCAGGCGTTGATGAGCGGCATACCATGCCTGACGATCGAAGAGCTTTGTGATCAATACCTGGAAGCCTTGATACAACCGCTACAAGCAGCTCCGATCGGGCAACTTCTGATCGTCAGACAAGAAGCTTTCAATCAAGACCCTACAGGTTCGCTTCGTCATGTGGCAGATTGGCTTGGCTTGAAGACACCTGAATGGCCGAAGGGATTAAAGCGACGAATCGACACATTGGGCGCCGTGAATACTGTTTATATGAATGAGTTGGAGACGATTAAACAACAAGTTGAACAGGATATTCATCTTGACGAGCGCTTCTCGGTTCAGGGAAGCTACGCAGAATGGTGGGGTGACCTTGACGCCAAGATGGAAGTCGCCAAGGGGGGCCAAGCTACAGAATTACAGCTTTCAGATGCTGACTCTCATCACGTGAGATCTTCCTTTGCACCTCTGCTTCAACTCCTTGAGGCAACCGCTTTGGATGAAGATCCAGAACTGACGGAGCCAGATCTGTCACTGGCGGAGATCGCCAAATCAGAAGATGAATTTTCGCCATCGCGGAACACATCCCACCAGAAGGTGCTCACCCTCTGCAAACTTCTACAAGACCGATGGCACGATTCTGAAGAACATCTTTTCGGAATTCGAAACAACCAGCGCCAAAATGGTTAGAATCGATACCAAGCCTCCCACAAGCACCTTGGGGGCATGGGAATTCCATCTTGGCTCCGACAACAGCTGCGATGCCCAACGCGCGCTGGTGCTAAGATAAACTAGGAGTGAGAGCGTTCAAGGGACCAACTTGAGCGTTACAAACCGCACACAACACAACAAGGAGTCACCATGGGCGATTTTGCTCAATTGAATGATAACGAAGCCGAGCTGCTCAGCGGTGGCGGTTCTAAGCGTCCTAAAAAAGGCAAGGACAGCAGTGGCAACAAATCCAAGAAGTGACTCAGCGGCCAGCGAGACTTTTTCCGCCAGCCATTAAATTGACCTCTTCTGAATGCGGGGGGAGTTGGGATGTTTTATCCTAGCTCCCCGTTACTATTCGCGCTTTTCTCAGCAAAAACATCAGCATTGCCTCATTGCGGATGGTGATATCAGCGCTTAGATCCATGCCAATTTTCAGCTGGCATCGCAGTCCTGTATTGGCCACCAAGTATGTTTTATCTGGCTGCAGTCTCACTTCATATCCTGAATTAGCAGGTAGTTGTTGATTGACTGACTGTTTATTCATCTCTGTCCCGAGAGCATCAGGAGCAATTGATGTCACTTTTGCTTTGAGGACACCGAAGTCGGGGTGTGGGCAGCCCGTGATTTTAAGAATTGCAGGTTGACCTACTTTTACATTGGATATTTCCTCGCTTTGGACAATGGCCTTGATGACCAGATTAACGTCTTTAGGAGCGATACTCGCTATCGGTTGACCTATTGAAATCGTCTGGCCTGGGCTTCTTACATCCAGTTTAAAAACAGTTCCACGTATGGGTGAGCGCACTTGAGTATAGCCGAGATCTCTCCGGATCTTGGCAGCGCTGGCTTCTTGCGTAACCAAGTCTCGCTTGAGTTGAGCTTCAAGATTATTACTGCGAGACTGTATTTCTCCTAATAACTTTCTCGACTTGTCAAAACCCGCCTTGGCAATATTATAAGCGGCTTCTCGCTCTTCGAGCTGTTGAATGGAAGCAGCACCAGTCGCCATCAGACCACGAAAGCGCCGATACTCTGATTCTGCCAACTTAAGCTGTGCACGGTTCTTTTCAACCTCTACAAGAGCAGCGCCGTACTCAGCTTCGGATTGGCCAGCTAGGGACGCGGCTTGGATCGAAATCTGCTTAATATTATTGTCGATTTCTTGGAGCCTAGCTTGCATATCTGATTGATCCAATGTAACCACAACTTGACCAGCATCAATGGCCTGATTTGTGGAAACATTGATACTGTGCAGCCTCCCCTCAAAAGGTGAGTTAATGACACTGAGCTCACCAGCTGGTCGGATATTACCGACTGCTCTGACAACGACCCTGTAAGGGCATACAGCCATAAATGCAATGGCCGCCAAAAAGCCCGATACCATCATCAGGCTTGAAATTTTCATCCAGGGCTGAATTGAGGGGATATATTCGTCGAATTTCAGTTCTGCCAAGCCTTCTTCGTCGCGAAGCGTTAACCGTCCTGGGATGGTCGCAGGCGTGATGTCCTGAAGTTCAACGGAATCAATGTTCTGATTCATGATTTGAGCAGAAATTGAGCCAGGGAAGATCGTTGTTTCATATCACTTGGTCTGCCTTGATATTTAATACCTCCTTTCTCAAGATAAATGACCCAATCACATTGCAGAATTAGGTTAGGACGATGGCTGATCAAAACATTGGTACACCCCTCACGATGGGAGAATAGATTGGCTAGGAATTTACCTTCCAGCACAGGATCCATTGCCGAAGTCGACTCATCCAGGATCAGAATTGATGGATCAGCAATTAGGGCTCTAGCAACGGCTAATCTCTGCTTTTGCCCCCCCGAAAGGTTGGCACCAAACTCACCCAGAATCGTATGATAGCCGTCGGGGAGCTCGCAAACAAAATCGTGGGCCAAGCAAATCTCGCAGGCTCTGACGATCTGATCATAGCTGACTTTTGGATAACTGAATTTAAAGTTATCGAGAATTGATCGATTAAAGAACTGAGTATCTTGTGGCACCAAGCAGATCTGCTGACGCAAACAATCGAGGGCGATATCCTTCTGGCCATAAGGACCAAATTGGACAATGCCCTTTTGCGGCTCACATAGACCTGCCAGCAACTTAGCCATGGTGCTTTTGCCACAACCTGATTCACCGACCAACGCCGTCGTCATTCCACCCGGGATTTCTAGATTTAGTCCACGGATCAACTCAACCCGTCCGGGATGTGAAAAGCTGACTCTTTTACAAGTAATTGGAGCATTTGGAGGCAGATCAATCCAAACCTTTTTGTCAGGGTTTACTTCTTCAGGCTTGCCATCCAGCACCTCGGAAAGGCGTCCAAAGATTAGATTTCCATTGATATACTTTGCCGCAAAGTTTGAGAGATCCGTCAAGAAAGCAAGTACATTAGAGCTCATCCCATTAAAGGCAAGCAATTGACCAATGCTCAGCTTGCCGCTCAGAACAAAGCTGCTGCCATAAATCAGCAGACCAAGATGAACGATGGCGTTTAATGTTTCACTGATTGTACTGCTGGCCACAGATAGATTTAGGCTTTGCCAACTCAACCGCGATATGGCTCCGAAATTGCCCTGATATTCTTGCCATGCTTGCGGAGTAGCGTCAGTTGTCTTAAGCACTTGAGCTCCTCGAAACATCTCGACTAGAAAGCCCTGATTCTGAGCGTTCTTAACAATAACTCGACGAGCCTTATCGCGGATTGCAGGCAAAAACGATATATCGATTAGAATGATTACAGCAAAAAGGCAGACTGCCATCAACGTCATTGATGGCGAATAAAAAATCATCACAACGAGTGAGATCGCGGCAATAAAGAATTGACTGGGCAGTCCAACGAACGCAAAGCTAAGAATCTCATTCATGCGCCCGATGTCACTGATGCGACTAAGAATCTCGCCGCTACGGTGCGTTTCAAAGTAGGCAAGCGGCATTTGAAATAGCTTGCGTCCGTACAGCAAGATCACATTGAGCTCGATTCGTTCGGTGAAGTAGCCAAACATCTTGCTCTGAATATAGTCAAGTATGGCTCGAAAGCCAAGTAGGATCATCATGCCGATCGCCAGGCTACTGAGGAAGCCGGCATCTCTCCTGACCAACACATCGTCGGTTAGCAGCTGCATGAGGATCGGCATGCCCAGGGCCACGATGCCGATGACAATGTTGATCAGTAGGGCATTGAGGAGCAATCCACTTAGAGGCTTCACATATTTGATGATCTTGCGATAGCTACTACGAATGCGAGGATCATCGGGCTGCGAGTTGAGCCTCAGATAATCGGGGTCGAGCAGCAGCAGCACACCATTGGTCCAGGAGGCAAGAAACTCTTGTCGCGAGATCCACCGCACACCAACCGCCGGATCAGCGATGACCACTTTATTGCGGAAAACACCATATAAAACCACCCAATGGTCTCCTTTCCAATGGCAGATTGCAGGGAGCTCAATTTTATGAAGATCAGAAAAAATATCTTGCTTGACCTCAGCTCGTACCGCCCGACAATTAAATCCGAGCGAATCAGCACCTCGGCGAAGGCCAAGCAGGGTGGTCCCGTTCACGCCAGTACCCACAAGCTCCCGCACACGCGACAAGGGAAACCGCTTGCCGTAATGCAGAGCAATGGTTGCCACACAGGCAGCACCACAATCCTCCTCCGAATATTGTTCAATGCACACGAAGCGCGGCATGGGCTCTGGATGGATGGAATGAATGAGCTGAAACCTATCCTATCCGCGCTGCGCCGATTGTCATTGCTGCCGTTCTTGAGCTTGCACCGCGATCGGGCCTGATGACGTCGGCATCGAGCCACAGTTGAAGATCACAGCCAGACAACTGCAGAACCTCCAGAAGCTGCACCTCGCGTGCAGCTCCCGCTGCCGAGCCAGCGGATCAAACGGCGCGCTGCAGCACCGCCAACCGCTCAGCGCAATGGCGCCCTGCCCAGATCCAAGCAATCCGCCAACCTGCCGCCTGCGCCATGGCCGTGAACGCGTCACGCGCAGCGGGGAAGTCACTGCTCGTCAGGTGGTCGATCACATGGTCCTGCAGGGCCGTCTCCAGCCCTGTCCACTGGGTGCGGATGCGGCGCACATAACGCTCCAAGTAGGCCGGACGCTCCTCTCCCGGCTCCCGGAACACATCACCGATCAGCAGCAGCCCCCCCTCGGCCAACCGGCCTTCGACCTGCTCGAGAAAACGCTGCTTGTCTCCATCGGCGAGGTGATGCAGGCCGAACAGACAACTGATCACGGCATGGCGCTCTCCCCGCTGCTCCGCCCAGCGCAGCAGGTCGTCCTGCACCCAATGGCAGGTCACCGTCCAGCCGGCCATGCGGGTGCGGGCCAGGGACAGGGCCGTGGCGGCCGCATCGACACCGGTGAAGGCGGCGAGGGGGAGCGAACGCAGCAGAGGCTCGAGGGTGGTGAGATCACCGCAGGCCAGATCCGCCAGGCTGAGCGGCGCCGGGCCCCAGCAGGTCACGAAGGCCTCGAGATGGCTCGCCAGGGCCCCGAGCAGGCCGGCGTGCTCCATCAGATCGGCTTCAACGACGCGGTGGTAGCTCTGCCAGCTTCGCTCGAACAAGGCGAGACTCTCCGGCGAGAGGTTGCGGGTGGCGGCTGGGCCGGCTGCGCTCCTGGCGGCGGCGTCTTCGAGGGTGTTGCTCTCCATGGGGGTCAGGCTCAGCGAACAGGGTGATGCTCAGCGAACAGCCAGTGGCTCAGCGAACAGCCGCTTGCCTAGCGAACAGCCGGAGGCCTAGCGAACAGCCGTTTGCTTAGCGAACAGCCGTGGCCAGGGCGCGGCGGCCCTCGACCGGGGCATGCAGGGCCTCCTCCAGCGGTGCCAGGCCGTAGTCGCGCTGCAGGAGATCCATCACCGTACGGCCGAAATCGGCGGGGTTGCGCTCGAAGGCCTCCAGACAGAGGCGACCGAAGGTGCTGCCCATCGGTTCGGGGTTCCAGAGCAGCTGGCGGGCGGTCCAGGGCATCATGCTCATCGGGTTGTAGCCCGGCTTGATCAGGCCCTGATCGAAGCCGTACTGCTCCAGATGGGTGTGGGGCTGCAGGCCGATGAAGAAGATCGCCGGCTCCACCTTGTCGGCCCCGAAGATGCGCTCGAGCTCACGGTGATAGGCCACCGTCTGGCGGATCGTCTCGGGCCGCTCGTCGATGACGTTGAAGGAGTAGTTCACCGACACGTGGTGGCGGAAGCCCGCTCGCGCCAGCATCCGGCAGCTTTCGAGCACGGTGCGCAGGTTGTAGCCCATGCGCATCTTGCGCACCAGCTCCTGGGAGCCGGAGGTGATGCCGATCTCGAAATACTCCATACCCGTGGCCACCATCAGCTCGGCGAGCTCGGCATCGAGGTTGTCGGCGCGGATGTAGGCCGCCCAGCGGATGTCATTCCAACCCTCGGCCTGGATCGCCCGCAGCAGCGCCTTGGCGTCCTCGATGTAGCGGCGCGCGGGAATGAACTGGGCATCGGTGAACCAGAAGCCGCGCACGCCCCGCGCATAGAGCTGCCGCATCTCCGCGATCACCTCCTCCACCGGGTTGACGCGCACCGCCTTGCCCTCCACCACGGTGTAGACGCAGTAACAGCAGTTGTGGGGGCAGCCCCGCTTGGTCTGCACGCCCACATAGAAGTCGCCGCCGTCGAGATACCAGTCGAGCTGGGGCCAGATCGAGGCGATATAGGTGTAATCGCAGGCGGTCTTCTCCATGCCGGCCGGCTGCTCGTGGATCAGCCCCGGCCGGGGAGCCTCACCGGCGAGGAAGCAGCGCTCCCGCTCCAGCGACTCACCGCGGATCAGCTTCTCGAGCAGCGGCTCTCCCTCGCCCACCGACACCACCGTGCCGGCAGGCAGCCTGCGGCCGAGCTGTTCATAGAACACGCTCACGGCACCGCCGCCGATGACGGCGCGGGCGTCCGGGTGGTGGCGGCGGGCCCACCGCAGACCGCGTCGCACCAGGGCCAGGTTGCGGTACAGCTCGCCGTAATAGGAGCCCATCAGGCGCAGGCCACCCAGGGCACCGCGCAGTCGCCGCAGCGGATTGCGGGCGTAGAACACCTCGAAGGAGTTCTGCAGCGGATTGCCGCCACGGCCATCCACCGGCGCATAGATCTGGATGTCGCGCCAGGAGAACACCAGCAGGGTCGGCCGGAAACGCTCCACCTCCCCCCTGAGCACCCGCTGCACATCGAGCAAGGGCACGGCGGCCAGATCGAGGATCCGCTGCGGCAGGCCCGGGAACTGCTTGTGCAGATGATCCGCCAGATAGATCGGGCCGATCGGGAAGATCGGATTGCAGGGCAGGCGTACCAGCAGCACCCGGTGGTCACTCATGGCCGGTGGCTTGCATTCGGGCTGGACGCTAACAACCATGCTCCGGCGCCTGAGGGGGCGGGCTTCCGGCCCCACGGAACGGATCGCGGCGCCAGGTCTCAGGCCTGACCCAACGCCGGAAGACGCTCGGCCAGGATCTCGCAGCGGCGCCGCAGCACAGGGGGGAGTCGCACCTGCCACCCCGGGTGCACACACAGGCGCGGCCGCAGCTGCCAGCCGGCGCGCTCCAGCAACGACTGCAGTGGCTCGATGCCGGGCTGGGGGTAGGCGGGGTTGATCACATCGTGGACATCGATGCCGCCGAGGTCGTCGATGCCGGCCTCCAGGGCCTGGGGCAGCCGCTCCAGGGGCCAGAGGTTGGGGGGCAGCTGCAGATGCACCTCAGCCGGCAGGATGCGACGGGCGGCCACGATCGTCTCCAGCAGCTCGCCGCAGCGACGATCATCGAGGAGCAGGGCCCTCTCGCCATGCGGCCGCCAGGGCTGCAGGATCACCTCCTGGAGGTGCCCCCAGCGGCGCTGCAACTCCGCCAGCAGCTTCAGAGCCCGCCGCCGATCGGCGTGTGTTTCGCCCACCCCCAGCAGCAGGCCGGTGGTGAACGGAATCCCGAGCCGCCCGGCCTGCTCGAGCTGGCCCAGCCGCGTGGCGAGGCGCTTGCTGGGAGCCTGCCGGTGCAGGGCGTCGTAGGCGGGGCCCAGCCCTTCGAGCATCAGACCCATCGAAGGGTTGAGGCGGCCGAGCGCCGCCATCTCGCGCAGCGACAGCGGTCCGGCGTTGGTGTGGGGCAGGCGTCCCACAGCCAGCGCCAGGCGCGAGAGAGCCAGGAGGCGGGCGAACCAGGCGGAGCGCCAGGGAGATCCCGGGGCCACTTCACCGCTGAGCAGCAGCACCTCGGCGGCCTGGGGGCGTTGCCTCAGCACCTGCCTCGCCTCGTGATCGCTGAGGGCATCCGCCAGGGGATCGCCCGGGTCGGGCGGCCGCCGGAACGAGCAGTAGCCGCAGGCGTTGAAGCAGCCGCGGCTGGGCACCAGCGTGACGCTCGGACTCCAGGTGACCGTGCGGCAGCGTCGCGCCGCCCCCAGGCCGCCGCAGCGCCCGCGATCGGGCACGGACAGGGATCCCGACGTGACCATGGCGATGCAGCGGTCACCACCAGCTTCGCGCCCGGGTTCGGCAGGCGAACGCAGCGACACAGACCGACCCGGCGGCCCCAGCGAGGGGAGCGGCGACCCGCGCGTCGGCAACGGCGCAGGTCCACCTGTTCTGGGCCACGGGCCACGGCCCCCCGGGTCAGGCCGCTGAGCCCATGCCCCAGGGCGTGCCGGAACGCCTCCGGAAGCGTCCACCGCCACCCATGCCCAGAGGCGGATCCGGGGCCTCCCGCCCCGCTCAGGAAATCTTCATGACGGCTCCTTCACAAACGCCGCAAAGATCCGTTACATTGCCGTCGGGCGGGAACCCGCCCCTTCATTCCCGTCTCTCTGTCTGCGTTCAGGTCTGTCCTGTCGCCGGCACCGGGGCACCACCTCAACCGTTCTCATGACCGCCACTCTCCAGCAGCGCTCCGGCGCTTCCGGTTGGCAGCAGTTCTGCGAGTGGGTCACCTCCACCAACAACCGCCTTTACGTGGGCTGGTTCGGCGTGCTGATGATCCCCTGCCTGCTGGCCGCCACCATCTGCTTCGTGATCGCCTTCATCGCTGCTCCCCCTGTGGACATCGATGGCATCCGTGAGCCCGTTGCCGGCTCGCTGATGTACGGCAACAACATCATCTCCGGCGCCGTTGTTCCTTCGAGCAACGCCATCGGCCTGCACTTCTATCCCATCTGGGAAGCCGCCAGCCTCGACGAGTGGCTGTACAACGGCGGTCCTTACCAGCTGGTGGTGTTCCACTTCCTGATCGGCGTCTACGCCTACATGGGTCGTGAGTGGGAACTCTCCTACCGCCTGGGCATGCGCCCCTGGATCTGCGTTGCCTACAGCGCCCCTGTGGCCGCTGCTTCGGCTGTGTTCCTGGTGTATCCCTTCGGTCAGGGCTCCTTCTCCGACGGCATGCCCCTCGGCATCAGCGGCACCTTCAACTACATGCTGGTGTTCCAGGCTGAGCACAACATCCTGATGCACCCCTTCCACATGCTGGGTGTGGCCGGTGTGTTCGGCGGCAGCCTGTTCTCCGCCATGCACGGTTCGCTGGTGACCTCCAGCCTGGTGCGTGAAACCACCGAGTCTGAGTCCCAGAACTACGGTTACAAGTTCGGCCAGGAGGAAGAGACCTACAACATCGTGGCTGCCCACGGTTACTTCGGTCGCCTGATCTTCCAATACGCCTCGTTCAACAACAGCCGCAGCCTGCACTTCTTCCTGGCTGCCTGGCCTGTGATCGGCATCTGGTTCACTGCCCTGGGCGTGAGCACGATGGCCTTCAACCTGAACGGCTTCAACTTCAACCAGTCGATCCTTGATTCGCAGGGTCGTGTGCTGAACACCTGGGCGGACATCCTGAACCGCGCTGGTCTGGGCATGGAAGTGATGCACGAGCGCAACGCTCACAACTTCCCGCTCGACCTGGCTGCTGCTGAGGCCACGCCTGTGGCGCTGACCGCTCCGGTCATCGGCTGATCCTCGGGATTTTTCCAACCCTCAACGCTCTGTTGAGCTCGGGCCCCCTCCTCGGAGGGGGCTTTTTCATGAAGTCAGTGCCAGCGAAGCGCTTCCCAGTCACTGGCTCTCAACCGCGGATGCCGGCCCCCACCCCAGCCCGGAGACGACGTCACGGCCAGCCGGAGGGAGATGCGGATCCGTGATGGCCACACATCAAAAAACGGCGAGCCCTGAGGAGTGTGCGCGATGCAGTCCTCAGCCTCAGGGCACTGCGATGTGCCATGCGCGACGTGCCATCAGGTCATGTATTCCGCAGCGGGATCTCAGGCCGCGACCTCTGGCGCACCCTCGAGGGGTGGGGAGGGAACCAGCACGAAGCGTTCCATGGCCTCCGTCGGCCAGCCGCGCAGCTTCATGTAGGTCTGCACACGCCGCGCCGCCACCTCCGGGCTGACCAGGCGAAGGGCAAGGGCCGGGTTGGAGCTGAAATGCCCGTTCACCGTCAACCAGCGCGGACGCCGGGTTCGTCCGCCAGCGAGGGTGATGCTCCAGTGGTTGATCCCGGCCATCTCCTGAGACGGACTTTCTACGCCACTGTGCCGGCAGATCCGGGGCCTTGCCAGGGGGAGGCGCGGAAGCCTGTCGCGGATCAGGACAGACTGGCGTCAGCCAGCCGGGGGAGCAACCGGTGTCCAGCAGTGACCCGAACCCGCGGAAAGAGCCGTCCGTCGCCGCTGGCGACCGCTCCGCGCTGTCCCCACGACACCAGGTTCTCGCACGCCTGGTGCTGATCGCGGGCCTGATCACGGCCTTTGCCGTGGCCTGGCGTCAGTTCGCCGCGATTCCGCTGCTGGTGATCGGACAGCCCCGCACCGTCGGACTGCTGCAACGCGATCAGGAAGAACCCTTCTTCCGGAATCTCGCGGCGACCACGGGATTACCGCTGAAGATCACCTATGTGACAACCGATACGTTCGGGCTCAAGGACACCCATCAACTGGATGCCCTGCGGGATGGACGCATCGACATCGCCTCCTTGCGATTCATGCAGAACATCGCCAAGGAAGCCAGCCTCGAGAGAATCGACCTTCCCGGAAGGATCCCCGATTTCAACAAAGCCAGGCAGGTGGTCCGTGCCTACAGCCCCACGGTGGATCGCCACCTGCAGCAGGCCTTCGGAGCCAAGCTGCTGGGTATCTGGAGCTTCGGTCCACAGGTGATGGTCTGCCGTGAATCGATCCGCAGGCTCACCGACATCCAGGGACGCAAGGTGCGGGTGGCCAGCCCAGGGCTGGCGCAGCTGATCAATGCCGTGGGGGGCATTCCGGCCATTCTTTCCTTCGAGGACACGCAGGCCGCCCTGGCGCAGGGCATCGTGGACTGTGCCGTGACCAGCGCTGCCTCGGCAAGCTATGCGGGCTGGACTCGATTCAGTCAGTACTACTACCCGCTGGCTTTTCAGTTCGGATTCAATGGCTATGCGATGTCCCTGAAGCGATGGCACTCCCTTTCCGCCGATGAGCAACAACGACTGGGCGACGCCTTCCAGGCCAGGGCTGATTCAAAGTCTGTCCCAGTCTCTCTTGCCGGGGCTGTCAGCATGGGTTGAGGTCGGCGGAATCGCCTTCTCTTTGTGCAGGAAAGCGCTTCCGCCGCAACCGATCTCGACCTGATCAGCTATCTGAGGTCGATCCCCGAAGCGCGGAGGCGGCGCGGGATTCGGTTTCCAGCCTGGTACCTGCTGCTGGTGGCCGTGCTCGGGATCCTGAGTGGCTGCCAGAGCTTGCGGGATCTGGAGCGGTTTGCCATCCGGCACCACGCCGTGCTCACCGAGGCGCTGGGCGTGGAGCTGCGGCGGCCGCCATCTGATTCCTCGTTCCGCTACTTCTTCCAGCAAGTCGACGTGCCAGCCCTGTGCGGCGCGATCCGTGACTGGACGATCGCTCAAATCCCAGGTGGCGCAGCAGATCTCGATCAGCTGGTGTGTGACGGCAAAACCCTGAGGGGTTCGATAGAGCCCACGGCCGGCGGGGGCTCCGCGTTCATTGCTCAGGTCACGCTGTATTCAGCCGCCCTGGGCGTGGCGATCAGCCAGGCTTGCTACGCCACCGGCGAAAACCACGAGCGGGCGGTGCTGCGCCAACTGCTCGGCGAGCTGGATCTCGAGGGCGTGCTGATCCAGGCTGACGCGCTCCATACCCAGCGTCCGTTTTTCGGCAACTCCAGGAGCAGGGGGCCGACTTCCTCCTGACAGTGAAAGCGAATCAGAAGACGTTGCATCGTCAGATCCGATCTCAGTTCCAGGGAAAGCGGCACATCCCTTTCGTGGCGGACGTTCACGAGGTTGGCCACGGCCGCGACATCACCTGGAGGCTGCGCGCCAAAGCGGCTCCAGAGCACATCAGCGAGGCCTGGATCGGCACCAGCTGGATCGTGGAAGTCGCGGCCAGCGGCACCCGTGACGGCAAGCCATTTCAAGCCACCCATCTGTTTCTGACGAGCCTCCGCACCACGCCAGAAGCCCTGCTGCAACTGGTGCGCGACCGCTGGAGCATTGAGGGCTGGCACTGGATCCGTGACACCCAGCTCGATGAGGACGCCCACCGCTACCGGGGCAATGGTGCTGGGGTAATGGCCACGCTGCGCACCGCCGCCTTGAACCTGCTGCGTCTGACTGGCTTCCGGTCGATCCGGGCTGGCATCCAGGCGGTGATGCACGACATGACGGCGCTGCTGGCAATGGTGCAGCGGCGACCCCAGCCCGGTACTGGCTGAGACTTTGAATCAGCCCTGCCTTCCAGGCCTTCAGCGAGAAGCTCTGGACCTATTCCCAGACTCTGCAGCGGGAGTCGGAGGCCTGCATCACCGGAGAAGACTGCCGGATCCTGCCGCCTCAGCGGCTGACGCTTGTTCAGCCGAGCCATCAGGATGTGCAGCTGCTCCAGCAGCTCTCCAGACAGGTCGTGCTGCCCCAGTGGTCCGAGCGCTGCGAACAGCAGCATCCAGGCTGCCGGCGTGAATGGGACCAGAAGGTGGCGCCGATCACCGATTTCTCAGGCCAGGAGCCGGGCCACCCGTGAAACGCGCCCGTCCCAGTCCCATGGGGAGCAAAGAGCGTCGGGCGGTGGCGATCCCCCTGCAGACCGCAGGGCTGCTCTCAACCCTGATCATTCTGATCAGCGCGGTCTATGAGGTGCTGGCCGCCAACCACCTCTATCCCACCCAGTATTTTCTGCTTGCCCTTCTGCTGGGCTCTCTGGCGATGTGGGCCTTCCTTGAGGTGGCCACCATCAGTCGTCATCACAGCATCCAGGGCCTGAAGGGTCTCCAATGGATCCTCGCCATACAAATCGGGGTGCTGGCCGCACGTCACTGGCAGGACTTTGATCCCCAGCTCATCGAAGCGAGCAGCGCGCTCCGCCGCGCGCGCCCTGACCTGAGCCAGGCCTGGTTCTTTCTGCCGGTTTACCTGCTGCTGTTCCTGGCGATCAGTCGCAGTCTGATCGAAATCTTTGCGGCCGCCGAACGCGAACGTGCCAACCAGTTGCAGCAGCAGATGCTGATTCTGAGCCAGACCAAAGCCGACCTGGAAGCGAGCGAAGCCCGTTACCGCAGCTTCTTCAATCTCCCGCTGGTCGGCACCGCCATCACCGACATCGAGCAACGCTGGGTTGCCGTCAATGACAAGACAATCTCCTTGCTTGGCTATGGGCGCGAGGAGCTCTTCAGTCGCACCTGGATGGAACTGACCCATCCAGACGACCTGGCGCAGGAGATGGCATTGTTCACTCGGATGCAGCGCAACGAAATCCACGGATATCAGATCGAAAAGCGCTTCATCCGAAAGGATGGCAGCATCGTTCACACCCTGATGGCCGGTGGCAAGGGTCTCCGAAACGGGTCAACGCCCGACTGGTTTCACATGAACATCATTGACATCAGCGATCGCAAACTGGTCGAGGCCAAACTGAACAAAGCCCAGCAGCGCGAGACAGCGATCGCCCAACAACAACGCAGCCAACTGGAGCAGAAACTGAAGACCAGTCTCACGGCCTCCGCCGTTGTGCATGAAATCCAGCAGCCTCTGGCCTGCATTTTGCTGAACTGTCGACTGGCGGAGGCGAGTGTCAGACAGCTGCCGGAAGCGACCATCCCGGCTGCCCTGCGCAACCAGCTCAGCCAGCTCACCGCCAATGGCGATCAGGTCACAGCCACGATGGAGCGGGTGCGCATGCTGCTTCGCAATGTGGAAACACAACCAGCCCCGCTGGATCTGACCATCAACATCGAGAGCAGCCTGATCTATCTCCAACAGGCTCTCCAGGAGAATCAGATTCAACTGATCTGCCACGGCCTGCACCAGCCCTGTCCGCTGATGGGAGATGGAGCCCAGCTGCAGAGTGCCGTGGTCAATCTGATACGCAATGCCATCCAGGCCATGGAGCAACAACCCCCTTGCAGCAGGAAGCTGCTTCTCAGACTGGACGACCGGAGCGATCACGTGGTCATCCAGGTTGCCGACAGCGGCCCAGGCTTTCCCCACGACTACAGGGGCACCACCAGCTGGGAACTGCTCAGGAGCACCAAGGCCAGCGGCATGGGGATCGGCCTGTTCCTGGCTCAGACCGCTGCCATCAACCACGGCGGCTGCCTGCGCATCGGCCGCCACGACGAACTCAGAGGTGCCGAGGTGATCATTGAGATTCCAAGACGGCCGCAAGTGATGTCGTGAATGTCATCCGCCCGGGCGGAGACACACCCATTGCCATGAAAGCAGTGGCTGACCTGTGGGATGCAGCGACCACACCGGGCCAGCCCTGCAATGCCGAAGATGGAAGGAAGCGGGCGGCGGGAATCGAACCCGCATCATCAGCTTGGAAGGCTGAGCCATAAATCGCCCAATCTCATTGCTGCACCTAACTTCTCAACAAGAAAAAAGCCGCATGTGAGATGTTTGGTGAGATGTTTTGCCGCCTGCAGCCGGCCAGGGCCGGGGGCTCCCCGGGAACACATCCGTCGCGCCGCAGGCGCGCGAGACGGTGGCGGGATATGCGAGACACAAGTGCAAGGCCTCGCCTTATTCAGAGGAACGGCCGCTTCCTTGAATAAGGCGAGGCGGATTCAAGGTTCGCCCGAAGCGGCCCACAGACACGGGCGTCGAGAGGGCGCGAAACCACTTGAACGGTCCTCGCCGCGGGGCTGAGCAAGCTCCCCAAGGCTCCGGTCGTCAGCGGCCGTCCTTCAGCGTGCCACGGCTGCGCCGTGGCGTGCATCGGCCAGCCGCCGCCGCCCTCCGCACCAGGGCCGGTATGGGTTGGTGGGCATGGCTGCTCTCCCGCGGCTGCGTTGGCCGGGCCTTCGCTCGCGTCATAGCGGGAGGCAGCAAGTTTCCCGCGCGGCTGCGCGGCCAGCTGGTTGTTCAGCGCTGAATCTGGCGGGTCTGCTTATCAGCTTTCCGATCCGTCAGTGCATGGCCTTGCTCTGCCCAGATCCACTGCCCTGCAGCTCTTCTGCTCACCGCTCAGTGCGTTTGTACTGGTAGAATAAAGACTGCGCCAAAGGCCCCGAGCCCATCGCCTGCGGCAACGAAATCCTCGGAAAACTTGCCCCGTTCGTTTGCTCTGTAGCCCATGAGCTTGTCCTCTGCTGCAGTGGCCCAGGCCGCTGCATTGCCTCTTCCTGGCCTCCTGCCGCCGCCGGCGTTGGCCCATCGCTCGGTCGTCATCGTCGCCGGCGGTGGTCGTGATCTCTCATGGCCTCAGGAGCGCATCGCCTCCGCCCTGCTCCAGCGCAGCGGTGGCCGTGCTGTGCATCTGCTGCTCCATGGCGGTGCCCGTGGCGCCGATCAAGCCATCGGCCGCGCTGCCCACCAGCTCGGCTGGCGCGTTCAGTCCCTCGATGCCGAGTGGCGCCGGTATGGCCGCTGCGCCGGCCCCATCCGCAATCGGCGCCTTCTCGAGCAGGCCTTGGTCGAGGCCCAGGCCCACACCTCCCCAGCGTTCAGCGCCTCAGTGCTGGTGATCGCCTTCCCCGGTGGTGCGGGCACGGCCTCGCTGGTGCAGCAGGCCCGGCGCTGCTCAGTCCGTTCGCCGGTGCCGGTGGTGGTGCTGGAAGTGCCGCCGCCCTTCTCGCCGGAGCCCTTCGCCGCCTGAGCGGCATCCGCCGCCCCGCAGTTCTTGTTCCATCCCTCTCCATCTCCCCATGTCTGTTCTCACCACCACCGCTCCTCTCCCCCCGGCCCTCCCCCAAGCAGCAGGCCCTGCCTGCTCGCTGCAGCGCACCGGTTCCCTCTGGCAGCTGGGCATCGAGGCCCAGGAGCTCACCACTGCCATCGGCCAGCTGGCCCAGCAGCTGGAAGCCGACGACGAAGACGCCCGGTCCCAGGCGCTCGCCGAGCTGGAGGCCGCCCTGCTGGCCGAGGAGGGCAACAAGCAGGCCCTCGCCGCCAAGGCCGATGCCACCTGCTGGGTGATCGAGCACCTGCGCGGCCAGGCCGCCTACCGCCAGCAGCAGGCCAAGCGGCTCACGGAGCTGTCCCGCTCCGATGCCGGCCGGGCCGATGCCCTGGAGGAATCACTGGTGCTGGTGCTCACCCGGCTGCAGCCCGCAGCCACCCGGTTCTCGTTCCCCAATCACGAGCTGCGCAGCACCCGCTCCACATCCGTCGCCATCGAGAACGAGACCCTGTGGTGACGGCTCAGACGAACAGCCTGTGCTGCAGCTGCTGCGGTGATGGCCAGAGCATCCGGCCGGCTGAAGTGAGCGCTTGGGAGGGCATGCCCTGCCTGGTGCAACGCTGCCCCGGCCACTACCGGAGCGATCCCAGGGGAGGACTACCGCTCTACCGCCGCCTTTACACCTCAGGGCAGGTGAATCGCATCATTGCCCGCGAGCACACCGGCCTGCTCTCCCGCACCGACCGTGAGCGGCTGGAGCACCAGTTCGTCCATGACGGCCCCCGCAGTCATCCCAACCTGCTCTCGGCCACCTCCACCCTGGAGATGGGCATCAACATCGGAGACCTTTCCTCGGTACTGCTCTGTTCGGTGCCACCAGAACCTGCCAACTACCTGCAGCGCATCGGACGAGCCGGTCGCCGCGATGGCAATGCCGTTGTCGGCACCGTAGTCAACGGCACCCCCCATGACCTCTACTTCTATGCCGAGCCCAGCGAGATGTTGCAGGGCAGGGTCACACCACCCGGCTGCTACCTCGATGCCGCGGCCATTCTGAGCCGCCAGCTGATCGCCTTCACGATCGATCGCTGGGTGCAGAGCGGCATCCCGATCGAAGCTCTGCCTCGCAAGCTCAAAGCCTCTCTGGATGCGGTGGGTGGCAAGCAGTGGGAGTAAGCGTTCAGGGGTCGGGACACCCCAGTGCGTCAGTCAATCTCCGATCTCTCCTCTGAGAGGGGCCATCTGTTCCTTCCACGTGTGATCGCTGCCTCAGCGATCCGGCACCAGCGATGGCATCACGCCGCCGAGGCGATGGGCAATCCAGGCCTGCTCCAGGAATTGCCAGACATCGCGGCCCTGCTGCCGCAGGGTGGCGGTGACGGTGAGCAACCGGCTGCGGCAGATGGCGCCGCCGGAGGACTGGACGCCATGGCTGATCTTGCGGTGAATCACCGATTGCCGCAGTGCCCGCTCGGCAGCGTTGTTGGTGGGCTCGATCCCTGGCGTTTCCAGAAAAGTCCAGAGCGCCTGCTTGCGCTGCAGCAACTGGCGACAGGTTCGCACCGTCTGGGCCCAGGGCGTCTGCTCGCCCCGCTCACAGCCCAGATCCACCACCCGCTGCAGCGTGGCCTCGAACGCCAAGCGGAGGGGGTGGCATCGATGCAGGAGCTGGGGCCGGTCGATCGCTCCGCTCTTCCACTGGTGCCAGTGAGCGAACAGATGCTGCTGCAGAGCCAGCATCTGGGCTCCGATCTCCCTGCTGGCGCCCTGGCGTTCAGCGATGGCCGCCAGATCAGCGCACCGTTCGCGGTGTGGATGGACGGCTGGTTTCTGGAGAGCATCCAGCCGGCTCAGCCGGCTCCTGCCAACACACACCCGCACCTCGGCTCAGGGAGGCCGAGGTGATTTCCCTGGTGGAGCGCAGCATTGGCTTGTTCGAGCGGCTGGGCGGACTGGATCAGCGCGACCAGCTCCTGTTCAAGGACATCGTCCGCAGCAACGTCCTCACTGCCAGTTCAGGACTGCTGCCCGGCACCCCCGCCGACGACGAACTGACCCTCAGCGATGCCTGGCTGGAGGTGTTCCAGGAAGTGCTGCCGCGTGCCAAGTACCGCTCGGCCGGGATGTTGGTGGCCGAGGCCTACCGGACAGACTTTGGCCAGGAGCCGCCGCTGCGGCAGCAGTTCGTTGATGGGGCCCCGCGTCAGGTCAAGAGCTACCGGCGGTCCTGGCTGATCGACACCCTCAAGCGCTTTCGCGCCCAGCTGGCAGGGGGCTGATGGACACGCCGACAACCTCATCGCGTCAGCGGGTCTGGGTCACAACGGCAGAAGCCTGCGCAGCTCTGGGGATGAGCCGCGAAACCCTCCGCCAGCTGCGGCTGCGGGGGGTGCTCACCCCGGGCAAGCACTACCGCCGCTGGGGCTGCACCCAGGGCCGGGGGCCCCTGCAGTGGCACCTCGAGAACGTGGAGGCGACCATCACCGGCTGGAGCAGGAAACATCTGCGCCTCTGATGCTTGATCCGCCCGATTGCGGAGGCGGAAGAGCACTGAGGGTGATGAACAACCGCTCCGGTCGTCCTGGGAGGGGCCGGAACCCCATCGACGCGTAGAAGCTGTGCAGGCGTGCGCGTTCCGCGTCTCCAGCGGCGCCCGCCACATCGAGCAACATCAGCCGCACCCCGAGGATCTGCCCCGCCCGCTGGCACTGCTGCATCGCATCCACCAGCAGGATGCGCCCCAACCCCTGGCCTTGGTGTCTCCCGTCGACAGCGAGGTGACTGAGAAAAATGCCTGGAATCAGATTCGAGCGTGGTGCCCGCGGGACAGCATCGGCAGGCACATCAGCCACGCCGATGGCATGGGCATTGATGGCGTAGAAGCCGAGACAGGCCCGAGGTTCGCCTGCCTGGGCGGTGTCAGTGGCGACGTAGAGCCGGGTGTAGCCATCACGCTGCTGGCGCTTGGCGGTGCGGCGCAGAAAGTTGTCCTGGCTGTCGCTGCCGCAGCGGAAGTCTTTGGTGTCGTGCAGGCCAGGGTCAAAGGCTTCGATCCGGTAAGCCACCGGTTCAGGAGCGCACGACCTGGTCCTGGTGCAGCCGCCAGGCTTCTAGCAGAGCGGGCGTTGGCGCGGTCTCTTCGTCGAGGGCGGCGAGCAGAGCCTGGTGATCGCCCTGGCTGAGCAGGGTCTGCTGCCTGCCACTGAGCAGCTCCTGGGCACGCGCATACGCCGACATGACCACGAAGGCGGAGGCCTCGATTCCCATCAGGTCAGCCGCGGCCTCAATGCTGGCCTTCACCGAGGGCTTGGTGCGCTGGTCCATCCGAGCCGAGCGGGGCTCGTCGATCGCTTCGATCGCCGCATGGAGCGCGGTCTCGACCGGTGACATGGCACCACAGAGAGCGACTTCATCATTGTACGGGGCATGGCCGTACATGGCCGTAGTCTGAGATGGGCAGCCGCGTCGAGGTCAGCTCATACCCCATCGCCCGATAGCCCCGCAGCCTCCGCTCCCACATGCGTTGCGGCACCGGATGGCCGAGATCGAGCCAGTCGATGATGCGGACGCTGGTCTTGCCGCTCTGCTGCCGGTGCAGCCGGCCGGCGTATTGCTGCAGCGTGCCTTTCCACGACACGGGCATCGCCAGCAGCAGGGTGTCGAGCGGCGGATGGTCGAACCCTTCCCCCACCAGTCGCCCGGTGGCCAGCACGATGCGAGGTGCCTCTGGGGGCAGCTGCTCCAGCGCGGCCAGGGTGGCGCTGCGCAGGCGTGCGCTCAGGCGACCATGCAGCAGAAACAGGTTTGGCACCTGCTCGGCCAGCGCGCGGGCGATCCCTGTGATGTGGTCCGTCCGCTCACTCAGCAGCAGCAGCTTGCGACCATCGCCCCAGCAAGTCAGCGCCGCCGCCACAATCTGATCGGTTCGGTGTTGGTCTTCCGCCAGCCGGCGCATCAGCTCCTGGATCGGCAGATCGGCCGGTAGTGCTGGGAGCTGATGGGTGCGGCTTACCAGTTCCAGGGTCTGGGGCGCCCCGGCAGGTCGCTGGGCGGTGTGGCGAATGGGGCCGCACTGCATGAACAGGATCGGCTGCAGGCCGTCGCGGCGCACCAGGGTGGCCGACAGGCCCAGCACGTGGCGGGCCTTCACCTGCCTGAGGATCGTTTCAAAGGAGGCGGCGGCGATGTGGTGGCACTCGTCGACGATCACCTGCCCGTAGCCCTGCACCACAGGGTTCACCTCTCCCTTCCGCACCAGCGACTGCATCACGGCGATGTCGAGCTGGCCGGTGGGCTTGGCTTTGCCTCCACCGATGCAACCGATCGCCTCAGGAGTGACATCCAGAAAGGATTGGAGCCGCTCCTGCCATTGGCGCAGCAACTCCGCCCGATGCACCAGCACCAGGGTGTTGACCCTGCGGCGCGCCAGGATCGCTGCTGCCACCACCGTTTTCCCGAAAGCCGTCGGTGCCTGCAGCACTCCGATGTCATGGCGCAGCATCGCTTCGACGGCGGCCTCCTGGTCAGCGCGCAGCTGGCCCGTGAACGCCAGCTCCAGGAGTGAGCCGTTTTGCCGTTCATCCACCAGATCAAAGCCGATGCCCAGCTCCTGCAGCAGGGTCTGCACGGGTTCCAGGCAGCCCCGCGGCAGGGCAATGTGCTGGGGAAAGTTCTCGGCGCAGCCGATCACCCGCGGTTTGTCCCATACCGACAGGCGCATTGCCTGGGCTTTGTAAAAGGCCGGGTTTGCGAAGGCGGCGAGGCGGATCAGGCGATTGAGCAGTGGCTGCGGCAGGCTCGAGCGCTCCACATAGAGGCGATCAGCCAGGGTGAGCGTGAGTGAGGTGGGCAGCGGTCCCCTGATCGCTGGAGCCGCCTGATGCGGTTTCCATGGGGTCGCCAGGTCCTCCTCGTCGATGAACGCCAGATCGAGAGGATGGGCACCGCCCGTGGCGCTCTGGATCAAGGTCTGCAGCCCTGCCACCGACAGCCTCTGCAGGGTTGCCAGATAGGCCCACTGATCGGGATAGGGCTTCAGGTCGTCATCCACAAACACGCTGCAACCCCGCTGCCGGGCTTCCTTCTGCAGCGGCAGGGCGATCAGATTGCCGAAGCCCCCCTTCGGCATGGTGTCCTGATTGGGGAACAGCCGGTCGTAGGAGCTCAGCTGCAACTGGCGTGACGCGGCGCAGGTGTGACTGATCAGGGCTGCCCCGAGCTGGCGAGCCTCTCGGGCCGGTACCGCCTCCTCAAAGAACACCCACACATGGGCGCCCTCCCCGGAACGAGAGATCTCCAGTGCAGCCGGCACCGCCAGCTCCAGGCAGGAGCGCAGAAAGGCCCTTGCGTCCTCGCGCCAGTCCTGCTCGTCGAAATCCACCGCCAACAGATGACAGGTGTCGTTCTCCAGCAGGGGGTAGAGCCCAAGCGTGTGTTCGCCGGCCAGATGGCCGTAGATCGCCGCATCACTGAGGGGCAGCAGCTCGCGGTGGTTGCAGTCGCGGCAGGAGATCCGTGGCTTCTCGCAGATCCCCGGCTTCCATTCATTCGCGCAGGCCGGCGCATAGCCCGATCGCCCGCTGGTCCTGCTCTCCCAGCGCAGGGCGTAGATGTCATCACGACCGCGGAACAGACGCCGAAACAGGGCCACCTTCTGCTGCACTGAACCGGGGGCACTGCCAGCAGGCTGTGCTGAGTCCGGGGTTGGCTCCGATCTGGGTTGTTCGGTGGAGCGCCAGGCAATGCCGTGAGCCTCCAGCAGGGCAATCAGCCTGCTGTTCTCCAGGCGGAGCTGATCCAGCTCGGATGGCTTGGAGTCGGCCATGAGGAGAGGGGCCTCAGCGCTGGTCAACCTGGAGGTAGACAGCATTACGCCACTGCTGACCCACCGCCACGAAAAGGACCGGCACCTCGTGTGACCCGCACCTCGACCACCAGGCGGAAGCCCGCGGTGCGGAGCTTGATCCTGGTGCGATCACTGCAGCCCGGGATCCTGCCGGCGGGAATCCGCTGCTCGATCAGCCGTTCGGCCCACCCTCTTGCAGATGCTGCGGATGCTGCGATTATTTCGATTACTGTGCGAGTGGCCCTCCCCCGTTGCCCATGGCCGTCGCTCTCCCAAGCTCCATTGAGCCCGTGATCCCCACGGCTGAGGCGGCTGAGGCTGCAGGGGCGAGCTTGCGCGATCTCGCCAGCTTCCGTGCCAGCCACGGTCTGCGCCAAGCCAGCCTCTCCCTGGACCTGGACGATGGACAGCGCGCATCTGTCCCAATCCCGGCCGCAGTGCTGGAATTGCTCCATGGAATCCTGGTGCAGATGGCCCAGGGCAATGCCGTCACCCTGGTGCCGGTGCATGCCGAGCTCACGACCCAGCAGGCCGCCGATCTGCTGAATGTGTCGCGGCCCTTCCTGATCGAGCGGCTGGAGCAAGGGGAGATCCCCTTCCGCAAGGTCGGCACCCACCGGCGGATCCGCCTGGCCGACCTGATGGCCTACAAGCACGGCATCGACCAGCAGCGCGGAGCGGCACTGGATGAGCTGGCGGCCCAGGCCCAGGAGCTGGGCATGGGCTACTGAGGTGAATCGCTTCACGGTCGTCTACGACGCCTGCGTTCTCTATCCAGCGCCACTTCGCGACCTGCTGATGCGCCTGGCGCTCACGGATCTCTACCGGGCTC